>NZ_JXMS01000019.1:71276-89789 GCF_001672295.1 Halodesulfovibrio spirochaetisodalis | reverse complement strand
GCTTAACGATACTATCACGCTGTAAAGAAGAATAAATAGGAGATACTATGTAAAATCCTTCAAAAAAACATAAATACTACAAAAGGGCGCCCTTCATACTGAGGACACCCTTTTCATACTTTATTTATTAATATTATTGTCTTTTTAAATGTTGAATAAGCTCCTGAAGCTCGTTTGTCATTGAAAGGAGTTTATCAACAGCACCCTTAGCGTGTGTCATGGATTCTGCCGTCTCTGTGGCAATACGATTAACCTCTTCTGAGCCACGACTAATCTGCTCTGAAGCAGCAGACTGCTGTTCACTTGCTGCTGCAATGGAACTAACCTGATCAGCATTTGCCACAACAATATCAACAATAGAACGCAGAGCATCACCGGACTGCTTTGCATATTCTGTAGAACGTGTCACAGCCACTGTTGCCTGTTCCATACCTTTCACATTTTCACGGGAAGCATCTTGAATCGCATTGATGGCATCATCAACTTCTTTTGTTGCGTGCATGGTTTTCTCAGCCAACTTTCTAACTTCGTCAGCCACAACGGCAAATCCGCGCCCTGCCTCTCCTGCTCGTGCCGCTTCAATAGCTGCATTCAATGCAAGAAGGTTTGTCTGATCTGCGATATCCGTAATAACGGTCATTACAGATTCAATATTTTCTGCACGCGTCCCTAACTCGTTCAAACTTTGTTTTAAGTGACCTGAATGGCGTTCCACCTCTGTAATAGAGTCAACGGCGGCTGTAACAACGGCAGAGCCGTCTTCAGCTTCTTTTCGTGCAGAAGCAGCATGCTCAGCTGCCTCTCCGGCATTTTTAGCAACCTCAAGCACAGTGGCATTCATCTCTTCAATTGCTGTCGCAGATTCTAACGCCCGTTCTCGTTGAATTTGTGAGCCTCCGGCGGCTTCTTCGACAAGACGGAAAAGTTCATCGCTGGCTCCGGTAACCCCTTCAACAATTCCCTCAAGCTGGCTTGCAGCCTGAAGCATACCTTCACGCTTGGCATTCTCTGCCTGCTGACGAGCCTGCTCCGCGTCCTTCATAGCAATTTGTGCTTTATCTGACTGCTCTTCGGCCTCACGAGTTTTATTCTCAGCCATGAAGATCATTTCTTTTAAGCGTCCGACCATTGTATTCAACGACTTCGCCAACGCACCTATCTCATCCCCTCTAGAGATATGCAGTTGTTGTTCTAAATCACCGGAAGCCACAGCCTCTGCAAAAACAACACAACGAGTTAATGATGCAACAATACTTTTTACAATGAAGAAAACAACAACCGCCATCACAAGCAAAC
The DNA here is from genome assembly GCF_001672295.1 of Halodesulfovibrio spirochaetisodalis. Taxonomy (GTDB): domain Bacteria; phylum Desulfobacterota; class Desulfovibrionia; order Desulfovibrionales; family Desulfovibrionaceae; genus Halodesulfovibrio; species Halodesulfovibrio spirochaetisodalis. Next base: position 88,493 of record NZ_JXMS01000019.1, on the reverse strand, counting down.
CTGCTGCACTGAAGAGTACGTTGCTGGTCCTGATTGTTTCAATTGATGAAAATATATCTTCTTCATTCGCGGCAACTCCAATAACCCAGCCTGTGTGTGGCTCAGTACGATATGACACGAACTTACGTATTCCTCGCCATTGATATTGGATAGTACCGTTTTTCTTTTGCTGCATTTCCCTACCCCAAGCATTATCTGACAATCGCACCTTGAGGATGCTGTTTTGATCAGGGTGGGCCGCAACATAACCGGATTTAGCCATGAGAAACGCATATCCATTTTGGCCGAGACGGACGGAGTCAACAAACGACTCAGAAAAGTTGTTCAACTCAACTGCACCGGCAAGCACCCCCTGCACTTCGCCATAAAGACGGTACGGCACAGCGACAACCACTATTGGTCGCTCTGAAACAATACTCGTCAACGCGTCAGAAACAGTAGCTTGCCCTCGCATTGCATCTTTAAAGTACTGCCGTTCAGCTACATTTAATTTTCCTGTTGTTCCCGGGATCGTATAGGCAAGAGCTGTCCCATTCTTATCAAACAAGCCTATACCTTCATATATTCCATAATCACTCTGGAACTGATTCAAGATATTAAGCGCTTCTGTAACATTTCCAATCTGATCACCACGTTTTTCAACAAGTCTTCGAAAAACTGGATGCTCTCCCAGCTGATTGATATCTTTTTGTGTACCAGTAACCCACACACTTAGCTGAGTACGAATATTTTTCGTTAGCATTGCGGCCTGTTCCATCATGGATTCAGTCAAGGCCTCTTCAGCCAATGTGAAAGAGGTATAGGTTACGGTGCCAAGCACTACGCACATAGCTACTAAGGTAGGAATTAAAAACCTGTTACGTAAATTCCAATTCATACTAAAACCCTCACGTTTTAAACGATGATTGTGCCTCATCAGCCGCACTGTACGGCTCCTATTAAATACATCGTTTACGTTGGCCACATACCGCGCCAACTAGTTATCAAAACGAAGGTGATCAGCCTGCCTATTATCGGGGAGCAGGCTCAGTACTGTTTGTGCATGCAAACACTTACTCACTTATCGGGGCACTCTATTTTTCCTTTAGATTCAAGATAAAAAAATCCTCCAGACTGGCCATACGGCGTCTGGAGGATTTTATCATCGTATTTGTAACAGTTAAAAACTCTTACCTATCAACATAGAATTCTATCACACTTTTTATCTACCCATATTGCAGTACCTTAAGCAGACCTACTTCCCGCTACATCAATAGATCGTACTCTATAGCTCAACCATTCAAATTCTAACAGCTCTCAGCAACTGATAATCTTCCACAATCACAGAAGTTCATAAATAGTGAGCAGCGCACATTACACGTTGTGTATTCAACCAACTCAACTGGTGGTCATGATTCCTTAATCACAAGATTCTGCCGTTTAATTTCATACCAAATAAACGGTGCATACCTTGCAATCTGCGCATTTGTCAGCGAATCTTCCCGAGCCCGATCTTTATAGCGGGCATAATATTCAGCACGCTCATGATCAAAAATCTCTTTATCCAACTGAAGAGCGTCTAAAATCTGATAAGCCTTTTCCTCCTGCTCTGGGGTAAGGTCTTCAGAGACAGCAATCATCCCTGTTTCCAGAACAAGTTCAAACGGGTAAAAATTCAATTCGAAAGGACTTGTAATTTCTTCCTGCCCTCTATTGGAATTCACGCGCCTGTCCGCCAATAAATAGTTCTTCCACTCATAAGCCATCCATGCGTCCTGAGCCTTCGGGATAAAATGCTCAACACTTCCTTCACGGTTTCCTGCCATATCTGTTGCAGGATCAAGGTACACGGCAAGATAGGCGCAAATATCATGATAGCTTCTATGCAGCATAGGTATTGCCCTACTCCAGTATCTTCTCCAAGAAAAATTAGCTGGAGGCGGATCTCCCTGTTTCACATGTTTTCGCCGTAAAAAATTTCTTCCAGGTTCCCGTATCTTCTTATTAAATGCTCTAGGCTCTGGAGCCTGCTTCACTGGGATCATAAATTCCAGCCCCGTTTTTCTGCACGGGTACGCCAAAAGGACCAAAACGGGTCTGCCTGGTGCAGCGCTGCAATCAGTTTTTTATGTACTTTTCTTGCTTCTTCTTCAGACACGCGATTACGTACAGCCAGCTTAGCCTCTTTGATTGCATCCTCACGCTGTTCTGAAGAATCCGACTCAAGCCCGAAAACCGGACTGGTGAGCCATGCAGCAGAAGAACCACGGCGAATCCATTCCTCTTTTTTCAGTTCAACCTCACATGTCTTCCTATTCACATCAAAAGAATACAGGACATCTTCACGTTCATCAAAAATCGGTTCAAGGGAAGCAAGCACCAATGGCGCATGCGTTGTGCAAATAAGCTGGGTCGACACATCATGCCCTGTAAGAAGGCTGCCCATGACAGATTCCAGAGACTTTAATATACTACGTTGCCACTGCGGATGAAGGTGTGCTTCAACTTCATCGATAAGAAGAATAACTTTGTCTGCAGGCTCCATAGAATACTTTTCACACAACTCAATGTGTTCATTCCACGCCCACGTAAGTGCATAAAGAAGAGAGATAATTTTACGGATTCCGGCAGAGGCATAAATAAGCGGGGTTTCTTTACCGAATTCGGATTTGATGGTGGGAAATTTACGACTGTCATCTGCTTTGACTCTTCGCAGGTTGCCAATTGAAAAAATCTCCCCTTTCGGGGAAAGATGACGCATCCCTTTCTTAAGACAGATATATGAAAAGCTGCCTTCACGCTGCCAGTCACCCCAGTCCGCGATCAAGCCATTAAATTCTTGTCTACGGCTTTTTTGTACGCCGTTCCACAACTCAGCCTGCGAATAAATGCGCGTCGTGTTTTTTGAAAACGTTACGTGCATCTCACTGTAGTTGTGCACCTGTTCCTGCAGCAACCTGCGAGAATACGCATCAGCTTCTGCTTTTACAGGGTCATACATGGCAATTGTGCCGTCATACTTCATGTACAGTACTATGGCATTACTTGGAGAATTTCTTCCGTTCCCGCTATTATCTGCCATAGGACTACAGTTCCACACCTGCCCCAAACGTTGAAAAACATACTCCTGCACCGCATCATTGCTTGCGATAGAGTCGAACTTACCCGTTATTACTGACTTAGAAGATCGTGCAGTATCGTCAGGTGAAACAAGCGAACTTGGCATAGCCATCTCACTTGCCCACTCCTTTGTGAGCATCCACCACGCAACATCCAAAACAAAACTCTTTCCAAGCCCGTTGTCTCCAGTAAACACCGTGAGCCTGTCCCCGAAATCTATAGAAAGATGTTCTGAGGGACCAACGTTATTCAGCTCAAGAGTTTTGATCATTACTTTGTCTCCATATAAAGATGGGCACACAAGGCAGGTGCTAATAAACTAATTTGTTATGACTAATATAGTCCACTGAGCTATTTTGTCTAGTCAGCAAGCCTGCTGAGCGTACTGATCGTCCAGCCCCTATTCGGACGTATATAGAGGGAAAAACATTTCCTTCATTCTGTTATCTGTTACATTGAACAGCTTGACGCGCAGCTTACAATACCCCTTTGACGGTAAATAAATAAAGCCGGACCGGATATCGCCCGGACGAAGGTCACTATTGCCCAGAGTTTGCCCTGCAAGTTGCTGCTTATACTTTTCTGTCCAATCATCTGAAAGTCCATCACCTACTCCCGAAAGCACCCCTGCGCCGCCACCGATGATGGCACCTGTTGCCGCACCGGAACCTAGATCACCAGTTAGCAGCCCTACTCCAGCACCTAAACCGGCTCCAAGGGCTGCACCCCAAAAACCTTGAACAGTTGCCTGCGTCGCGACATTTGACCCAACTGAAACATCTTTTATCCTATACCCCACGGCTCCTGCCGAAAGGGCGCTATGATATGTACCTTCATAGGTAATTCCAAAAAATTGTCTGGCAGTAATCACAAATGATTTTGTCCCCGTATTATGCATAACAACCTGCACCGGAAGTACTCCAGCCTCTTTCATATCAAAACCGAAAATGCGATTCGAGTGCTCTGAAGTCGCAATGGGGACAACCGCAACAATCAATCCTTCATAATCCTGATATCCTCGCATATTCTCAGGCAACATAAAAGGCACATCTCTTACTTCCAAAGTGTCGCCATATGCTGGAATCACGGTCAGCAAAAAAGTCAGTACAAAAAAAAGTAATTGTCTCATATCAATCCTATCGACATCTATCAGCGGTAAATAAAAAAGGTAACGTCCCATTACCCGTCAAAGCGCTCTCGGCAGTCCGCCACTCTGGTTAGAATCTGCATAAAATTTTTCCAACGACACATCTTCATACGTTCAATCCCCCCTAACGTACAACGCATAAAAGTATGGTTAAGAACTCCTCATCAATCCAGCAAGCAACGTTCATCCCACCTCTACCCCACGCACTGACATCATCAAAAAAAACTTCCACTAACCCCACATACTCGTACACACGCTGGAAATACTGTCACCAAACACAAATACACTATATTCTGAAGGAGCGTAATAATCACAGGAGCTATTCCTCCCGTTGCAAAACGGAAGAACAGAGTTAAGGGGAACGACATGAAAACTATATTCATCCTTCTGGTTATCTATATTGTTATTGCAACATTTCTTCTCCAGAGAGCGCTTGGACTGAGTCAGTTTTCAGATGCGATATTCCACGGCATCGCAGCAGGCATTTTGCTCAATGTTATCCACCAAGCAGTGAAGCGTATTCTGAAGGAACGATGAAAAACACTCCTTTCTCCGGCACAACGACGCACAAAGCCCCCGAACCGGCATTCGGGGGCTTACTTTGTTGTGGAAAATTTGTTCGCTGTAGTTACGCACGCTCAATTTGTCTCGGCAACCCAGCTCGATCACCGCGATTACTCAACACATAAATCGCCTTGTTATACCGTACATGCTGTCCCATATCGAAATGGAACCATGACATACCGCCAAACGCTTCAATACGTTGCATGAATTCAAACTGTGGCGCATTCGCATCCGTAATCATCTCATCCCAGATTTCATCTGGTGTTGTCTCTGTAAACTTACAGTCCATAGCCCTAAATAACTTATGCTCAGACAACGCGGCTCCCTCGCAACAATCTACCGGCCTCCAACCGGAAAATCTGAACATGTACGGTGCGCCTTCTCGCCACTCTGCTGCTGTGAAGCCATGCCAGTTATTTACAAGACATCTGCCGTAACGCTCCCGAAGTCTGTCCAGCGTCACCAAAATGCGATAATCAAATAATCGGAACAAGGTATTCTTATCGTTGTGATAGACCGATTCAAAAGGTGCAGGCAGTAGCACTGGCGGCGGAAGCAACTCGTCTACGCTAAAGTATTTTGGAATGTACGTACTCCCCATCATGTTCCTCCACAGCAGTTGGGTATCTGTGCTGCTTATCAGCTTACACGGCTGTATTCTCTTATTTTCAACAAAACTCTTGTCTCCTGACAATCCTGCCAATGAGCAGACCCTTTCGGGGGCACTAGCCTGCGTACTTTGGAGCGCATTTACGAAGATGCAGACAACATATACGCTATAGAAAAAATCAGAAAACCTGCTTGGTAAAACTTACTACACCCAACAAGGTATACCCTATACGGGCCCTTTTCACCGCATGGGGCAGACTGTGACGGAACCGGCGTGTCACCGTCGTCTTATCTTTTCCAAACACGCAATAGGCAATCAGACAGTAGCTCTTCTCCACCTGCCCTTCATAAATTAATCTTTCTTTTTACTCTGATATTGAATTTTTCTGCATGAATCATTACAGTCGCTGGCGAGGTGAACATGTTAAATAGATTCTTATTAATGCTCAGCAACAGTGTCCTTTCCTTTACTCTTTTTGTAACTATTCTGTTTTTATTAACTTCATCACAATACATTCGATAGCACAGCCCTGTGCTGTCATGATTTCTATTCCTATGCATCGCACCTGCTCAATATTTTGCGATGCACAGCGTAACACATAAAAAAGCCGCCCTACCTCTGTAGATGCGGCTTTCTGTCTTGCAAATACTCTCTGGATTTTCAGCCAGCCAGATTCGCTAAATGATAACAATATAGCTAACATGCACAGCTCGCTACTCTAGTAGCTGAGGTTTTACCCCAACTATCCAAGAGAGTGACGCACATGAAATATTTATTTGGTATCCTTTGTTTGACGCTGCTTCTGGGCTGCAAGCCAGAATACTATTTCCCTGACAAAACTATTCCCATGAACTACGCACTCGCAGCAAAGACGCTGGTAGATTTTCAGGTGTGCTATGGTCTTATGTCGCAAAATGACAGCCTTGCATTAAACCAGATGCTCGAAGACGGCCGCTGTATGCTTGCCACAAACAAATTCTTTGTTCCAATCGGTACACCGACCCGTGATCAGAACTTTATCTACGGAATCATTTATCCGGACTGCGAATACGTTTTTATCAACCAGAACTGGTATAAATACTAAAATATTATAAATAACGTAACCGCAAACCACATACTTGCAGCAGCATTTCATCGAGCGGTATAATTTTATACACAGGCAGGGTCACATTTGCCGACAGTGTTGTAATATCGATGTCACGTCTGGCTTTTGAATCTCTATCCAGCCCTTGAACATAGACATTGCCTTCAGCATCCTGAACAACTGACTGCAATGTCATTTTCAATTTTTCTGTTTGCCCATGTTTTCTGGTAGAAGAAACATCTACAGGAAACCCCTCTTCGGTTTCCCACAAAATTCGGGGAGCAACTGTACGATTTCTGGTATTGGGGTATTTCTTCCTCTTGCGGGCTGCGACGGTGACATCAATAACTCTGCCTTCCCGCTTCTGCTCGAACTCAGCAATCAATTCTTTATAATTCCTTGCAATGCTTTTGCGCCACCAACAGTTCACAGCCAGCACAAGTACAGCTATTCCAGCAAAAATCCAGTACATTCAGCCCTCCCGTCTTACATATAATTCCGGCTACCTTCCCCAAAACCTACTGGAATTCGATAAAATATGAAACAGAAAGCCCGCCGCAACCGAAGTTATCATTCATTTGTATATACATTAGCCTATATATATCTATATCCCCGCAAACTGTCAGAAGGTCAGACCGTAGCAAGAGACCTGCAGTAACAGGAGAGCGCACAATGACAGGCGAATGGACACACTTTAGACCATGTACTTCCAAGGAGTGCTCAAATCTAGAAAAAGTACTCGGCGTTGACATCTGCTACCAGCCCCTATCTGTAGCAACCCAGACAGTAGCTGGTACAAATTATTGCTTCTACTGCAACGGAAAGGTCATAGCGCCGGACAGCCCGGATAAGCCATACAAAATATACACATTTCAGCCGCTAGGATCAGATGAATTTGACCCAACTCAAGTGGAAATTGAAGAATTGCCTCTTTTGCCGTAATCCTCCACAGGGCAGGTTCTCAGGTGAGAGCCTGCCCGAAGAGGCACCAACCTAAAGCACTATGCATAGGTGAGAGCCTGCCCGAAGAGGCACCAACCTAAAGCACTATGCATCCGGTAGCCGTACGGCTCTGACGATGCCCCCCCAATACAACGGAAAACGCCCTCTTTTGAGGGCGTTTTCTGGGTATTAGGAATCTAACTATCAGTCATTATGCACTGGTCAGTCGTAAAGTTCATATAAAAAACCTACATAAGGCAGTACCGCTTATTAAGACAGCTTTTCATAGAGTCGGACTATCATGGCGTTATTGGCTCAACCCACTGCTTCTTCTGCATATCATACAAACCATACTGCATCGCCTTTTGCCCGTCCTGTTGTTTCCCAACGGTAAGCAAGCCATCACCATTCAAGCTGAACAGTGTATACTTACACGGCAAAACTGTTTTTCCGGTAAAATCAAGTACCCCAACAGCATTGTCATCCGTAACGACAAAACCAAAAGTGTCTACATACAAGCTACAATATCTTGGCGGGACAATAACGGAACCATCAGCCCGCAGAACCCCACTCGCTTTTTTCGCTGTCCATACAACATACGCATCATTGAGGCCAAAATCTGCAATGCTGTACGCTTTTACATACGTATCCGCTGTAGACATATTCTCAGGGTTAAGGGTTCGCAACTGATTGTACCTGCATACAACAGTTTTGAGTGGATTTGATTCATTATGTAATGTTTTGGGAGGCCGTGGCAAAACACTGCCTAAGAAAGACAAGGAATACGCACGAGCACATGGAGACAAAACGGGACACGGTACAGCACAACCGGAGGAACATCTCACGCGCTTTGTTGCCTGAGGAGCAGAACCACTGGCATCACCGAAAACAACAGGCTCTTTCAAACAAGCACCAGATGTACAGGCTGCATAGACGCATGCCCCCTTATGCACACGCCCTGCTTCCACGGTTCCGGATATAACCGACCTCCCCAGCACATGGACACTACTCGCTGCATTGTAATAATGATACAACGCAACAAGCTGCTTCGAGCTAGGATCAAAATAAATAGCACCATCTGGTTCGCGCATAAGAATATTACCGGGAGAAGAAACGGCAGCGTCAACAGTTGCCTGCCACGTAGTGGCATATGCTGACTTCGGGATTACAGCAATTTCCATAGCACCATGATCTACGTCGTACTTCAAAATTTTTCCCGACCATGCAGAGAAATGCAAAGAGTCCTTTTCTTGCTCGATTGAAGACCCGGAAAATGGAAGTACAGTACTATCAAATGGAAGCTTTATAGAAAAATATTTGAAAGAATGCTCAACTCCACTAAAGCGCTTTTTACTATGCTTGGTAACAAAACGTTTTACTCGAGATGAATAAGCAGATTCTATATCTTTTTTTACTACAGGGTTGCGTGAACTCTCTTTAGAATTTGAAAACAGACATGATGTGTCACTTGCTAAGGCATATGAGATACTCACAAAACATAAAACAATATATGTAAGCATTACTTGCATTAAATTTAGTAATGTTGAACGCACGAAGGTTACCTTTATTTATTTTTATACAACAATGTTAAACATCCCCCTTCTGCATTCCGTATCTTTCTAAAACTAGCAGTTCACTTCATATACAGTCTGCACTACATTTTATTCCCCAAATAAAAAGCAGTACAAACCTCCAACAAAAATATGCATGTCAAGTCAAGATAAAAATGCATATATCCCAACAAACGTCACTAATGAATAATACTGTTATATTTAAAAGTATTACATTGCTTTCAACGTAATCTATTCTCTCCAACCAATTATAACGGAAAGTAACAGACAACTGCACTTGAAAATTAACAATACCCCACGAACCTATTCGATCAGGGTACACTTTGCTCTGTACAAGCTATGGATTCATTACGTAGTATGCCTTTACACTGAACAGCCCTTTCGATCAAAAAAGGAGCACAATCTGTAGCGACCGGTACATTTCCACAAAAAGATAGAGAGACTGTGACAACGCAGCTCTTTATTTAAGGCGAACACGCCTACCTTCACTATTCTGTAGACGGCAAGTGTGCCCACTAGCTATCCGAAGCAATTTCATAGTTACCAGCCTGTGAGCGTAATCACCATCTGGAGATTTCTATATGAAAAAAACATTCCCCTGCTCAAACTGTGATTCTACTGTTTCTTTCACCGTTAAAAATATTGAAAACACGGCAAAACATAATGTCCTCTGTCCGCATTGCAACACGCTTAATCATAACGAAACAATCGACGCTGTAGCGAATAAAGTCGGGAACCGTTACCGTAGAAAATTTACCGGTGATACTGGTGACACGCATATACTCATCCGGAACGAGCCCGTTGAAGATGTAAACAATGCCATGGCACTCAGTTTTTCCTGTACAGCGTGTTCACAGGATGTGACATTCAGCCCAACCAAAGTACTGAGCAGAATTGAGCACACTGTTACCTGCGCAAAGTGTTCAACTGCCAATTGTAACGATGACATCGATGCACAAAGCGTAGCCGCCGGCAGCAGCTTTATTGTCATTAACACGACCGGCAAGCTCATGCCGCAGACGTAGACTGTACGTATTATTTATTAAAATATATACTTACGCCGAACGACACGTTATCTTCAGTACAACCGATTTTTCTTTTTTCTAACACATGGAAAGCGAGCGTTGCCATGCAGTACTACAATGAACATGCGTTTGAATACTCGAAAAAAACTCTTCCCATTGAAATGTCAGAGCAATATGAAAAGTTCTTACGAACAGTTCCGGCCAATGGCTTCATTCTGGATGCCGGTTGCGGGTCAGGACGCGATGCACTGTACTTTCTTAAAAACGGATATCAGGTTGAAGCCTTTGATGCTTCCATAGAGCTTGCACGAATTGCTCAAGAGCTCACAGGGCTGCATGTTAAGCATATGCGCTTTCAAGAACTTTCTCCCCGCCCTGTGTACGACGGCATTTGGGCAAATGCTTCTCTTTTGCATGTCCCCGACACTGAACTGCGTAGTGTGCTGGCGCTACTTAAAGCAGCATTAAAATCAGGCGGAACACTTTTTTGTTCATTTAAATACGGCGAAAGCGATTCTACAGATGATCTGGGCAGAAACTTCACGAATAAGACATGTGAGACGCTGAATAATGATCTTGCAATGGCGGGATTCACAAGTCGCCGGTCAATAACGCTGCACCATAGCACCACTCCCGAGGGCACACCTCAGGACTGGGTCAATGCCGTCGCTATTGCCCCTTAGCGTCGCTACTCGCTACCAGTATTCTTCCACTCAAAAAAGCCCCTGCTTACTCAGCAGGGGCTTTTTTGCACTTCAAAGCTGCCTTTTCACCACTCACACATGCAAGTGGTGAGTACGTATTTTGTAGCAGCATCAACACCCTGCAATACAATAATTTTACCTTTGTAACGGCTTTCACTCCTACAAAAAACATGTACATCCGACAGTACACATTTCTATCTATCTGCATACGCTTTTGTGTTTGCTCAGGCTGCATATTTTACCACAGAAAATAATTCCATATTTCCTCCAATATACACGCAACAGGTAGTTTTATAAATACTACTCAACAGCCAGAAACGTCACTCGTCTCTATATGCACTCCATATAGAATATTGAGAAAAAAGTTCATTCAATACACACTTTGTAATAGGTGTGTATTGTAGAGAAAAAATATTTTCTCTACACATGCATGACATATAACCATGCATGCAACTCACTGACACAACAATGTATACATTCATTTCAGTGAGTATTTTTTGAACATGACGGTTCAATTTTTTGAACGACTTTAGTTTTTGAGTTCATGAAATTAAGAAGGATTAATCATGAAACGTATTATTATTCTTGCACTTGCTGCATGTATGGTTTTCGGCGCTGCACTTAACGCATCTGCTGCTGACATCAAAGCTACAGGCGGCTTCTGGGTAGGCTACGACTACCTGCACAAAGACAGCGCTGGTAACAAAAACGATTTTGTACAGCGTTTCCGTACTCAGATTGACATTGTTTCTTCTGAGAACCTCTCAGGTACTGTATACTTTGAGATCAACAACACCTGGGGTCAGGCAAACGGCAAGTTAGGTAAAGGCTCCGGTGGCGGTCTCGGCGCTGACGGTGTAAACGTACAGACCCGTCGTGCTTACATCGACTTCCTCATTCCTGGTACAGTTGTAAAAGTACGTTCTGGTATTCAGGGCCTCGCACTTCCAGGTGCTGTATCCGGTAACGTTGCTCTTTCTGACGACGTAGCTGCTATCACTGCATCCGGCGCTCTCAACGAGAACGTAACCCTCACCGGTTTCTTCGCTCGTCCATACGACACCGACGAAAGCCACACTACTGTTGACCTCTTCGGTGGTATCGTAAGCGCAGACCTCGGTACCGTAAGCGTATCCCCATACTTCATGTTTGCTAACGCTGGTAGCGATGCTAAAAAAGGCAGCAGCAACCAGGGCGACCTTACTTTCGACAAAAACGCACAGTGGTACGGTCTTGCTCTCGAAGCAACCCCTGTATCCAACCTCGTACTGTCCTTCGACGGTATCTACGGTAAAGCTGCAGGCACTGACGCTGGTTTCCTCGTAGCAGGTAAAGCAGCATACACAACTGAATTCTTTGTTCCTGCCGTAATGGGCTGGTACGCTTCCGGTAACGACAGCGACGGCGAAGGTCTCATGCCTACCGTTGACGGTCAGGACTTCATTCCTACAACTCTCGTAGGTGAAGGTGCATACGGTCCTACTTCTGACGCTATCTTTGGTGACGCACTCGGTAAATGGGGCATCGGCCTCCAGGCTTCCGAGATCACCTTCATCGAGCGTGTATCCCACACTATCCGTGTAACTTACATTCGTGGTACAAACGACGACTCCAAAGATATCAAAAACTGGGGTGAAGACGACAGCGCAATCGAAACCGACTTTGTTACTGTGTACAACATGTATGACAATCTCGACCTCATTGCTGACCTTGCTTACGTAGCAACCGATTTTGACAGCGGTTCTGCAAAAGACGTAGACAACGTTTTTAAAGCTGGCATCATCGCTCAGTACAGCTTCTAGAACAGACCACGCACATTATCCTCAAAAACTAAAGCCTACTATAAAGGGGGTGCCAGCCAGCACCCCCTTTTCCTATCTCTAGCGCTCAACGTTATCGAGTCACTTCCAACAATCATCTAAGCATAGCTGATGTAAAGAAGTTTCGATTACTCCTCTACTGCATTCTGCTTCCTACTTAAATAACTCCAAATAAGCTCCATAGCCTTTTTCTTTCATTTCATTCTTAGGAATAAAACGAAGCGCTGCTGAGTTAATGCAATACCGGAGATGCTCAGGAGGAGGGCCATCTGTAAACCTGTCCCCGAGGTGAGAGTCTGATGTCTTGCTCCGTACTTCATATACTTCACCGAAAAAAGAAAACTTCTTTATCAGTGTAATATACTTAGGGTCGATCGGCTTTGTAAATGCGGGCCATCCAGAACCAGAGTCATACTGGTCAGTTGTACTGAATAGCGGAGCACCAGAAAGCAAATCAACATAGACACCCTGATTATCATAATTTTTATAGTACTCGTTTTTAAACGATGGCTCGGTGCCATCTTCCTGAGTGATGCGATACTGGACAGGGGTCAGCAGTTCCCGCATCTTTGCATCATCCGGTTTCTTGTAGTCATCCCACGGCGCAGCAAGGGCTGCACCACTTGCAAAGCACAAAACAGAACAAACTACTCCAACTAGTGTAACTATGCTTAGCTGATTCATCATTTCTCCTGACGCAGCCCTGTAAAGCCGCTCTTTCAATATGTTTCCCTGCCCTACATACAGCTCATACAACTGCGAGGTATTCTGAAGTATACCAATACCAGCTTGCCTCTGTCCTTTCCACTGTATGATAACCTGCTCATCACCACACGCATGATACGAATAGTTTTGCACAACTTTTGCTAATACTGACAATATACTTAGTAAAAGGGGACACTATGGTAAAAACAGCAAATATTACACCTACACAAACAATACACTATCCTGAAGTTACAGTACTTTCCGAGAACGGAAACAACGACAACAAATCTGTATGTGCCAAAAAAACTGGCGTAACCAAATTTCTCAATGCGACCCGTACGGGTATTAGCAACAAACTGCGGCTGGGTTTTAGACCTGCACGCAAAAACAAAACGGTTCCTGCCGAGTCACTCCGCCTTGCCATGCGCGACACCCGTTCGTATGCAGCCCAAGCGCTTGCTGATGAGGACATGCAGGACGTTATCACGCACAGCAAACAGCTACTCTCACAATCATTGTCTGCACTACGCAAAGGGGATGCTGCACTTTGTAATGGGGGATTGATGTCCCTTTGCGAAATAGGGGTAGAACTCATAAAAATAGACGAAGCAGGCATCAGCAAGAAACTGGCACAACAGCTAGTTAAAGCAGGCGTTCATGCATTGGAAAAGCATGAGACCGGCACAACAGAAACCGCTCGAACCACACTGGAGCTTATGCGAAACGAAGCACAGCGCTCCGGCAATACTTCGTATGCAGATGCACTATTTCGAAGCCAGCTTACGGTAACAGATACTCACGGAAGAAAACTTGCTGAGTCATTCATCACCGACGGTGACACTGCCATATCGCAAAATGATCTGAAGGGACTGAAAAAAGTTCTGGAAAATATAAAAGCCCTTGTCCGCTCTGCTGGGAGCAAAGAAAAAACCGAAAGTACAATCATTGCAACACATACTCTTGAAGCGCTCATTAGCTCTGCATTGCAACAAAAAGACGAGCCACTTGCCAACACAATTGCATTGCATTTTACGGATGTTATCCGTAGCGCAGGAACGCAAAACGATTGTGCAGGTCTGGTGCAAGCCACCTTGGGAATAAATCGAGCAGCAGCACGAGCAGCCTCAGCGGACTCTCCTCATACGGAAGCTCTCCTGCGCAGCTTTAACTCACAAATCACAGAAGCAGCGGGAAAGCTCTCCGGCGGCATGTCCGAATATCTCACAGCCTTCCCTATCTCAACAGAAGAGCTCTCAACAGTTGCAGAGGAAACCTGTTCACTGGCACTTGCCGCATCTCAAAACAAGAACAAGACACTGGCAGTCCAACACATCACCTCCCTCAACGAGATAGCAAATACGCTGATCGCACGAGGAGAAGCAAAGCGAGTGCTTCCAATTGCAACCGGAATGGCAGAAATTGGTCAATGCGCAGCTGAAAAAGCACAGCTCTCTGTACTCGATACCATTACAGATGCTTTGGCTTTCCTTACCGATACGTGTATTCAAAAAGATGAAAAAATTATCGGGATAATGATTGAGTCTCAGCAATTAAAATTTGACAGTGCATGGCGTGTTGCACTCACCCGTACTGTTGCGCAAAGTCCGTCTTAACTTTTTGCAAACCTTGACTTGACTATACCCCGAAACCGCAATTGAACGTACTTCTACATTCTGAAGAACAGCCCTCTTCCCGTACACATTAACGACAGATAACACTCATTATGCATTTCACTTTCCTACAGGCACCGGCAGACAAAGATGATAACTAACCTGCAACCGCTCAATAAAATTGGACAGCTGATCTGTTTACTGCTCTTGCCTGCATGCATGCTTTCCGGCTGCGCTTTCACGCAGCAGATGGCTCAGGAAGATCTTCTTGAACCCTATTATCATGGTGACAGTGAAGCAGCATCCGAGATCTTAGCTGATGACTACGACCACAACCTACCCTTTCTGCTGGATGCCGGAATGGTTCGCTTCAATCAGGGAGAATTTGCGCAGGCATACACTCTTCTCAATGAATCTGAGGCTGAAGTAAAAAACGATGAGACTGAAAGCGATGTGTATGCGGCCTCAAAGGTTGTAGGTGAAGTTATCATGAACAGAGAGTTCATGAACTACGAGCCTAGAACAAGCGATACCGTGCTTATCAACATGTACAAAGCATATTCGCTTATGGGTATGGGAAAAATTGACAAAGCACGTGTTGAATTCAACCGTACAATGGAACGCCAACGCCGAGCTGTTGAAGAATACAAAGATGAAATCCGCGAACTAAACCATGAGGCCAAGCAGCAGCAAGCCAAAAAGCGCAGAGAGCGTGAAGCAGAAAGAGATGACGCCGCGCCCGAACTTGACATTACGCGTATTACACAGGCTGCCACCAGCTCCGTTCACGACAACATGCCCCAAATCAGCAAGTGGTCTGGCTATGGTGACTTTGTAAACCCATATGCAACGTATCTTTCCGGCCTGTTTTTTTGTGTCAACGGTGAAGTGGCCAGTGATTATACCAAATGCAACACCATGCTAAAACGTGTCTCCGGCATGGCACCTGACAACCCATATGTCGCACATGATGTCGCCATGTCACAGGCATTGGTTGAAGGCAAAGCAACAGAGTCAACCACGAAGCCGACCGTATGGGTACTTTTTGAAAACGGACTGGCACCGAAAGTTGATGAATTCCGGCTTGATCTGCCACTGTTTATTTTTGACAGCCATGGTGCAGTCTCAACAATTTCCTTTGCTATGCCTATTCTTGAAACACGCGATGAGGCACTGCCATACATATTTGTCACCAATGGTACCAAACTCTATCGTTCTGAATTGCTATGCAATTTTGACAGTGTAATGCAGGCGGAATACAAGGCATTATTACCAATTACTATCAGTAAAGCAGTGGCATCCACCGCAACTAAGGCGCTTGCTCAGGTCATCGCCCAACAGAGCGGCGGGGAGTTAGCAGGACTTGCTGCCGGACTCTTTACTTCAATAATGACACAGGCTGACACCCGCTCATGGTTGTCGCTCCCCAAAAATATTCAGCTTGTACGAGTCCCTAAACCTAAAAACAATACCCTACAAATCAAAGCACCAAACGGCACCACAATAGCGAACATTCTGTTGCCGGACAGCGCAAATGCGCTTGTACATATACGCATCCCAACAGCTGGAAGCATGCCGTACATAAACACCATACCCTTTGGAACTAACTACAAATAACAACCGTTATTACTCATAGCTACGAATGGAGCCTACTATGAAAAAACTCATTATTTTCACCCTGCTTGCCCTTATTGCTGTAACCACAGGCTGCGGCAAACGAAACGAAGCAACAATGATTGATCCTAATAACGATAAAAACCCGCGCATTATGGGACTTGGTTACAGAGACTTCGAACAGGCTGCTTCCACTGCTGTGCAAGAAATGTTTTCTTCAGGTGCTGTAAACAAACCTGACGGTGGGCGTTACATCATGGTTGTGTCGCGCGTTCTTAACGACACAATGCAGAATATTGATACAGATCTGCTTGTTAAGAAAATTCGTGTGGACTTACTGCGTAGCGGCAGAGTGATCACCACTACTGCTATGGGCATTAACGGCGCAGAAGACCCAATGGTAGCCAAAGCTAGAAAGCTGAGAAACAACGATGAAGTAAACCAGAAAAACGTGGCTCGCAAAGGTAAAATTGTTGCACCGGAGTTAAGCTTATCCGGCAAAATCATCCAGCGTAACCACCGTATTGACTCAAGCACTGATCAGATTGAATACTTCTTTATGCTCACGCTTACAGAAATCGAAACCGGCCTTGCAATTTGGGAAGGTGAAACTCCAATCATCAAGCGTGGTGATTCTGGCACCGTTAACTGGTAGAAGATTATTGCAAGTTGCACACAATACATTGCAATCAAAAATACAAAAAGGGACAAGGCATTCGCCT
>NZ_JXMS01000019.1:0-71236 GCF_001672295.1 Halodesulfovibrio spirochaetisodalis | reverse complement strand
CCTTTTTCGTTTTGCATATTTTTTTAATACATAATTTTAAACAGTTACATAAAAAACACTCTCACCTCAAAAATACCAATTTATTCCAACAAATTCTGAACGCTCTATGCTATGGTGAAAGCGTCGAACAACAGTTATCCTCGGAGAAAAGCAATGGAACTCTCGAAAAAAACAAAAATCGGCGGACTCCTTAAAGAATATCCTTTTCTACTGGACTATCTCGTTGAGAGATCACCAAAATTTTCCAAACTTAAAAATCCCATCATGCGCAAAACCATCGGGAGCGTTGCAACGCTTGAACAGGCCGCTGGCATGGGCCATCTGGATCTTGGTGAATTTCTACTGGAACTGGCTGGTCAAATATTTCGACACACCGGCGACAACATAACCCTCATAAATCCAAACGAAAGCACGCCACGCTCCAGCCCCTCCACACATGATGAACGTGTGGAAACACTAAAAAACATCGTGCTGCGTCTACACAACGGTGTTCCTGTTGATGAAGTTCGCAAAGACTTCTTGACCCTCCTGCACAACGTTTCTCCGGCTGAAATCGGCCAAATGGAACAAAAACTCGTAGCAGAAGGCATACCGGAATCTGAGATCAAAAAGCTATGCGATCTTCACGTAGAGCTATTTGAACATTCTGTTGAGCAAAGCGCACTGCCGGACATGCCAGCCGGTCACCCTATCCACAGTTTCCAGCAAGAAAACAAACTGGCTGACGAAAAAGCCAGACAACTTATGGACACCATTAAAGGCGCGAAGGATCCACTCGAATATTTCGCTGCGAAACGTGGTATGATTACCGCTGTTGAAGATCTTGCAGAAATCATCCGGCATTACGAGCGCAAAGAAAACCAACTGTTCCCGATTATGGAACGTCATGGCCTTACAGCCCCGCCACAAGTTATGTGGGAACTGCACGATGACATTCGGGCGTTGCTGAAAAAAGCCCGCACAGAACTTACTGGTGATGATGTTCCTGCCACACTTGAAACGCTCAATGAATTTGCAGTGGCAGTATGCGACATGATTCATAAGGAAGAAAACATCCTCTTCCCTATGGTATTTGAAACATTCTCTGATGAAGACTGGGCACAGGTTTACGCAGGCGAAGATGAAATCGGGTATGCATGGATTACCCCAGGAACAGAGTGGACGCCTGCGCAAACAGATAAAATTCATACACAGACAGGTGAGATCTCCTTGGACAGAGGAGAACTTGAGCCTCATGTGATCAACGCAATTCTTAAATCACTTCCGGTTGATCTTTCATTTGTCAACGCTGAAGACAAAGTCGCTTATTTCTCACAAACAGAGGAACGCGTATTCCCTCGCAGTGCCGGAATCATCGGCAGGGATGTTTCAAAGTGCCACCCACCGAAAAGCGTACACATGGTAGAGCAAATCCTCAAAGCGTTTAAAGCTGGGGAACGAGACATTGCCGAGTTCTGGCTGGAACTTAACGGCATCTTTATCCATATCCGCTATTATGCAGTGCGTGACACAGACGGAACCTATCTGGGATGCCTTGAAGTCTCACAGGATGTAACTGGAATTCGTGCTCTTACTGGAGAGCAGCGGCTGTTGAATTGGAAATAGCTTACAAACATATTCAGGACACAACATGGTGTCTGCATACCATGCAAATATAAAAACAGGTGGAGTAGTTTTACTCCACCTGTTTTTTCACGATGCACTCAAATCTTATTGCGTATCACTACGCAATAATCTCTCTATAGGAACAACTTTTAGAAATTGCGTACATTGTGTAATAAAGCTGATTCCACAGCTCTCTCTATGCAGAAACACGTGTGCGCAATATTTGTGTCTGTCACAACCTGCTAACGGAATGGCAAGGTTAATTCCACTTAAAGTGTTTCCAGCCCCCCTGGCTGCTTAAACTTTTCTTTCCGCTTGCCGCAAGACTTCTATTGATTACAGATAACAACTGCGGTGTTGCTGAAGAAACTCCACTTTGCGGGTCTGCCATAGCAAGTGCACGCCTGTTCAAAGCAACAACACGATACTCGGAATCAACCCAGAAAAATGCCTTGTCGGCCTTTACCAATGCACCATCAGAAAAAATATCCTCACTCCATGCTTTAACATTATCTTTATGTTTGGATGACAGAGTAGAGTAAACAACCTTGCTGAATGTACCATCCGGTTCATTATTCATACAACCAGTAAGCAGCAAACAGCATATGCAGTACAATAGTACGTATTTTCCTCGTAACATAACCTCTCCTGTTACATAAAGTTTATTTTTCTTACCAGATATACTCACCCAAGCAAAGGTAAAGAAAAGGTTTCCTATTAGATTTTTAACAATGCACACAAAATTGAGTTCAACCATCAAAATCCATAACACTAACTACTCTTTTATGCAGTGCAATACAGCCCTCTCTCTCCTAAATGCATTCTTCGCGGTACCGTAGACGCCTCTGTTTTTATGGCGTATAGAACCCTCATGGAACAAGTTCATCAGCAAAAAGCGGCTAAAATGCCGCCATTTACAAAGTACACATATTCTCGCGAAGGCATTGATTGCGTGCTCTTCTTTGACGAAAAAAGAAAGTGGCGCATCACAATTAACGGCATCACCCCTGATGCAAAATTCAAAAAACCGGACACCTGCCTGGAAGAACTCGTAGCTAACGAAGTAATGACAGCTTGGGGCGTCGGCTCTGAAATTCTTGCTCTTGTCCCAATCGAGCTAGATCTTTGGGAGCGTCACAAGGCATAATTTTCTCCCTTTCCTGCTGCCTTTTTTACACACAAAAGTCCCTGACAAATTCTGTCAGGGACTTTTTTTACATTCGAAGCAGTAATTTAATACATAATGCCAGCACGTATTGCACTTATTGAGTACGCATTGCCAATGTATGAAAGCCAGAGATCACCATTCTAAATACGCACTGTTCATTTAGCACCATGCATAATATATTATTCACCCCCATCACTTGTCTTTACAATCAATGCAACATACTTTTTTTATGCTAAAACAATATGTAAAAACTTATCAATACATACACTTATGCATTTATATATTTTTGTGATTATTTTTTACATTTTCAACACAAACCATGTTTCTAAAAAATAAGCATCTGAAATAAAAAGGTCATAATATTTACAGTTGATTACAAATATGCAAAAGTTAACAAGGCATGAAAATAAAAAGTGGTACGCAAAAGAACTACTTTGTTTACTTGCTCAATTCATTTTATGGGCATCGCATTGTCACATAAAACTTATTACAATCTCTTTTTGTTTATTTGTTTATTTTTGCATTATTTTCAGTCCGGAGTTTACGATGAACCGCTCTTCCAGCATTAGCATTAGGCTTAACATAATGCTTATCGCCCTGTTGATTCTCACCTGCACCATCATTACTGCCATTAACAACTACACTGCCCGCCAGAGTCTTGAAAAACAACTCATTGAAGAACAGCTGCCTGCAGAGATTTCGAGTGTTTTAGAAGTGGTTGAAAAAGAACTGCTATTACCGGCCTCTCATCTTACGGCTCTTTCAAAAAACCCTTTCCTACTCAACTGGCTTACTGCCGGCGAGCCTAAAAGTACCTCTAACAACATCTACCCTATGCTGTTAAATTTAAGCACTCAACTCAACACATCAGGAGTTGGACTTGCCTCTAAAAAAAGCGGCAAATATTATTCAGCCACCAGCGACACATTTTCTACGCGAGTGATGGGTAAAGAAGACGGCTGGCTTGATGAGTTTGGAGACTCCAGAGAAGAGATCGGAATTAATGTTTATGTAAACGATCCGGCATTCGGCTCCGTTGCCTACATTAACAGACGCATTGAACTCAACAACGCCTTTACCGGTGTGCTTTCCACGTCTATCGGCTTAACTTCTTTTGTGAAAAAAATAACAGCCATGACGTTAGGAAAAAACGGTGTCACCTACATGGCAGATAAAGCAGGCCTTATCCGTCTTCACAAAAACAAAGAGTACATCAACAAACGTACAGTTGCTTCCTTTGCAGGATACGGCGACGAAGCAACGCGTATGCTTTCGCAGGACAAGTATCATTTTGAATATACGGATGCACAGGGAACAGACTGGTATGTGTATTCGAACTACATTCCAGAATTAGGCTGGTTCCTCGTCACAAAAGCAGACAAGGCAGAGCTCTTCGCTGCAATAAACAATGCCCTCTATATTACACTTGCCGTTGCAGCAGGATTAATGCTCATCGCCCTTACCATCAGCCTGAAATTTGTGCGCTCCATCACCGGCCCGCTTAATAAGTGCGTTGGCTATGCGGAGAAAATTGCTCGTGGCAATCTGGACGCAGCATGTCCTGCCCCTCGGAAAGACGAACTTGGCAGACTCATCAAGTCCACCGGCAGCATGGTTGAGGAGCTTAAAAAGAAAATAGCAGAAGCAAATCAACAAGCCCTACTTGCAGACAAAAAAACTTCTGAGGCACAGCATGCCCTCACACAAGCTGAACAAGAAAAGCAAAATGCCATCGCTGCCAGAAATGACAGCATGGAAGCAGCAACTCAGTTGGAATTAGTTGTAGCAACTCTTTCGGAAGCCAGCACCACCCTTGCAGCACAGGCAAGAGACGTAAGCACGGGAACTGATATTCAAAACCGGCGCATGGAAGAAACTGCCACCTCCATGGAGCAACTTACAGCAACCATTATGGACGTGGCGCGTAACGCCTCAGGCTCCGTGCAAAGCACCGACGCAACACGAATCCTTGCAGCTGAAGGTCAGAAACTTGTTGATGATGTCATTGCATCAGTCAATGAAGTCCTAACAATCACACACACCATGAAACAAAGCCTTGGTGAACTGGGAAAAGAAGCTGATAACATTGGCAGCATCATGGCTGTGATTAATGACATTGCGGATCAGACTAACCTGCTGGCCCTGAACGCAGCAATCGAAGCTGCTCGTGCAGGAGAAGCAGGAAAAGGATTTGCTGTAGTAGCAGACGAAGTACGTAAACTTGCAGAAAACACCATGAACGCCACGCAGGAAGTCGGCAACGTTATTTCAGCAATTCAAAACGGTACCCGCCGCAACATTGCAGAAATGGATACTGCCGAAAAAGCCGTGGACAACTCCACAACACTTGCACATGAGGCTGGCGCTTCTCTTGATTCAATTGTTTCTGCAATATCCAATGCTGCAGATCAGGCCTCTGCCATTGCGACAGCAGCTGAAGAACAATCCGCTGCCAGCGAGCAGATAAGCACTGCTGTAGAAGAAGTAGCCCGCATATCTCAAGAATCGTCAGATAATGTAGATAACTCACTGCGGACTATCGACGAAGTCACCAATCTATCAGAACAACTACAGTCACTTATTACAAGGCTCCGCAAAGAATAACACAACGAACCCCGCTTTGCCTGATAATGGGGCAAAGCGGGGTTCGTAATATTTCACTAGGATAAAGACTGACTGAAGTGGCTAATCGCTAGCACGTATCATCAAGCACTCTGCTCCAACTAATCACTTCTGGCGTTGCGCAGCGCATGAATTATTAGAGCACAATGAAGTACTGTTCCACGGCATCAGCAATAAAATTCGAGCCATTCCGCAGCTTCCTGTAATACCGGCAAAGATCATTCCTGCACCAAAAAAAGCCACCAGCACAAGAAACATTGTTGAAACTGCATAACTAAGGAAAAGAGTAAGTAACAGTAGCGTTCCGATGGTTATCAATACCTGTCGTTCAATAGGAATTATTGACCTTCCTTCGTTGACAGGCAATCCGTTGCGCACCCACGCAACTATGCCGCCATCAAGCACTGCAGCATCAATTTTGCCCGACACCGCTTCAGCAGCTTGAACTGCCCTGCTTCCAGAACGGCAAACAAAGACAACCTTCTTATCCTTTCCCACTATATCTTCAATTCGCTCCGCGGATATCAAATCAAACGGCATAACAACTGAATCAGGAATCTCCTGTGCCAAAATCTCTGACGGAGTCCGTATGTCCAGTAAAACCGCCTTGTTTTCATGAACGAGCTCGTCTACAGCGACCGGATCTATTTTCTGTACATGTGTCATAATACTGCTCCTCACTAGAGAATGGAACTTTATTAGGAAAGATAACTAACAATAACAAGTTGTCAACTATATCAATCCAGCCCATTGGCGAACGAGGAAAAGAAACGTAAAAACCGCACAAGCCCAAAAAAGTACTATCCTGATTTATACAGCGGGAAAATCATGCTCAGCAGGAGAAAGAATTTGTGTTTCAGGCTAAAAAGAATTATAGCCGCGCGGAGCCAAAGATTTAGAAATTATTTTGGAGAAAAAAGTTATGGCACTGAGCATCGGTATCGTCGGGCTTCCGAACGTGGGTAAATCTACCCTTTTCAACGCCCTCACAAAGGCGCAGAACGCAGAATCTGCCAACTATCCTTTCTGCACAATCGAACCCAACAAGGCGACTGTTCCTGTGCCGGACAAGCGCATTGACATTCTCACTGAAATTGCAAATCCACAGCGCACACTCCACGCAACTGTAGATTTTATCGATATCGCAGGTCTTGTACGCGGCGCAAGCAAGGGCGAAGGACTCGGCAACCAGTTCCTCGGCAACATCCGTGAAGCAGCCGCTATCCTGCAGGTTATTCGCTGCTTCGACGACGAAAATATTACCCACGTTGACGGCAGTGTTGACCCGCTCCGCGACGTGGAAACAATTGAAACAGAACTGCTGCTTGCAGACGTTCAGTCCGTTGAAAAACGTCATGAAAAATTACAGCGTTCCACACGCGGTAACAAAGCGATGGTTCCTGTTGTAGACGGGTTAAAGGAATTGCTGGATCACCTTAACGAAGGCAACCCGGCATCTACGTTCCCTAAACGCGACAGTGACGTGCTTGCAGAGCAGTTAAAGGAACTGGCATTGCTTACAGACAAAAAAATTATCTACTGCGCAAACGTCGATGAAGACGGCCTTGCAGAAGATAACGAACATGTCTGCGCACTGCGCGAGTTTGCAACCGGTCGAGGATGCGAGCTTGTAAAAATTTGTGCTAAAGTTGAAGAAGAGCTTCAAGGCCTTGAAGAAGAAGAGGCACTGGAACTTCTTGAATCTTACGGCATCAGCGAAAGCGGTCTTGTACAGGTAATTCAGACAAGCTACCGCACA
This sequence comes from Halodesulfovibrio spirochaetisodalis, assembly GCF_001672295.1. GTDB lineage: Bacteria > Desulfobacterota > Desulfovibrionia > Desulfovibrionales > Desulfovibrionaceae > Halodesulfovibrio > Halodesulfovibrio spirochaetisodalis. The sequence goes on along the minus strand of NZ_JXMS01000019.1, from coordinate 64,082 downwards.
CTGGGGCTTATCTGCTACTTTACAGTAGGCGTCAAAGAAGTTCGCGCATGGACAATTATTGACGGCTACACAGCACCACAGGCAGCTGGTGTTATTCACACCGACTTTGAGCGTGGATTTATCCGTGCAGAAGTCATCGCATATGATGCGTTCGTAGAAAATAAAACGGAAGCAGCCTGCCGTGCCATCGGAGCTTTACGCTCTGAAGGAAAAGAATATATCGTTAAAGATGGGGATGTTGTTCACTTCCTCTTTAATGTATAGTACACACTTCCCAAGTCGACATGGCTACTCTGTTTTTTAGCAGAGTAGCCTCACTCGGGAGGTTTCTTTGTGATAAAGCTACCAGCAGGGCTCACCGCTCTCATTTTCTGCATTTTTTCTATTCTTTCATTCCACTCCACAAGCTATAGTATCACCCTTTCTGAAATCCGCGCCCGCGGAGAACTACGTCACCTTGGCGTTCCTTATGCACGTTTTGCCGATACCAATGCAGACGGACTCGATTGCGCTCTCATGCGGCGTTTTTCAGAGTACATCGGAGTTACGTACAAATTTATTCCAACGACATGGACGAACGCTATCCCAGACCTTACGGGCTTCGACGTGCACTCAAACACAACAACTTCCGTTAAAGGCGATGTCCTTGCAAGCGGTTTGACAATCCTCAAAAATCGCAAACAGCACGTACTGTTTTCCCTCCCTACATTTACTGCCCAAGTCTGGTTGCTGGCAAAGCCTAAGGCAGACATTCAACCCATCTCTCCCACAGGAAATCTGTCCAAAGATATTATCAAAACCATTGCCAAAACATCTAAAAAAACCGTGTACGGCATAGAGAATATCTGCATTGACGTGCGCCTCTTCCCCCACCTTCAAAACATTGCCGGTGCAGTAAAGAATGTTGCCCTGCAGTCCATGAAGCAGCCCATATCGTTCATCACTTCCAAATATAATATTTTTCTCATGGAATCCCCCAGTGCTTTAATGGCATTAGAGACATGGCCGTACTCGTTTAAAATTATCGGGCCAATTGCCAGACAGCAGAACATGGGTGTCGCATTTGCACTGGATTCCCCTGAACTCAAAGAAAAGTTCAACGTCTTTTTCACGAAGTTATGGGAAAGCGGAGAATACAGAAAGCTAGTCAATTGCTATTACCCGAACTCATACATTTATTTTAACAAATTCTTTATGAAGAGTTCCCCATAATGAGCAAACCGCTTGAACAACTTTTTTCGGGTAAAAAATCATTCAATATCATACTGACACTCTGTGCAATCATAGTATGCGCCTTCTTGGTGCTGGGTATACTTCTTCATCATTCTCAGTACTCATTGCAGCAGATTAAGCAGCAACAATTTATTAATGACTCGCAAAAAGTAGCAAGTGCATTTAAGGGCTATTTCGCTGAACGTAACAGGGATTTGCGAACGCTTGCATCCGCACAGGCTTTTTCCAGTTATTTTCACAACAAAGCACTCGGCATCTCACTGGACTATGGGATGCTCGCCATTATGGCGGATATCGAAGCGGTACTGCAGCGGTTCATCATTGAGTACAAAGTACAAGGAGAATACATTTTCTCTGAAGTTAATTTTGTAGACTACCAATCTCAAATGCGCATTCGCGCTACCACGAGCAACCGCAGTGGTGCCCCTGTAAGCGTTTCTACTGTTTCTGAAGGGTATTCTGTTGCCCCTAGCAAACCTCTTTCTTTGCAGCAGGGAGGTATACAACGCCAGCTATCTATCTCCATTCCATACGTCATACGAGGCAGACACGTCGGTGAACTCACAGCAACGATGTCCTCTTCCGCCATAGAAAAATACCTCCGCCTGCTCCAGAATTCAGAACAATTCAACCTTGTCCTTGTTTACAAACGTACTCCATTCTCTCAGCTTACCACATCTGAAACACTACATTTTTCTATCAAAAAGCTGCTAAACGCTCCGCCATATACATTAATGGAAATCAACAATGCAGCCCACCTTAATAGTAAGCCGGTTCCTATGACCATGCGGCTCATGCCTGTCCTTAAACGAAAGATCACCGCAATCTCTTTCATAGAAACATCAAAGCTTACGCGTGGGCAATTTTCAGACGGAATTCTTCTTATCTTTTACGGAGTCTTCCTTGCGGCAGCAGCAAGTATTGCCATTGCTTCCCACGTGCTCATTAAAAACACCTCACTGGCACGCAGCCTTAAAGAGGCCGCTGACAGTAAAAAATCCACGGCAAAGCATCTCAAAAAATTACAGGAAGAAATCGTTGTCCGACGAAAAGCTGAGATTCGCGCCCTTACAGCACGCCAAAAAGCGGAGCAACTCACACATGTTGTGCCTAGCGCCGTATTTACCATTACGCTGGATCGAAAAATAGACAGCTGGAACAAGCGTGCTGAAGAACTGACCGGCTACAAAGCTGCTGAGATGATCGGTCGTCCGTGTTCAGCAGTATTTCTGGATACCTGCAAGGAAGAATGCGCCCTTTCACCATACAGGCAAGCTCCCACATGCGGTAATCGCCACTCTCTCAGGCAAAAAAACGGCGAATTGCGTACCATCATCAAAAATACAGAACCAATGCTCGATGGTTTCGGCCAGATAACAGGGCTTATTGAATGTTTTGAAGACATTACAGATCAACAGAAAACTCTGGCAGCACTGGCAAAAACAGAAGCAAACTACCGTGACATCATCCAGAATGCGCAAGACGGTATATTTCAGAGTACCCTTTCCGGCGAAATCCTCAATGCCAACCCCGCGTTTTTAAATATCTTTGAGTTCTCATCTGTTGAAGAAATGCGTAATTCTTTTCGAGGGTTCGAAAATCATTTTTACGTCAGTTCAACACGGCGCTCCGAATTCGTAAACATCATGCTGAAAAAGCGTTTTGTTTCAAATTTTGAATCACAAATCCGCACAAAAAGCGGAAGAACTCTCTGGGTAATGGAAAGCGCACGGTTGCGAACAGCACCAGACGGGTCAATTCGCTTTGAAGGAACAGTACGCGACATCACCGTGCAAAAAGAAGCAGAGCAAAATCTTATTGCTGCCAAAGAGGCCGCAGAAGCAGCGAACATTGCCAAAAACAACTTTCTGGCAAATATCAGTCACGAACTACGGACGCCTATGAACGCCATTATCGGCATATCTGAACTCAGCCTACGCTCAGAGACTGACCCGTACCGTCACCGTAATATGGAAGTTCTCTACAAGGCATCAAGCTCCCTCCTTACTTTGCTCAACGACTTGCTCGACTTTTCTGCCATAGAATCAGACGCCCTTTCACTCAAACTCTCACCATTTTCCTTACCGGAAATGATGTGCAACATTCGCGATCTGATGCGCGGAGAAGCATTAAAAAAGAATCTTGATTTCAACGTGATAACAGAAGAGTCTGTTCCGCCCTTCCTTACAGGAGATAAAGAACGTATTAAGCAGATTCTTGTTAACCTTATATGGAACGCCATAAAGTTTACAAATGAAGGCAAGGTGAACGTTTCCTGCACTGCGATCCCGATTAAAAACACAACAACACAAGTTCCTGTTGGGGATACAAGCGAAACTACTCAGGAAGAGCAGGTATTGCTCACTTGCGCTGTTACTGATTCAGGCATCGGCATTCCCGAGGATAAACTGGAAGAAATTTTCGATAGTTTTGCCCAGCTGCAACACTTTACTGCAGCAGCACACGGTGGGGTCGGGCTTGGGTTAGCAATTTCCCAACGCCTTGCAGCACGCATGGGAGGCTCCATCAGTGTAGAAAGCTCTCTGAATAAAGGTTCAATTTTTACGGTTCAAATACCGTGTCATGTTTCATCTGAAAACACAGACTCTGCACCGCTCTTCTGCACCGAATCCCACACAGAAGTACCTCCAATGCCATCACTCAATGTACTGGTGGCTGAAGACAACCTCTTCAGTCAGGAAGTGGTTATGCAAATGCTTAAAGAAGACGGGCATACCGTCTATCTTGCTGAAAACGGTAAGCAGGTACTTGAAATGCTGGCGTGCACTGATGTTGACATTATTTTGATGGATGTACAGATGCCTGTCATGGACGGCCTTGAAGCGATCAAACGTATCAGAGCAGGTGAAGTACCGGAAATTGATACCTCTATTCCAATTGTAACAATCAGTGCGCACGACTCTGTTACATCCAAAGATAACTTCCACGATGGAGAAGTCACCGAGTGGCTTCAAAAACCTATTACTTTATATTCACTGCAACAAATATTGCGTTCCGTCTTTACAACTCAAGTCTCCCGCTCACAGACTGCCGGACAGGATTCAGCATTGCTAAAAGCACAGGATTCTACTACTGAAATGCACGTAAATTTTGCAATCATAGAAGATATGGTCAATGGAAAGCTCAACATCGTCACCAAAGTACTTGGAACATATTTGTCGTCTCTCCCGGCAACACTGGAGCTTTTACAGTCAGCTTTTGCCGACAATGACTCTAAGGAAGTCTCCCGTATTGCCCACACACTTAAGGCAACTATGGGGTCTGTAGGTGCAACTAAACTCGCATTCACAGCTCAACAGATGGAGCACCTGACACGTGAAGGAGACTTGGATGAAGCCCGCCTGCTGCTTGAAACGTTCATTAAACATGCTCAAGGGTCTATGGACGAAGTTACAGAATATCTTACTCGCCACGACGAAAAGAACGTCTCATAATCTCAAAGTGGCATTTATTACCGCATGCTGCCCGTACTTACCTTGCTGTAACCTCCTCTAAAGTACATCAACACCGCAGCACAACAGTTTTAGCTTACTTTTTACTATCTGCTGATAAATACGCCCTACCTGGCCAACCCAACGACTATTGGCAAGAGATACAGCCCGCATAACCTATCTCCCATGCGAAACAGTTATCCTTTCGCCAGCAAAATACCCCGTGATACTATTCTACCCTGTAGATTCAAATTACACAGACTAACATAATGAGGAAGCATACAATGGCAATCAGTCCAAAAGCCGGTAAAAAAGCACTTCCGTCAGATCTTATAAATGTCCAAAAACTTGTTACAGCTTACTACACGGTGCTGCCGGATCCAAATGAGCCGCAACAGCAAGTAGCCTTCGGCACTTCCGGACACAGAGGCTCTGCCTTTAATGCAAGTTTTAATGAAATGCACATTGCTGCGGTAACACAGGCTATTTGTGAGTATCGTAAAAAAGAAGGCTACACAGGCCCTCTGTTTATGGGCAAAGACACCCACGCCCTTTCAGAACCAGCCCATCAGACTGCGCTGGAAGTTCTGGCAGCAAACTCAGTGACTGTGCAGATTGAAAAAGACGACGCATACGTCCCTACTCCGGTCATCTCCCATGCTATCCTCACATACAACCGAGATCATAATGATCAGGCTGACGGTATTGTGGTTACTCCATCCCATAACCCGCCTCAGGACGGTGGGTTCAAGTATAATCCACCAAATGGTGGGCCGGCAGACACAAAGACCACGAAATGGGTACAAGATCGCGCTAATGAACTTATCCGCGGCAATAACAGCGAAGTAAAACGTGTTCCTCTTGCACAGGCACTGGAGGCTCCAACCACTCTGCGCTATGACTACCGCACGCCGTATGTGAATGATCTTGAAAATATTATCGATATGGAAGCCATCAAAAAAGCTGGTATCCGCATTGGTGTAGACCCTCTTGGCGGTGCAGGCGAAGCGTATTGGGAGCCTATTGCCGAACGGTACGGTTTGAATATTGAAGTAGTAAACAAAGAAATTGACCCGACGTTCCGCTTCATGCCTATGGACAGAGACGGTGTTATCCGTATGGATTGTTCCTCACCATGGGCAATGGCAGACATGATCCGTCTTCAGCCCCATTATGACATCGCCTGTGGCAATGACCCTGACACAGACAGACACGGTATTGTTTGCAGCAAAGGGCTGATGAACCCGAACCATTACCTTGCTGCTGCCATTGAATACCTGTTTACACATCGTCCGCAGTGGAAAGAAGACGCTGTAGTTGGCAAAACACTTGTTTCAAGCCACATGATCGACCTTGTCGTGGAATCTCTGGGTAAAAAAGTTGCAGAAGTACCGGTAGGCTTTAAGTGGTTTGTTCCGGGACTTATTGACGGCAGTTATGGATTCGGCGGTGAAGAAAGTGCTGGTGCAAGCTTCCTGCGCAAAGATGGCACCGTATGGACAACAGACAAAGACGGGATCATCCTGAACCTGCTGGCTGCAGAAATTCTTGCTGTTACCGGTAAAGACCCGCAACAGCACTACGACGCCATGACAGAAAAATTCGGGACACCACTGTATGAACGCCTACAGGCTCCTGCTACACCGGAACAAAAATCTGCATTGAAGCAGCTGTCACCTGAAATGATAGAATCCGATACACTTGCAGGTGAGCAGATTCTGGCAAAACTGACTCAGGCTCCTGCCAACGGCGCTTCTATTGAAGGATTAAAAGTCGTTACTAAATCAGGCTGGTTTGCAGCACGCCCTTCAGGAACTGAAGATATTTACAAAATTTATACTGAAAGTTTTAAGGACAAGGATCATCTCGCACTCTTACAAAAAGAAGCGCAGGCCATGGTTTCTGCTGCATTCAAAGCTGCCGGAGTCTAGTTACTGTCAAAAAAAACCTCCCTATTGATGCCTTGCGTTCTCTCCTTCGAGCCCGTAAGTATCTTGTCTGCTACAGGTTATAATCCGCTGACGCTTTGCAAAAAGTCGGTGTAATGGTATAGCGATAGTCCATATGGAGGTTTCCCAAATGAAGTTTCTAATTGTTGATGACGATTTCGACAGCCGCCGACTCGTGCAAAAAATCCTTCATCCATACGGGTATTCCGATCTCGCAGCAGACGGAGAAGAAGGCGTTGAGGCTTTTCGCCAGGCGCTTGAGGCTGGAGAGCCTTACGACGTGATTACGCTGGACATTATGATGCCGAATATTGACGGACAGGATGCCCTGCGTGAAATCCGCGACCTTGAAAAAGAATACGGCATTTTGCCACCGGAAGGTGCAAAAGTGATCATGATATCCGGCCTTGATGACAGTCAGGAAGTCCATGACGCATTTTTCCTTGGAGATGCAACAAGTTACATTGTAAAACCTATCCGCAAACGAGTGCTCATAGAAGAAATCCAAAATCTTGGAGTTCGTCTCGAACCTTGAGAGAGCGCTCAATCCATCAATTTTTGATAAAAAAAATGGCCAGATCCAACATTTTATGTGATCTGGCCATTGTTTTTCCTTCAAATTAGACTTATGACGCAAGTATCTGTTAGACACTTTTATTCTGTCATAACAAGACAAACAAACCATATCCACACAACAACACAACCTTTTCAGGAGGACTCCAATGGCCTACCCAGAAAACATTTTTTACAGCAAAAGCCACGAATGGACTAAAGTTGAAGGTGACGAAGCTGTCATCGGCATTACCAGCTTTGCTCAGGAACAGCTTGGCGACATCACTTTTGTAGAACTTCCAGAAGTTGGCGACACACTGGACGTTGGTGATGAAATGGGTTCCATCGAATCTGTTAAGGCTGCAAGTGAACTCTACATTCCAGTAGGTGGCGAAATCATCGCTGTTAACGAAGAGCTCGAAGATGCTCCGGAAAAAGTAAACGAATCTCCTTTTGAAGGTGGCTGGCTCATTAAGGTTAAACTCTCCGGCGAACCGGAAGGTCTCCTTTCTGCTTCTGAATATGAAGAGCTGGTAGCTAGCGAAGCACACTAGAAAAAAGGAGGCACTATGCCGTTTACTCCGCATACTTCTGATGAAGTTCAGGCAATGCTCGACGTTATCGGCGTCAGAACCATTGAAGACCTGTTTGTTGACATCCCGGCAGATATGCGTCCAAAAAGCTTTGACCTCCCTCAGGGGTTGAGCGAAATGGAAGCTTGCACCTATCTTGAACAGCTTGCAGGCAAGAACAAAACTGACCTCGTAAGCTTTCTCGGTGCCGGATTTTACAACCACTACATCCCGAAAGCGATTGACAACCTTATAGGTCGTGGTGAGTTCTACACTGCGTACACTCCGTATCAGCCAGAATCCTCACAGGGTACTCTTCAGGCTATTTTTGAATTCCAGACAGCTGTTTGCCGTCTGCTTGAAATGGATGCTGCCAACGCCTCTGTGTATGACGGTGGTACCGCTATTTTCGAAGCAGTCATGATGGCTGTGCGTGCAGGTCGCAAGCGCAACAAAATCGTTGTTGATGAATGTGTCAGCCCGATTTACCGTGAAATGCTGGACACCTACTCCGACAATATCGATATCAATATTGTTGTAGTACCGCACAAAGACGGCTTATCCGACATGGAAGGCCTCAAAGCAGCAATCGACGGCGAATGCGCCGGTGTAGTTGTGCAGAACCCGAACTTCTTCGGTAATGTTCAAGACTTTACCGAACTGTTTGAACATGCACACGCAAACAAAGCACTCGGCATTATCTCCGTTTATCCGGTCATGCAGTCTGTCATGAAAACTCCTGGAGAAATGGGTGCTGATATTGCAGTTGCAGAAGCACAAAGCCTTGGACAGCCTCTTGCTTTCGGTGGCCCGTACCTCGGCGTCATGTCCTGCACCAAGAAACTTCTTCGCCAGATTCCTGGCCGTGTTGTCGGCCGTACAGAAGATGTTGACGGAAAAACAGGCTACGTACTCACCCTGCAAGCTCGTGAGCAGCATATCCGTCGTGCAAAAGCGACTTCCAACATCTGCTCCAACCAGGCTCTGTGCGCACTCCGCGCCCTTATTCACATGTCCCTGCTAGGCCCTGAAGGGCTTATCCGTACTGCGGAATTAAGCATGGAGCGCGCGCATTACCTTGCAGATCGTCTGACCATGATCGAAGGGGTTGAACTGCTGAACGCTGCGCCATTTGGTAACGAATTTGCCATCCGCCTGCCGATCAAAGCTGAAGAAGCTATTGAGGCACTTATGGAAAAAGGGTTTGTTACCGGTTTCCCTGTCGGACGTTACTACGAGGGCATGGATGATGTTCTCCTCGTTGCCTGTACTGAGCTGCACTCATTTGAACAGATTGGTGTATTCACCGAACTGTTGGGAGGTATTCTCTAATGAAAACCATCTTTTCCCAATCCGTTCAGGGTCGTACCGCATGTCTGCCGCCAATGCCGGAAGAACGTGCTGAGCGTTTTCTTCCGAAAGAGCTCATGCGCGCCAAACGCCCTGCCTTACCTGAAGTCAGTGAACTTGATGTTGTTCGTCATTTCACCAAGCTGAGCACACTCAACTACGGTGTTGATACCAACTTCTACCCGCTCGGCTCCTGTACTATGAAGTACAACCCGAAATTCACAGAGTATGTGGCAGCACTGCCAGGATTCACATCCCCACACCCAGCACTGCCACAGCTTCCTAAAGGCACCCAGTACACTCAAGGTTGTCTGGAAGCCATGTATGAAGCAGAAAAAATGCTCTGCGAACTTACCGGCATGGATGCTTTCACATCCCAGCCAATGGCAGGCGCCAACGGCGAGCTTACAGGTGCACTCATTATTGCTGCGTACCACAAAGACAAGGGCAACAAGAAAACCAAAATTATTTGCCCTGACGCTGCACACGGTACCAACCCTGCATCAGCGGTGCTTGCCGGCTACGAAGTTGTTAACATCGAATCCAAAGACGGCATCGTAGACCCTGAAGCACTTGAAGCTGCTCTTGATGAAGATGTAGCTGGCGTTATGATGACATGTCCGAACACACTCGGCCTGTTTGAAAGCCATCTTCCACAGATTGTAAAAAAATTACGTAAAGTTGACGCACTCCTTTACTATGACGGTGCAAACTTTAACGCGATTATGGGTAAAATGCGTATCGGTGATGTCGGATTCGACGTAGTACACCTCAACGTACACAAAACCCTTGCTACCCCGCACGGCGGCGGTGGCCCGGGCGCCGGTCCTGTCGGTGTTTGTGCCCGCCTTGAGCCATACTTGCCGAACCATCGTCCAGCCAAAGCAGCAGACGGCTCATTCTACCTTGATACGGACAATCCAAAGTCCATCGGACATATATCTCCGTTCTACGGCAGCTTCTCTGTAATGCTCAAAGCATTTGCATACATGCTCCGCCTTGGCGGTGAAGGACTCACCCAAGCTACAGAACGTGCGGTTCTGAACGCTAACTACATGCGTAAGCGTTTAGAAAACCATATGCACATTCCGTACAACCGCATCTGCATGCACGAATTCGTAGCTTCAGCTTGCAATCAGCAGTCTGAATGCGGCGTACGTGCTCTCGATATTGCAAAAGCGTTGCTGGAAAAAGGACACCACGCTCCTACCATCTACTTCCCGCTTATTGTAAAAGAATGCATGATGTTTGAGCCTACTGAAACTGAAAGCAAGGAAACTCTCGATATCTTCCTTGATGACCTTATTGAAATTCTTGAATCTGCAAAAACAGATCCGCAGTCTCTTCTGGAAGCACCTCGCAATACCCCTGTTCGCCGCCTTGACGAAACAAAGGCTGCGCGTGAAATGGTGTTGACCGATGATGTATGATCTGATTGTAGTGGGTTCCGGTCCGGGCGGGCTTAAAGCTGCCACTCGAGCAGCAACAGCCGGACTGAAAACCGCACTTGTAGAAAAATCCGATATTGGTGGAACATGCCTTAACTGGGGTTGTATCCCTACTAAGATGTTCCTTGGTGCAACAGCGGCAAGCCCGCTGCTGCATACACAGGTAAAAGCGAAAACTGTCACAGGAAGCCTCGACTTTTCTCTGCCGTCTCTGGTGCAGAAAAAAGACCGCTTCATTAAAGGCACTCGCTCTGCTGCAGAAAAACAACTTATCAGCTTGGGCGTAGATATCCTTAAAGGCACTGCTGCGTTCAGTTCTCCTACTGCCATCACCGTAACCAACGATGAAGGCTCTACTGAGGTTACATTTAAAAAGCTGATTATTGCCACCGGCTCCATGCCTTCCGCTTTTCCGGGACTGGAACCGGATGGAGATTGCGTTCTCAACTCATCCCACGTCCTTACGCTGACAGAGGCTCCTGAGTCTCTTATCATCGTAGGTGCAGGCGCAATCGGTCTCGAAATGGGTGATTTTTTCAGCCGCCTCGGCACTAAAATCACCATTGTAGAAGCATTGCCTAACCTTGCGCCAAGCGAAGATCCGGATGTTGGTGATACATTCCGTAAAATCCTTAAGCGTGAGAAATGGGGCATCCGTACTGGTGAAAAAGTACAGAGCCTCAAAACAGTTGACGGTAATGCTGTCCTGACATTCGAATCCGGCGAGACATTAACTGCTGACAAAGCACTTATGGCTGCAGGAAGAACTCCTGCCTCTCAGGAGCTTAATGCAGCGGCTGCCGGTATTGAATGTGTAGGCGCAGGATGGATCACCACAGATGATCATCTGCTTGCAGCAGAGAACATCTACGCAATCGGTGACGTTAACGGTAGAACCCTGCTGGCACATGCAGCAGACCATCAGGCTTGCTACGCTGTAGACCATGCGAGCGGTAAAACTACCGCAGCATACGAGTCCGGCCCTATGCCGGCATGTATCTACGGTCATACAGAAGTAATGCGTGTAGGTCCGAATACTGCAGAACTACAGAAAGCAGGCCATACCGTAGAAACATCTACAGCCATGCTTGTAGCAAACTCCATCGCACAGTCCTATGGCTCTACCCAAGGATTTGTAAAAGTACTGTGGGTTGAAAACAAGGTGCACGGCATCGTTGCTATCGGTCACGGGGTATCCCACCTTGTAACCGGCGCAACCATCATGGTTAAGCAACAATGGTCACTGAAAGATGTACACTCCATCATCTGGGCGCACCCAACGCTTGACGAAGCCTTGGAAATGGCTCTGATTGCACCGCGCAAGCCTGCATAAAAAAACACAACACACGAAAGACCGTCTCTTTGAGGCGGTCTTTTTTTTGATATTTTAACCGTGGCTCTTACCATTGGCATGCACTTCGGGCGGCTCTGAGGAAACATTTCAACAGGGTTTACCGCCAGCCGTTTCCATTTTTTTTGGGTAATGACTCAGACAGAGAGGGGTACGATATCAACTCATTCAAAACTATGAGAAATTACAAATAAAGAATACAATCAATATCCTTAGCTCCTAACTATAAAAAAACGTAATGCTGTTGACCTGTCTATAACTTCATACTTTAGACCTTACCCATCGTTAGGAAAGTAGCGGGACGCTTCTCACCTTCAAACTAGATAAGGATTAAATGATGAATATCAGTATTAGAAAAACGGAGCACAGTGATCTTTCAGAAATCATGCGTGTTGAGGAAGAGGCTTTTGGATATAACAAAGAGGCAGAGTTGGTTAAGGATTTACTAAATGACCCAACCGCTGAACCAAGGCTTTCCCTGTTAGCTTTTGATGGGGACGAAGCAGTTGGGCATATTTTGTTCACATCCGTCATGATAGGCGACACTAAAATAAAAGCTTCTATCCTGGCACCTCTTGCAGTTGTGCCCAAGGCCCAGAGCCAAGGCATCGGTGGCAAACTGATACAAGAAGGCCTGAAAAGGTTACAAAAAGAGGGCGTCAGTATTGTCTTTGTCCTCGGTCACCCCGGGTATTACCCTAAATACGGTTTTGCTCCTGTTTATCCACGCGCTATAGATGCTCCATATCCCATCCCTGAAAAGCATCGGGATGCATGGATGATGCAGGTATTAGACAACACAAACCCAGCAACAATATCAGGGACAGTCGTTGTTTCTGACATATTGAACCAGCCGGAGCACTGGCGCGAATAATTAACCAAGGCGATTACTATGTATACAGTCGGCAGACTTGCCAAAAAATTTGGCTTATCCAGAAGTACACTCCTCTATTATGATTCCATTGGCCTTCTCTCCCCTTCCCACCATACTAAAGGTGCTTATCGCTACTACACAGACAACGACGCAGAAACACTACGTCGAATCTGCATGTATCGAAAAACAGGTTTAAGCTTAAAGAGCATTGCTCGAATTCTGAGTTCCAAAACAACATCAGAAACAGCCACAGTGCTTGAACACCGGCTTGAAAGCCTGAATGAAGAGATAGCTTCCCTGCAAAATCAATACAGGATTGTGGCAGAATTACTTCAAAAATCTGCCCTGCCGACAACTACCCCTCAAAATACAGAAGCATGGACAACCATGTTTGCAGATGCCGGATTAAGCACAGAAGAAATGCGCCAATGGCACACTGATTTCGAACGGACAGATCCTCATGAACACGCCTCGTTTCTCAAAGATTTGCATCTGCCTGAAAAAGAAATTGCCATGATCCGCTCATGGGCTGCGGCTCCGCAATCCATCTTAAAACTCCAGCAGGCATCTGAAGAGTTCATGAACACTTTTTTCCGCTTCTATGAAAACATTGAGAGAAAAGGTCCCGGCAGCTTCGAGGAAACCCTCCGCGCTTTTACTTTGTGCTCAGAATTACCAGCCGTTCCTAAATTACTGGATATCGGATGCGGCAGCGGTGCAAACACTGTCGATCTCGCCCATATGAGCAACGCCAACATCACCTGCATCGATATTTACCCTCCTTTTGTTGAAGAAACACGCCAACGTGCCCTTGCTGAAGGCCTCACAAACCGCATCACTGCAGAGAAACAAGACATGGCAAAACTGCCATATGAAGCGGAACAATTTGATATTATCTGGTCTGAAGGTGCAGCCTATATTATGGGGTTTGATGCAGCTCTTACGTACTGGAAGCAGTTTCTTACCTCCAAAGGCTACCTTGTAATAAGTGAAGCTGTATGGCTGAAAAAAACCAGCAGCGAAGATCTGATCAACTTTTGGAAAGAGGCATACCCCGCTATGCGGGATACAAAATCAAACATTAATGCCATAAAAAAAGCTGGTTACCACCTAAAAGGCACCTTTACCCTCCGCCAACAAGATTGGGACACCTTCTACAACAGATTAGAAAAACACCTGAATGCCCTTCCACCCAAATTGCTGAAACAGCCATATGCAGCGGATATTCTGGAGCTCACCCGCCGTGAAATAGCTCTCTACAGAACCCATAGAGGATATTACGGATATGATTTTTATATAATGCAAAACCAGTAATTTGCCTTTGTATTACAGTACGCTTCATACTAGATCAAAACACTACTTTAACTATACGTAATAATTCTTAAAAAGAACGTAAAAAACACTTAGTGAAATATAACAGACTCTAACTATCGAATATTTGAACAAAAAGTTAATGCACTATTGGAAAAATCTGCATGCAAAATTTCTTTCTAAAATCATTTTACTTTCTTTACTCGAATTATTCTTATGAAAATAAGCACATAGTTTCATAAACATCCTTGTCCCACTCCTCTGGTTGCCATATATTACATCTTGACCACGCATAATTTTGACCTAAACCAGAAAACTATACTAGCCGGAGGGGACCAGTATGACGATTAAGAGAACATTGCTTATTGCGCTTTCTCTTGTGTTGTTTGCGACATCCGTAGTCCAGGCGCAAGAGTTCATCCTTCAACCTAAAGTTGCCAGTTTCAACTTCCTTATTGACGACTCTGGCTCCATGATGATGCACGAAGCGCAAACAGGATTGAAAAAGATCGTTCTTGCCAAAAACGTGGCACAGATGATCAACAAAGCTATGCCTGCATTCCCATGCATGATGGCAGCAGCTCAAACCTTCACTCCTTTCCAACCTATTGTTGCATACGGACAGTATGATCCAGGCGTAATGTCAGGAGCTATTAACTCCATTACTACTGACAAAGAAATCCGCGCACGTTGGACCAAGATCGGTGAAGCATTCCAGCTTCTCACACCTATGGCAACCCAAATGGAATGCAAAGGTGCTGTGATCCTTATTTCTGACGGCGTGAACAACATGGGTCCGGATCCTGTTGAATCCCTTATGGGCTTCTACAATGCCAACCCTGACATCTGCGTACACTTCGTATCTTTTGCAGACACTGCAAAAGGCAGCGAGACCATGATGGAACTCTTCAACCTTAACTCTTGCTCCGTATTAGCAGACGGTAAAACTCTGCTTAACGACCCTGTAGCATTCAACGAGTTCATGGTTGACGTATTCTACACTCCTGTTGAAGTTGTTGAAGATGTGATCCAGATTGACAACGTGCTCTTCCACTTCGATTCCTCTAAAATCCTCCCAGAAGCACGTGCAATTCTTGATCAAGCAGCAAAACTGATCATGTGCAACGAAAGCTGCACCACCGTTATCGGTCACACCGATTCCATCGGTACAGCTAAGTACAATGTTGGTCTGTCACTGCGCCGTGCAACAGCCGTCCGCAATTACCTTGTTATGAAAGGCGTACCAGCTGATCGTATCAAAGTGATTGGTAAAGGCGAATCTGATCCAGAATACACTAACGAAACAGCAGAAGGACGCAGATGCAACCGTCGCGTTAACATCCTGCTCAATTAGTACATACAAAAAATGCCCGACAGCTCAGGCTGTCGGGCTTTTGTGCGCAACTAACTGAAAATGACAATACCCACGGCGGGTAGCCCCTGTTTGTTACCGCAGCAAAAACATTTGGTTTGTCATCAATCTTTCAGGAGATCTACATGAAAAAGGTTCTGGTTTTGTTTGTTATTGCGTGTGTCACAACCCTGCTCAATACACCATCAAAAGCAGTTACGCAGCAGGAGCTTGAGAACACACTACGCAGTCACGCAGCAAAAAACATCGACACTATGTGCAGCCAAATGCCTGATTGCGGCGGTAAAGTAGAAACAGGTAAACTCCCGAACGGGAAATGGATCCGTTCGTACTGCGATTTAAAAAAAGACACCATCAACGTCGCAGTGCATAAGGATAAAGAAACAGGAACATATGTTGGCGTATTCAAATACATCAAAGTAACGTATGAGGCTGTCGGTGATTCAAAAGAGTCTGTTATGCAGCAGCCATTCCGGGTTGTTCAAAGAAATCGCGTTACAAAAATTCGGCAATACCGAAACGGACACTGGGAATAGAACATAGCCACACATCAGGCGAACTGACACTAGTCTGGCCCTCTTCTGAGTGATACTTCGCACCACCGCTTGATGTTTCTTTTCCCATTCACTTTACAAAAAAAAAGACCTGACATGAGACACGTCAGGTCTTTTTACTTTTCCAATTTCAACTATCAAGTAATCAGAGAAATAAAGAAGTTGTTAATTAGCTTCTTTTAGTCAATCCGTACTTGCGCAACTTGTATTGCAAGGTACGCCTGCTGATTCCCAAGGCATCTGCTGTGCGCTCCCTGTGCCCGCCATTGGCATTCAGCGCTTCTATAAGCGCCTGACGTTCAGCATCATCAAGTGTTTTCGGACGGGAAATAGTCCGGTTACCATTTCCGTTCTGAGGCGGCATACCGGAAGCCTGTCCATTGTAGCCTTGCTGTCCGGTATATCCTGTTTGATTATTGTATGGATTCTGCTGACTGAAGTCAGTGCGTGTGAAATCTGTCGGGGTAAAAGAGTTCTGCCCAGCACCGTAATCAGTACCGGAAGGCGCTGCATAGTTCGGCTGAGAATAGGACTGCCCTGCTGCCATACCTTCCTGCTGTGCAAATTGTGACTGCGGCAACTGAACAGGCTTCGGAGGCTCCATCAGTAACGGTGGTAACGATTCAACATTTAAAATTTCAGAGCGTGAAAGAATAAGTGCACGTTCGAGCACGTTTTCCAACTCTCGAACGTTCCCCGGCCAGGAGTACATGGTGAGTTTCTGCATAAAATCAGGACTCACCCCTCGAACGCTTTTACGGTTCTTGCGTCCTAACTTATCAAGTAATCTGCTGACCAAAAGCGGTAAATCTTCTAAACGATCACGCAATGGCGGGGAAACAAGTTCCAGCACGTTAAGACGGAAATACAAATCTTCGCGAAACTCACCTTTTGCAACAGATTCACGTAAATTACGGTTTGTTGCCGCAATGATGCGTACATCCACTTCTACAGGCTTCACAGCACCAAGCGGTTCAACAACACGCTCCTGCAAGGCGCGCAGCAACTTTGCCTGAAGTTCAATAGGCATTTCGCCTACTTCATCAAGGAATAGTGTCCCGCCCTTCGCAAGCTGGAAACGTCCGGGCTTATCTTTTACTGCGCCTGTAAACGCCCCGCGGACATACCCGAAAAGTTCACTTTCAAGCAAATTACCCGGCAACGCCGCGCAGTTTACCTTTACCATCGGGAAGGCAGCACGGTTACTGCGTTCATGCAGAGCCTCAGCGATCAGTTCCTTACCGGTTCCTGATTCACCCATGACCAGCACGGTTGCTTCTGTAGGCCCCACCTGACGGATAAGCTCAAGCAAATCGTCCATGGCATCGCAGGCGCCAATAATTTTTTCCGAAGGGTCATTGCCGATAAATTTTTTACGCAGATTTTCATTCTCTGCCAGCAGTCTGCCATGCGTGTAGGCTTTTTCAAGGACAGCAATCAGCTCATCGTTATCCGCAGGCTTGCTGAGATAGTCAAATGCACCGCGCTTCATGGCTTCAACAGCAGAACCTACTGTGCCAAACGCGGTCAGCATAATGACGGGCAGGTTAGGATACTTTTCCTGAATGATAGCAAGCGTCTCACTGCCGTCTATCCCTGTCATACGCATGTCCAGAAGAACAACATTAACGTTGTGCGCTGCAAGATATTCAAGACCGGCCTCACCGGAGCTTGCCTCCGCAACGTTCCAGCCCGCGTCTTCCACAACAGCACGCACCATCATGCGCAGTGCAGGTTCATCATCAATCACCAACAGTTGTTTATTATATGACATATTGTTCCTCATCTTCCTCATCGGGGAAAAAGAGTGCAATGGTGCATCCGCGTCCGGCATTAGATTCAATCAATGCCTTACCTTCGTGCTCCATCATAGTTTTGTGAACCAGTGCAAGCCCGAGTCCTGTACCTTTTGATTTAGTGGTAAAGAATGGCTCAAAGGCCTGATCGATCTGCTGCTTCTCCATACCCGGACCATTGTCGCGCACGAAAATCCATACCCCGTCTTCGCCGTAGGCAGAGGCAATATGAATCTGCTTCTGCTCGCCATCTGTAGCATCCAGTGCGTCAAGACTGTTCAGCATCAAGTTAATAAGGGTCTGTTTAAGCAAATCAGCATCAGCCTGCACATAGGAGGACTCGAGACTCACCTCAAGCTGTACTCCTTTAGCTTCCAGATCGAACCGCAGCAGGTTGCTGATACCTTCAGCAAGCTCAATAAGATCTACCTCTTCTTTCTGCACCGCTCGCGGTCGGGAAAGATAGAGTAAGTCTGTAATAACGCGATTCAATCTGTCTGCTTCAGTAATCATCGTTTGAGCATATGTTTCATCCGGCTCACTGCCCTTAAATTTCTTGGCAAAATACTGGGCAAAACCGCGAAGCGCACTCAAAGGATTTCGAATTTCGTGCGCCATACCAGCGGCAACAGTACCAAGCGCTGCCATTTTCTCCGCATCCTGCAAGCTCTTTTCCAACTCGCGAAAACGGGTTCTGTCACGCACAAGCACTAATCTTGAGCCAGCTTCTTTATGCTCTTTAAGTGGAACGGATAGAATTTCCATGTGCGTACCCTGAACAGTAACCTGTTCCCAGTTCGCATTGGATTCATCCGGTAAATTTTTCAGGCAGTTTGCCAAGTCTTCCGGCAAGGAAGAAACGGACAGCCCGGCCAGCCCGCTGCCTTTGGCGTTAAAAATAGTATGCGCAGCAGGGTTGGCTGCACGGATCACATTATCAGGACTTACAATGAGCAGACCATCGGGCAGGTTATCCAAAAGACGAGCCTGAAAACGCTCAAGCTGCAAGGCTTTGCCTGCCAGTTCACGACGTTTAAGCAACGCCATAGCCAATGCCCATGTAAAAATAGCAGCTATAAGAATGTATGCAGCCTGAAACAATGCGTTTTGCTTGAAGCCTTTATAAATTGCAAAATGCTTGGTCATATCAAGACCAACAACGAGAAACGTATTGCGCGGTGGAGCATCAGGTTCAAGAGAAGGCTCTTCCAACCCTTTGCTGTGCTTTGCATACACATACACACGGTGTTTACCGAACTTTGCGATACCACTCCATGTACCGGACTGTACCATAGTTGGAATGGCCTGTTGCGGGAAAAGAATTGTATTTGCCTCACCCCCCTCAAGAGAGGAAAGGATTTGACCGCCCTTCTCATCAAGCAAGCCAACAAACATTACTTCACCACTCTTCTGCAACTCACGAAAGAACTTGGCAGTACTAGGCAACCCCGCCACCTGTCCGTTCTGTGTAAGAATACCGGTACGTAGTGAAATATCCACCGACTGAAGAACTGAGCGCGCTGTCAACTGAAGATGCTGCAACCGTGCTTCTTCCTGCTGCCGTAATGTCTGCCCTGTAGAGACGATAAGCGAAAGTCCGATAGTAATAAGGGTAACTATCGCAATAATAATCGTACTTCGCTCTTTACTTAAATCTGCAATTTCCATGTATATCCTGATCCGCAACCCACCACTATCCGGTAATGCTGCTTCTGACTATGAGTAAATATATTCTTGATATGAAAAAGACGTGCCAAAGTGATCTTTTTTGCACACCCGTTGCTATTCCTGCAAATTATTACACATTTTGTCATAAAAAAAGGTCTTCAGCTGTAACAGCTGAAGACCAATGTGCATCTTATTTCACTTTTGCACAAGTCGTTTTGTGCAACCTACTGCACAAGAAGACTCATTTCAATTAGCGAAGTGATGGAAGCAGATCTATCGCACGGAATGGAATCAAAAGTGTATCCTTCAAGATGGAGAAAATACCACCACCGATTTTACCGACTGTTTGCGGAAGTACACTCAGTCCATCCACAGTAACTTTTGGATTGTCCCAGCTACCAGTGATGGTCACAGGAACAGTTGGAATACGTGCGTAAGTTACATTAACCTTGTAATCTACTGTCCTGCTCGGCAGATTGATATTACCGCCGCCACGCATATCCACAAAGGAGGACGTAACAGCGAGATTATTACTGCTCATAATGCCCTGACGAATACTTCCGTCACTTACCGCAGAGGTAAACGTTGTTTTTTCAATCTCACCTTTTTTATTCTTACTGAAGCCGAAGAAACCGTCTTTGATGGCAACACCCCAAATACCGTTAAGGCTTGCCAGAATGTCATAGTTTGAGCTCAGGCTACCTGTCGCTTCTACATAACCGGTGGCAATTCCGCCAAGGTAATCTTCTCCTGCTGCACCTCTGGAAGCAAGAGCAAGGTTTACTCCATTGGCATTTGCCACAAGGCGGCTTTCAAGCTTGTTCTGTAGCACACCCACAAACTCACCGGAGAATGTGCCGCGATATAGCCCGGCTTCCAGCGGCCCTATCTGTATTCTACCGTTGCCAATATCTACCGGCGTAACGATGTTCTGCAATTCAATTGGTTCGAAACGCAAGTTTCCGACACGCAGACTGCCTTTCACATCAATTTCACGTAGCCAGCCAAGCTGCCACTGATTTTTGTTAAAAATCTTGGAACGGTAATCAACGTTATCCGGCGGGAAATAGCGCTTTAGCATAACATCACCCAGCGCAAAATCTGCTCGCACCGTAGGAACAGCGCCATTAAGGTTTACAAGGCCGGAACCTTGCACTTCCGTTTCATCAATGGTGCCGACTACATTATATAAGGCATACCGCCCCTTACGCAGATCAACATCACCGCGAAGACTCGCGTTCGTAAACGCCGTAGGGTCACGCGGCTGCCAGCGCAGCAGGTTCATTGTCTGCAACAGAGGACGCAAGTTCACGTTACCGCCGACAAACGAACCTTTAAACTCAGGGGATCCGATAAACTTTTTCACGTTGCCGTTGATATTTACCCGCTGGTTATCAAAAGCGACCATACCGTTACGTATGGAGAGTTCTTCTGTCTCCAGATTGTATGTGCTTTTACTTACCAGTCGTGCTGAGAGCGGAACAATCTGTCCGGCACGTTCCATTTTCCCATACCATGTCACATCAAGATCAATATCAGTGCCGCGCACAGGCAGCACCCGTTTTGCGCTCATGGTTATAGGACCTTTAATATGCGTAAGGTATGAGTCGTCAGTCTTCTTGGCTTCAAACAATACTGACAGATCCCAGTTGTACGGCAGGTCGTATCCCGCCTCATCCGGTTTCTTACTGAGACTCTTACCGCTCAAATCTATTTTCAGACGTTTAAAGAAGCTCTGTCTGGAAAAATTTTCACCTTTTGCATTCTTACTCTGAAGTGACTTCACATAACCGTCAGTAAATACAACATTAATCTTACCACCAAGACCTGCGGCAAGACCGTATACAGTTCGAGCTTTCGCGCGCACATCAATTTTACCGTTAGCAACACCTGCAATGACGGAATCACCAGTAAGAATACGGCTGATCTCCTGTGTCTGGACATTCTTTACAGTAGCCTCCAGACGCAAGTCGTCCGCAATGGTCAAAACAGAGTCCACGCTACCGCCATACGCTTTACCAATAGTGTACGAAGTCAGCGTATCTTCATTCGGTGCAGGCCAGCAGCGAAACGCAAGGTCACCGACCTTAAATCCATAGGCAGTAGCATTTTTGGCACCAATACGGATATCATACCCGACAGAAAGCTCTGCCAGAGATTCTTCCTTAGGTTTTGCAGGATCGTCCGGCTCGTAACGAAAGATAGGAGGTGCATCGCTGCTCGGTTTTGGCAACACCTTTGGTGGGTTCAGACCGATTTCTGGAAAAATCTTATTCACATCCACATTGTCGCCTTTGGCATCAATATAGATGACAGGTTTTGAAAAATCTTTCACTCCACCAACACCGGCGAGCTTCATACCCAAAACTGTTGCCCGCAAATTCTCTGACCATACACGATCTTTGGTCATCTCAATAGAAAGCGTACCGTCAATGCTGTCCAAAGCATGGTTCAGGCTTGTAGGTAAATTTTCTGTGAAGCCAAACCAATACGGCAAGCTCAAATCCTGAACTTCCGCATCACCGGTTAGCTTCCAATCAGCATTGCTGATGTCTGTTATTTTACCAGCAAACGTAAGACGCCCTTTTGCCACCGCAGCCTGCACTTCTTCCAGACGCAGCAGGCGGTTAGGCCAGTCGAGTGAACACTGTGCATTCAGTGCCGTTGAAACAGTGCGTCCTTCAAGTTCAATATCGCCCTGCCACTCTACCAAACCAAGGACATTCTCCGCTGTAAGCGTTGCTGTGTTAAGATCACTTTCACCCACCAGCTTCAAACGGCCTTTAGTAGGGATAACATTACTCTCAACCGCAGCTGAGAGATTAAACATTGTCTTCTCAGTAAACTCCATTTGCAGATTCAGGTCTGATAGCGCAAGATATTCTCTGCTGGCATCTTCACCGCGTTCAAAGACAATTTTGCCCCGCTGGATTTCTATGCCCTGAAGGTCAAATTCTCCGGCAAGGTCACCCATGGAAAACTGGATATCCACATTGGCCACATCCTCTTTACTCTCGCGTTCAAGCAGTTTATCTGAAAGAATAAGCTCAAGATCCTGCAAGTTAATGTGGTCAATAAGCAACTTTCCGCCAAAAAGCTCCGGTATATCTACACTGGATTGGATACCGCCAACTGTAACAAATTTTTTCTGTGTTTCCGGATCAATAATTTGCACATCAGAAGCTTCAAATGCTAAAGGAACAATGGACAGATCCAAGTCACCACCGATCTTCCATTCATATCCGGTAGCATCGCTCAATGTACGTTCAATAAGCTCCGGAAAGTTGGAGGACTGTATATACCATCCCGCATACGCAAAGATACCGCCGATACACACGGCAATAGAAAGGAGTAAATAAAGTACGATACGTGTTACTGGACGCACTGCAAACCTCTATACATAAATTTTGATTTAATGCTGTTCGAAAAGCCACTTTACTATACACAGACAATAAAGCAAATACGAGTTAGCAAGACGGCAAAAGATATACCCCTTACCATACAGGTTGGTTTGCATACAGTTAATAACCTATTTACATTCATTTTTTCACTGTAAAGCAGCTACAACTAAATTACGTAACAACTGCAACAAACCTGGTTTGGTATTGTTCTCTCAGTATGTTACGCAAGACGAACATGATGGAGTATTACGATGAAGACAGTTATTCTTGATGGCCAGACGCTTAATCCCGGCGATAATCCCTGGACCCCCATTGACAATATTCATCCAGTCACGCTTTACGAGAAAACGCTCGATGAAGACATTATAGAACGCAGTAAAGACGCTGAGATTCTCCTCACCAATAAAACGCCACTCACAAGAGAAACACTCGCACAACTGCCGAAGCTTAAATATATCGGCGTCCTCGCCACCGGATATGATGTAGTAGATATTGCAGCTGCTGCTGAACGCGGAATTCCTGTAACCAATACTCCCGGCTACGCAAACAATGCTGTGCCGGAACACGTCTTTGCACTTATCTTTGAGTGCTACCGACAGATTGCCTTGCATTCTCAACAAGTACGACAGGGAGAATGGGGTAAGAACGGGCAATTCTGCTTCTGGAATACCCCGCAACGTGAGCTGGGCGGTAAAACTCTCGGCATCATTGGATTCGGAAATACCGGCAACAATGTCGCCCGCATCGCAAACGGGTTCGGCATGAATATGCTTGCCTATGCACCGCGTCCTAAGCCAATGCCTGCATATGACAACTTTGCTTTTGCTGACCTAGATGAACTTCTTGCCAAGTCAGACATTATTACCCTGCACTGCCCGCTCACAGCAGAAACCAAACACATCATCAATGAAAAAACACTGGCACAAATGAAGCCGGATGCCATTATCATCAACACAGCCCGTGGCCCGTTACTGGACGAAGAAGCAGTTGCATCTGCCCTCACTTCCGGCAAACTCGGAGGACTGGCAGTAGATGTTGTGAGCGAGGAGCCGATAGCAAAAGACCACCCGTTTCTCTCCACTCCAAATACATTCATTACACCACATCTCGCATGGGCAACAATAGAAGCCCGCTCTGCACTCATGCAAATTGCTGCCGACAACATCACAGCGTTCCTGAACGGCACTCCGCAGAATGTCGTCAATAACTTGAAATAATGGGGACGGTTATCAGGTTTTCTTTCTTTGCCTTCGGCGACTCTCCGAGGGGCAAAGGGCGCTGCCCTTGCATCCCGCAAGGGGATTCCCCTTGACCCAAACAAACGCGAAGACATCTGACAAACATGAGGCTGGGAGCCGCGAACACACTACCTTTCCACAATGAAAGAAAAACTGTTCATTCTTCATCTACGCATCAGCGTAAACAATGGCATCCAGAGAAGCACGCAAAGAAACCGTAATTAACACATACCGTAAGCACTTGTCGTACTGTACAGCTGTCCTTCAGAAGAAGGACAGCTGTTTGTTCTAGAAAGATAGTTTTTACGCGGCTTCCAACGGCATAGCCAAAGACTGGTGCCGCGTATAATGGGGTTAAGGGGACGCGTCCCCTTACGGGGGTGCAGGGGGCAGAGCCCACCTGCCCGTCGGAGACAATACCTTGCCCCACCGGAAAGCCGTATAAAAAAGTAAGGCCTGATACACGATATGTATCAGGCCTTTTAGTGCGTGCTTAGCTAGAACACTGAGGATCTTCTTCGATCATCTTGTATGCGCAGAATTTGCCACACATGGCGCATTCACGCTTATCTTTATGTTCTTCTCTACGCTTTTCAACCATTTCAGGATCAAGAGCAAGTGTCTTCATACCTTCCCAGTCAAGAGCCTTACGTGCACGGGAAATACCCAGTTCACGCTCAACTGCTGCCGGTCTGCCCATGCTTGCTTCTGCAGCCTGTGCAGCAATGCGGGATGCCATTACGCCTGCATGAACATCTTCGATGCTCGGCAAGGTAAGGTGTTCCGCCGGAGTGAGGTAACAAAGGAAGTCAACACCAGCTTTAACAGCAATTGCACCGCCGATTGCACCGGCAATGTGGTCGTAGCCCGGGCTGCTGTCAATAACGAGCGGTCCGAGTACATACAATGGCGCACCGTTGGTAAGCTTTTTAATGCCGATGATCTGTGCTTCAACCTCATTCAAAGGCACATGTCCCGGTCCTTCGATCATGCACTGAACACCAGCTTCGAGGCCGCGTTTAGCCAGCTGGCCGAGTACCATAACCTCTTCCCACTGTGCAGCATCACCAGCATCGGTTCCTGCACCCGGACGAAGACCGTCACCAAGGGAAAGAGTTACGTTGTACTTGCGTGCAATCTCAAGAATACGATCGTATCCTGTGAGAAGCGGGTTTTCCTTGCCGTTTTTAAGCATCCAACGAGCAAGGATGGAGCCGCCGCGGGAAACAATGCCCATCACACGACTGCCATTTGTAGCAAACTCAGCACCGCGCATAGTCAAACCGCAATGAACGGTCATGTAGTCTACGCCCTGCTTTGCCTGCTTTTCAATTTCTTCAAACAATTCTTCCGGCTTAATGTCCGCAGGGTCGCGGTCATTGTCGAGGTACTGTTGTGCCACTGCGTACATTGGCACGGTACCCAAAGGAAGCTTTGTGGAAGAAATCATCTCAGTTCTGATTTTATCAAGATCACCACCGATGGATAAATCCATCACGGTATCTGCACCGGCGTTAATGGCAGTTTGCAGCTTAACCATTTCGCAGCGCACATCGTTTTTCAACGGAGATGTACCGATGTTGGCGTTAACTTTTACAGACGCAGGTTGACCGACCAGCGTCGGAAGTACATCAGGGTGTTCAGGGTTGCCGAGCAGTACCATTGTACCATTCTCGAGCCCCTGTTTGATAACTTCAGCGTCCAGTCGCTCTTTTTTAACTAACTCATCAATATGCGCTTCAAACAACCCGGCAAGAGCCGTGTTCTTGGTCAAAATAGACATTTGTCACTTCCTAATGGGTAGGTAGAAAGAGCTATGGAGCAAACAACAACGGGCAGTATTACAAACGAATGTCACATAATACGCAAGCGGCACAGGCATTTTTTTTAATAAAAAACACCTGTGCCGCTGAAAAACATTATATTACGAACTATTATTGTCCGGTCGCGATTCTAAAATCTTCGCGGTATTGTTTCATATTTTCAGATGATACGCGGTTAAAAAGGACAAGAACCTCAGCAACCCCCATGGAGCTGATATTTTCTTTTTTGTACTGCTCTGCCTTGGCAACATCATCTTGAGTGATGTGTCCCTTGTCCATAAGGTACTCTACAAAAGACATATACTTGTAGCGTTCCTTTTCCATGGACTGCTCATGCTCGGCCTGCCTGCTTTCGGCTAATGAACGTTCCAGCACCATGTAGTCTTTGGTGTACTCGGCAATCTGTTCATTCAATGCCCCGATCTCGGCCTCGTATGAATTCTTTTTCATTTCCATGGTATTATTGGCTGTCTCAAGAGTTGCAATTGTATCTCGCAACTCATTATATTTTTTGAGCAAGGTTAACATAACCAAAATAGCCGTTACACCGCACGCAAGACCAATAAAATACATAGACTCCATACTCATGGCTCCGTAAAAAAACTAATTCATCTATAAACCACATAACTCAACCGAGCCATGACTTGATACCGTTATTTCTGCATGATGACATGCGTAGATTATCTGCAATGTTATGATTGCTGCGTATATATGCCATACGTAACGCAGAGTAACGTTAAGATATATTCAGCACACATAAACAACAGATATAGACGGCATCCAGCCCTGAAGACACGGGGCACAGCTCGTTTTTCGGCCTATACATATATCGACCAGTTTCCTCCTATCTTAAGAGCACCATTTGCATTAGTTAACAAAAGTCTTCGTAAAAAGGCTCCTGCCCAACCCTGGTATGATAATTCCGAACTGGCATGCCGAACAACAAAGCGTAATCTCTAAAAGTAGTTACCTTAATCAACGGATACGCTCATCAACTGATATAAACGCAAAAGTACTTTTTGCCAGCCCGAACACTTTTATGTAAGAAACACCCACCAAAACAACTTTACACACAGACATACGTGGCTGTGTTTCTATAGAGAGATAGTATGGCTTCTTCAAAAATTCGCCCAAAACTTCTTGTTGCAGACAAAGACGGTAATATTTACGACCATCCAGACCTTCTTATGCTGTGCCGCCGTGGTAATGACCTTGCCCAGCCACGTCCTGATGAGCTTATGCCGCTGCCTGATGACAGTGACATTTTCATGCTGCCCGGTCGCCGTGCACTCGGTCTTGACCCTGAAGACGGTGAAGTTGAGCAAATGGAAGAATACGCAGTAGCAGCGTTTGTTGCTCCGGCACACACGCTTACCGCACATGCTGCTTACACAAGTGATGAAGATGCACCTACCCTGCCGCTGTTTGCTTACGGTGCTGTAGGATTTGCCAACGGCAAATTTTATGTTGCTGCAAAAAAAGTAGATCAGGACGTACGTCAGGTTTTCCGTGGATTCTCCGGTAAAAAAATTAAGCGTTTTGCCAACACTATTCTGGAAGACTACAAAGAAAACCGTCTTATGCAGCACATCATGAATAAATGTGTGCTGAAATACTCTTGCCCAGCGGCTAAAAACCTTGCCATAGGTCGATACGAGGCTCCACTTCCAACGTCCCGCACATGCAATGCACGCTGCATAGGATGTATCTCTTTTCAGGAAAACACCTCACAGATCTGTGCCTCTCCGCAGGACAGACTGGACTTTACTCCGACTGCTGAAGAAGTGTGCGGTGTAATGCGTCACCACGCTGCCAACGAGAAAGAAAAGCCGATTTTTTCATTCGGTCAGGGCTGTGAAGGTGAGCCCCTCACACAGGCTGACATGATTACGGAAGCAATTACCATGTTCCGCGCAGAAGGCGGTCGCGGTACCATTAATATGAATACAAACGCCTCCTTGCCGGACAAAGTGGCTAAACTTGCTGACGTAGGGTTGTCATCCATACGTGTAAGTCTTAACTCTGCACGTGAAGAAGTGTACAACCGCTACTATCGTCCAAACGGATACTGTTTTGCCGATGTAAAGCAATCCATTATGGAAGCGAAAGCACGCAACAAATGGGTTTCCCTTAACTTGCTCTACTTCCCGGGAATAACTGACTCCGAACCGGAATTTGAAGCACTGGTAAACCTTATTACCGAAACAAAGCTGGACTTCATCCAGCTGCGCAACCTGAACATTGACCCTGAAATGTATCTGGAGTTGCTCAGCGATATTGATTTCGGTGCAAGTATGGGCTTTACCTTCTTCAGAAAAAGGCTCAAAAAGGCGTGTCCTTGGATTGATTTCGGGTATTTTAACCCGTTTGTTGACGAAGAATAATATTCCTACAGCTCGTCAAGTCTGCATCCTAATAAGGGGGGCAGACTTTTTTTGTTTTGCCGGAGCAATACCATGACCACCTCCACTGAATCTTTGAACGAACATGCCTATAAGAACGCCCCTGCAAAGACCTTTGCAAGCATGTCTCTTCCTGTACTCTTATCCCTCATTGCAGAACCGCTTACCGGTCTTGTGGACACAGCGTTTGTCGCATCCTTAGGCACAGAACCTCTGGCGGCACTTGGCATCGGGACAATGGTACTCACATCTGCCTTCTGGATTTTCAATTTTCTCGGAATCGGCACTCAGACAGAAATAGCTCACTGCGTAGGCGCGCAAAACAAACAGGACACAGTAACCACCGCCAGCACAGCCTTGCTGCTTGCGTTAACAATCGGTGCACTGTCCACATTACTCCCACTTCTTTTTCTGCCGCAGATCGCAACTTTTATGGGTGCCTCCGGCTCAATGAAAAACCTCGCTGTGGATTACATGACATGCAGAATTGCCGGCGGCCCTGCTGTACTCTTCACTATGGCAGCATTCGGTATTTTCCGCGGCCTACAGGATATGCGTACCCCGCTTATTGTCACTACAGTTATCAACGCCCTTAACGTGCTGCTCGACTGGCTGCTTATTTTCGGCATAGGGCCGTTTCCAGCTCTCGGAGTAACAGGAGCTGCCCTTGCAACAACCATCAGTCAATACGTGGGCATGGCACTCACTTTCTATGCTATCCATAGAAAACTCGGGCTGAAACCCACCTTTGATCTTTCCCGCTGCAAGCGACTTCTTTCCATCGGGTGGGATATGACTGTCCGCACAGGGCTCGTCATCGCTTTTTTGCTTTACTGCACACGCACCGCCACTCAGGCAGGTGCCATTGAAGGTGCAGCACATCAGGGTATTCGTCAGTTCGTCATGTTTAACACCCTGCTGCTGGATACTTTTGCTATTACAGGCCAGAGCCTTACCGGCTACTTCAAAGGCAAAGATGATACCCCGATGATTAAGCAAGTTATCCGGCAGACATTCGGGTACAGTTTCGTTACAGGAGTTATTACCGGTGCGTTAATGATTGCCGGAGCAGATATTTTTGCCCATTACCTTATCCCGCCGGAAGCCTACACGGTCTTTTATGGTGCATGGACAGTTGTCGCCATATTCCAGCCGACAAACTCACTCTCATATGCCACAGACGGCATTCTCTGGGGGATTGGTGATTTTGCATTCACCAGAAATGCCATGTGCATCTCCTGCCTTATCGGTATCGGATTTATTGCACTCATAACAACATTCAAGCCGTCTCAACCCCTTATGTGGATATGGCTTGCAACCGGCGGCATGATGCTCGTTCGTTCCGCAATGGGTTGCTATCGCTGCTGGCAGCTAACCAAAGCATAAGATAGCGGGCAATGGAACCAGACTATACTTATTGTACGATATAATATGGTTATGGACATTCATTTCACAACACTGGAACAGTCCCCAACCCTACTTGTAAAAAGCACTACATATAACAAAGCCAAGCGTAAGCATACCGGACTGTATGCTTACGCTTGGCTTTTCTTACGTATAGCCGTGATCCTGCAAAAAATTCGGGCTGCCCTAAACAGGACAGCCCTTTATGAATAGCATCACTCAGAGTAGTTCTTCATGACGGTTACGCTTCAGAAACGCTCACAATTTTCTCCAATGCAGCCAACAGCTGAGGTCGTACCTCGCTGTAGCTACCGCTAATTTTATCCATAATCGCCGGATCACCCCACTGCGTAAAGGCAACACCGCCTACAGTTTCCTTCATCATAGAAGAAATTGAAGAAAGAAGTTCACCATTATGCGCTTTAAACTCAGGATCCATTGCACTCAGTTGTACGAGTGCCTGCATACTCGTTGCAGTGGTTCGTAACGGCCCGTTCCCCACAGACCAGCTGGAGTCAAACTCGGCGTTTGCTTTTACACCTTCAAGGGCACTCTTAGCGTTTGAAGTTAATTTGGTGAGTGAGGAATTCAAACAATCACGGATTGCTGACGTTTGATCCAGCTTCGCGGTATCTGCTGGTGCCACTGTTTTAGACGCTGCCTTTGCAGCGTGTTTCGAAGAGTTCAAAGAAATCTTTGGAAACGAAATTGTTGCAACACCTTTTGAGAGCATCTTTGAAAAAGTTTTAAAAGCTTTCTTTGCATCATGAACCAACACATTTTTAGTTGCATGCTTAGGGGCACCTTTTACAGGATGACCTCCTGCACCCTTCCCTGCCACAACATTCGCTGCTTCAGCAGCAAGCTGACCGGAAATACCTGTTGAAGAACCATCAAGTTTTGCAAAAACATCTTTAACATCGCTTGCCTGCAATGTTCTTCCTTTTCCGTCGTTTAATTCCTTACGCAAGTTGTCAAACACGTTATTTACTTTCTGCTCATCGTACCGACCGGAATCTTTTAATGCATTCTCAAAGGTAAAAGAAGTTATGAGCGACTTTTCATGAGTTCTTGTATTACCAACTGCATTTTTAAGTAATGAAAGTGCCTTGCTTGCTTTATTATTAGAAACAACAACTTTCTTTTCACCATCAGCGTTGTTTTTAATTTTCACATCACCTGTTAAATTTTCAATAGCTCTAAATGCACTAATTCCGACCATGATGAGTTCCCCTCTATATATTCAGTGTGTCTTTTTTTTAAGTTGCTACCTTGATAGAGCAATAACTACTCCAAACTACACGATTCGACGTTAAGATACCGGTAACATCCTCAATATCCGGATCATATTTTAAAAAAAGACACAGAGCACCTCGCAAAAAAGGAATATCCATACTGTAAAATTATCTGTCACCAGATCTTATCTGTGCAAACTTTTTTCTCATCAACCATGCTTGCAACAAGGCATACTTCACTCAGCTGCCGCCAAAATAAAAAGCTGTTCCCGTTAGGGAACAGCTTTCATAGTTAAAATGAAGCCAGCAACACTGCGCTTACAAGTCAACAGTTTCAGCTACTCGCTGCTCCTGAGTTATCTCTGCAAGACGCTTCACATGCCCGATATCAAGTCCTAACCCGTGGGCAACACGCTCGCCATATTCAGCATCTGCAAGGTAAAAGATAGCACACTGACGCATTTTAATCCGCAGAGGGACATCTGCCATGTGCCCAACAATATTTGCTATCAGACTGTCTCGATCTGAGTCTGTCATCACCTGTCTATACAGGTTTCCGGCCTGTACAAAATCATTATTAGGGTGTGCAAACTCATAACGGGATCCTGCACCATGTAGTGGAATATCAGGTTCTTCGTTTTTGCCTTCCGGCTGAATATTGCTAAAACTGTTCGGCCAGTAATTCGGGCGTCCACCACCATTATCATCCACACGCATTGCCCCGTCGCGCTGATGGTTCATCTGCATGGAATGCTTTGGCTGGTTTACGGGGATTAAATTATAGTTAGGGCCAAGGCGATGCAGGTGCGTATCATGATAGGAGAAAAGCCTGCCTTGAAGCATTTTATCCGGTGATACACCAATGCCCGGCACAAGGTTACTCGGATTAAATGCTGCCTGTTCCACCTCGGCAAAATAGTTCTCAGGGTTTCTATCCAGCACCAGCTTGCCGACTGTAATCGGCGGAACCTGACTGTGCGGCCATACTTTCGTAATATCAAAGATATCCCATTCAAACTCTTCTGCCTGCTCCGGTGTAAGAATCTGCATCTCCAGCGTCCAAGACGGATAATCACCGCGTTCAATAGCCCGGAATAGATCCCGAGTCGCATGGTCAGGGTCTTTTCCGCACATTTCTTTTGCCTGAGGGCCGGTAAAATTCTCAACACCCTGATCTGTCTTGAAATGATATTGAACCCAGAAATATTCATCCTTATCATTATACCATTTAAAGGTATGACTGGAGTAGCCGTTCATATGCCTGTAGGTGGCAGGTGTTCCTCTGTCTGAAAATAATATGGTAACTTGATGAATTGATTCCGGCGTAAGCGACCAGAAGTCCCATGCCATTGTAGGACTTTTCAGGTTCGTAGCAGGATCACGCTTCTGGGTATGAATAAAATCAGGAAACTTAAGTGGGTCACGGATAAAAAATACCGGCGTGTTGTTTCCTGCCAAATCGTAATTGCCTTCCTCAGTATAAAACTTGATGGCAAACCCGCGAGGGTCACGCTCTGCATCTGCACTGCCCTTTTCACCACCAACAGTAGAAAAACGTACAAAGACATCCGTCTTCTTACCCACCTGAGATAAAAAAGCTGCCTTCGTATATTTTGTTACATCCGCAGTCACTTCAAAATAGCCGTGCGCACCTGCGCCCTTTGCATGAACCACACGCTCAGGGATACGTTCTCGGTCAAAATGACTCAACTTTTCAAGCAAATGAACATCTTGCATCAAAACAGGGCCACGCTCTCCTGCGGTCAACGAGTTCTGATCATTCCCTACAGGACGCCCGAAGGTTGATTTCATGGTTTCTTTCTTGGACATGCAGTTTCTCCTCTCTATGGACTTATACGACATTCTCGCAGCCGTGTTCTATCAAGTGGATAGAGACAAAATACTACATCTGCATGCCCGCAACTTTGATAAATAACATCGCAGAGCCTGAAACAACTTTCTTACGCTAAGCTTTTTGGGGCATAAAAAAAGCCCCCGCGTTTGCGGGGGCTTTTACGTGCATGTTGTTATAACAACTTATCACTCGGAGACGGTGGAAGTGACTTCGGCTCAATAACGGTACCACCTTCAATGGCGTTTTCCGGATTGATGTCGATAGGCCCTTTGCCTTCCATTTTAGGGTCGGCAATGAGCATTCTACCGTCAGAGGTAATTGCTGTTTTCTGGTCAATAATTGCGATGCCCGTACGTTCAAGCACTTCACGTCTGAACGCGTATTCTTCTGCTACGCGTCGTGTACGGTACATGAAGTACATTTTACAGACATAACTGATAATCCATGCGGCCACGAGACCGACACTGATCCAGATGGCGAGTTCCGCCGCAACCTGACCAAGCTTAAGGATAAATCCAATAATAATATCCATATTATACAGGAGCATTCCAACAAACAAAAATCCGGCAAGAAGAATGGTTGTCGGCATTCCATTAATAAGATGGATCCAGCTACGCATTTTTTCAGGAATATGCTCGTTATCGATTTCCGCCATTACCGGATCACCGTTGATAAAACGGTTGAATCCCATTCCGATAATCTGGATGATGAACATAACTGCGATTGGAGCGAGCAATACAGCCACGAGGTACGCTTTCCAAGGGAAAAGGTACTCCATGTTCCCTTCAGGGGTTGGTTGCAGGTTAGTAACACCATGAAGGATCGCGACGACCGTCACCACACATTCAACAATGATGATACCGAGTGCAATGTATGTAAGAAGAGACTTTTTTTCTTTCTCGTTGAGAACGGCTCCCAAACTGCCAGCCGCGAAAGAATTAGTACTCTTTTTCTGGGTATCCTTTTCGGTTTCGCTCATTATCCTATCTTCCTCCTGCAGCAACAAGTGCTGATTTCTATACAGTCAAGGACTTGCTACAGGACTGAACTGTTTTTTTCAAGCATGTTGGAAAGAAAAAAATGCTGTATCTAGTTCAAAGCCCTGATTTTTATTAGTGAAGTGGGCGTTTAACCGTATCATAGAAAAGACCGTACAGGGTGCTCAGCAAGATACTCCTGCACATCGTTCGGCAACTGGTGCTCTTCTACCGGCTCAAACCGCCTTACACGCATTCCGTCTGCCAACTCTTTTTCCCCAAAAAATTCCGCTGCGGGCCTGGTAAACCATGCGTAATCACTTGCGTAGAGCGTTCGATAAATAACAACCACTTCATCCGAAGTGGTATCAAGCGCTTCTGCAACAGTCTGATAGAACTTTCCTTTAAAATGCTTGTAGAACATGTAACCTCTCTCAACTGGGCAAGTTCAAAATCATAAGGATCTTTTTTTGCTGTGTTTTCAGAACGGACTGTCACAATTTTGACAAGAAAAAAAGAAACACGGTCGATGCTACGGGCTTACCAACATCCCCCCTGTCACACCGAACCGTGCTAATAGAATACCCTTCCACTCTACTTCTTGTAAAGTCCGCAAATGAAACTAACCCGACCCGCATCTGGCGCGAACCACAACGGACACACGAAGCAATCTGCCTTCAACCCTCTCGCACATAAGCCAAAAAAGCCAACGAAAGCCGGACTTATTCCAGCAGTACAGCTAAAACAAGTCCGGCTTTTATCATCTCTACCATCCAGCAACTGCCGGTTACAGACTTTCTCCTGCTCCCAGCACTGCTAAACAGGTTATTCTGTAATAAACACGATCAAGTCTGTCGGGCCATGCACACCGAACTGCAAAATCAGCTCAATGTCCGCAGTCTTAGATGGCCCTGAAATAAGCAGTGCATTCGTCGGCATCTCCTTATTCCACTTCAACTTCTTGATTGCATCCTGAAATGAAGTGTAGATGCTGTCTGCTTCCACCACAACAACATGAAGCGGAGGTACAATGGACATGAGGCGGGGTTCTTCCTCTGTCGGCCACAGGATAACTGCGGCAGACTCTGCGATACCTCCGAGACATCCGGTAACAGCACCATCACAGTCAAAGAGTTCATCTTTAAACTCTTCAATGGACTCTTTCCATGTCACCAGCTTACAGGAGCTGTCTTTACCCCAATTGGCAGCAAGCGCTTTGCCGGTAGGAGTTGCCGGTGCGTGAAGCAAGTTTTTCTGACCACGCTCTTCCACAAGCTTCTGCAGTTCTCCGACCCACTCAGTACCTTTGGTACGGAATACTTCTGTACGCACTGCTGTCATGCGCTCGGTGAACTCTTCAATATTTTTTTCTTTCGACTGATTCTTAATATTCCACACTTTCTTCTGCGGAATGTACGCGTCTCGTCCATACTGCTGTGCGTTATACAACCGCTCCAAGATGCGTTCTCTGTTCTCGGCACTGTTACTCATGGCGCACCCCTTCTTTCTTTACCAAGTCTTTGAGGCTGTTTTTACCGAACTGCGGCTTACTGCGTACACTCATCCATGCTTTCAATGGACCCACTTTCGGAATCCATTTACCGAACAGGGCAAGACCTTTCAGCATCATCTTGTTCATAACCGGAGATGTCTGAGACCACTGCCAGCCGCGCCACACCATGCTTTCCACACAGCTGCGTTTGTAGCCGGAAAGAGCAACTTTGCTCGGGTCGGCATTACCATAACTTTCATCACGCATACGACGAATCAATTCTGGAATCGGAATGCGTACCGGGCACGCTTCGGCACAGGCATCACAGAGTGTTGATGCAGATGCGATGGCACCTTTAGGGTCAAGCCCTTCAATCTGTGGTACCAGAATTTCGCCAATCGGCCCCGGATAAGTAGAACCATATGCATGCCCACCAATTCTGGTAAACACAGGACAATGGTTCAAACAGGTTCCGCAACGGATGCATTTGAGAACATCACCCAACTGCGGGTCATTCATAATTTTAGAACGACCGTTATCCAGCAGAACAAGGTGCACTTGTTTCGGACCGTCACGCTCGCCCTTCTTACGCGGGCCGGAAATCATATTGAAATAAGTTGTAATGCGCTGTCCTGTGGCAGAACCGCACAGCAGTCTGTAGATCGCAGGAATATCTTCGACATTCTCAACCAGCTTTTCAATGCCCATGAGCGCAATGTGAAGCGGCGGTACAGTGGTACACATGCGGCCGTTACCTTCGTTCTCAACAAGACAGAGGGTACCTGTCTCCGCAATACCAAAGTTCACGCCGGAGATACCAGCATCGGCTGTTTTAAAATGCTCACGCAGTGTACTGCGGACATTAGCCAGCATAATATCTACATCTTCCGTGTACTCCATGCCTTCAATATGCTCGGCAAGCACTTCTGCAATCTGCTTTCTGTTTTTATGCACAGCAGGGACAATAATATGAGACGGAGGTTCACCGCAAAGCTGAATAATAAACTCACCAAAGTCAGTTTCCACAACTTCTTTGTCGTGCTCTTCAAGGTACGAGTTCAAATGAATTTCTTCTGATGCCATTGACTTACCCTTAACTACTTTCTCAGCAGAGTTCTCGTTAAGGATTTCAAGAATTATTTCATTGGCATCTTTAGCTGTCTCCGCCCAATGCACCACGATACCGTTCTTTGTGCACTGTGCTTCAAACTTTTCCAGCAGGTCAGGAAGGTTTGCCAGCACATCTTTTTTCATGCTGCTGCCTACATCACGCAGAAAATTGGTTTCCTCAGGTGATGCGAAAACAGTACTGCGCCGCTGGATGAGCGTATCCGTAGCGAAACGGAAGTTCGCCCGAAGCTGGCTGTCCGCCAGAGCCTCTGCCACGTTTTGCGCAAAATTGAACTTCTCGTTGCTAGCCATTGATTCGCTCCCAGATAAATTCTGCTATATGCTGACCCTTTACCGAAATGTTTTCTTTATCCATGTGCCCTGTAATATTCATCAAACAGCCAGCATCGCCACTTAATACTACTGACGCACCGGTTGCCACCACGTCGGCAACTTTGTCAGAAACCATCGCACCGGAAATTTCCGGCTGTTTAATGGAGAACGTACCGCCGAAGCCGCAGCATTCACGCTCACGTTCAAGTTCAATCAGTTCAACATTACTGAGTTGCGAAAGAAGTGCTTTGGAATCTTCAATACAGTTTGCTTCGCGCATAGCATGACATGAGGAATGCCATGTTGCTTTAATAGGTGCACCCTTATCTACGTATTGTGCATTGGCATACTGGTGCAAGAATGTGGTCAACTCGACCACTCTTTCGCTAAAACGCTTCACTATGAAAAGGTCAGGGGAGTCTTTAAAAAGCTTAGGGTAATGCACTTTCATCATACCCGCACAGGAACCGGAGGGTACAACAATAGGGTAATCGTGCTTTGAAAAAATCTCCACCTGCTTCCATGCAACTTCTCTGGCTTCGTCTGGAAATCCGGAGTTATATGCCGGCTGTCCGCAGCAACTTTGCTCCATCGGGAATATGACTTCATATCCTTCCCGTTCGATTAACCGAATTGCTGCCATTGCGGACTCTGCATACATCATATCCGCAAGACATGTTCCAAAGAAATAGACCGGTGTTTTATTCGCGCTGTCTTTCTTCATATTCCACCCTTTGTCCAGGAGCTTAATTGACTGTAAACGCTATCTTTTTACAACTTAAAAAAACGCTTGATTAGTTACACGAACAAGCATACAAGCGTCCTCACGTTTTCGCTGAAATTCACGTTTCAGAGTACCATCCAGCAACGTCATTGTCTTTTATAGCAGGTAACCCATGCCAACATCCATGATGCTCACAGTATTCACTGAGACCTTTGTAAAATTTTTCTTCGTACTAACCCCGTTCTTCGTGGTTAGTATGTTTTTGGCACTCACAGTAGACATGCCAAAAGACAAACAGCGCAAAACAGCACTCCGTACTACATTTGCTGTTATTGTAGCCTCTTTTACGCTTTTCTTTTTCGGAAACACCCTGTTTGCAATCTTTGGCATTACACTTGATGCCTTCAGAATTGGCGCAGGAGCACTTCTGTTTCTTTCTGCTGTTCACCTTATTCAGGGAACCAAAACCCCGATTAAAAATCCGGATGACATTGAAGACGGTGACATCAGCGTAGTTCCGCTGGCAATCCCTGTCGTCATCGGCCCTGCAACCATCGGTACCCTTCTTATTATGGGTGCTCAGATCACAGACACCACAACCCGCATCGTAAGCAGCTTCGGACTGCTGGCAGCAATCCTTACCGTAGGGTGCCTGCTCCTTATGGCGCCGCACATTCAGCGCCTCATCGGTACAATCGGACTTTCCATCCTAAGTAAGATCAGCGGACTTATTCTTTCCGCACTTTCTGCACAGATTGTTTTCACAGGTATCAAAAATTTTCTGTTCTAATCTAATCCATAGCACAACAAAAACAAAAAGCCAGAACCTTTGTTCTGGCTTTTTGCATTTACGGGATACCTGTAAATCTAATACCCGCTCCATCCGGTCTTTTGCGCTGATAAAAAAAAGTAAAAACGTTTTTCAAGCTAGTAGACGCTAACGTATTGCAGCAAATCACTAATTGAAGAACACCACTTGTACTTTTTATAGTAACAGCTACTATTACCAAGTACTTGACACCCCAAACTGACATCATCTCTTAGCCGGATCAACTACCCTCGTACCCCAACTTCACCCCACCTAGCAGGATTCGCATTCTACTCTTACCTTATGACTACAGTATTCAGCTGAATAGCAATAAAAATTCATGCGTCACCCTGCTATTACTCAAAAAATACTCTACGATTACTGGAAGATACAACCCACAAAGCAGTATCCACACTATTTTTTGCAGTATGGACTAGCATAGATTGTTGCTACTTCGTATTCGTCATCACACCAGTCTAGGATCTAATGCCTTTCGATTAACTTCTTAGAATCTGCAGCAAATCTATTAGACTGTATTATCTAGAAATTATGCGAAAAACATTTGAACTAACTATGACATATACAATTCCTCGAACATCAAACAAGCATTACATAAGGTAATAGTTAGTTAAGCAATATGGTTGCTCGACTAGATTTTTACACAGTAAAAATTATATTACTGATATTTCCTTCTTTATAAAAATGGATATAGAATAAATATTACATGCATAAATAATATTCTTAGCAATAAAACAGTCTCAAAACATGCATTACACATCATTTTTACTGCAACATTCTCGCTAAGACTACCATATAAAAATATGATTCCATCTCTATGCCTTTTAATCATTGCGCTTTTTTATTTTTATGCGTAAGCAATTAACACTTATTTACACCCAAGCCTATTTCTTCATTCTCCATAACATAAAAGAAAAGTGAACGACTTTTTACTGTAATAACAAATACAGCAACTAATGTTTATACATAGCGCTGTACTATTGCTCTGCATTCTTGCATTTTAATGATTTTACATTATTTAACAAAGCATGTGAGGAAGTGTGATGAATTTGAACTTCAATAGAAAGTTAATTGCTTCAGTACTTATTGTAACTGTTGCGCTCTTAGCTGGTCTGGGGTGCAGCGGCTATATAGTTTCTAAAAATTCACTAACACACCTCGGCGAACAGTTCATACACAGCATGGTAGTAGAGCTTGAAGACTCCATTGAAATGGAACATGCGAAAACACTTGAAATGCTGAAAACCGATGTAGGAATTCTTGAAAAAGAAATCCTCCTGCAAGGCGGTATTGCTCTTGGTGAAAACGCCAACCTCTTTGCAACCATCACAAATCAAGTCACCAAGAAGAAAGAAAATGTCAGCATCCGTTCGCTCAATGTCGGCACAACGTCACTTAACAACTCACATGCCATTGTAGATAGCGTGCAAAAAATATCCGGCAGCACTGCGACCATATTTCAAGTTCTTCCCGGCAAACTTTTGCGTGTCACAACAAATGTCATCACCTCTAACGGACAACGGGCAACAGGAACATATATTCCTTCTGACAGCCCTGTTTATAAAGCTGTTATGAAGGGAGAAACGTATCTTGGCAGAGCATTCGTTGTCAGCCAGTTCTTTTTGAGTATCTACAAACCACTCAAAGACAAACACGGCAACGTTATTGCCGTCATCTTCTGCGGACGCCCTATGGTCAGCAAGGCTCTCAGAGCCATGATCAGTAAAATCAGCTACAGCGGACATGGTTACCCTGTCATTGCCCGCGCAGATGGTTCTTTTGCCTATCATCCTGACGCTGCTTTCGAAAAATCTGGCAACCTTGCAGACACAGCCACAGGAAAACTACTGATGGAAACACAGGAAGGTTTTACTTCCTACACGGAGAACGGTGAAGAATTCATCTCGTATGTTCAACCTATTGAATCCCGCGGCTGGCGAATAATCTTTACCGTTGCCCGAAAACACCTCAGCCTCGGTGCAGACCTTGCCTTACAGAAAATAGGCATCATCAGTATCCTTGCAGGCATAATAATATCTACTCTACTTCTGGTATTCCTTCTTCGCAGTCTCCTTAAACCGCTTGAAGAGCTTGGCGAAACCACCAAGCGTATTGCAGCAGGAGACCTCAATGCTCGCTGCGAATACCACCTGAACGACGCCATCGGCAGTACAGTTGAGTCAGTAAACATCATGGTGGCAGAGCTTAAGAACAAACTCGGCTTTTCAGAAGGCGTGCTCAAAGGAATTCCTGCTCCGTGTACAATCATTGGTGCCGATTTTCGCGTACTTTGGACAAACGAGGCTCACTGCAACATCATAGGCAAGTCTGGCTCTCCCGACAGCTATATTGGCGTAGCTTCTGGTGAGTTTTTCTTTAACGATCCAGAACATAATACACTGGCGAATAAAGCAATCCGCCAAGAAAAAACTATTCAGGAAGAAATCGAGTTCCCGCATGTTTCTGGGAAGACGCTCCATATTATGGTTACCACCACGCCGTTCTACAACATGGATGGGGTACTTCTAGGTTCAGTTTCCTTCTGGCACGACCTCACAGATATTCGAAAAAATGAACAACGAATCCAGACACAAGGGGAAAAAATTACTGCGGTCGCTACAGAAGCGCATGCTATTGCAAGACAAGTAGCTTCCGCCTCTGCCGAACTTTCTGCGCAAATTGAGCAATGCCGTGCAGGTGCATCGGCACAGGCCAGCAGAGCCGGAGAGTCAGCTGTAGCCGTTGAAGAGATGAATCTGACAACACTCGAAGTTGCAAAAAATGCAGCTGATGCGGCTGAAAGCGCAGAACAGGCTCATAAAACAGCCGAAGATGGTGCAGCCGTTGTCACCCACGTGGTCGCCTCTACTAAAGACGTGCATGACAACACCGTTGAAATGCAAAAATTTATTGCAGAACTCAGAAGTCAGGCCGATGGTATCGGGAATATTATCAATGTAATTAATGACATTGCTGACCAGACAAACCTGCTGGCACTGAACGCTGCCATTGAAGCTGCCCGCGCAGGGGACGCAGGACGCGGTTTTGCAGTAGTCGCAGACGAAGTCCGTAAACTTGCAGAAAAAACAATGAGTGCAACAAAAGAAGTGGAAAACGTTGTAACAGGCATTCAGAACAGTACTTCAAATACGCTCACG
Source organism: Halodesulfovibrio spirochaetisodalis (assembly GCF_001672295.1). Taxonomy (GTDB): domain Bacteria; phylum Desulfobacterota; class Desulfovibrionia; order Desulfovibrionales; family Desulfovibrionaceae; genus Halodesulfovibrio; species Halodesulfovibrio spirochaetisodalis. The sequence continues at coordinate 22,622 of NZ_JXMS01000019.1, read as the reverse complement.
TACATGCATGACGTTGCAGATTTAATCGGTGAAAACACCCAGCAGACACATGCGGCTGGTAACTCACTGCAACAAATTGTGACCTCCGTAATGGAAACATCTGAACGGGTGCGCTCCATTGCGACCGCTGCTGAACAGCAGTCCGCAACAACAGAGCAAATTGCCGGAGCTTCCAGCGAAGTGAACAGACTGGCAGATGAATCCGCCCAAGCGTTAATTCAATCTGCTGATGCGATCATGGAGCTTTCATCTCTTGCAAGTAATTTGAATACGCTTATGGATGAATTACAGGAATAACAGTGAACATCCATACAAAATTTCCATATTGATCATGTATTATTACGGATAAAGAGACTATCTTTACACGTACCAACTATACCTACTACTGAACCTGTGTTGGAATAAAAACGGTACACCGCTTACCTGACTATCATAACAATACCCCCTGAGCCTGTACTCTAAAAAAGGCGAAGGGATTCAATAAAAAGTATAGCTCAAAGGCAGCCTTATGTTTCTCGTTGCGATCCTATTTACACTGTTTGCACTTTCATGCCTCTTTGTAGCAGTAGCAACCTATATGCTGTACCGGTACGAGCATCAGTCGCAGCTGGAAGAATTCTTTGATTCACCGGAAGCCGCAACAAAAGCCATACACAAGGCAGTTTTTTCTGCTTTCAAAGCTCAATTTTTCTGCTTCAGCATATATCTCTATGGAACTCTCCTTCAATACAGGCAAAAACATACCCCTCAACTTCCGAAGAGACCTGATACACCTATCATCATGGTTCATGGATTATTCCATAACTCTTCTGCATGGCTGCTCTATAAACGATGGCTGGCTCGATACGGCCTGACCAATACTGCTTCCTTCTATTATTCCAGTTTCAAATCGTTTGAAGAAATCAGTCAGGAACTGGATGCCTACATGAAGCAATTCTTTTCCCGCTATCCTGCCGCAAAACCAGTGCTCGTCGGTCACAGTATGGGCGGGCTATTACTGCGCAACTGGTTAAGCACTGCCTCTCAAGCAAAGCAAACTGCCGGAGTCGTAACCCTCGGTGCCCCCATGCACGGAAGCAAGCTGGCAATATTTTCCGCCCTGTCTCTAGGAAGGCAACTCGAATTTAATGGGGCTCTTATCAAGCAGATAGAACAGCAGGAACAAACTGCCCACCCGCTGGACATACCCTGCCATGCTTTTTTTTCCCCGCTGGACAATATGGTACTGCCTCAGAAAAGCGTATCTACCCCACCTGAACACTGGCATACGCATAAAACAAAACCGGTAAGCCATCTTGCTATGCTCATAGACAAATCAATCGCAAATAATGTTGCCCATACGATAACAACGTTCACAAAAAAATAATTTTTCTCACACATTGACCAAGCCTCTTTTCCACACATCAGCATTTCTTTGCTCGCCTTACCGTGCTCTTCTTGCATTCAAAGTTCAGCAGCACTCAAAAAAGCCCCGCTTGACGGGACTTTTTTTCTTTTGAGCACACTATCTTCTTATATTGATTATAAACACAATATCTTGAGTCAGTTTTTTGACCAACCATTTCCCATTTTCTTCTTTCACCAAAATTCATCCTGAAAAAACAAAGATACAAAAATTACGGCATGCTCTTTGCTTAATAGAGGCATACGCCACAATTTTTATCATGACCGGCAATAATTGCCGTAATATTTTGGAGGATACCGTGAACGGCCAAACTAAGAAGCTCATGTGGGGACTGGGCATCAGCAATGAGGATGCAGAGGTTATCCGGCAGGCAGCCGGAGATCGTTTTGCACTTATCAGCTTTCCCGTTGGTGTCACTCCATCCATCAATCAACTGGAAGCGGACGAGCCGTGTCTTCTTTGGATTTCCAAACAAGGTTGGGACAGCCTTAAAAAGCTCCCGTCTGAATCCACCGCACATATCGATGTTTCCTCCCGTATTCTGATTATGGGTGGCGACTACGACCTTGCCGAGCTTGAATCTTTACTTGAGTGCGGCTTCACGGAAATTATCAAGCCTCCAATCACAAAACAGCGCGCCCGCAATGTCCTCCTTTCTGCCGTTGAAACGCAGAATCTCTATCAGGACATCATGCACATGACGCGTGAAATATGCCTTGAAAGAGAGATACTGGAACGCAAAAACAACATGCTAGGCTTCCTTGTATCCTTTCTTGAAAAAGTTACGCAGCACCTTGACCCTGCAGAAATTTTACGCGCCGCTCAAAACGAGCTTGCTACCTTATTACCGGTCTCTGCAATTAATGCTGTCTGCTGGTCACCGCAGGACACTGAAAACATACATGCTACGGTATATGTTTCCGGCAGCAAAAAAGATCAGACATCTCGCGCGTGGACGCATGAGCTTACGCAACGAGCTGAGCACATTCTTGGAGACAGCATTGTCAGTCTGGATATGGAATACATGGGTACCGTCAGTGATGATGTTATGCCTCGAGCCGAATCACTCCTTGCTGTAGATCTTGAGCACCGTGACTCCCCGTTCGGCGTGGTCATGGTTCAGTGCAACGACACACCGCAACTTGGCAAAGACCAGATTCAGGTTCTTCAGTCTGCAATCTCACACCTTACATTAGCACTTAACAATGCTATGCTGTTCACAGCAGCTCAGCATAATGCAGACATTGACGGGCTGACTCAGCTCTACAACAGACGCCATTTCGACAAACGACTTCAGGAAGAAGACACACGGCACAGACGCTATGGCCACTCACTGTGCCTGATGATTGCAGATATCGATAATTTTAAAAATATCAACGATACATACGGACACCTCGCAGGCGACTTAGTACTGAAAGACCTCAGCCAGATCCTTGCCGATTCTCTGCGTACCTCAGACTATATTGCCCGCTTCGGAGGTGAGGAGTTTGCCGTACTGCTACCTTGCACGTCCGCAAGCCATGCCACCATACTGGCGGAGCGCATCCGGATTCAAATTGAAAATCACGGATTCTGTACCGACAACGGTGTAATAAAAACAACAGCCAGCATCGGTGTGGCATGCATCAACCTCACCACGGTTGAACCGCCGGTTGAAATTATTCGCAGAGCGGACGCCGCACTGTACCAAGCAAAACATGAGGGCAAAAACAAGGTTACAGTCCTGTACCCTGACAATAGCCTGCTGCTTGCCGGAGGCTATGCAACTTGACCTCATGACGATTTGAGCCTATTTACGAAGCCGACAAATCGGGCTGTTTTCCCGGTTTCAATCGCTTCAAGGAGTATTCGTCGTGAACGAAGTATTATGGATTAGCTTCGCAATTACAGATCTCTGTATTGCACTGATGCTCTACAGGTTCTTTGGCAGGATCGGCCTGTTTGCCGTTATTGTCTTCAACCTTCTTTTATGTAACCTTCAGGTTCTCAAAACAGTCGAGCTGTTTGGTCTCACTACAACCCTTGGTAACATCCTGTATGCCGGTGTTTTTCTGGCTACGGACATGCTGAGCGAATTCTATGGAAAACGCGAAGCACAAAAAGGTGTTTTACTCGGCTTCATCACCCTCGTCCTTATGACAGTATATATGCAGGTTGCTCTGCATTTCTCACCTGCTGCGGACGACTTTGCACAGCCACATCTGGAAGCAATTTTTGGTTTCCTGCCACGTGTTGCTGTCGCCTCTATGCTTGCCTACCTTGCATCACAAACACATGATGTATGGGCATTCCATTTCTGGAAAGCAAAAACTAACGGCAAGATGCTGTGGTTACGCAACAACGCCTCCACACTGGCATCCCACGTTATTGATTCTGGAATATTCTGCCTGATCGCTTTCTATGGTGTTTTCCCGACAGCGGTTCTGGTTGAAATCATGATTACCACAGTTCTTTTTAAAGCGTTTGTTTCTGTACTGGACACCCCGTTTATCTACCTTGCTAAACGCGTACACTCCATGCTTCCAGAACACGCTCATTAAGAATTTCCATTCATGAACACAAAAACTCCCCTGCCAAGCAAACAGGGGAGTTTTTTTATAGGCACAACCGCAGCCATCTGTCATAATATTGGTATGCTGTATACCAAGTATATTCGTTAGAGAGGAACAATGAGCAATTACTTTACTGATGATGAATACGAAGATCAGGATTTTTCGCAGATTGATTTTTCCGATGAAGCAATCCGCGACATCTCATTCTACAATTGCACCTTCGAGCGTTGCTCGTTCCAGTACACTGACCTCAGCCACAGCTCTTTTGACAACTGCGAATTTAAAAATTGCAACATGTCTCTAGTTAAGCTTGAGGGAACCCACATTTTTGATTCCAAATTCAGTGACTGCAAGCTCATAGGAAGTAACTGGGGAAGCCTCAAAGGTCTCTTCAAAGCTGAATTTGACGAATGCATTCTTGATAACGCTGTTTTCCCGGACATGAACCTCCAGCTCTTCAGCTTCGCAGGCTGCACATTCAACAGTGCCTCTTTTGATAACTGCAACCTGTCTCAGGCTACATTTGACGACTGCGACCTCAAAAATTGCCTGTTCACCCGCAGCAATCTCACCCGTGCTGATTTTTCAACAGCATACAATTACACAATCAACACTGCTATCAACACGATTACACAAGCCAAGTTCTCACTCCCCGAAGCAACATCCTTGCTACAGAATTTTGATATTACTCTAATCTAACTCACAGCGCCTTAACAACATTTCACAATACATTCTAACGGCACACCCACAGCACAGCATCTAGTAATCTTCACTCAAGCTTACCTAAACACTGCACTACTGTGTACATACAAAGCAAAATCACATTTTATTCCTTTCTAAACGCCATTGTGAAGTAAAAATAAGCATAGACTCTCATCCAAATTGTATTCACTTTTTTTACAATTTACATAAAGAAAACCCAATGCCATGCCGATACATAGGACGTGCATGCACTTGCTTTTTCTTAGAAAGCATACTGCTGATTTTTTTCGTCACCTACATTGGTCGGAAAGTAAGGGGAATCACTAACGCACGCACATGCTTCGGGCTAAAGAAAGGAACGGTGTTCACTAAACTTTGTATTCTAATGCCATGTGTAACATCACCTAAGGGTAGTATCATCTTATAACTTCATGAGAGAGAGCATGCAGTTTTTTAGAAACTTACGTGTTACAGTCAAAATTTGGGGCGGATTTTCTCTTATTTTACTTGCAATGGCTGTATTATCAGCACAAGTAATATTCAATGTACAAAGCAATAAAGATGGTTTTGTATCATACCGAGAGTTAGCACGTGATACAAATCTTGCAGGAAGACTTCAGGCAAATATTTTGCTTATGAACCTCGCTGCAAAAGAATATATTCAATACGGAAAACAGGACGCACTTGCTGAATATCAAGATCGTGAAGGTAAAATCCTTCAATTTCTTAAGACCGCGCAAAAAGAAATTAACAACCCTAAACGGGCTGAACTTGTCGACCTTGTTGAGCAAGAAGCATTAGGGATTGTTTCAAAATTTGCTGAATATCGTGACTTGAACAATAAGGCTCTTCAAGAACGGTCTGACGCAGTAAACATTACGGTAAAGCTCGATAACGCGCTCAACGATGCTATTTCGTATACTAGCAGAACAAACCCGCAATTTGCGCAAGCCCTTTCCAACAGCAGCATAGCTTTCACTCAGGCGCGTATGAGTATTCTCACCGCCCTGTATGCGCCAACAGTAAATCTGAACAAGGCGCATCTTGAAAAGCTGATGAAGAAGGCACAGAATCAACTCAAAGGTGCAGAGCGCTACCTGTACAGCTCCACAGAACGCAGCACGTACAACACTTGCCTGTCTCTCCTGGGGCAGTACAAGCACTTTGTAGAGCTGCTTTATGCAACCACAATGGAACTACGTAAGCACAGCACTGAGATTAATGAGCTAGGAAAACTTGCAGCCTCACATATCGAAAAAGTAAAATTGTCCGTAATGGCCGATCAGGACATTCTCGGGCCAAAAATGCAAGCGAACAACGAGGCTTCCTTAAGCAGCCTGTTGACAATCTCCGCCGCAACCCTACTCATCACTCTACTGCTCTCCTTCCTTACATCACAGTCCATAACTGCGCCGCTTCGTAAAATTCACTCTTTTGCAACCTCACTCAGCAAAGGTGATCTTTCTGCAAGAATTACTGTAAATGAAGACAACGAACTTGGTGCCATCGCCACTGCGCTGTCAAAAATGGGAAATGCTGTTTACAGCATGGAGCAAGAGCTGGATACACTTGTATCTTCCGTTGGAAACGGCAACATTACTGCCCGCAGTGACTCAAGCCATCTTGTAGGCGGCTACCGTACCGTGCTGGACAACGCAAACAATATGGCAGAAGTCTTTACACACTTTATTGACTCATTGCCGCTTCCGGTTTTTACACTAGACACGTCACTTAACATTCTGTTTGCAAACAACTTAGCCCTCTCTCTGACCGGCAGTTCACTGGCAGAATGTACCGGCAAACCGGCAGCGAACCTTGTTGATCGTGAAGATTTCCAGACCAACAAGTGTGCTTGCGCTAAAGCCATCCAAACCGGAACAACACAGCGTGCCTCTACCACCGCAAAAACAACCGATGCCGTTCTCGACATTGACTACATTGGTGTTCCGGTCATTCAAGACGGACAAACTGTCGGTGTTATGCAAATCATTATTGATCAGACAGAAATTCGCAGTGCGCAACGCCGAATTGAAACAGCAGCACACAACATTGAAATTATCTCAGAACGCCTTAAAGCAAACAGTAGTAACCTGGCTGAAAACTTCAAAGATGTTCGCTCTGGCGTAGAGGTTCAAAACCAACGTACAGCAGAAACATCTACCGCAATGGAACAGATGAACGTCTCTGTTTCCGAAGTTGCCATGAATGCTTCAAAAGCGCACACCAACGCGCAAAAAGCAAAACAGGAATCAGCGAGCTGCTCTGACGTCGTATTCAATTCTGTTCAGTCCATCACAGAAGTAAGTAATACAACCAAAGAGTTACAGCAGAACACAACCGAATTGAGCAAGCATGTTGATTCCATCGGCTCTATCATGAATGTTATTTCAGATATTGCTGACCAGACAAACCTGCTGGCATTAAACGCTGCTATTGAAGCCGCCCGCGCAGGTGATGCAGGACGCGGCTTTGCAGTCGTTGCAGACGAAGTCCGCAAACTCGCTGAAAAAACAATGCAAGCGACCGAAGAGGTAAGCAAAAGCGTTAACACTATTCAATCAGCTGCGCATCAAAACTTCGAAACAGTAAGTTACTCTGCACAGACAGTTGAAAAGGCAAACGCACTTGCAGAAGAATCAGAAAAATCTCTGCGAATCATAATGCAGCTTATTGAGGAAAACTCCACTCAGGTGGGTGAAATTGCTACTGCTTCCGAAGAACAGTCCGCAGTATCTGAACAGATCTCCCGCTCAGTTGAGGAAGTTGCCAGCACAGTGCAGAAGTCGTCTGACGGTATCAACGAGTCTGCTGTTTCTATTCAGGAAATTGCAGCCATGTCCAACGAGCTGCACGAACTGGTTGAAGAAATGACGACTGCTTAGTTATTCTGCAAATATCAGTCGGAATGCCAGCTTGTTTCCCAAGCAAGCTTATGGCTTACGCACCACTACCTGTCCAATACATAAGGCTGCCCTTCAGATGAAGGGCAGCCTTTTTTGCTACAGAAAAACAGCTCAACGGGGCGTTAGTCCTCATAGTTGTCCGTACTCAATCCGCGTATAATCGGGGTCAAGGGGACGCGTCCCCTTGCGGGGGTGCAGGGGGCAGAGCCCGCCTGCTGGTCTGGAACAATGCGTTAACAACCGAAGCACCCAAAAATATTACCAATAAAAAAACTCCCCGATACACATCGAGGAGTTTTTTATGTCGTGTTATAAGAGGAACAACGTTGCAAGCCCAAGGAAGATAAGGAAACCAAATCCATCCGTAAGCGTTGTTAAGAATATGCTCGATGCCTGAGCAGGGTCTCGACCCAGTTCTTTAAGAATCAACGGGATCGATGCACCGGCAAGCGCCCCCAGCAACATGTCCAGCGCCAAAGCCGACGCCATGACCTGTGCAAGGAGCAAATTCTGCGTAAACAAAAAGACTCCCAGCATAACAAGCATGCTGACTATCAATCCGGTTAACGCTCCAACTTTAGCCTCACGCAGTACTGCCTTCCAGCTTTTCAGTCTATCAAACCGCTCTACAGCAAGCTGACGAATCATAACAGCAAGTGCCTGTTGTCCTGTGTTTCCCGCCTGGTTAGCTACAATCGGCATAAGTACAGCCAGAATAGCCATCTGGGCAATCGACCCTTCAAACAGGAACACCACATAGGCCGATATGCTTGAGTTAAGCATATTGATGAACAGCCACGGCAGACGAACCTTTACGGATTCCAACCACGGAGTATCCACGGTTTCATCCTGACCCGCACCTACCATGCCGAGCATATCTTCCGTTGCTTCTTCATGGATAATATCGATGACGTCGTCATAGGTTACAACACCCAACAAACGTCCTTCATAATCCACAACAGGCAACGCCATAAAATTGTAGCGGGAAAGAATATGCGCTACGTTTTCTTTATCTTCATCAAAGACTACTGAAATAAGACTTTGATCGGAAAGCTTTTCATGAAGCACTGTACCCGGTCGGCACAAGAGAAGGTTACGCAATGAAAGCACACCCACAAGTCGCTCAGCAGCATCAACGATATATGCGTAGTATGGGATTTCTTTGTCTTCCATCTCGCGGCGGATATGCATGATGGCCTGATCTGCTGTAAGATCCTGATTGAGAATGATGATCTCAGTATTCATGATACCACCAGCGGTATCAGGATCAAATGCTAACAGACTGCGGATTTCTTCCGCATCATCAGCTTCCAGCCGTTCAAGCAGAACGTCCCTGTGCTCTTCATCAAGTTCATCAAGAACGTCTGTTGCGTCATCCGGCGACATTTCGGAAAGAATGCGGACAGCAACATCAACATCAAGGTTCTCGATAATATCCGTCTGGGCACGATCTTCCATTTCAGCAAGTGTTTCAGCAGCATCTTCCGTAGACAGATGCTCCATCATGCATACCTGCTTTTCAATGGAGAGATTTTCTATATGGTCTGCAGCATCCGCAGGGTGAGCAAACTCACCTGTACGGATAGACTGAACTTCGTCACGGCAGCGATTATCGGATGTAACCGCCTTATTTTGTTCTGAAGCTTTTTTTGCGTCTTCTTCTTTGTTATGCTGCTTTTTTCTAACAGTCATGCTCAACCACCTGAGCCCAATGAGCGTGTGAAAATTATCATTTGTCAAGACCGCTTGACGAAACTGTCGCAGCCACCTAAACACCGCCTAAGAGGGTTGGAACGACCCCCAACCTCCCGGCTTTGTGCCTCTACCATTAAGAGGGTCAATAACACAATCCATGCATACAGAAAAATTTGACTCATTTTTTCAGGGTAACGCCCGTACCCACTTGCTCAGTGCCATTAATCTTGCACTTGATGAAGATGGGCCGGACCTTACTTCGGAAGGCATCTTCCCTCCGGGACACGAGTTATCTGCAAAGATTATCAGCAAAGAAGATACACTAGTTATCGGTCTTCCACTAATTCCGCTCATTATGGACGCCTGTGCTGATACACCTTGGTCATGGACTCCCCTTACGGAAGAAGGCGCGCTTGTTCCAGACCGAACCGTAGTCGCGACTATTAAGGCTGATGCGAGTCATCTGCTAAAAGCGGAACGTATCATACTTAACTTTATAACACATCTTTCCGGTATTGCGAACCTGACAAAGCAGTATGTCGATCAGCTGGAAGGTTCCGGCACGGCACTTTTGGATACACGCAAAACGCTGCCTTGTCTCCGATATCCTGAAAAATATGCTGTTCTTATGGGTGGCGGGCAGAACCATCGTAAAAACCTGACAGAAATTCTTATGCTCAAGGACAACCACATTGACCTTGCAGGCAACATGACAGCTGCAGTAACCAAGCTCCGCGCCACCTATTCTCCATGTCCGCCGGTCGAAGTAGAATGTCGCACCATGGACGAGGTTCACGAGGCTGTTGCGTGCAAAGCTGACAGAATTATGTTAGACAACATGGACATTCCAGCCATTCAGGAAGCACTTGAAATTATTCCTGAATCAATTGAAACAGAAGTAAGTGGCGGAGTAACACTCGAAACTATTCGCAGTCTTGCTCTTGCGTCTGACCTTGGACCGGATTACATTTCAGTAGGCAGACTGACTCACTCTGCACCGATTGCAGATTTCAGTATGCTCGTCAGCGAATAAGTCTTTTTCAGACAGGTTGAGGCAACGCTGATTATTGCGCCTTTTACCCGTAAGCCAGCCTTACGTACATAACCGTGTAGCGGCACTTAAAAACCAGAGTCTTCGCGTACAGCCTGTATGCGGGAGTTTGGATTTTTTTTAAAATACGCGCCGTATTCATCCGGCGGGAGACTTATCCTGACACACGTACCGGATGTCCGTGCACTGCACAGCAATATCTTAGATTGTCGGCAATCTGAATTTGGAGAATATAATGAACCAGTATCAAGATAAAATTACAGCGTTACGTAAAAAACTTGGCGATGACCTGATTATTATGGGTCATCACTACCAGAATGATGCAGTAATACGCCATGTTGATTTAACAGGCGATTCTCTCGAACTTGCTCGTAAAGTGACAACTGTTGATGCCAAACACATTGTTTTTTGCGGTGTGTACTTCATGGGCGAATCAGCAGCACTGCTTGCCCGCGAGGGTCAGCACGTATATTTGCCGGAAGATGATGCAAATTGTGTTATGTCGCAGATGGCGCCATACGTACTTGTAGATAAGGTACTCACCCGCATCAAAGAATCCGGCCGCAACATTGTTCCGCTTACATACGTTAACTCTTCCGTAGCTGTTAAGGCAGTCTGCGGCAAACATGGCGGTTCTGTGTGCACTTCTGCCAACGCAGAAAAAATGGTGCGCTGGGCTATGGAGCGCGGCGACAGCGTTCTCTTCCTGCCGGATAAAAACCTTGCACGTAACACTGCAAAAACTATCGGTATCCCTGAAGAGAAATGGCACATTTTAAATATCAGAGGTGACGGTTCCCAGATTGATATGGAAGCCGTTAAACAGGCTGAGCTTATCATGTGGCCTGGCTGCTGTGCCATCCACGCTCGTTTTAATGAGCGTCAAATTGCTTCAGCACGCGCCAAATACCCTGATGTGAAGATTGTTATCCATCCCGAAGCTGCTCCTGATGTTATCGATCAAGCAGACGCTGCAGGCTCAACATCCTTTATTATTAAGTATGTTGAAGCAGCACCGGAAGGCTCTAACATTGCCATCGGCACCGAACTCAACCTTGTTGAGCGCCTTGCTGAAAAATATGAAGGGTCAAAAAACATCTTCCCGTTATTGGAATCTACCTGTTCTCATATGGCACTTGTAACCGAACCCAAACTGCTTAACACATTAGAAGCTATTGCGGACGGAACAGCCAAGCCTGTCACGATTCCTGAGGGTCTTGTAGAGGACGCAAAAATCGCATTGGAACGTATGCTGATCGCCTGCGCTTAGTTATTTTTTTCTTAAGCTAAACAGGATGTTGTAATGAGTGATAACCGTCATTACACAACAGTGCTCGTCATCGGTTCCGGCATTGCCGGTTGCACCGCTGCCCTGCGCCTTGCTGACGAAGGTGTACAATGTACACTGATTACAAGCAGTTCTTCTCTGGATCACGGCAACTCTGCTCTTGCTCAAGGTGGTATCGTTTTTAAAGCTGATGATAACGACCACAAGCAGCTGGAAAAAGATATTTTAATTGCCGGACACAACTTTAACTCTGTAAAAGCTGTTCACGGCATTGCCACCAAAGGCCCGCACGCTGTGGAGGATATTCTGGTTAAACGTCTCGGTATTCCATTTGCCAGACAAAAAGCCCCTTCCGAATGTGAATGGGATCTGACCAGAGAAGGCGGTCACGAAGCACCGCGCATTCTCCACTGTGCAGACTATACCGGTCGTGCAATTATGGATGGTTTGATTCGTGAGATCACACTGCATCCAAACATAACTGTATTGAAGAACAGAACAGCAATCGACCTGCTCACAAGCCATCACCACGCAGAAAATCCACAGTTTCAGTATGAACTGGAAAATGAATGCCTCGGTGCCTATGTCTTCAATGAAGAAGAAGAGCGCGTTGAGACCATGTTTGCAGACTACACCATTGTTGCCACAGGCGGCATCGGTCAGATTTACCTGCACACCACCAACCCCCACGGCTCCATCGGTTCCGGTGTAGCTATGGGGTTCCGTGCTGGTGCCACAGTGCACAACATGGAATTTGTCCAGTTCCACCCTACAGCGTTCCACCACCACTCCGGTCAGAAGTTCCTGATTACGGAAGCCATGCGCGGAGAAGGTGCAAAGCTGATGAACTCCAAGGGTGAGTACTTCATGCCGGGATATGACAAACGCGCAGACTTAGCCCCGCGTGACATTGTTGCCCGATCTATCGTGGATGAGATGCTCAAGAATGACGATGATTGCGTCTACCTTGATACTTCAGAAATGAAGCATGATCTTGCAAACCGCTTCCCGACTATTTTCAAACGCTGCCTTGAGCTCGGTATCGATATCCGTAAAGAACCGGTACCGGTTGTTCCTGCAGCTCACTACAGCTGTGGTGGTATCCTTGTTAACGAACACGGAAGAACAACTGTTGCACGTCTTTATGCGGTTGGTGAATGCAGCTGCACTGGTGTACACGGTGCAAACCGTCTTGCATCCACTTCTTTGCTTGAAGCGCTTGTATGGGCAGATACCGCTGCAAAGCACATCAAGCAACGTGCGCACCTTCCTATTACAGAAGAACTGCGAAGCGTTGTACCAGACTGGATGCCGCTGGGTGATGACCACAATGACGATCCGGCTCTCATTGCGCAGGATTGGAGCAGAATCCGCAACACCATGTGGAACTACGTCGGAATAACCCGAACATCACAGCGTCTCGCCCGTGCTCATGAAGACATGCGCGACCTGTCCAAGCACCTGCACACGTTTTACAAAAGCACCCCGCTCTCAAAACGGCTTATTGATCTTTTCCACGGCTGCCTCACTGCGTACATCATCACGATGGCAGCGAAACGAAATACAACAAGCATAGGCTGTCATTACAGAGCAGATTAGATCTGCCTCTATTTTCATTGCCTGCAAAGGCAATCTTTCAGTGATTGAAATAGAAAAAGTCAGATGTAGACCTTGAATTTTTCATGTCTACATCTGACTTTTTTATTCTCAAACTAGTCAGAACCTGTCTTACCAGACAAACAACATAAAAACCTGCACACCTGTGATAACCTGAATAACCGTCAGAGCACACAGAACAAGCCCTAGCACTCCATGAAACACGCATAAATAGGTACGCTTCTTTTTATATAATTCCAGCCAGTAGCCGGTTCCGAGCGTTGCAAAAAGAAATGGTATAGCAGCCATACCTACGTAAAAATGCTCACCGGTAAGATGATAAAAACTCCACTCCGCCACGGTGAAGTGCACACCCACAATGATGCCCACCAGCCAAAGCACAATTGCCACCTTTCCATACAAGACATGCTTTTTCCACGGAAAGGAATGGCTCATGCTGTTATGTGCCATCAAAAAACGCTTTATCCCCCAGTAGAGCGCACTGTAGCCAAACACCATTCCCACTACCTGAATCAGCGGGTGAATGTATAAATGCAGTTTGGCTTCCTGAATCATTTAGGGTGCTCCTGAAGGGGTTAGAGCTGTATCAACACTGCTCCAACTAAGATGCAGACTGATATCGCATCGAAAAGATACGCTGAAGCAAGTTTGGCTATTGGAAGAATGCTACCGAACAGCAGCACACACCCCAATAACGTGCCCACCAGTGAAGACACACCAAGCTGCCAGGTACATACGAGAGCAAACATCATGATGCTGCATACATATGCAAAATACCAGAAGCGCATAAATGCAGTATGGTGTGCAAGCATAAAGTAACTCACAGGCACCGGACTGAAACGTGAAATATACTCTTCTTTGTGCTTGTAAACACGAATCCATAAATGGGGAATCTGCACCAGATACCACATGACGCAGTTACTTAGAATGAGAGGGTCGTACATGCTGCCGCCTGCTGCAATCCAACCAATAAGCGGAGGCATGGCGCCGGCAACACCACCCACAAACAGGGCGTACGGGGTACGGCGCTTAAGTCCGGTGTACAGGCCGTTAAAAACAGCCACCACCACTAACGCCATAATGAGTGCCTGACTTGAGCCGGTCATAGAATATAAACTGACTGCAAGCCCTATCCACAGAACAGCCGTCAGAGCAGCCATTTTAGAGCTGATGCGACCTTGTGGAAGCGGGCGCATTACCGTGCGGGAAAAGTACCCGTCTGTACGTTTTTCCTGCACCTGATTAAGGGCACAGCATCCGGCACAAAGAAAAAAACTGCCTAACCCGGTTGCAAAAACAGCGCCCGTAATTTCCGGCCGGTATAAAAAAAACCCGAGCATTGAAAGTACTGCGACCGTAGCAGAAACACGCACACGAGCCAGAGCAGACAAGCTTAGTGCTGCTCTACGCAAATCGGTCTTTGCTTCTAATCTGTAGACATTCATGCGCCAATCCCCCCATAATCGGTTGCCGCTATGTTAACGCCTCAACTCTGGACACACTGCTTTCCCAACCAGATAAGCGAGAATCACCAACTGTTGCAACAAATCCCCCGTGCAACGCGGTAGCAACTCGCAAATCACGAAAACAGTCCCCCAAAGCTGTAGCAAACCTTATAGGCCTATCGACAGTTCTACTTAATAGCATTATTTTTTTCGGGGTATTTCTTACACGCTATACAAAAAAAGAATCAAAATCACGAAAGAATAATCCACTTTTTAGCTACCAGCCTGTCATGACAGTGAGAACACCCCACCTATCGCACTTCATCTATTTGGCAACAGGCTCCGGAGTGGTACGTAACGATTCTGAATGATCAACAGCACCGTCCTGCAGTATTGTTTCCTCGTGCTGTGTTGTAGACATATCACCATGCGTAGTGCTCATATCGTGTCCGGATTCTTTTTTCTGCATGGTGGACGATGTACCTTGTTGCAGGTGGTCAGGTGACGCCTGTTTTGAGTGCTGAAAATCTTTATGTGTCGAGCGATTGGAACTACGCTCTGAAGATTGCATAAAGTTCTCACCACCAGAGAAGCTAATCAAAAGCAATCCCAGCACAAGCAATGCTCCTGCAAAGCGTAGTAACGACAATAAAGCGCGTTGAGTTACTATAGGCACGGTACCTCTCCATAGTAGGTCATTAGAATGTGCTGATATATTCTGACACTTTTACTCTGGCTTCTTCACTCATCCGTTTTATGATGCTCGTCATGATATTCTTTTTTGAACCGCCATAGGTACCATCTGCATACCCATTTAATTTCTTGAGGATCTGATCCGCTGTCTGCCCTTTAAGCTTCGCGCTGCTTCCCAGTGCCATTGTTTCACCTGTTTCGCCGTGGCAACCTGCACATGGCTGGTACAATATCTTCCCATCAATTTCCTGTGCTGTCCCGATCGAGCCACAGACCACTAGTACCAAAAGCATTACAAAAAAGACTGCCGCTTTCTTCATCAAATCCTCCGTATATTCAAAAAAGAGAGAGATAGCCCCTAACATACCACCATCTAACAAAAAAGATCAATACAACGCTTGTTGATAGTTCTTTAGCCTCGCAAATATTCTCCCATCCCCTTCTGCACAAAAAAAAACGCCCACCAAAAAGGCGGGCGTTTTATATACGGGCGTATCAGATACGTACTTACACAGTACCGTCTGCATGGTTGTGGGACTCCACTTCCGGCTCTGGGATTTCGTTCGGGCTGAATGCGTAAAGCACAGGGCTCGCAACGAAGATGGAGGAATATGTACCCACGGAAACACCGACAAGGAGAGTCAGTGCGAAGTCATGGATGATTCCGCCACCGAAGAAGAAGAGAGAAACCAGTACCAGCAATGTAGTACAGGATGTAAGCAATGTACGGCTCAAGGTCTGGTTTACAGCCTTGTTAATTACTTCGCCGTACGTCGGCGCTGTGCGCTGGTAGATATTTTCACGGATACGGTCAAATACAATGATGGTATCGTTCAAGGAGTAACCTACGATGGTGAGCAATGCTGCTACAATAGTAAGGTCAAACTCTTTGCCGAGGATGGAAAGGATACCAATTGTAATGAACACGTCGTGAATAAGAGCAACAACAGCACCAAGCGCATAGTTCAGCTTAAGTTTCCAGCAGATGCCGAGAGTAAGCAGCATAGCAATAAGAACCTGCATCTGCTTTGGCGCACCCATAAGATCAAGCAGGTACATACCGGATGCAAGACCGGCAGCCATGATCCCCGCTGTGAACCAGCGTTGCTCGAATCGACCGGAAATGTAAATCGCAATCAGCAGTACTGCAAAGTACAACGCTTCAAGCGCAGCGGAACGAAGGTCAGCACCGATTTTAGGGCCAACCATATCGAGACGTTCAATAGTGAACGGATTGTTCGGCAGGTTCTGACCGAACTGCGCTTTGAGAATCTCAGGAAGACGCTGACCGCTTTCACCGGCAGAAGAGATACGCAAGAGGTATTCAGCATCGCCTTCGCCGAAACGCTGTACGGAAAGACCTTCAAGCTTGGCGCTTGCAAGGCTGTCTTTAATCTCCTGCGGAGCTACAGCCTGTTCAAAGCGAACCTGTGCAAGCATACCACCGGAGAAGTCAATACCGTATTTAGGCCCACCCTTGAGTACAAGGGAAGCCAAGCCAAGAAGGATAACGGCAAGAGACAGCACAAGAGTAATCTTGCGCAGGCCGATAAAATCAATCTTGCTATCTGGTTTAATAATGCTCAGACCCATGATCTATCTCCTTATATGCTGAGCTTTCTGCCCGGTTTACCATTGATCCAGAGACCAAAGATAATGCGTGCGCAGAAGATAGCTGTGAACATGGAAGCCAGAATACCGAGGCTAAGCGTTACCGCAAAACCACGAATTGGGCCTGTGCCGAACTGGTACAAAATGATTGCCGCAAGCAATGTAGTTACGTTTGCGTCAAAAATTGTCAGTGTAGCGCTGGAGAAACCTTCTTCAACAGCCTTGAGCGGAGTAAGGCCGCGACGAACTTCTTCGCGGATACGCTCAAAGATAATTACGTTAGCATCAACAGCCATACCAAGAGTAAGGATGATACCCGCAATACCCGGCAAAGTAAGGGTTGCACCAAAAGCTGCAAGACCAGCAATAATAAAAATGATGTTCATGAACAGAACGAGGTTAGCGATAACACCGCTGAACCCGTAGTAAATCATCATAAAGATCATGACCAGTGCGCCGCCCACGAGGGTAGCTGTGATGCCCTGATCAATAGATTCCTGACCAAGAGAAGGTCCTACGGAACGTTCTTCAAGAATTTTTACCGGTGCTGGCAATGAACCGGCACGAAGTACGATAGCAAGGTCGTGTGCTTCTTCTGTTGTGAAGCTACCGGAGATGGAAGCACGACCGCCACGAATTTTTTCCTGAATAACCGGTGCAGAGTACACTTTACCGTCAAGCACGATAGCCATACGTTTTTTTACGTTCTGGCCGGTAAGCTCTTCAAAACGACGAGCACCGCTGCTGTTGAACGTAATTGCAACGTACGGGTTGTTGAACTTGTCATATGCAACGCGGGCATCAGAAATAGTGTCACCTGTGAGGGCTGCGTTCTTGTTAAGAACTATCACAGATTCAGTGTAGGTTCCGTCAGGGTTACGATGCAACTCCTGCACAGCTTCTGTACCCGGAGGCACAATGCCTTTTGCAGCTTTTGCAGGGTCCACACCCTCACGTACCATTTTAAATTCAAGGTGCGCGGTTTTACCAATAATCTTGATTGCACGCTCGGTATCGCTAAGACCAGGGAGCTGAACCTGAATGCGGTAGCCCTGCTGCTTACGGATATCCGGCTCGGCAACACCGAACTGGTCAACACGGTTACGGATAGTTTTTACAGCCTGATCCAAGGTAAGATCAGCCACGTATTTTCTGTATTCCGGTGTGTATGTCAGTGTGTAACGAACTTTCTTGTTTTCAAGTACGGTAGATTCCGCATTCAAACGGTTAAAGCTTTTCTTCAACAAAGCATCAAGAGCTTCTTTTTGTGAAGACTTGAGAAGTACGAACTCAAGCTTTTCGCCCTGGGCAACACGCGGCTGTAAGATAAAAATCTTCTCGTCACGTGCTACAGAACGAATATCCTGCCCCATCAGGGAAAGGTTATTGGACAGTGCCTTATCAACATCTACACCGAGGACAAGATGGATACCACCCTGCAGATCAAGGCCGAGGCTGACCTTTTCTTCAGGTAAGAATTTTTTGATTGGGGATGTTCCGATCGCCGGAATGCTCGGCAGGGCATATACAACACCTACCGCGAGCACAAAAATCGCGACCAGTAATCTCCATCGCAACCCCTCTCTCATTATAACTCCTTGATACTATTCAAACAGCAAAACCCGATACGATACTCGCTCGGGACAACAACACAATTGTGCTGAACAGGCAGGGGCTGAGTGCAGTGCCCCTGCCGGACAAATTATTTCTTTTTACCGTCTTTTGCTTTTTTCTCTGCAGCAGGAGAAGTCTTAAGACCGGAGATGTACTGACGACCAACGCGAACAGTGGTATCACCAAGGTCTACAGAAATGATGTCGTCTTTGATCTCGACGATGGTACCGATAAGACCACCGGCGGTTACAACAGACTGGCCTTCCTGCAAGTTATCCAGCAGAGCTTTGTGCTCTTTAGCTCTTTTTTGCTGAGGACGAATAAGAAGGAAGTAGAAAATAACAAACATCAAAGCAAGAGGTACGAACGCCGCAATCGGGTTACCTTCCTGGCCTGCCTGACCGCCTGCTGCGCCCATAGCCCAAGCTACTTCTGGAAAGAACATAGAAACTCCTTAACGGTTATCAAAAAATCGTAACGCCGCAAAAAAATACTCTCCGAGTTTTCCATTAAATCAAATGATTATCGAAAACTCATAAAAAATAATGCGACCCGTAAACATTAAAAGCCGAACCGGCTGTTGTTTTTACTCGTAATGAGAAAAAGCTTTAAACCTGACTCAAGTACCTTTTCGTGAAAAAACATGCAAGATTTTTAACTGGCGGCATTTCTAATAAAAATAACAAAATGCTCACATATCCGCACTGCATTCCTGCCCCATAGTCCGAAACTGGCCCTACAGAAAAGATGTTACAGGAATGTTTCAAAAGAGCTTTCTGCATTCATTAATCTGCCTGAATTACTTCACATAAGAACATAACTGCAGTGCTGTAGCACACCAACCGCTATTGCCATGCCCATACTAAATTGAAATGTAAGCCAGCAGTCTAATTTTGCTTAGAAAACACAATAGCATCGTCTTTTCAGTACATACCTTTTTTCTGATACCAGCACGCCAAATCATACTCAGCGAAGCATCTCTACCGTTCTGAGATGCTACCTTTTCTTATTGCTGCCCATCTTCATCTCGTCCTTCAAAGCATCCCTCCCCGTCCTGTCCCCCTCTGTGATTTCATAATGATAATAATCCCAACTTGCTGATTTTTATATTTATTAAATATTATCTTTACCAAATCTTAACCTTGACCATCAAAGGAGGTTGGCCAGAAAAAGTCAGCACAATCGCTGACACTGCTCACAACAAACTCTGATTTCACTACTAAGCTTACTTATCCAGTTCTTACGCTTCCCGAACGCAAGCAGCTTTCAAGGATATGCAATGCTATTTAACTCGCTTGAATTTCTTTTTATTTTCTTTCCAACGGTACTGGCCGGGTATTTTATTCTGGGAAGATATTTTCCAAATACCTATGCCAAGCTCTGGCTCATTGGTGCTTCACTTTTCTTTTATGGTTACTGGAACATAACCTATCTTCCTGTAATTATCATTTCGGTGCTGGCTAATTACCTCATAGCCACAGCCCAATCTCAAAAAAAATTATCCCCGAAAGTCGGTCTTCCCTGTGCAATCCTGTTTAACCTCGGGCTACTGGGATACTATAAGTATGCAAATTTCATCGTTGATACATACACAAGCCTGTTTTCTGTTTCATGGCAGCTCGAGACAATAGAACTCCCTCTTGCCATAAGCTTTTTTACCTTTCAGCAGATTGCGTATCAGGTCGACATGAAACAAGGAAAAATTACTGACAATAACTTTATTGATTACTGCCTGTTTGTGCTTTTCTTCCCGCAACTTATCGCGGGGCCTATTGTGCACCATGCAGGAATTCTTCCTCAGTTCAAGAAATCCCTTTCCCGCGTCATCAAGCTGGAAAACATAGCGGCAGGCACTACCCTGTTTATTATCGGATTATTCAAAAAGGTTGTCCTTGCAGACACATTTAAACTTTGGGCTACAGGCGACTATGCACTTCATGCTACCCGAAGCTTTCTGGACGCATGGCTCGCTATTCTGGCGTACACCATGCAAGTGTATTTTGATTTCAGCGGATATTCAGACATGGCAATCGGTGCGGCACTCTGCTTCAACATCGTCATCCCCATTAACTTTTTCAGCCCGTACAAGGCGGCCTCAATTCAGGATTTCTGGAGACGCTGGCATATTACGCTTTCTGTATGGCTAAGAGACTACCTGTTCATCCCGCTTGGCGGAAGCCGCTGCTCCCCACCAAGAGCGTATGGCAACATCCTTATCACCTTCCTGCTCGGTGGACTTTGGCATGGTGCCGGATGGATGTTTATCTTCTGGGGAGGACTCCACGGTGCAGCTCTTTGCATCAACCGCTTCTGGGCAAGACTGAACTCCGCAAGACTGCCGGTATGGCTCGGGTGGATCATCACCTTCACCTTTCTCTGCCTTTCCGGCGTGGCATTCATTGCCAGCGATATGCAGGGGGTCTTCAATATCTACAGTGCAGCACTTGGGAGTAATGGAATAGGAAGGTGGGTGCATGTCCGCCACGAACTCCTCATCTGTCTTGCCACAGTTGTTCTGGTCTGCACTATGCCTAACTCAACACAAATTGTTTTTGCAAAAAAAGACGACACACCGGTGTTCACATATGGCCGGGCAATCGCCGGAAGCGTTGCTGTTTTCTTCACCTGCATGCTCATTATCTGGATGGAAAATCGTGTATCTGAATTCTTTTATTTCCAGTTTTAAACGACTGTTCACATCTCCTGTATCAGCAGGAAACTATATAAAAATACTCTTTACCTGCTTTCTCATGCAGAGCATTCTTGTTGTCTCTGCACTCGTTATCCATGACCCAATCTGTCTTTTCTTCCGCACTGTTCCTGACGGACAACTTCCCAGCACGGCACAACAGCGGTTTCAAAATGCCGCCATCGCCAAAAACTTCGGCAGACGATACAACGCAGTCATCATCGGCACATCGCTTTCTGAGAACTTCTCAACAGATGAGATGAGAAGAAAACTCGGCGTCGACACCATGAACCTCTCCATCAGTGGAGCTGAGTTCAATGAAATGCTGACTGTCCTCAACTACACGCTTTCAAGAAACCCTCAGGTTAAAACTGTCTTCTGGGGACTCCTGCCCCGCCACGTTTTTGCGTCAGAACACCATGCGGAACTGCCTGACACGTTCCCTGCATTTTTATACAACGACAGTGATCTGGACGACCTTAAAGCGTACTTCAGCAAACGATTTCTGCTTACCCCGCAAACAAAAGACGAAAACGACATCTGGAGCTGGTATAGCTATTACAAATCAAACGGTTTTTTTAGCCGCAAATGCTACTTCGATTCCGCCTGTCTGCTGATGGATGAAAAGATACCGCCTGTAGACTACACAGTGGACAACATTCCAAAACTCGAAGAAGTTCTTACAGCCCATCCAGATAGAACGTTTTATGTCTTCACACCGCCACGCTCAGGATTGTTCCTGAACCGACATGCAGATGAGTACCACAGGGCGCTGCTGGCATTATCAACACTGCTGGCGTACCCAAACCTGCGTTTATTCGACTTCACCCAGATGCGTTCTGTAACCATGGATATCTCACGCTACAAAGATGTGGGGCATTATGACGCAGCCGCGAACTCTGCCATGGTCACTGCCTTTGCAGAAAACCGATACAGAATAGTACCCGAAAACATTGATGACGCACTGGCACAAGTCCTCACCTACCAGCGGACAACACTGGCTGATCTTGGAATCACAGATCAGGACATTGCCATATTTTGCGCTGCATCCGCACAGGCGGAAAACAAAGGACACAGTAAGCAATCCAAACAGTAAGCAACGCCAATTCAAACTGCAGACAACAGAAAAGCCCCCATGCCAATCATGGGGGCTTCCCGAATTACGGTCGTTTATCAGTCAAGCTTAGGAGAAGTTCCCTCAGATTGAGAGAAACAAGCCGAGCCGTTTCTGACAAATATAGAATGGATATTCTAGTTTGTTCCCACGTACATGTTGCCGTATGGACGATGGGAGAACGGCGTAATTTTTTTAAACTCGCCCTTCATCACTTCTTCCGCATCCTTACCGAATGCTTCA
>NZ_JXMS01000018.1 GCF_001672295.1 Halodesulfovibrio spirochaetisodalis | reverse complement strand
GAAGCGCGTTTTTTTATGCAGTGAGATATGAAAACTTAGGAGTTTTCACGACCGAGATACTCACGGGTGCGGGTATCAATTTTAATTTTGTCACCAATGTTGATGAACAAAGGAACGTTAACCTCAAGACCGGTTTCAATGGTAGCCGGTTTGGTTACGTTAGAAACGGTGTCACCTTTTGCGCCTGGCTCTGTGTGGGTCACTTCAAAAATCAGAGCAGCTGGAAGTTCCAGAGTAAGTGGGTCACCATTGTAAAGCATTACTTTTACTTCCTGACCGTCTTTAAGGAAGTTTTCAGCACCGCCGGAAAGTTCTGTGCTCATGTAGTGTTGCTCGTAGCTGGAAAGATCCATCAGAACGAGGTTGTCACCTTCCATGTAGAGGTACTGCATTGCAGTATGTTCAATGTCAGGACGTCCTACTTTTTCACCGGAGCGGAAAGTTTTGTCTACTACGCGACCGTTGAGCAGGTTACGAAGTTTGGTGCGGATCATCGCACCGCCTTTGCCCGGTTTGAAGTGCTGAAATTCAACAATTTCGTATGGAGTGCCTTCCAAAAGGATTTTAAGACCGCGTTTAAAATCGGTGGTTGAGAACATGTATTCCTCCAAATAGTTCCGATGAATGTTACCGGAAAATTAAATTCTAATCTTTAAGGTGCTGAAATAATGCCTGCACGGCTAGTGCGTAACTCATCATGCCGAAACCTGCAATAACACCAATAACGTGTCGACCAATAAAACTTTTCTGCCGCAGTGGCTCGGAGCGGGCAAGTACATTACTCAAATGTACTTCAACCACGGGCAGCTCAACCCAGGCAAGACAGTCTGCCAATGCAAGGCTGGTATGAGTATACGCTCCAGCATTCAGTACAATGCCGTCGATGCCCTCTTCTCTTGCCTGCTCAATGCGATCAATCAGTTTGCCTTCTGAATTGTTTTGATAAAATTCAAGGGAAACGTTCGCAGTATTTTTTCCAAGCACTTGTTCTACAAGCTCAGGCAGAATGTCCATGGTGCTATTGCCATAGATTTCCGGCTGGCGTTTTCCCAGTGCTCCGAGATTGGGACCATTGAGAACCAGAATTTTGTAACCGGTCATGCGTACTCCCTTTGTCTTTACACATTGCTTTTATACCATTAGGAATGGTGGAAACAAACGGGTAATATTTTCCAAAGCGCTGCTTGTTGTCAAGCTCGGCGTTGCCTTTATTCACTATTACCAAAGGCCTCTCATGCAACCAAATCTTATTTTAGAAGACACAATATATACGCTTGAACAACTACAGGAAATTGATGTTCCGCAGATTGCCCTTGCCGGACGTTCCAATGTAGGTAAATCTTCCCTGATTAATGCCCTTGCCGGACGTAAGAATCTTGCCCGTACCAGTTCTACACCGGGTAAAACTCAGTCTATCAACTTTTATCGGGTAGATCCTTGGAAGTACTATCTTGTTGATCTTCCAGGATATGGCTATGCAAAAGTTTCTAAAACTGAACGTCAGAAATGGGCTGAACTTATTAATCAGTATCTTATTTCTACTCCGGGGCTGAAAGCTCTTGCGGTTCTTATCGATAGCCGTGTTCCCCCACAGCAGATTGATATTGAGTTGACGAGCTATGCTCGCGAAATTGATTTACCGCTGATTCCCATTTTGACAAAAGGTGACAAGTGTAAGCAGCGTGAGCGTGATGCTAAGCAAAATGAGTGGACAAAAATTTTAGGTGGGATTCGTCCGATTATTTCCTCTGCCTCATCAGGATTAGGCCTTGATCGAATCTGGCATGCATTTTCTGAACATGCACTGGATCCTGAAGAGTTTGCAAGAATTGATGCCGAGGTTAAGAAAGCCAAAGCTGAAAAAAAAGTGCTGCGTGCTGCTCGTGCTGAAAAGCGCGAAGGCGCGAAGAATAAGCCGAAATCTCAGAAGGCAGCTCCTTCAAAAAAGAAAAAGAAGAAAAAGTAATTTTGATAAATTACGTTATTTAAATGTGTTATGCTGACTGCGATAAATCAGAAAACATGTGAGTGAGTTCGGAATATCCGGACTCACTTTTTTTATGGGCTTTTTTGCCTAAATTTTGCGTTAAATAAGCTTTTTTTTGAGCAAGAAGTTCTTGATATTAGCAAATTTTACCCACAACAGCTTTTAAGGGGCTGGCGTTGAGAAGCGAAGTATGGTTCGGATTATTTTTTTTACGCTCTTATATTGAAAAAATGGGGAACTTTTTTCCCTGTAATTTGAAAAAAACATGATCCAGTATAGAGAATTTTCAATTTGGAACATAATGTGAGGGTTCTGCAGCCATGTAACGAAAAAGAAATGTACAGGTAATGCAAAAGTAAGACTGGAGATGTCAAAAAGGGGTACATGCTGAGAGCATGTACCCCTTTTACTAGTATGCCACTAATGGTCTACCATTTCTTTTTACGCTGAGCTTCAAGAGCAACTGCCTGCTCTTCAAAGTTTGCAAAACCAGCTTGATGCAGTGCATCAAGAACTGTCTGCTTCCAATCCCAGCCTGCGTAAATAACAGGTTTGTGGAACTTAGCGCGGAACTGCTCGAGTTCCTGACGGTAGAATTTCTCTTTTGGAGTTTCAATAGATTCACGGAGGAGTTCATGCAGACGTGCAATCTCACCTTCGTACCAATCGAGAATATCTTTTGCGTTTTTGTACTTCTTGAGAATGTGTCCGTAGCCGTTTTCATTTAACATAGCACGGATTTTTTCAAGGTACTTATCGCCGAGCCACTGACCAAGCTGTTCTGTCTTAATGTTCTCCTGCTCTACTTCTGCCATGTCTTTTTTGGTCTGGAAGTAGGTGTCAGGAACAACAGAAGCAGAGACAATTCCTGCAATAGCAACAAGGCCACGGAGAATGGTGCTGTTAGAAACACCCTGACCGCAGAAGCCAACTTTCTTGCCGAACTTTTGACCGGTGAAGATAGTGCAAAGGATTGCCCAGATAACTGCAGGATCTTCTTCATCGTAGATGTGTGCAAGGCTTGCGTTATCTCGGTCTGTTGCCAATACCATCTGAGTCATGTCGTTGGAGCCGATGGAGAATCCATCAAATTCCTGAACGAACTGCTTTGCAAGAATGGCGTTACTTGGAATTTCAGACATGAGGATGATTTTGAGACCATCTTCACCACTCTTCAGTTTGTGTACCTGTTCGAGGTAGCGGCGCATAGCTCTGCCTTCCTCAAGAGTACGAACAAATGGAAGCATGATCTGAAGGTTAGTTCCACCGTACACGCCACGAGACAGTTTAAATGCTTCGATTTCCCAGTCATGAAGATTACGGGAAACACCACGGTAGCCAAGCATTGGGTTATCTTCGAAGTGTTCAAACAAGGAGCCGCCAAGAAGGTTGCGGTACTCGTTGGATTTAAAGTCGGTGGTTCTGTAGATGATGTCTTTTCCGTAGAATGCCATTGCGAACAATGCCAGTCCCTGAGCAAGAGTCTGAACATAATGTTCTTTACCGGAACGGTATCCACGAGATTTAATAATCGTACGGATTTTTTCCGGAATGCTACGCATGTCACGGATTTCTTTTTCAAGACCGGAAGTCAGAGCAACTTCAACACGAACCTGTTTAACCTTCTGGATTACATCCATAACGACTGGGTCGTTAGCAGCTTTTTCAGTAATCGCTTTCACAGATGCGTCAATTTCAGCTCTGCGACGGGTGCTTTCAGGATCAGTTCCGGTAAGTTTGAGTAACTCATCAGAGAAGCCCATAACTGCAGATATGTGATCTTCAAGATTTTCAGAAGTCTTGAGAACATCGAAACGACGTGTAGCTGTTTCCATGTATGCATCAAGCTTGTGATCAAGCTCGCGCATACGGCGGTGTACAGCAAGTACTTCGTCTGTACCACGTGGCTGCTCATTCTCAGTAAGCTTTTCAATCTCAGCAGAAAGGCCGGTGAGGTGCCCTACGTATTCACGCAGGTTGAAATCAACACCAACGATACCGAGTGCAAGCTGCTCACGAAGTACTTTGGTCAATTTGCTTTCAAGTTCATGAACCTTGTCTGCAACAACTCTTTCCAGTTCACCGGAATCATATG
The DNA here is from genome assembly GCF_001672295.1 of Halodesulfovibrio spirochaetisodalis. Taxonomy (GTDB): domain Bacteria; phylum Desulfobacterota; class Desulfovibrionia; order Desulfovibrionales; family Desulfovibrionaceae; genus Halodesulfovibrio; species Halodesulfovibrio spirochaetisodalis. The sequence continues at coordinate 68,407 of NZ_JXMS01000018.1, read as the reverse complement.
CTTCCAGTGCTTTCGGGTGGATAGAGATGTTACCGAGCATGAACTCAGCACGCAGGAGTCCTACTTCGAAATCGGTTACATTCCTGAGTCGGGAAAGGAACAAAGATTGGCCAACATCAGCAAGGATAAGGCCGACTTTTGTTTTGGTTTCCGGAAGGGTAGAAAGGTCCATTTCGCCGCCAACTTCTTTGAGAGGAAGCAGGCCGCGGTAAACCTTGCCGCGAGTACCGTCTACAGTGATTTCTTCACCATCAAGGTTGCGAAGTACTTCAAGACGCTGGATACCGATGATGGCCGGAATACCAAGTTCGCGGGAAGTAATCGCTGCGTGGCTGGTGTCACCGCCTACGTCTGCGAGAATGGAAGAAGCAATACGCATACCCGGAACCATGTCAGGGTCTGTACGCTCTGCAGCGAGGATATCGCCTTTGTTAATTTTGTTCAGTTCAAGTGCGGAACGCAGATATTTTACACGTCCCTGCCCTGCACCGCGGGAAGCACCGTTACCTTCCAGAATAATTTCTGCGTTATCAGCAGCTTTTTCATCCACCTCAAGACGGCGCATGAAAATAGTATTCGGATGAAGTTCGAATTCTTCGTTCCAACGGGTTTCAGGACGAGCCTGCACAAACCAGAGTCTGTCAGCGTCATCGATACAGAATTCTGTATCCATGATCATGCCGCCGTAAGCAATAGAAATGCCACGAACACCACGAGCTACTTCTTCTGCCTGTGCAAGGGAAAGTGACCAACGGAATGCTTCAAGATCAGGTACGTCGACCATTTTGGTGCCGCCTTTGGCCTGGTAGACAATCTTTTTGTCTTTGCAGCCCATCTGGCGGATTACAACTTCCTGTTTGTCATCACGCTGGAACACGTAGAATTTGTCAGGGGTAACCATGCCACCTACTACTGCCTCACCGAGACCGTAGCTGGCATCAATGGAAACAAGATCTTTTCTGTCTGTGCCACGGCAACCTGTTGCAGTATCTGCAGAGAAAGCAGTACCGGAAATCACAGGGTTGATCATGCGCATGATACATACAGAAAGAGATGTGTTTTCAATGGCCCATTCTTCTTTTGCTTTAATAGCAATAGTTTCATCGCCGGTTTCTTCTGCACGAGCCATTGCGTCCAGAATTGCTTCACGGCGGTAGGTCATTGAACGAAGGTTGTATGCGGAAGCACAATCCCAGTGGTATGCTTCAACACAATTGTTTTCGCCAACGATGTTCAGGTAAGTATCCTGAAGACCTGCAAAGGCTTTTTTGCGGGAGTCTTCACCCGCAGCTGAAGAACGTACAGCAACAGGAACGTCTTCAAGGCCTGCTTCTTTGCAGATTGAGTTGTACGCATCGCGTACGCAACCGGTTACACTCTCAGGCAACTCGACAGAAAGAATGCCTGCCTGAACCAGCACAGAACGTTTACGAAGCTGGTCAATGCCTTCAGGAGAAGTTGCAAAACCTTCAACAACGTTATTTACAAAAGTTCTAGTTTTGAGAGTAGTCTGGGTGCCTGTAGCTTCTGCTTCTGCACGGATATCTTTTGCGATGTTACGTACAAACTTTTGGAGAAACTCAGGATCTTTGTTGATTTCAGGGTCATTCCAGTCAATTCGGTTGTACTCTTTATCAACCATGGAGCGAACAAGTGAGGCGTTCACTTTAGTTTCATCCATGAGCTGGTGGAAGGCTATGGAAGAGATTGCACGAAATTGCGGAGCCCGAATACCGTCAACCTGACTAATAATAGCAGTGTTGTAGTTTTTACCGCCAACGAGAAGCTCTGCTTCTTCGCCGATAGCTACAATATCTGCACCTGTAAGAACCATTTTCTTTGTAAGTTCTTCAATCTTAGTCGTCTGTGCTTTAACACTCTTGGAATCGTCAGCCTTTTTTTTGGCCATCAGTCTTTCCTCCTGGAAGGACTTTTACTTTAAAAAACCGGAAACTATTAACTTATAGAGTAAAACTCTATGCCCATCGTTAGAATTAGATTTGGGTAAACAACTTTTTTATAGGCAATACCTACGGTTATTTAAGGAGAGTCCCGTTCGGGACTCTCCATACTCTCTAATCCTTACTCATGCGGTAGCATGAGACCCATCTACGCTTCCAGTTTTTCACCACAGAAGTGGCAGTATGCCATACCTTCTATGGAGAGAGGCTTCTGGCAAGCCTCATTGCTGCATCGGCGTGGAATCGGACCAAGCTCAATAAGCAGGTCACCCTCTTTAACCGGAACCATCATTTTGGTTTCTTTGTAATCGGCAGTTTTCAGTACACGTTTAACCATTGCGTCCGCAGGACAAAGCACAGCTTTTTCCTGTTTCATAATGGAAACGTTGAAGAGTTCTTCACCCTTTTTAACTACATCACCCGGGTTTACATACATAACCCAGAGGTCACCGTTGGATGGTGCAGCTACATGAAGTGGATTGTTAGGATCAGCTTTTTCGGATCCTGCACTCTCCTCTTCCTGTGGAGTCGCCACCTGAACGTCATAGCTCATAATGTCAGAGTCGAGAACATAACGCACTACACATTTACCATCTTTAGCAGGTTCGGAAACATGCAGAATGGTCATGGAGTGCGGCTTTGCATTATCATCAACAAAGTGCAGTTCTCTTCCTGTTTCAAGACCTTCGAACCAAACGTCAAGTGGAATATTATTCGGGTTACCGAAATCACGTTTGAATCGAACAGTCTTAAGAGCATCAGCCGGATGGTTAAGGAACATTACGAATTCTTCATCGGTCGGCTTACGGCGGATCTGGTTGATGAAGTCAGATTCTTCAGCAGCGAGATTGATATCTTCCAGTGTAGACAAAGGAGATACTTCAGTACGCTGATTAATCGCCTGTTTCCACTCAGCACCGAATGCACTCTGGTATACCCAGTCTGCAGGGAAGCCAAGCGGAAGTTTACCAAATTTACCGAGAAGGAGATCACGGAATGCGTCATTGCTGTCCTGATAGATGGCAAGACGTGCTTCCTTCATCTCTTCGCTTAAGTCTTTTTCTTCATACTTAGTAACATGTTCGAGTACTTCAAGCAGGTAACGAACTTCTTCTTCGCCGCCACGTTTGTACGCGTTGGTTACAGCAAGGAACGCAGTGTTCCAAGTGATCTGTGAACCCGGTGTTACGTCGTGGTAGCGCACTACCTGACGTGTACCCGCGAGGAATTTCAGCATGTACGGAAGAAGGTGGATATATCCCTGCTTCAGTGCTCCTTCCTGAGAGGAAGACGTTGCACCACCAGGCATTGCGTGATGTACAACATCATGGTCAATTCCCTGGAAGAATGGTGCGGTGTATTTGTCATAGTATGGCATAACCTGCTTAAGTACAAAGTTGCACTCGCGGATCATGTCTTTATTAAGATTAGTTTTAAGGCCAAGCTCTTCTTCAATGTACGCGGCTGTGGAAAGGACTTCACCTTGACCGTACCAGCGTACTGCTGCACCCATACCAGTATCGACAATATGTGCACCTGCTTTAGCGGCGGCACCCACAGTCGGTACAAATAAGCCGTCTGTGTAATGTCTGTGATAGTGTGTAACCAAAGAAGGCCACTGCTTGCGAATAGCCGTGATAAGCTCAGTCATAAATCGTGGCGGGCAGACGCCAGCCATATCTTTAAGACCGAGGATGATCATCTCAGAAGCTTTTTTAGTGCTTACACCAGCCACATCAGCAACCATAGCAAGAATTGCCTCAGTTACCTGCAGGTAGTGTTTTACATCAAAGCCTTTTGCCCATGAAAGGGAGATGGCAGGCTCAAAAACGACTTCTTTACGGTTAAGAGCTACTTCAGCAAACGGACGCATGTTTTCTACATGGTTCAGGAAGTCGAAGCATCTGATAACATCGTAATGATCACAGATCATTTCGCCAGTTGCACGCATAAGGTTCTGCGGCTGCGGTTTGTAGCCGAGAACATTTGTGGAGCGGATGAGAATCTGCTTCAGCGTCTTAGGTGCAAACTGATTCCACTCTTTTGCTTCAGTAAACGGATAGGTCATGTTCGCGAGCATTGCGACATGGAAGTGCGCTCCGCCACCGTTTTCAATAGAGAAGAATCCGCAGTTATCAAGGTAAGGGCCGATGAGCTTGTCTTCAGCAAGACGGAAGCGGTTGCCACTGTTGGACTGTGTAATATCACGAGGGGTGGTATCACAGAAATGCACGTAATCTGTGTCACGCACAAAGTCTAACAGAGCCTTGCGGTCACCTTGAGGGTATGCAGGCGCAGCCTTTAATGTAGCATTATTAATGGCCGGCATTACCGGATTGAACTCGCCGACACGCGGAGTGTCTTTTGAGCGGTACTCACCAAGCTGCACATACGGGTTGGTACCCTTTGCGGAGATTTCCGCGATGAGCTTGGAAATACGTTCTGCTTCAGGCGCAAGGTCTGTGTAACAGAGCAGTTCCGGTGTGTTGCCGATAAAGTTTGTATCAAAATCACCCTGTCGGAACTTCGGATGACGGATAACCTGTTTAAAGAACGGGATGGTAGTCTTGAGACCGCCAATGGAGTACTCGTTAAGAGCACGTTCCATTGTCCCAAGTACTTTTTTCCAGCCGCGTCCGTAGGAAATAAGCAGCGCTCCGGCAGAGTCGTAGTTAGACGGGAAGTCGTAACCAGCAGACAAGTTGGAGTCGATACGGATGCCAGGTCCACCAGGAGAGATGTATCTGGATACTACACCGCAGTTCGGTGCAAAATCATCCTGAGGATCTTCGCAGTTAATTCGCAGCTGCATTGCCATCTGGGATGGCGGGAACTTTTCTTCTTTAAGACGAAGCTCAGCACCGAAAGCAACAGCAATCTGCTCTTCAACAAGGTCAACACCGTAGCGAACCTCTGTAATACCATGTTCAACCTGCAGGCGTGTGTTTACCTCAATGAGGTACGGCTCGCCGTCAGGAGTAACAAGGAATTCAACAGTAGCTAATGAATCGTACCCTACTGCTGTAACAAGGCTGCGTGAGTATTCTTTAAGGCGTGCGCGAAGTTCCGGCGTAATGAGCTCAGAAGGAGAAGGAGTAATCTCTACCAACTTCTGGTGGTTACGCTGGATACTGCAGTCGCGTTCATCAAACGCAAATACGTTGCCGTATTTATCGCTGATTACCTGAATTTCAATGTGGCGTGCGGATGCAAGAAATTTCTCAATATACAGGCGCGGGTTACCGAAAGATGCCTGCGCCATGGTTGACGCTTTAACGAATGCACTTTCAAGCTCGTCCTGATTTTTAATTAAGAAGATTCCGCGGCCACCACCGCCCCCTTCTGCTTTAAGCATGATCGGGAAGCCGATCTCTTCGCAGAACTTACGTGCGGTCGGAATATCAACAGAACCATCAGAACCCGGTACTACAGGAACGCCTAATTTTTGTGCAAGAGCGCGTACCTGTACTTTGTTACCAAGCAGGTTCATTGATTCCGCTGTGGAACCGATAAAAATGATGCCTTCTTCGGCACATCTGGTCGGGAATTTGTGATCTTCTGAGGCAAAGCCCCAGCCCGGGTGAATAGCAACCACGCCGCGTTTTTTTGCCAGACTAATAATTCTGTCTATATCAAGGTACGCTCGAGGGTCAGAACCCAGTAAAAGAAGTTCTTGAGCGGCTGATGCGGCAGGAGACGTTTTATCGATGTCCGTAGCCGTCATTACAGCTACAGCATCAAAACGCTCACGAATTGAGCGACAAATACGACGGGCAGGAATACCCCTGTTGGCAACCAGAATCGGTTTGCCTTTCACTTCTTCCATAATTTCATTAAACGTCTTAATCGCCATTCAATCCTCGTTTTGCAGCGTCGGTGACATTTGGCCAATAAATAACCCATCAGATGAACTAATCACGGGCGCAGGGAAATACTACCGGAATGGATAACCTTTTCTCCGTCTTGTTGCCGGATTCGAAGGCCACCATCTTGTGAAATCCCCATGAGTTTGCCCGACCGATTGACTAGATCACTTCCGTGGATCCATACTTCTCGCCCCAGCCAAGCAAGTTGTTTTTCAACACTCGAAATTAATTTCTCGGTAGTATACTGAACAACCTGTGCGTTGTAGCAAAAATGCATGTGGTCTACAAGTGTCTGCCACACCTGCAATATCGGCAGAGTTTGTTCGTTTTTGCACAAGCAGCCTGCAGGTACAGCCCACTCGGTTCGCAAATCTTCTTGAGGAGGATGTGAATGGAGGTTTATCCCGATTCCGGCTGTCAAAACTCCACCACGTTCTTCCAACAAAATCCCGCCGATTTTTTTGCTATCAACTAAAATATCGTTTGGCCATTTTATGCGTGCATTATACCCAAGCTGCTGCAATGCGTCAGCTAATAAAAAGCCCATCACCAATGCACCGAGTTCATTTGCAAAAAAACCAGTCATTGGTAACCTGAGGGCTGCATAAATATTACCTTCCGGAGAATTCCATGCTCTACGTAGCTGCCCTCTACCGCTTTTCTGGCGGAGTCCCAAAATGGAATCCCATTCGCAAAGCAGGTTTCGTTCTGTTAATGCCCGTGCGACATCCAGTGTTGAAGAACATTCTCCGCAAATATGAATGTCAGAAGAAAAATGTGGAAGCTCAGAACGAAATACAGCGAGATCGTCAAGACATGACTCGCTCCACTCTTTGTCAGCTAGCGTGCTCCATCCCGCATGGGCGGTAGCAAGCTCTTCAGGAGTGGTTTTCAGGGTAATGTCTGGCAGTTGGTCGTGTAGTACAAAGCAGGTATGCATAGATTCTGTGATAGCCCTGTTGGTCAAATAGGTTTTTCTTGGAAACTTTCTCAGCATGCAGTATGAAAAAAGTATGAAATTTTACTTAGTAGGCGGCGCAGTGCGAGATATGTTGCTTGGAGTTCCGCCAAGAGAATATGACTTTGCTTTTTCCGGAACTGTTGAGCATTTTATAAGCATCAATCCTTCAGCGCGCAAGGCCGGAAACGAGTTCGGCATTTGTATCCTCAATGGCATTGAATATGCCCCTCTTCGCGGAGGAAACATTGAGGCAGACCTTATGTCTCGAGATATCACTATAAATGCCTTTGCATTAGATGATTCTTCACGCCTGTATTCTTTGCCTACCTCATTATATGACCTTGAGAAAAAAATTATACGACCTGCTTCTGATACTGCGTTTCTGGAAGATCCGCTTCGCGTTTTTCGAGTAGCACGCTTTGCCGCTGCCCTGCCGGACTTTACTGTTCATCCCGACGCTATAGAGCAGATGCGTAATGTGTCCGTAGCTGGGGTGCTTGAGTCAGTAACTGCGGAACGTGTTGGTTCCGAATTGATAAAAGCTTTGCAAGCTCCAGAACCGGGACGCTTCCTCTCTGTGCTGGACTCAGCATCATGCTTATATCCTTGGTTTTTTGAACTCAGCTCCATGTCTTCCATACCTGCTGGTACTATTCAGTACCACTATGACGACTGTCTTGCTCATACTGTTACGACTATCAACCGATGTCAAGGTGATATAACCACCTGTTATATGGCGCTTTGTCATGATCTGGGGAAGCAGTCGACTGAATCCGCTGTATTGCCTCGACATATTGGGCACGAACACAGAGGCGAATTGCATGCTAGAGAGCTTGGGGCTCGTCTCAAGCTTTCAAACCACATGATCAAAGCAGGAGGAATTGCAGCGCGGCAGCATATGAAAGGCGCCATGTACAGCTTACTTCGAACAGGAACAAAAGTAGATCTGCTTTACTCTCTGCATAGGCAAAATATTTTTGAATCCTTTTTTGCAATGGTCAAGGCAGATTCTGGAATAGATTACTTACCTGACGCACAGAACGATCTGGATACAATTCTCACTGTTACCCTTCCTCCCGAATCACAAAACCTCGGAGCAGAGTCTGGCCGACGTTTGCGAGAACTGCGTTGTCTGGCGCTCTCTCATGGGAGTCGAAAATAAAAAAGCCCCGAAGAGCATGCTCTTCGGGGCTTACAAACGATGTAGTTACCTACTATTTGAAAGCTTTTTCAAAGTTAGGAACAACCTGTTTTTTGCGGCTCATTACGCCGTCAAGCCATACTGACTCGTCGCCTGCTACGCCGAATGCTTTTTCAACAACGGAAGCGTCGTCAGAACAGATAAGCATTTCAGAGCCTTCTTTCATGATGTCAGTGAGAAGAAGGAATACAGAGTGGCGACCGTCTGCTTTTACTTTAGCAATTTCTTCTTTAAGGCCGGACTTAACAGCGTCAAGAAGAGAAAGATCAACAACTTCAAGCTGGCCGATACCAACTTTGTTGCCGTTCATGTCGAAATCTTTGTAATCACGGAATACGAGTTCTTCCATGGTTGCGCCATCTACAGCAGACTTAACTTTGAACATTTCCATGCCTAGTGCGGTTGTGTCGGAAACGTTAGAAAGTTTAGCAAGAGCTTCTACAGCCACTTTATCAGCGTCAGTGCAAGTTACAGACTTGAACATTACGGTATCGGAAAGGATAGCGCAAAGCATGCCGCCTGCAATGCCTGCAGGAATTTCAAGACCGTAGTGATCGTAGAAGCCTTTGATTGCTGTACAGCTGCAACCTACAGGCCATACCCACATTTCGAGAGGGTTTGAAGTGGTGATGTCGCCCAGTTTGTGGTGGTCGATTACGCCACAGATTTCAGCTTCGTCGATGTCAGCTGGAAGCTGAGCTTTATCAGAGGTATCAACGAGCCATACTTTCTGGCCGGCAACAGAAGTAACAACTTCTGGAGCGGTAAGACCGAATTTTTCGAGTACAAAAGCAGATTCAGGTGTTACTTCGCCCTGTGCTACTGCTTTAGCTTCGATACCGCGTTTATTAAGTGCATCCGCAACAGCGATTGCAGAAATGATAGAATCTGTGTCCGGGTTCATATGTCCCAATACGAGTACTGCCATGGTAATTTCCTCCAGAAATTGTTGTAACGCGTTGTTCACGCCTATTTCCAAACTGAGTTTGTGACAGATAGCACAAACTAAAACTGCTGCCAAGCACTTGTATGCCTGTCAGGCAATTTTTTTCTGAGAAAAAAAGCTACAGATTTGTAATAACTACCACAGCAAAAAGGAAAAAAAAGAAGGAATAGTAAGCGTGTCGTACTCTTAAGGAAAGAACACCACCAAGAGCAGCAAAGAACCATAAATAGCTCCATGAGACCCCTGAACATTCAATAATACCGCCATATATCTCATATGCAAAGGAGATAGTGCTAATTAGCACAAGCAGGTAGAGAAAGAAGAAAATAAAGTTTACACAAAGGGTTTGGAGTAATGCCTTTGTTATAACTTTATCTACAAAATGTTGTTCATCTGAGTGGGATTCTGGATTTGCCAAAGCCAGCAACCTGTTGTGGTGAGCATTGTGCCGTTGCCTCAATGTTTGTTCCAGATATGGGCTGAGCAAAGCAGCAGGCATGGCAAGTACCATAGGAACAACGAGTTGTGATGGAAATTCTAATGAGAAAAAGCTGGCTGTAGCCAAGGTTGCAACCAAGGCTGCTGCGCCATTCGGGGGGATATAGGTACCTACAGGGAAAAGGTCGAGCCAGAACAGCTCAAAAAAAATGGCAGCTGGTAGTGCAAGCTCCCACTCGCCTGTTATGACTGCCCAGAAAAAACCGATTGCCAGAGGTCTTTCAACAAACCCCAGATTAATGCTGGTTCGCAGCAGGGCTAAGATGGCAAAAAAAAAGCGTAGGCGCTAAGCCACGGAATTGATGAGAACTGAATAACAGGAAAGGCAACATCCATTACTATAACCCTTTTATTTGTAATGGTTGGTTTGGAACGCAGCGAAAGTCGAGAACAATTTCATTATTGGCAAAAAACTTCAAACACTCTTCGTCATGGTCAGAGATGGCGATATGATCACATAGCTGTTTTTTGCCGGGCGCATAATGCAAGTTCCCGATATTGATAGAATCAAAGGAAAATCCTTCGTCATGGATACGCTTAGCGTCTTCACAGTCAGCTAGTATAATGAGCGTATCCTGCAAATTATTACTCTGGGCGTAAGCCATGATGTCCGCAATATGGATAAAGTCTACTGAAATACGTCCTGGAATTGCAAGGGTAGCAATTTGTTGACGCAGCACATCATCAGCAAAATCGTCATTAACAACCAGCAGGTGCTTTGCGTTGGTATAAGGAATCCAAGTTTCGATAACTTGTCCATGTATTAGCCGATTGTCAATTCGAATCCACGCCATGTCTTACCCGTTAACCTTACTTCGCAGAATTTCACCGGCCATGACAATGCCTTTTCCACCAGCATCTTTAGCTTCAATGGCAAGACGGTCGAGAGTCATGGTCCGGCATCCGAATACTTTGAGAAGCATCGGCAGGTTTACACCTGTAAGAACTTCCAGATGTCGGGTACCGAGCAAAGAAAGGCTTAAGTTGGTCGGAGTTCCGCCAAACATGTCTGTAAGCACCAGAACACCGCGCCCTTCATCTACTTTTTCAACCATTTCTTTAATGGTTGTGACTGTTTCTGATACGTCTTTTTCACTGTCAACACTTACGGTTTCGCAGGATGTTTGTTTGCCCATAATAACTTCGGCAGCACTCAAGAGAGCTGCGCCGTAGTTTGTGTGAGTAACAATAACTACACCGATATTTTTTTCTTCAGGGAATGTAGTAGACATGGGATTATTATATGTGTCGGCTTACGGCATTATGCCAGGTTAATATGTCTATGCTCTTTTGAGACAGCAAAGTCAGATTTTTTCAAAAAATTGTAGATGGCCTCGGTTACTGCAACAGAGCGATGCTTCCCACCAGTACAGCCGAAGCCGATGGTGATGCGGTACCGCCCTTCTTTTTCCATTTGCAACAGCGTGAAATGCAACAGGTCTTCAAGCTTTTTCAAATAGGTCTGCCCCATGCTGTGGTTGAGCACAAAATTGACGACAGGCTCGTCCTGACCGCTGAAAGGGCGTAGTTCAGGATTATGATACGGGTTCGGTAAAAAGCGTAAGTCAAAAATCATGTCTGCTTCAGAAGGAGTACTATGCTTAAAGCCAAAACTCATAATATGCACTTTCAGCCCCTTTGCATCACTTTCTTCTGATTGCCAGCGGCGTTGCAGTACGCGGCGAAGGTCATGAATTGAATACTCTGAGGTATCAAAAATAAAATCAGCTTCAGCTCGCGCCGGTGCCATGAGTTCCCGCTCGCGGGTCATGGCTTGCTCAAGACCGGTGCCACAGCCTTCAAACGGATGCGGACGTCTTGTCTCTTTATATCTGCGCAAAATAACATCTGCACGTGATTCAAGGAAAATAACCGTAGGCGAATACCCTGCTGTTGCCAGCTGTTGTATTGTCGCGGCCCACTCATCCCTGAATGTACTCTGGCGTACGTCTACCCCTAATACGATTCCTTTATAGCTTTCCAGTGCACAACCCGTAAGAACCTCGATAAACTGTGATGTCATTGAGACAGGAAGCCCATCGATTGTGTAGTACGCCATATCTTCAAAGACTTTTAACGCACTACTTTTACCGGCACCCGAAAGGCCGGCAACGATAATAACAGGGATTGAACGCTTGGAGGCGGAGATCATAGAGTCTTTACGCTATGCAGCAGATAAAAGGTTCCAGAGGGCTTCTTGTGTATCCGATTCCATAAAGACACGTTTAAAATCTTCATCTTTAAGCAGTCGGGAAATTTGGGCAAGGATGCGTAAGTGTGTTCCTGCTACATTTTCCGGCGCAAGCACCATAAAGAAGATCTTACATGGCTCTTGGTCCAGTGCTTCAAAATCAAGTCCGTCAACACTGCGGCCTGCAACAACGACTATCTTATCCAAAGATGGAAGCTTTCCATGAGGAATAGCAATACCGTTACCAATACCGGTAGTCCCCAGAGCTTCTCGTTCCATGAGCACGTTAAATACTTCATCCGCATTTAGTGACGGATTTTTATCAACAACAGGAGCCAGAAGCTCCGCCAGCGCCTCTTTTTTGGTGCTGGCGGTAAGCTCCGGCAATACAAGTTCTTTTTCCAGGTATTCACCCAGTTTCATTACGTTTCCTAGAGAACAGGGTCGATCAATCCGAAATTGTTATCTTTTCTTCGGTAGATCACGTTTACCCGTTCGGTTTCGGCATTAAGAAAAACAAGGAAGCCATACTCAAGTGCGTCTAGTTGCATAGCAGCTTCATCAAGATCCATAGGTTTTGGAACAAATTTATCCATACCTATAATAGTGCGTTCTGATTCTGCAGCTTCTTCTGGAGGCATGGAGCCTTCAAGAACAAACTTTTCTGCACCGTTTCGTTTAGCTTGCGATTTTTCAGTACGGCGTATGATCTGTGCTTTAAGCTTGTCGCGCACAAGATCAACAGTTGCATACATATCTTCAGACTGTTCGGTTGCAGACAAGTTTAAGTTGTCTGATACCAGAGAAATCTCTGCTTTGTGGCGGAAATTGTCAACAGAAAGTGATACTTGCATTTCCAAGTGTTCAGGGTTCGGTAAGAATCTGCCTAGCTTGCTAAAGCGTCGTTCGGCATAAGCTTTCAGGTGATTGGAAGGCTCAAAGTTCTTGAAAGTGAATGCGATGTTCATAGTGCCTCCTAATTTGGATACTTTTGAAACCCTGTGAGTCAGCTGGTTTCGCTTCTAGAATACCACCTTTCTCTTGGATGATGAAGGGATATTCATTGCAGTGCGGTATTTAGCTACAGTTCTTCGTGCAATGTTAACCTGAAGTTTTTCTTTGAGAATTTCTCCGATTTTTTCATCACTTAACGGTTTTTTAGTATTTTCTTCAGCAATAAGTTTTTTAATAAGCGCCTTAACGCTCTCGGATCCGACCTGACTACCATCATCAAGGCCAATCGCACTGTTGAAGAAGAACTTCAGTTCAAAAATACCGTGTGGGGTCGAAATATACTTATTAGTAGTGATACGGCTAACCGTTGATTCGTGCATGCCAATATCATCTGCAATATCTTTAAGAATAAGCGGCTTTAATGAGGTTACGCCATTCTGGAAGAATTCTTTCTGATACTTAACAATGCTCTCAACTACTTTATATAAAGTTCGTTGACGTTGGTACAGACTTTTTATCAGCCAGGAAGCAGAACGCATCTTGTCTTGATAGTAGTCTTTTTCTTCACTTGAAACTGTTTTTGGGAGTTGCGCAGTTAATTCACTGAGTTGTAATTGAGGCAAGCCGTCTTCGTTGAGGACGATAACGAAGTCCCCTTCATATTCATAAATGTAGACGTCCGGCGCAACGTACTGCGCTTCGCCTCCTCCAAAGCGTGCTCCGGGCATAGGGTCAAGACTTTGAATGATGTCGAGGTATTCCTTGAGATCTTCAAGAGAAATTTTGTATTTACGGGCAAGAGGTTTGTAGCGACGCTTTTCCAAGTCTTCAAGATGATTAGTAATAATATCTACAAGAATAGGATCGCGATCGTAATTCAGAGCCTTGACCTGAACCAACAGGCATTCTTGAGGCGTGCGGGCCGCAACACCCACAGGGTCAAATTGTTGAATGCGCTGAATCATTAAATCGACAGTTTCAACATCGCTTTGCGCAATATTGGCCAGTTCTTCATCAGATACATGGAGGTATCCGTTAGAACTGATGTTGCCGATGATGACTTCCCCTACTCTAAGCTGTTCTTCACTTAAAGGGGAAAGCATTAATTGCCAGTTCAGATGACCATCCAGAGTGGGAGCAGGTGCAAGGCGAGCCTCGAAGGAACTCATTTCCTCCAGTGCTTCGGATTCCCGCATTGAAACCTGTTTGGTCGTACTTGAAAAATCGCCCAGATAGTCTTCCCAGTCAGCGTTGTTTGAAAGCTCTTTGTCATAAGCTTCCTGTTCATCTTTACGCTGTTCTGCAGCAGAAGTTTTATCTGGATTTACGCTTTCTTCCAAGGACTCTTCAAGAAAAGGGTTTTCCAGCAGTTCTTGCTGAACGGTTTCAGCAAGTTCCACGCGGGAAAGTTGCAACAGCTTGATTGCCTGTTGCAATTGAGGAGTCATGACAAGCTGCTGAGCAAGCTTTAATTGTTGGCGAAGTTCAAGAGCCATATATAAGAATGTCCTATGTGGTTCGACTAGCTAAAAAGCTGGAATATAAAGTATGAGTACTGCCTATCAAAAAACATTCCAAATCACATAACTAATCTCTTTTTTGCCACATAGGAACGATATATGCAACAAAGAAAAAAGCCCGTGGTACGGGCTTTTTTTAATTGCAATGCGCAAGTTATATTTTTTATCAGCAAACTAAAGTGTAAAACCTTCTCCAAGGTAGACACTACGGGCTTTCGGGTTTTCGACAATTTCTTGCGGCGTGCCGGAAAGAATTATCTGTCCCTCATAAACAAGGTTCGCCCTGTCACAGATAGTTAATGTTTCTCTAACGTTATGGTCGGAAATGAGTACGCCCATCCCCTTGTCACGCAACGCGCGGATAATATCCTGAATATCATCAACAGCCAGCGGGTCAATCCCTGCAAAAGGTTCATCAAGAAGAATGAATTTCGGGTCACGGATCAATGCGCGGGCAATCTCAAGGCGTCTGCGCTCACCACCGGAAATATGCATAGCGTGTGTATCGCGGATATGGGTAATACCGAACTCTTCCATTAATTCTTCTTCACGCCTTTTTTGATCAGCACGAGAAAGACTGGTCTGTTCCAAAATCAGCTGCAGATTTTGCGACACTGTTAATTTTTTGAAAACAGAACTTTCCTGAGGAAGGTAGCTGAGTCCGATTCTGGCTCTTTCGTGCAGCGGCCAGTCGGTGACCTGCATGTCATCTACACGTACAACACCCGCATTGGGCTTAACGATTCCGATGAGCATGTAGAAGGTTGTAGTCTTACCGGCACCGTTCGGGCCAAGAAGTCCCACAATTTCACCCTGCTCCATCTGGAGGTTGATATTGCGGACAACTTCGCGTTTGCCATAAATTTTACAGAGCCCTTCTGCTTGAATTACAGACATTACTTTTTATCCGCCTTACCAGGAGCTGAGAAAATCGCTTCAACAGGATTGCTTGAAGAACCAAGTACTTCGCTCCGGTTTTCTTTTACCCAGAACTTGATGACGTTACCTGTGATTGTGTTTTTACCTTCACTCAGTTTAGGTGAGCCTGTCATTGTGAGCAGTTCGTTATCCAAAGTATAGGTTGCAGTTTCACAGGTGCCTGTACGGTTTTTTTCCATTTTAATTCGTACATTGCCCTGTGCGACAATTTTTTCAAGCTTTCCAGCATCAACACCGGTGGCTGAATCAGACTTTGGAGCACTGCTGTCGCTTCGCAGATGTACAGTAACTTTATTTGCCCACATATCTGCTTGAGGATGCTTTACAACCACATTTCCCAGAAACACAACGGTCTGACCGTCTGCGCTGTAGGTCATCTTCTCAGAGGTTACTTTAACATCATCCATGGCTGGTGCAGCAAAGGCAGCACCGGTGATACTCACAAAGCATAAGGACAGTATCAGAACTCGAAAAAGAGTTTTCATTATTTTTCTCCACCAGTTACATCTTTCAATTTAGCTGCGCGAAAATTAACGGTTACATTTCCGGTTGCTGTAATCTGGTTATTTTTTAGGTTCCAGTTTGCGTCATCAGCAGAGCCATTAAATCCGTCACCGGAAAAGGTCACACTACCTGTCATGAACAGCATTTTCTTTTTGTCTTCAAAAGAAAGTTCACTGCTTTTGATGGTTCCCTTTTCGTTTGTCACTGTAACATCACCCCATAATCGGGCAATGCCTTCACGTTGGTTAATGGTTCCGTGCGGCGCAACAATGTGTACTCTGTCCCTTTTAGGTTGAACGAAGTACACAATGTCTGGTTCTGCAAGGTCAATAATACTTTCGTCTTTCTGATACCAGCCATTGCTGGCTTTGAGTGTCCACAGCTCCTGGCCGTCTTCACCTTGTTTCAGTTCGATGCCTTGCAACGAGAGGTCTACATTTGTTTTAGCGTCGTTGCCAATGGCGTCGCTGACTTCTTCTGCAATCTGTTGTTCAACAGAAGTTTGCAGATAGTAGAGTCCGCCGCCAAGTAAGGCTAGTGACACACCCCAAATCAACCATTTTCTCATTTATCCACCTATGGAATTAGCAATTCCCTCAAGTTTTCCTTGAGCATTCATAATAAAGTTTAGCGCCTCGCGGACAGCACCATGGCCTCCGCTGGCTTCTGTATGTAGTACGGCAATCTTTTTAACTTCGGGCATGGCGTTTGCCACAGCTATTGGCAGCCCCACTTTGCGCATCGGAGGAATATCAATCCAATCATCACCGACATACGCAATTTGGTGCCAGTCTAGATTGTACTTCTCTTTGATTTCTTCGATGCACGCTACTTTTTTAAGATGCCCTGCGTAATAGTCAACAATGCCCAGATCATTCATTCTTGTTGCGACTGATTTTGCGTCGAGGCCTGTGATAACTCCGACAATAAGATCGCATGCCTGTGCGGCTTTGATGCCTAATCCGTCAAGCACATTAAAACGTTTGGTTACGTTTCCGTCGTGATCATAGTATAGCCCACCATCCGTGAGCACACCATCACAATCAAGGATAATAAGTTTAATGTCCTTGGCAAGAGCATCAGCTTTCATAGTTCATACTCCAGAGCGCGGAAAGATCACGAAGAAGATGTGGTAATTTGTCCAGAGGCCAGCTGTTAGGACCGTCGCAGAGGGCGTTGTCAGGATCTGGATGTGTTTCGATAAACACGCCGTTAACACCTGCGGCCACTGCGGCACGGGAAAGGCGTGGAACAAAGGAGCGGTCCCCGCCGGAACTGCCGCCCTGTCCTCCCGGAAGCTGAACAGAATGAGTAGCGTCAAAAATAACCGGTACGCCGTAAGACTGCATGATCGGGAACGAACGGAAGTCTACAACAAGGTTGTTGTATCCGAATGAAGCTCCGCGCTCAGTCAGCATGATATTTTTGTTTCCGGTTGAAAATAACTTGTCCAGTGCAGGTTTCATATCCCACGGAGCAACAAATTGACCCTTCTTAACATTAATAACGCGTCCGGTTGATGCTGCGGTGATAAGGAGACTGGTCTGGCGGCACAGGAACGCTGGAATCTGTAGAACGTCAGCCACTTCTGCTACTGGTTCAGCCTGCTCCGGCTCATGGATATCAGTAACAACTGGCAGTCCGGCTTCTTCTTTAATTCGAGCGAGCCATTCGATGCCTTTGGCTAATCCCGGGCCACGGAAGCTGGAAAGCGATGTACGGTTCGCTTTGTCGTACGAGCTTTTAAAAATAGCCTTCAGACCAGCTGCTTCTGCTGCTTCTTTTACCGCGTGGGCAGTGTCCAGAGCAAGTTCAAAGCTTTCAAGGGCACAAGGGCCTGCAAAAACGAAAGGTTTTGTTGTCAGTTCTGCATAGAGTGCAGAACCGTTTTCGATATGTTTCATGTTTCGGTAATCCTGTTTGGGAATGTAAAGCGTAAAATTACTCGAATCAAAGGGGGATTGAAAGAGAAAATCGGGACATGCGATGCGCATGCCCCGATTTTTTTAATACATACTAACGAGATACACCTTTGCCATGTCGAGGCTCAGATGGTTCAACGCTTATTTGCTGTTTGCTTTAGAAGCTTTGATAAACTCACGGAATAATGGATGCGGGTTCATCGGTGTGGATTTGAATTCCGGATGGAACTGACAAGCAAGGAACCACGGGTGATCTTTTACTTCGACAATTTCAACAAGAGTTTCATCCGGAGATACACCGGAGAAGTTCATACCGGCTTCTTCAAGTCGTTTGTAGTACGCGTTGTTGAATTCGTAGCGATGACGGTGACGTTCGGAAATCATCTCTTCACCGTATGCGGTAAATGCATTGGTTTTAGAACGAACTTTACATGGGTAGGCGCCAAGACGGAGTGTGCCGCCTTTGTCAGTGTCTTCATCACGCTTTTCAACAGCTTCTTTGCGGAAGTCATACCATTCAGTCATGAGGTAGATGATAGGCTCTTTGGCATTTTCATCAAACTCAACTGAGGTAGCATCTTTAATACCAAGTACGTTGCGGGCATATTCAATAACAGCCAACTGCATACCGAGGCAGATGCCGAAGAATGGAACTTTCTTTTCACGTGCATAGTTGATTGCAAGCATCTTGCCTTCAACACCACGATGGCCGAAGCCACCAGGTACGAGAATCCCGTCCAGACCTTTAAGTTTTGAAGAAACATTCTTAGTAGTAATTTCTTCGGAGTTTACGTACTCAAGCTCAACAGTAACACGGTTAGCCAGGCCGCCGTGTACGAGTGCTTCGTGTAAGCTTTTGTACGCTTCTTTCAGGTCAACGTATTTACCGACGATGCCGATTTTAACGTTGCCTTTAGGGTTATTAAAGTTGTGGAGCAGATTCTGCCAAGGAGCAAGATCCGCATTTTTTGCAGGGAGGCGAAGCATGATTGCAATCTTTTGGTCGAGACCTTCGTCGTAGAAAGCAAGTGGTACTTCGTAAATGTTTTTCACGTCTGCACAGGAGAAAACTGCGTCGCGGTCAACGTTACAGAACAGTGCAATTTTGTGCTTGAGGTGATCGTCGATCGGCTTTTCACAACGACAGATAATCATGTCCGGCTGGATACCGATAGAACGAAGTTCTTTAACACTGTGCTGTGTAGGCTTTGTTTTGTGTTCACCTGCTGCTTTAAGGTATGGAACCAAGGTCAGGTGAATGTACATGCACTGCTCGCGGCCAAGGTCAGTACGGAGCTGACGGATAGCTTCGAGGAATGGAAGACCTTCGATATCACCAACGGTGCCGCCGATCTCGATGATTGCTACGTCAAGGTCGTCACTTGCAAGACTGAGAACGCACTTTTTAATTTCATCAGTAATATGCGGGATAACCTGTACAGTGCCGCCAAGGTAATCGCCACGACGTTCTTTGGTAATTACTTTGTGGTAGATGGAGCCGGAAGTGTAGTTGTTTTTCTGAGAAAGAGGAACGTTGAGGTAACGCTCGTAGTGACCGAGGTCGAGGTCAGTTTCAGCGCCGTCATCCGTTACGTATACCTCACCGTGCTGAAACGGGTTCATGGTGCCCGGGTCAACGTTGATATAAGGGTCGAGTTTTTGGATGGTTACACTTAAACCTCTGGCTTTAAGGAGCACACCGATTGATGCTGCTGAAAGGCCCTTCCCTAAAGAAGATAAAACCCCACCAGTAACGAATATAAACTTAGTTTTCATTCTTTCTCGCCTACGACGTAATTATTAAAAATTAGTTAATGACACAGGTTACGTATATTTGTTTCGAACGTATCTCGTCCGTATACACTTTTTTTAGAGTTACGTCAGCCGTTGACTGTTCTCGATGACATAACTATAACTATCAGTCCCGAATTATTAAAACGGTGACTTTTTTTTTGCTTTCAAAAACCGTGAGTCACTACCCGAACTAAACGGGTAAGTAAAGCGACTTTTTGTAAAGCCCCGTGTTAATCTTTTTTTAGGAGAAACTTGAGCAATGACCCAGGTAAATACTCTGGTAATTACCGGCTATGGGACGAACTGCGAGGTTGAATGCGCACACGCTGCTAAAATTTCTGGAGCAGATCGCGTTGAGATTAAGCATTTTTCAGATCTTATTTCCGGTGACACCAGTTTAACAGATTTCAATTTTTTGATTCTGCCGGGTGGTTTTCTTGATGGTGATGATCTGGGTGCTGCTCAAGCTGCCGCAAACCGATGGCGGCACGCAAAAACAGAGCAAGGCGAACCTCTTCTTGACCAACTTAAAACCTTTTTTACCAATGGCGGCATTATTTTTGGCATTTGCAACGGTTTTCAGCTGCTTGTAAAGCTTGGATTATTGCCTGCAATTGACGAATTGTATTTTGAGCGTCAGGTTTCCTTATCTCATAACGATTCTGCCCGATATGAAGATAGATGGGTGCATCTTGCAGCAAATGCAAAAAGCCCGTGTGTTTTCACAAAAGGTGTTGAAACGTTGTACATTCCTGTGCGTCATGGCGAAGGAAAAATTATCGCCAAAGACGAAGCAACTCTTGCGGCTTTGCAGGAAAATAATTTGATTGCCCTGCAATATATTGATCCGGAATCCGGTGAAGTGACGCAGGAATACCCTATGAACCCGAATGGTTCTCCTTTGGGTATCGCAGGATTGACAGATCCTTCCGGACGTATCCTCGGCATGATGCCGCATCCGGAGGCATATAACCACCCTACTAACCATCCGAGCTGGACAGCCGGTAAGACTGCAGAGCTTGGAACTGTATTGATTAAAAACGGCATAGACTATTTGAAGAGTCTGTAGCAGCTGATTGATAGTATCTAGTTGGCTCCGGCTCTGGTCGGAGCCACTATTTTATTTTCAGGAGTGGATATGATTCCCTGTTTTATTTGTAAGAAAGATTCGATAGGCGGCTTTACCTATGGGCTTCCTACCACTCCGTTGACACAGCATGTGGGTCTGTGTCCTGAACATAACACGCTGGAAAATAAAAAAGCTGCCATCTTACACTGGATTGAAACTACGCAGGCTAGCGTGGCTGCGTTTAATGAATCCAACTTAGCCCGCTATGCAGAGCCAGTTGAATACTCGTTGACCGTGTACTATCAGGCAGGAGGCACAGCAAGCTTCCGCTGCATGAAGTGGAATGTCCCTGATCAGGCTACATTGCAGGTACTGGGCATCGATGGCCAAAGTACTTTTATTCCTTTAACGCATATTGAGCTTTTTGAAGTGATGCCTGTTAACGATCCTAATAAATACACTCCACATACGAACGTCAAAGAACGATACTCTATTGTTCAGGGTGTTCCCACCTTAGACACATAGTTTTTTTGTAACAACCTTCTGAAGGGTTGAATACCAGCAACCTGACTTCGCTGTTGCATCTAGCACTGCAATAATGATTTGTATCTTCTTTGATGATTCCTCCCATATTATTTTAGGTAGACAAAGAATACATTACATTCTCTTTTATGCGTAAGCATTATACCTAAAAACTATCTGCTTAACTTCCATAACAGTATGCACACTCCGTTGTAAATTTTTGGTTATGAATTTTTTTCTCCTAAAAATATTCATAATTCAAAGAACACAGTATGCATGCGCTTAACGCTACTGCGACAATGCGTTTACGTGCACGCATTGCATGCATGTGTGGTAAATGTTAATATTGAACTTCAAAGTAACTCGATTTTTCCGTTGACATAGAAACTCTATATGCTGAATTAGTATGTGTATTATTTAACATATAATTTGTTTATAGAGGTTGTTATGAGTAAGAAATGGCTTTTTCGAGTATGTGCATTATTTTTACTTCTCTTTGGTTTAATTTGCACCCCGAATTTTTCGTTTGCTCAGCCTTCTGGAAAATTAGTTATTTTCCATGCAGGTAGCCTTTCTGTTCCTTTTGCTGCAATGGAAAAAGCTTTTGAGGCAAAATATCCTGATGTTGACATTGAACGTCAGGCAGGTGGCTCCACTAAACTTGCCCGTCTTATTTCTGAACATGGCAAAAAAGCAGACATTATGGCATCTGCCGACTATGTAGTGATTAACAAGAACCTTGTTCCTCAATTCGCGTCATGGAATGTGCGTTTTGCATCTAACCAGATGGTGCTTTGTTATACTGATAAGTCTCGATATGCAGGAAAAATTACTGCTGGGAACTGGTATGACATTTTGCAGAAAAAAGACGTTGCATGGGGACACTCTGACCCTAACCTTGATCCTTGTGGGTACAGAGCGTGCATGGTTCTGCAGCTTGCAGAAAAGTTCTATAAGATTAATGGGCTGAATGCTAAGCTAGTGGCAAATCGTCCAGAAAAAAATGTTCGCCCTAAGGCTGTAGAGCTTATTGCCATGCTTAAATCAGGACAGCTCGATTACGCATGGGAGTATAGATCTGTTGCTGTGCAGCATGGCTTGAAGTTCATCACCCTTGACCCGCATTTGAACCTCGGCGACTACAAGCTTACTCCATTCTATAAAAATGCTGTGGTTGAGGTGACTGGAAAGAAGCCGGGGACGGTTATCAATCGTAAAGGTAAATCCATTACGTACGGCATCACAATGTTAGACGACGCTAAAAACAAAGAAGCTGCAGAATTATTCCTTGCTTTTTTGTTTTCCCCTGAAAATGGGTTAAAGACTCTTAAAGATATGGGGCAGCCACCATTTATTCCAGTTCGCACTACTGCGGACGGTATGAGCAAGCTCCCTCTCTCTTTAAAAAATGTTGTTGAAGTGCGCGAATAAGCTCTCGCATCTGCATGTTCAAGAAGGGGGAAGAACTACTAAACAGGTTCTTTCCCTTTTTTTTACGATTAATGCAGTCAATAATCAGAAGTAGCCAGACAGGATAAAGGTTGTATATTGCTTCCTGTGGTGAACTTTTGTATTTTGATAACAGGATGTTTTATTACGTGACGTAAGCGTTACCCTGAGTATTGAAGGAGATTTTTGAAATGAATATGAACAGCATCTACATTATGTTTATCGCTATTTGTATTGCTGGCGGGTTGTACCAGTTTTATCCTGTTTTTGTGATGCAATACATTGATACAATTGTTGTTGCCTTTGCTGCGTTGGCATATTTGTTATTTGTTAGACCATGGTTAAAAGCAAAATTAACTACGCCTAAAAACGACCAAACGATTCCCCCAAATAACCAATCGGATAATACTGAAAAAAAGGGATAGTGCTATGCACTATCCCTTTTTTATTTTACTAAAATATAAGTAAGTTTTTTTTACAAACAGCTTAGAAAAAAGTCCGTATGGAATAACATTACATTTTTTTCATCTTTCTGTTCGTTTTTTGTTTCGCTTACCTTTCTATCTTGCCCTCCAGCCTCCGCTCGTACAGCGAGGACATAAAATGGAGAATTGGATGGAAAAGAACACCCCGGCGTTTCGACGCTTCACGTATATCTTAGTCTTACTGCTTACCCTACTGCTTCTATATATTATTTGGGTAACGCCCAGACCTGACGTGCAAATAAAAGAAACTCGTTTCATCATTGCTGGCATACCAATCAAAGAGCGATGCATCAGTTGCCATAATCTCCAAAAACATTCTGCCGTATCCGGACATTCGATTACAGGTGAATCCTGCACTGCATGTCATGATGGAATCGGGATCGGAGTAACAAAAGAAATTGCGCATTCTCGTACTGCTCAAGTTTCTGTGCCTAAGACTGTTGCCGGTAAAAACTGGCGTGCGGTTCTACGTACAGGTGACACAGTTCCTGATTTACCGAAAGGTTTTACCGGAGAACATGCACAGCAACTTTTAGCAGGTGGAGATACATCTGCTGCGTGCATCCGATGCCATTCCCCGCTTTCGCTTAACCCAGACTTGCCTGTTGTAAAAGGTTTTACAGCGTTTAGCGAGGCAGGTTGCGCTCAATGCCATGCTATTTCAGGAACATCTTCAGGTGCTACCGGCCCTGCTCTCGACACAATCGGTGATGTTTTGTCGCTACCTACGTTGAAAAAAAGAATCAAAATCCCACAAGCCGTCTTATATAGCAGAATGCCTGTACTCCTGTTAACTGAAGAGAAAATCCACAATATTGCGCTGTTTTTAAAGGGACAATCTAAAAAGTATTTGCGTAAAACGGCATATATAATACCGCAAAAGAGCATGGATACTATTGAGGGAGCAAACTGCCTCAGTTGTCATACCGTAAACGAAACCGGAAATACTGTTGCTCCTGACTTGAGTTTCATTTCATTGCAACGAAGCAGTGAATGGGTGACAAAATTCATTGCCAGACCTTCTCAGATGCGTACAGGCGCTCGCATGCCATCCTTTTTGTTGAGTAATGCATCTCTCTTGCAAAACAATCTTTTTTCAAAAACAGGAACCCTTTCACTACCTTCGTCTCCAGCTCGTCAGTATGCACAATTATGTGCTCCTTGCCATGGAGAGAAAGGAAACGGTTTGGGTGAAGTTGCGCATAACCTTACTTCGTCACCTCGAAGGTTTGAGGGAAATGCTGAATATTTCCGGCTGCAAAAAACAAAAAAACTTCGTGTATCATTAGAACAGGGAATTCAAGGCACATCCATGCCGCCTTTCAACTCTGTTATTACAGAAACAAAGTTGGATGCCCTTCTGCAATACGTGCTGGATACAAAAGTCACTCCCCTGCCGTTTGTGGAAATTACAGATATGCATGTTCCTGTGAAGCAAAAAGCAAGTCGGATTTGGGGAGAAGTGCTTTACATACTGAACTGTAAAAAGTGTCACGGAAGCGATGGAGCAAAAAGCTCACGGTTGATCACAAGGAAGGAGTATCCACTTCCTCGGAATCTGGCTGATACAGAATATATGAAGCAGTTGAGTGATGCAGATCTATTCAAAGCTATTTCCAGAGGGATTCCGGGTACACGTATGAAAGCCTACGGGATTCATCTTGCAGGAACTTCTATCAGGGTAAAGCGTTCATTTTCACCAGTTTCAATATGGTCTCTTGTTGATAAAGTAAGGAATTTTTCAAATGTGCAACACTAAAGAATCCCGACGGAAATTTCTTAAAAAAGCTGTGCAAGTAGCTGGAGTCGCGACAGGGTTAGGGTTAACCGGTACTGTTGCAGGGCAATATATTGCTTTTCCAAATACTATTGTTCCAGTGTTAAAAAAATCGGTAGGAATGCTTGCGGAAATACCTCAGGGGATTTCTACGTATCGTAACTTTCAGGTAGCGATAATTCGCAATAATGATCACGTAACAGCAAAAAGTCTTGTCTGTACCCATTTGGGCTGTATTGTCTCTGCTTCAACCAAAGGCTTTACTTGTCCTTGTCACGGAAGCCGTTTTGATATGCAGGGTAATGTTGTCAGCGGCCCTGCTCCTAAAGCTTTGGTCAGCCTTCCTGTTGAAGTTTCTGCACAGGGAGAAGTTTTTGTCGATATTGGAACAATGTTGAGCTAGGCGGGAGATATTCATGGCAGTTCAATCAAGAGGGTTTTGGGCACATATTCATGCTCCCAAAGTATATTCCCGTTCATTATGTTTTACAGCTACGTTTGGTCTGGGAGTCGGGCTACTTTCCTGCATGCTGCTTCTGTTTTTTACAGGAGCTCTTTTGCTCTTTACGTACATTCCTTCAATGCAAGGCGCTTATAGTTCGCTTCAAGAAATCACTTGGAGTTATCCTTACGGCCATTTTATTCGCACCGTGCACAATATTTCAGGTACTGTGTTTGTTATTCTCCTTGCGCTTCATTTTTTCAGAGTCCTATGGGCAGGTGCATATGGAGGAACGCGATATAAGAACTATGTAATAGGGGTAAGCTTAATGGGGCTTGGGCTTTGTACTTTTGTGACAGGGTATATTTTACCTATGGATCAAGTTGCTTATTGGGCTCTGACCGTTGGACTTACCCTTCTGGAGTATTTTCCTGCCGGAAATTTCCTGAAGCACCTCGTGCTTGGTGGAGCTACCATCGATACTCCAACTGTTGTCAGGCTTTATTTTATGCATGTTGCGGTCTTCCCTTTGCTGCTTGTTCTACTTTCCTTTCTGCATTTGTGGCGTGTCAGGAAAGATAACGGCCTTTATGTTCAATCTAAAAAGCATTCTGTACAAAAGCTTACTGCTGACCCGCATGCGTATATACGTGAAGCAACGCTTTTTATAGTAACAGTCATAGCCATCCTGCTTATTGCTCATTTTTTTCCGGCCAGCTTGGAGCCACGAGCAGCTCCATTATACCCTCCCAACCCTGTTAAGGCCATCTGGCTACTAGTTGGTACACAGGAGTTATTAAGTTTTTCTGTTTTTTGGGGTGGTGTAATTCCAATTGTCCTTTGTAGTATCTTTTTTGTTTTTTACCCGCGCGTTGCCTGTGATCAATATGGACATCCAATCCAGTCACGCCGGTATTTTTTATTCAGCACTGCCATTAGTGTTACGGCTATCTATATTGGATGCACAATAGTTGCTATTTGGTTTAGAGGCCCTAATTGGCTCCTGCTTTATTAGGCATAAAAAAACCGCCATGATCAGGCGGTTTTTTTATGTAGTATCATATTATTCAGGATTCTATTGAGCTGTCTGGGTCACATCCTTATAATCCGGCTTGGTATCCCACATGGGGACTGTTTTTATCTTTTTATCCGGCTGAGTACTAAGGAATTTTTTCAGATCTACAATATTGAAATTTTGATTATTGTACGTTCTGAAGTAGCATTTGAGTGCCTTGAAATCGTAGACCATCGTCCACTGTGTATAGTCAGCTACTGCATCTGTTTTGGGAGCTACAGCCAGCCCTTTTGCTATCGAAATATTGTTGATGAGCATCATGGCCTGATTCACCGCTGCGTCTGCATCAGTCACTTTTTCTGCTGCGTTACTATAGAGAGCTGCGCGAATGAAGCGTGAGGGAGGTGTTAAGTCCCCTGGTAATCCAAGCATACCTGAACCTTCGCCAGTGCCTTCAACTGTGAGTCCATTTATTTTTTGTGATTCAACATTAACAGGGGTCAGGTTGACGTAAGTAGAAAGGTTTTGCAGATGCCATGTGAATTGAGGTGAATTAGTAAATACACCAACTTTATTTTTCATAACTTCAGGAGGGGCTTCTTTGCTTAATGGTTCAATGACGATTGCATTCCCTTTTTGATCGAGCACTATCCAGTGAAGTGGTAAGACCATTTTTAATGGCTTATACTCCACATTAACTATTTTAATTTCTTGTAACTTGTTACGGACATCTTCAATAGTAGCACATGTGCCTAGAATAAGTGCGCTTATCATTTCCGGTGCAACGGATTTGCTCGCCTCAGATTTTGTGAATTCAGGATATTTTGCATTTTCAGGGAACCAGAATGCACCAATATACAATCCTTTTTCATTCATCCCTTCTACAAACATGTTCTGGTCAAATGCATTGGGGCCCAAAAAGGCATAGTTGTTTTCCCATGCATATCCTGTGTCAGGAGTATTACCCGACCACTTTTGCCCTTTGGGAACTAAAAGAATGTTAGATTTCAATGGAGAGCCGAACTCCATTGTACGGGCGAATGTAACTGAACCGTCAGTAGCCTGTACTTTTATACCTGTGCAGGCTTGCACCTGGGCTGAATGAAAAAAGAAGACTGCGCAACATGCTATACTTACAAATAAATTTAATTTTCGCATTGAGCACCTCGTTAGTAAAGTGATAGCCAGTTTTAGCACAATACTGAGGCTAGATTCGATGATATCTGGAAATGGTGAAACTAAAAAAAGAGGAGCACACTGTGCTCCTCTTTTTTTATAGTGCTTCAGCGGGCTGCATTCTTCTTTGTAGTATATGGCACAAGATGTAAACAATTGGGGTGTCCAACAAGGCGATGACCATTTTTACCAACCATTGTCCGAGAATTATCTCGCCAACAGGTAATATTCCCCAGAAAGCAATGCTCACAAATATAGTTGAATCAAAAAGCTGGGAAATGACTGTAGAAAGGTTGTTGCGTAACCATAAGTGCTTCCCGCTTGTTTGTTTCTTGAGGAGATGAAAAAGCCAGATATCATGTTTTTGGCTGACGAGATATGCAATGAGCGAGGCTGTGACAATGCGTGGTGTGCTGCCAATAACCGCGGCAAAGCTATCCTGTCCGCTCCAGAACGGTGCAGAAGGCCATATGACAGCAAGCCAGGCTATGGCAGAAGTCATGACTAATGTGATGAAACCGCATTGAACAATTTCATTGGCACATTCTTTTCCCCATACTTCGCTTACAACGTCTGAGATGAGAAACGTGATTGAGTAAGCCAGAACACCGGCAGGTACGGGAAATCCAGCTACCATAATAATTTTGCTCGAAATGAGTGCCGCAACAACAAGTCCGCCTATAAACAGGCTTATCAGCAAAGCAAGTGCCTTGCGGTCAAAAGAATTCATACTAACTTTCCTTGGATAAACAGTCCAACAGATGGGCAATGCAGCCCTTCGCGATCGGGGAAACAGCCCCGGGCGAATTATTACCAGCGAATCACTTGCCATTTGCCTGCAGTGAAGTCAAACTAACGCCCCGAAATTATGCATAAAGGAGCAAGAGCATGACGATAACAAGAAGTCAGGATAAAACAGATCATTTAAAGGTGCTGGGAAAGGGAGGACAGACTGAGTACCAGCTTGATGGCCCGCATGCTGGAATTTTGGAAACATTTCCTAACAATTACCCGCAACGTCCGTACATCGTCAGCGTTGAGTTTCCGGAGTATACGTCACTTTGCCCTATGACAGGCCAGCCTGACTTCGGGACAATTGTAGTAGAATATATTCCAAAAGACCGTATCGTAGAGTCAAAAAGTATTAAGTTGTACTTTTTTGCGTACCGTAACCATCAGTCCTTTATGGAGACTATTGCGAACACGATGCTTGAGGATTTTGTAGAGGCGCTTGCGCCCCTCTGGTGTCGAGTGAAAGGCCTCTTCAGTCCGCGTGGCGCGACAACTCTCCATGTTTTTGCTGAACAGTTTGATACCAGTTCGGATAATATTGACGAAATTAAAGCTATTGTTTCCGAATGGAAGCAGGAGCAGAATAGGCATTCCTCATAACAGGGAACAGAAAAGGGAGCACGATGCTCCCTTTTTTGTTCCCTGTTTCTAGTAAGTTATTTTTTCTAGACAAAAACATGTAGTGCGCACAATGCATCAGTACGGTGCATTATGGTGACATTCACTGCTATTAATACGCTATCTTAAGGTAGTATTAAAAATACAAATAGTTACATTGTGTGATGAAATTTAATTATATGCTTAGACTTTACATTTTTGCTCTTATTTCATAGATAATTCTTGCTACTAGAATTAGATTCTTATGATTATAATTGCATTTAACTATGTGCAGGTAGTTTTGCGTTTTTGATTAGTTTTCTGTCTTGAAAGGCGTGTTTTCAAAAGATGCTGCCCTTTAGTTACAAAAATGATCAGAGTTCTACTGCCATGTAGACGTATTCGACATAACAAAAGGCACGTTGGGGTGTGTTGTGAAAACAGCAACTTCACTGCACCTGAGTCGTTTATGTAGGTACAAAAAGCATAGTTAAAAACTTGTTATCGTATGCTTTTATTTTGGATTTTTTACGGGGAAGGAGAATTATGAGTGATTCACGTCCAACTGCACTTGTAACAGGTGCTAGTAAAGGAATTGGAGCAGCTATCGCGGTACAGCTTGCACAGGACGGATTTGATATTTTTCTCAATTACCGAAGTGACCACAACCAAGCAGAAAGAGTCGCTGAACAGGTAAAAGCTGCTGGAGCTTCATGTGCCCTCCTTCCTTTTGATGTAACTGATGGTGAGGCTGTTGAAGCGCAATTAGCACCTCTGTTGGATACTCCTCCATTTGTTCTTGTGAATAATGCGGGTTTTGCCGCTGATTCTCTGTTCGGAATGATGGACGACACCAGTTGGACGAGTGTTATTGATGTGCACTTAAATGGTTTCTTCAATGTTACACGCACTCTCCTTCCGCGCATGATGCGTAAGCGCAAAGGCCGGATTATTAATATTGCCTCAACAGCAGGGCAAACAGGTAACCCGGGGCAGGCAAACTATTCTGCCGCTAAAGCTGGGCTTATCGGGGCCACAAAATCATTAGCTGTAGAAGTTGCAAAGCGAAATATTCTTGTAAATGCCGTTGCTCCAGGATTTATTGAGACGGAAATGCTTGAAGGACTTCCTGTAGACGAGATTAAAAAGCGTGTCCCGCTCGGCAGATTCGGCAAACCGGAAGAAGTTGCGTATATGGTTTCTTTTCTTTGCTCAGATAAAGCGCAATACATTACTGGTCAGACGTTCTCTGTTAACGGGGGCATTTTCACATCATGATGCATCGAGTAGCTGTTACAGGCATTGGCATAGTTTCTTGTCTCGGCCTTGATCTGGACACCGTTCAGGAGTCTCTTAAACAAGGGAAAAGCGGTATCCAGGTCGTCAAAGAAAGAGAAGAACTTGGTTTTTTCAGTCCGCTTTCTGGAGTGATTACAGATTTTGATTATGCCGGCTGCGGGTTGACCCGTCGGCAGAAAAAAACAATGCCTAACTTCACCATTCAGGCCTATTCCGCGGTTACTCAGGCACTACAGACTGCTGGACTTACCGCTGAGGATATCCAAAATTCACGAACCGGTTTGATTTTCGGTAACGACTCCACAGCACGCGCTCAGGTTGAGCAGGCTGCGATAACTGAGCAGGACGCCTCCACTTCAGGTATCAGTTCAGGGTATTGTTTTAAAGCCATGACATCGACAATAACACTGAACTTGAATGTATTGCTTGGTGTTCGTGGAGCATCATGGAGTATCAGTTCCGCCTGCTCCAGTGGTGGACACGCCATCGGGCAGGCAGCGGATTTAATCGCGCTGGGTAGACAGGATCGTGTGATCTGCGGTGGAGCTCAAGAGATAAACTGGCAGTCGTTATGCAGCTTTGATGCGCTTGAAGCTTTTTCAAGACGTATTGACGCACCCGAAAAAGCAAGCCGTCCTTTTGATGCAGGCCGAGATGGGCTCGTACCTTCCGGTGGTGCGGCAGCGGTTATTTTAGAAAGATATGATCTGGCCGTTGAACGAGGCGCAACTATTTTGGGTGAACTTGAGGCATATGGCTTTTCTTCAGACGGCTCTGACCTTTGTCGTCCAAATGGCGAAGGCTTGCAGTCTGCGATGGAAGACGCTCTAGAACGCGCTCAGCTTCAGCCGTCAGATATTGACCTTGTAAGCGCTCACGCCACTTCTACCCCTGTAGGCGATAAAGCTGAAGCTTTTGCAATCAGCAATCTCTTTGGCGATCAAGGTGTAAACGTTACCGCATTGAAATCAATGACTGGACATGAACTGTGGATGTCCGGTGCGTCACAGGTTGTCTATACAATCCTACAAGCTCAAGGCGGTTTTACTGCGCGGACAATAAATTTTGAAACATCTGATGAAATGAGCGAGAAGCTACGGTTAGTTGTAGAAAGCAATACGACGGCTCCGGGACGCGTCATGCTTAACTCGGCAGGATTTGGTGGTACAAACGCTTGCCTCATCCTCAATACAAGAGGCGAATAGCATGCGTTGCGTGGTTATCGGTTCAGGATGTGCGGGATTAACATCTGCTCTTATTATGGCGAAAAATGGCTATGACGTAACTGTTGTGGAAAAAAGCCATCGCCCTGCTCCGTTGCTGCAAGGATTCCAACGCAAAGGCTTTTATTTTGATACGGGACTTCATTGCCTGAGCGGATTAAATGACGGAGAGCCGTTGCGGGTGTTGCTGGACTACCTCGGTCTATCGTCATGGCTCACCTATGTTCCCTTCGCAGAAGACTCGAGCTTTACGGTGCATTTCCCAGATAATGTTGTGTGGCAGATGCCGCAAGGCTATGAGGAATTAGAGCGTTCTTTATGTACGCTGTTCCCTAATGAACAGGCAGGTATCAGGAACTTTTTGAAAAAGGTTCGCCCTATCAGTCTAGCGTTTCAATACACTGCAGACTTTCAGGCAATTGCTTCAGCCCCTTTGGCTAACCGGTCTCTTAAAGAGGTTCTTGATGAACATATTTCAGAGCCTAAGGTGAAAACATGTTTGGGAATCCTAAATAACTTATTTTGTGGATTACAAGACTACGAGACCCCGTTTGGCTTTTTTGCAAGCAGCATTGGTACATATTTCAATGGCAGTGGAACGTTTAAGGGTGGTGGCACGGCGTTGTTTGAAGCACTTCGCACCGAGCTTAACGCTGCTGGATGCGAAATAATCTACGACAATGGCGTAACGGAAGTGTTGGTTGATAACAACAGAACAGCCGTGGGCGTCCGATTAACAGACGGAACAGAACTTGCGAGCGATATGCTGATTGCAACCTGTCACCCTGCTTCCTTGCTTGAGATAGTCCCCCAAAATTGCCTGCGAAATATTAGACGTACTTATTATAAAGAACTGGAGTCCACCACGTCGTTGGTTGGGGTGTATGGCTATTCTTCTATTCCTGTAAAAGAATTACAGCACGGTAATGTTGCTCTTGCTACAGAATGCTATGACCCCGACAGCACTTCATCCACGCTGGAGCAGCGGCAGATGCTGGTGACTTCTAACCGGACGGAGTCTGGAGAAACAGGTATTTCTATCCTTGTTCCATCTTCCTACTCAGAATGGGCTCAATTTGAGGGAGAGAAACCTCATCAACGTCAGAAAGGGTACTCTGCTGAAAAAAAGAGTGTCGCCAAACGAATTGTTGCTGCAGCGTCACGGGCATTACCTCAATTAGCTGAAAATTTTACTGTGCTCAGTATTAGTACTCCTTTGACTATTAAGGACTACTGCTGTGCACCTGAGGGCACGGCATACGGAGTAAAGCGTTCTTTACAACAGCTTTCTCCGACAGCTGCGTTTCCTATAAAAAATATGGTGTTATCAGGACAAGCTATTGTTGGTCCGGGAATTTTAGGTGCAATGACCGCAGGATTTGTTTCGTGTGGAGAAATTTTGGGACACACCTATCTTCAAAATGAGATGAAAAAATGCAGTTAAACAGAGTCGTAGTAACAGGTATGGGCGCTGTTTCGCCGTTTGGTGAGGGCGTTGAGTCTCTGCATGATGGTATTGCAGACATGCGCAGTGCGATTACACATATGGAACGAGCACGGGAAGTGCAGGATATGCGTTCCAGTATTGCAGGGCTTGTTCCAGAACTGAATGTTAAAGCCATTCCACGTAAAGACCGTCGCACAATGACTGATATGGGCGTTTTTGCATTGCTTGCGGCTAAAGAAGCCCTCGGAATGGCCGATATTACTGATGAACAGCTGGAGTCTGGACGGTTAGGCATGGCTTTATCATGCACAACTAACTGCGGTGAACTAATTGAAGATTTTTTTGTCCAGTATCTTCCCGAAAAGACATTAGATCACTGCAAATCGACAACTTTTTTTAAGTTTATGGGACATGCTGCGGTTTCCTCAGTTGCTCAAGCACTTGGCATAACAGGCCGTATTCTGGCACCTGCCGCCGCCTGCGCTACCAGTAGTCAGTCCATTGGATTAGGGTATGAAGCTATCCTTCTTGGGCAACAAGACATGATGATTTGCGGTGGTACTGAGGAATTACATCCGTTAAGCATTGCATCTTTTGATTTCATTAATGCAGCTTCAACAGGATTTAATGACTCCCCCAAAGATTCTCCACGGCCATTTGATGCCCAGCGTGACGGCGTTGTTTGTGCCGAAGGTGCGGGATTACTTTTGCTTGAATCGTATGACCATGCGATGAGCCGTGGTGCAAATATCCTTGCAGAAGTTGTAGGGTTTTCAACGCTCTCTTCGCCTAAGAACCCTGCTAACCCTGACAGCCATGCAATTAAACTATGCATGGAAGAAGCTCTGGCACAAGCCGGTCTGTCTCCAGACGATATAGACTATATTAATGCCCATGCCACTGGGACAACTGCAGGAGATATTGCTGAGTCAAAAGCGATTGAAGATCTTTTTGGTTCAACCACTCCTGTATCCAGCTTCAAAGGGCACCTTGGTCATACCCTTGCTGCAAGTGGTGCTCTGGAAATTATTGCGACTATTTCCGGTCTGCAAGGAGGGGCAGTATACCCCACTAGAAACCTGACACATGTTGACCCTGAATGTGGTGCGGTTAATCTGCTAAAAGAAACCTCCAGAGAACCGGTGACATATTTTTTGAAAAACAGTTTTGCCCTTGGTGGCATTAATGCTTCTCTCATTTTAAGGAGACTGTAACGTGACGCTTGCGACGATGACTAAAGAAGAGATTATTGCAATTACCAATAAAGCGATAAGTGATGAATTTGAATTTGAACTGGAGGATATGGTTCCAACAGCCCATCTTTATGAAGATCTCGGGCTCGATAGTCTTGATGCGGTTGACCTTGTTCTTGTTCTAGAAAAAGCCTTTGGCGTGAAGCTGCGAAATCAGCCAGAAGTGAAAGAAGTAAGAACACTTGAAGATATCTATCAGTTGATTATGCAACTGCAACAGACGGCAGAATAACGTTACTGGGTATGCGTATGACTACAAGAAAGTGCTCTTCAAGAATGTACACTCTGTTGCTGCTGTGTTTTCTGTTGATACACACACTCTGTACTTCGTTAGCTGCACTTCTTGCATCACCATATTTCTTTTTTATCAAGAGAATGCCTCTGGATAAAATGATCCGCCATTTTATCTGGCTTTATGGAAAGGGGTATGTGCTCTGCACTCGGTTTTTGATCCCCTCTTCGTTACGTTGGGAGGGTGACTATCCGTTTCCACTTGCAGCTCCGGCGGTTGTTGTCATGAATCATTTTTCGATTCTTGATTTATACTACCTCGGGCTCTTGCATAACGATGGTGATATTGTGTTTGTGACACAACGAAGACCTTTTTTAATTAAGCTATATGCTCCCTTCATGTCACTGGCAAAATACATTGATATGCGCACTGGAGATTTTCCAAGTTGTCTGGAGCAATGCAAAAAACACTTTGAAAATGGTAGCCGGGTCTTATTTTTCCCAGAAGCAGGACGAAGTCGCGACGGATCGTTGCAGCCATTCAAAAGTGCTGCATTCAGGGTGGCGACCGAATGCAAGGTTCCTGTCATCCCTTTTTGTATATCAGGGACTGACATTCTGCTTCCAGCAGGAGCTAAAAATATTACCCCTGCTACAATTTCGCTACGTATTTTACCCCCGGTAAAGCCGGACAACATTACCGGGGATTTTCCTCACAGAGTGCTTAAAAAAATTGTACATACACAGATGAATGATGCGTTGTCAGCGCAAAAAAATTTATAAAGGCACACTGATGAAAGAACAGGCTTCACTCTACGTTCCGCATCAAGGGGCAATGTTACTCGTTGATACTATTGTCGCCCACCACGATGAAAGCGGGACGGTTGAGACAACATTTACACCTGACAGCATGTTTGCAGATGCTGATGGTATCATTCAGCCATTAGTTTTTGTGGAGTTGCTTGCTCAGGGATTTGCAGCCTTGAATGGATATACAAATGTTATTCAGGGTGCAGAAGAACAAAAAGGCTTTCTTGTGGGTGTAAAAGACATCCGCTTTTATGACACACATCCGGTTACCGTAGGCATGAAACTCACAGCAAAATTAAAGGTTGATGTAAGATTTGACGATTTTGCTATGGTACACGGCTCTCTTTCGCACGGCGTAACATTGCTCATGGATGGAACTCTTAAACTTTATATTCCGGACAGTATGTAATGCGAACACTGTTAATGAGTTTTTTGGTGCTAATGATGACAATTGCACCTGCGTCATCCTTTAGTAAAGAACTTACTCTTTTTGAACGAATTAAAATTGCAAATGAAGATGTGCACTCACTGAAAGCAACATTTACACAATCTTCAAAACTTGCATTATTTAATGACCCACTTGTGGTTTCCGGTGAGTTAACACTGCAAAAGCCTGAGTTTTTGCGTTGGGAATACACCAAGCCAAGCGTGTCAGGTTTTATTCTGAATGATGGAGATGGACTTCAATGGACAAGTACGGGCAGAAACTATTCTGTAGTACGCACTGAGCTTTCTACGTTTTTGCGAACCATGGCAAGCCAGATGCTTTTGTGGGTCAATATTGATGAAGAAGCTCTCTCTGAAGATTTTCGAGTTACCATTTTATCAACTGAGCCGCCGGTCATTAAACTTGAATCTAAAGACAAGGAAATGGCAAAGTTTATTAAAAGCATTGTCATTGAACTTCCAGTGTCGTTACGAGGTATCAGTCGGATTATTGTTACAGAAGGTAATGACAGTATTATTACTCTTACTTTCAGTAATATTGAAATTAACCCTGTGTTATCCGAAACAACGTTTGTAAAGCCATGATTCGAATTGTTTCCAATGCATATAGCTACTTTGCTCAGCGCAGATTGCTTTTGATACTTTGCATCTGCGGTATCGTGCTTTGTAGTGCTTTGTCATTATATACAATGACGTTGGAAGAAAATATCGGATATATGCTGCCCGACACTGAATCCAGATTAAATTCAGATCTTGATATCATTCAGTCTGCTCCTCTACAGCGCAAAGTCATTATTACGCTTAAGGCGGAAGATGATGATCTTTCAGGAAGCGTTCTGGCAAAGACAACGGCACTCATTGCCGAAGCCATGAATCCAGAGTTTTTTACGGATGTCATGTATAAGCCTGAGTCGTTGAATCCTAAGTTTTTTATTGCGTTGCGGGATATGTTGCCAAGTTTGTTCTCTAAAGAGATTGAGCAGCACGTTGGACAAATGATTACTGAAGAGGAAATTGCAACGACGCTTCGGAAGCAGAAGCAACGACTGGGGACTATGGAAGGCCTTGTCCTTTCGTCCACAATTGCAGCTGACCCGTTGAACTTGCATCAAAATGCTCTCAAAAACCTTGCGGCGCTTGCATACATGCGTAACATTCGTGTGCTGCATGGTGTCTATATGACGGAAGACGGCAAGCATAGCTTGATAATGGCTTCCACTCCGGTGAAAGTAACTGATTCAAAAGCAGCAGTAGCCTTAGAGGATGAGTTTCACAGACTGTTTAAAATGCTTCCGACCGGAATCACCCCGATTGCGATAAGTGCACAGCGGTATACAGCGGCTAATGTACTCACCATTAAAGATGATATTGAGATAACCTCAATTTTTGCATGTATCCTGCTCTTCCTCATAGCAATTATCTTTTTACGAACTAAGCAGCTGTTCTTTTTACTTTTACTTCCTTGCCTGTCTTATTGTGCTGGTGCCGCAGCTGTTGCCATTGGCTGGAGACCAGCTTCAGCAATGACATTTGGATTTGGGCCTGTTCTTGTCGGGATGACAATAGATTTCGGATTACATCTTTACTATATCCTTGGCTCAAATACAGAATCAAAATCAGAACTGCTTAAAAAGGCTTCAGTTCCGATTGTTATTAGTGGTGTCACGACAATTGCAGCTTTTGCACTTTTAATGCTCTCACCTGTCCCCGGGTTACGACAGCTTTCTGCCTTTATTACTGTTGGCCTCACCACAGCACTTATTCTTACCCTTTTTGTTTTCCCGCACTTTATTACTGGTTGCGAAAGGCCAGTTGCTTCGCGTCCCCTTTCGCCCTCTTCTCCACTTCGTCGAGTGGTTATTCTGGCTGTTGCTGTATGGTTTTTAGTAATTGGCTGTTTCGGCATTAGTGATTTGCACTTTCAAGATCATATCAGGTCACTGGGAGTACGTCCGGACTACTTGGTTGATGGTGAAAAAATGGTGCGGAAAATCTGGGGAACACCTGAAAATGAAGCATTGCTTTTTGCTTCAGGCGATTCTGTAGATACAGTTGTCCATAACACACATGAGAGTCTGGCATTGCTTCCCAAAGAAGATGCTACATCTGTTATTGGTCTTACTCCATTGCTTCCATGTTTAGATGTGCAGAAGGTAAACCAAGAAAATTGGATGAACTTCTGGGCGATGCATCCAGATGTTGCAACGCAAGTCCAAGAACAAGGGCGAACATTGGGCTTTGCCAAACATGCGTTTTCACCTTTTTATGATTTCTTGAAGACGCAACCGCACGATATTTCATTACAAAATTTACGAAAATTAGGTGTCGGATCATTAGTTGATACTCTCCTTGTTGAAAGGGTGCCGTCAAGAACAACAGTAACAGACGGTACTGATATTTCCCGGGCTGTAACGCTTATTTCCTATTTACCAGATACTATCACTGTAAATGCTGCTTTTTCCCCGAAAGTAGAAGAGGAATATGGTGTTCGTCTCATATCAGGGTCCCGATTAGGTAATGAGCTTGCAAAGGTGCTGACGAGTACATTTGCACAATTTATCATCTATGCCTTTTTCCTGATTATCGTCTGCATTGCAGTAATACATCGCTCGTTAAAACAATGTGTGAGTGCATTACTGCCTGCTTGTTTTGGGCTACTTATGATGGGCGGCGTGTTCGGGCTACTAGACAGACCGCTCAGCTTATTCAGCATTGCCGGAGCCTTGCTTGTTCTTGGGCATGGTGTGGATTATGGCGTATACGCTACGCATGCCATCAAGAATAATAGTCTTGGAACGTCGAAGGCTATTCTTGTTTCCGGTTTAACCAGCCTTGCAGGATTTGGCTCCCTACTCTTAGCAGATCACCCCGCTCTGTATGACATGGGACTCAGCGTTTTTTCCGGCTTGCTTGGAGCTATGCCGTGCGCGCTTTTTGTTCTTCCTGCTCTATTTACAAAGGACTCGATCAGCTCATGAAACATTTTCTGTGCATACTCATCATCCTTCTAGCGGGATGTGCGAAGCAATTACCCCCCCCGTTGCCAGCTATGCCTGAGATTCAACCAACTTTACTTGAGCATACTTGGCCAGCCAACGAAGGAACATTTCAGGTAAGCGGTTCACTATGTATTTTTTCTATTACAATTCCGGTTCAAGGTATTGTTTCTATGGAAAAAGGTGGTAAGTCCGTTTCCATTGCTCTTCTCACACAACTTGGCACTTCTATTTTTGAGGCAAAACTTACTCAGGATGACTACACAATGGTCACCGTTTCCCCAACCCTGAAAAAGTATCCCAGCCTTGAACCAATCTTAATCCGCATGGCGCGTGCACTTTATCTTCCAGAGCCGTTATCCGCTGTCTGCACCGCAGAAGGAAAAGAGAATATGGCACAACTGCGTTGTGAGGATAAGAAGATATTATACAGCTACTCTTTGTCGCCAAAACGGTCTGATGTTATTCAACTTCGTCGGCGCATAAATGCTGAGAAAGAAACAATGGTGTATTTGCAAAAATGGAAAGAGCAACATGGGGTCTCCTACCCTACACGCCTTTTCTATAAGGACGGCAGTTTGGGCTTTATAGGAAAACTGACACAGAAGCCGATCTCTTGCCCCCATAATATGACAGCTGAGATAAAGAATGACGTCGATTGAAACAAGCATGAATAACGCGCTGGTTGGAACGATAGACCACGCTGGTGAGCATGCAGAAGCACGATTTAATTTTCCTGTAGACTTTAAAGGATTTGATGGTCATTTCCCCGGTCATCCAATTCTTCCTGCAGTTCTTCAAATCATGCTTGGTAAACTTGTGTGTAATGTTGTTGCAGGCGAGCAGCTACGCGTGACATCTATCAGTCGTGCAAAGTTTTCACAGGAGATTCCACCAGCTACAGATATTCATGTTGCTGTTGATCGAAAAGAACATTCTGCTGAAAACACACATAGATTTTCTGTAAAATTATCAGTTGATACTATGACAGCTGCTACGTTTACCCTGTTTTGTGAGATTGAGCGGACAAATGCGTAAGGACTATTTTAAAATTGATCTAGATGCTCCTGAACCGCTTGTCGCTGAGGTAAAGCGTACCGTTCGCTTTCAGGAAGTGGATATGCTGGGCATTGTCTGGCATGGGCACTATGCAAGTTTCTTTGAAGATGCCCGAATGGCTCTGGGGAGAAGATACGGTGTTTCCTACCTCGATTTTTATCGGGAAAAAGTGGCTGCACCTATCAGAAAGCTTCATGCAGATTACTTTCGACCACTCTATTTTGATAAAGAATATTCAATTAAAGCAAGGTTGCACTACACAGACGCGGCCAAAATTAATTACGACTTTTTTATATATAATGAAACCGGAGAACTGTGTACATCAGGTTATTCGGTACAGATGTTAGTATGTCCTGAAAGTCAGGAACTATTGCTTGCTCCACCGCCTTTTTATCAAGATTTTCTTGATAATTGGCGCGACGGCACACTTGCTGACAAAGAGCGCTGTGAGTTTAGCTGAACAGTAATAACGCGTTATGGTCATGTTTCCAAGGTAACACCATCAGTCATTAACTCAATTTCCAACATATTCTGAAGAGCTGCTATGAAAATTCGCTTAATCTACCCGTACTGGCAGAAACTGGCTCGTCAAACTGAATTTCATCTTCCACCGTATGGACCTGTTTCCTTTGCTGCAACGGTTCCGG
Organism: Halodesulfovibrio spirochaetisodalis; assembly: GCF_001672295.1. Lineage (GTDB taxonomy): Bacteria > Desulfobacterota > Desulfovibrionia > Desulfovibrionales > Desulfovibrionaceae > Halodesulfovibrio > Halodesulfovibrio spirochaetisodalis. Next base: position 28,414 of record NZ_JXMS01000018.1, on the reverse strand, counting down.
ATGATGTTGAAATTGAATTCATTGATGACAACCTTGAAACCTGGGACTATGAGACGGACGCTGATATTGTGGCGTTATCCATAATGCTGACGTGTCAGATACCGAAGGCAATGGAGATAGCTGCTGAATACCGGAAACGCGGTGTGCCTGTAATGTGCGGTGGAATTGCCGCCATGTTGCATGCAGATGAAGTTGCACCTCAAGTGGATTCTATCTTCCTTGGCGAAGCTGAGGGACGAACAGAAAAAGTGCTCGAAGATTTTAGAAAAGGGAAAATGAAGCGTGTATATGACTACATGGGACAACTTCCTGACATAAATCTCGTCGGACATGCTCGCCGTGATATTCTTAATCGCGATAACTACAACTATCGTGGTGTACAGATGCTGGATCTCATCAGCGCATCCAGAGGGTGCAAATTTAACTGTTTCCCTTGCTGTACCAGTTACTTGGGAGGCAGGCAGTTCCGTCCACGTCCTATCGACACCGTTATTTCTGAGCTTGATGCAATTCAGAATAACCGGGTGTTTATGGTGGACAACTCTCTTTCACAGGATAAAGAGTGGTTGATTGATCTTTTCACTGAAATGATCCCGTTAAAGAAAAAATGGGTGAGCCATCCAGTTATGTATGACGAGAAGGTGATGGATTTAGCTGCACAAGCTGGCTGCTGGTATGTTTATCAAGCAATTTTTGATACTTCTGACGTTATTCGTGACCGAATAAAAATGTTAAAAGATCATGGCATTGGTATTGAAGGAACAATTTTGCTTGGTACAGATGACCATGATGAAGATTACATAAAGCGTCTGGTGGACTTCTTGTTGGAAATGGAGCTGGATATCGCAGAATTTACTATTATGACTCCATTCCCGCATACTCCACTGCGTGCAAAATTAGAGAAAGAAAAACGCATCTTGCACAATGACTGGAGCAAGTACACAACCGACCAAGTTGTTTATCAGCCAAAGGAAATGTCTGTAGAAAGTTTGCAGAATATGTATGACTACTGCTGGGACACTTTTTACGCAGAAAACGGTCATCAGGTTCATATGGGTGAGCTTTTTAAACAAGTTATACGTAAAGAAATGGATGACGGGACATACCGCCGCTATGATCCTAAACGTAAAACGGGCTTCTCAGCTGCACAGAAGGCCAGCTAATGGCACGGATTCTTCTTATTGGTTGTAATCAGGCTACGTCACCCTACCACGTGTTTCCGTTAGGACTTGCGCAGGTTGCAGGTGCGTTAAACTCACAAGGGCACGAAGTACGGCAAATTGATATTTTGAGCAGTGAGCTGTCCATAGCTGAGTTGCTGGCAAAGCATGCTTCTTTTGAACCGCATGCAATTGGAGTTTCTGTCCGTAATATTGATGATGTAGATTCGCACAATATTGAAGCCAACTGGTATCTTGCGCAAACACGCAATGTGATCGTGGAGATAAAGAAACAGTACGCTGTTCCGGTTATTTTAGGCGGAGCGGGGTTTTCTCTTATGGCTGAGAAAATTCTCGAATTCACAGGTGCTGATGTAGGCGTTATCGGAGAAGGTGAAACAGCAATGCCTGAGCTGATAAAAAAATTATCAGCGTCAAACTGGCAAGCGACTGCGCTACCACGCGTTTTTTCAGCCCCCCTACTGACGGGCGACAAAATCCCTGCGCCGCTTATTGACCATGATATGGGAAAATTTTACGCACAGAAAACAGGGATAATGGGAATTCAAAGTAAGCGTGGTTGCCCTTATGGCTGTGCCTATTGCTCGTATCCGCTTATAGAAGGAGCAAAATTACGATGCCGTGAACCGGAAAGTGTTGCAGAACAAATGGAGCGTGCTCATAAGGACTTTGGCGTCTCACATTTTGTTTTCTGTGACTCGGTGTTTAATGATAAGCAAGGCCACTTTTTACAGGTTGCGGAAGCGATTAAAAAGCGGTCACTACCAGTTCATTGGTCCGGCTATTTCCGCCCTTCACATATGACAAAAGATGAATTGGAATTTTTACAGTCTGCGGGGCTAAATGCGCTAGAGATCGGCACAGACAGTGCATCTGATGCAACTTTGGAAGGCATGAACAAGCCATTCACCTTTGATGATGTTCATCATTTCAATTCTCTCTGTACTGAGCTGGAACTGGCGGCTGCACATTTTATTATTATGGGTGGCCCCAAAGAAGATCGCTCTACCGTAAAGACTGGGTTGCGGAATATAAAAGCACTCACCCGCAGCGTTGTTTTTGTCTATCAGGGAGCACGCGTTCTTCCAGGGACACGTATAGAGAAAATTGCACGGGACGAAGGTGTGATTGCACCTCAGGATTCTTTGCTGAGGCCAGTGTATTACCACTCTCCTCTGATTTCAGAGGAAGAAGTTAAAGTGATGCTTGAAGCTGATTTTGCGGGGGACATTACCCGTCTTTTCCCGCCATCAAAAGCAGATAAAATGGATAAGGCACTTAGAAGTATGGGACATAAAGGTATTTTATGGGACAAGCTGCTTGCGCGCCCTACCGGACGTACACGACAACGTAGCTCACGTGCTTCTGCAGACAGGGGATGTAATGGCTAATACCCAGCGTCCGCTTATTGTTATCCCGGTGTATAATCACCGCGAAGGACTTTCTGCTGTTGCGATCGAGGCACTCTCTTACGGTGATGTTCTTATTGTAAATGATGGCTCAACTGACAATGTTGACCTTGATATTGCGGCACTTCCGGTTGCCTCTATTAAGCATGATGTCAATAAAGGCAAAGGGGCAGCTATCTTGTCTGCAGCTCGTTTTGCCCAAGAACAAGGGTATACCCACATCATCACTATAGATGCAGACGGACAGCATCTGGCTTCAGATCTTCCCAAATTTTTTGCGGAAATTGAAGCAGCTCCTCAGTCTGTCGTTGTCGGTGTTCGTGATTTTTCCAATGCAAAAAAACGCAATATTCCCGGGTCTGCAACATTTGGGCGTGCGTTTTCCAATTTTTGGTTTCGTGTGCAAACCGGTGAGAAAGGCTTTGATACACAAAGCGGCTTCCGAGCGTATCCTGTAATGATGCTTCAGGAGCTTACTTTTAGTGAATCACGATATTCATTTGAAATTGAGGTGTTGGTAAAAGCTGCATGGGCAGGCTTATCCATTAATTGGATTCCGATTGATGTTCATTACCCGGAACCTGATAAACGAGTAAGTCATCTGCATCGTATAAAAGATAATGTTCTTCTCTCGTGGCTGAATACTCGTCTGACTATTCGTGCGATGCTTCCTCTACCACACCGCAAGCTTGTGCGGGTTGAGAATCAGACCACAGATGACTCAGAGCAATTCTACCTGACACGACCAGTTGATTCTTTGCGCGATATGGTGCGGCAAGGCGCAAGCCCTGAGTACGTCGGGTACTCTGCAGCGCTCGGCGTATTGCTGGGTACATGGCCGTTGTTTGGTATTCATACAGTTGCAACTTTATTCGCGGCAAGTTTCTTGCGGCTGTCGAAAGTTATTTCTGTTGGCACCAGTCAGTTCTGCATGCCACCTCTTGTTCCTGCACTGTGCATTGAAGTTGGGTATTACATCCGCAATGGCGAATGGCTGACGGATGTTTCATGGCAGACATTAGGTGTGGAATTTTTAGATAGAGCCTGGGAATGGATATTAGGGTCGCTGATTGTCGCCCCAGTTTTAGCAGCAGGCACCGGAATAGTTTTTTATATTTTGACCAGATCCATAGGTAGATTGAGACAGGAAATATGACCCGAAAGGCAACCTCAAACCAGTCGGCACAAACATGGAGCAGTAAAAGCCTCGCGAGCCACTGGCAGCATGAATTTTTTTATTTACTTATCCAGTTTTGCGGGCGCTGGCCTGCATATATTTTTTCGTACATTGTTGTGCTTTGCTATGTCCTGTTTGTACCGGAAGTACACAGGCGTTCTTCATACTACATTGGTAAACGGTTTCCAAAAGCAAACAAACTTGCCCGCTGGTATCACGTTTGGCGTTTGTGCCAGAATATGGCTATCGCATTAATCGATAAAGCGGCTATTGGAATTCGTGGCACTGAGGAGTTTACCTACTCCCTCAAAGGGTTAGAGGAGCTAAAAGAGTTACAGGCACAGGGAAACGGCTTGATACTGCTCACAGCGCATGCCGGTTCATGGCAGGCCTCTTTGGGCGGGCTTGATCTTCTTGAAACGCCTGTGCATGTAATGATGTATCGGGGTGAAGGCGATGTAGATATCCCCTATTTTGAATTCACTGCACGCCACAACATCAATGTAATCCCTGCTGAAGATACCATGGGCAGCGTAATCGCTGTTGCAGCTGCATTACGGAAAAATGAACTTGTGGCCATTATGGGGGATAGAATTTTTCCTCCGACTGCGTATACAGCCAGCGTCGATTTTCTGGGAGATTCAGCATTATTTCCCACTGCTGCTTATAAAATTGCCCAAAGTACCCAAGCCCCTGTGGCTTTACTGTTAACCCGTAAGATCGGTGCATCACAAATGGAACTTTCTGTGGCGCACATTCTTACTGTACCTAAATCGGCGAAAAATAATTTTACACCGTATGCGCAAGAAGTTGCGCATGCGTTAGAAGACTACGTTCAAACTACCCCGTATCAATTCTATAACTTCTTCGACCTCTGGAGCACGACCAATGAGTGATATGCATCAAAAACTGAAAGAACTTTTCATTACAGAACTGAACCTTGAAGATATTACTATTGAAGATTGGGAAAATGATACGCCTCTTTTTGGCGATGGAATCGGTCTCGATTCTCTGGATGCTGTAGAAATTGTAGTTCTTATTGAAAAATATTTCGGCATTGCCATTGCTAGCGCTGATGAAGGTAAAACAGCGATGCTGTCAGTTAACACGTTAGTTGATTTTATCAAGGAAAAACAGGCAAATGCCTAAGGCTTTTATTTCTGGAACCGGATGTATTACCGGCTCCGGCACAACTGCACAGAGCACTCTTGAGGCCATGTATGCTGGTACCGCCTCTCCTGCTCCTTTTACCCGCCATACAATGGATTGGGGGAAAGACGCTCTTGTATTTGCAGTTGATGATGCTGTACTTCAAGCATCATGGGGAAGTGCGGAAAAATATGGACGTACAACCCGTTTGGGAATTGGCGCTGCGTTACAGGCACTTGCAGCTGCAGGTCTTACTCCTGAAGAAATTTCCAATAAGCGAATCGGCGTTGTCATGGGGACTACAGTCGGATGCTCGATGAACAGTATTCCATTTTATGAAGAATACCGTACGTACAGCATAAACCCTGATGCAGAAAAACCGTCCATGCTTCCTATTCGTCGTTTTTTACGTAGCAACCCTGCTGAAGCGATTGCGCATGAGCTATTTTTAACAGGCCCGACACAAGCCATTGTAAATGCGTGTGCATCTGGAACTGACGCTATCGGCATCGGGCTCCAATGGATTGAGTCCGGTATCTGTGACATGGTTCTTGCCGGTGGCTGTGATGCCTTAACACGCGTGACCCTAAATGGATTTAACTCACTCATGGTCATGGATAGTGAACATTGCAGACCATTTGATGAAACCCGAAAAGGATTAAATCTGGGGGAAGGGGCAGGAGTACTGCTTCTGGAGTCTGAAGATTCTGCTCTTGCACGCGGTGCCAAGCCTAAGGCACAGCTTTCCGGCTATGCAACCGCTTGTGATGCACACCATCTTACTGCACCGCATCCGCAAGGACGCGGGTTGATCCGAGCAATAACACAACTTACTGCTAATGGTAGCATCAGACCAGATGAAGTAGGATTTGTTAATGTTCATGGGACAGGCACAAAAGATAATGATGCTGTTGAAGGGTATGTTATGCATACCCTGCTACCGCACGTTCCTTTTTTTTCTTCTAAAGGTGCCACTGGGCATACTCTTGGTGCAGCGGGCGGTATTGAGGCCGCGTTATGTGTTCAATGTCTGGAGCAAGGTTCTATTCCTCCTACAACAGGACTTTCAACTTCTGATCCAAGCATTCCTGCTTCGCCAGTTACCGTCGCAACAACTTTTGCTGGCACAACGGCGCTTTCTACATCATTAGCATTTGGCGGCATTGCATCAGTGCTCGCTATCTCTCACATTTAAGACACACAATGAGCTATGCGTATGAATTGTAATAAACTCTCTTTCTCTAAGCCGGACGTTATTCCAGTACTCGACTTTGAACTTTCGGAGATTATGCAGGCTCGTGATAATGGAAATATTTTATCCCTTGATCTGGAAATAACAGAAGCTTGCAACTGTGCTTGCGTTTATTGCTACCGTTATGAAAGTGAAGGAGCCCAGCCCCCTGCTCCCGATGAACTGACCGCACAGGAAATAGAAGCTCTGCTGACGGAAGCAAAAGAAAAACATGATTTACGTCGAATTTGTATTCTCGGCGGTGAACCATTGATTCCTTTGATCAGAGAAAAGTATATCTCGACACTAGAGTGCTGTAACAGGCTGGGTATTGAGCATGTTACGTTTACAAACGGAGTTGCACTGGATCGCGATACTGCAAAATTGCTGCATGATCTGCGAGCGTCTGTTTCTTTAAAGTTAAATGGAATGGATGCCCTGACGCACGATACTCTTGTCGCACGCTCCGGTGCCTTTGAAAAAAGCATGACAGCGTTTAATTACCTGTTTGAACTTGGCTACGGTAAAGAACGAAGTATTTCTTTTGAGACTGTTGTCACCCAAAGCAACTACAATCAAATTCCTGAAATGTGGCGCTGGGCACGTGAACGTAATGTGGTTCCATATGTGGAAACGCTGACCGTGCAGGGGCGCAGTCAAACACACACAGACAACCTCGTTGTCTCCAATGAAAAATTGCAGCGTCTTTTTACACAGTTACAGCATATTGACTCAACTGAATACGGACTTGAGTGGGAAGTTTTGCCACCGATTGCCGGCGGTCACAGATGTTTACGCTACTACATGAGCATGTATGTGCGCGCTAACGGTGTTGTCTGCCCATGTGTAGGGGTTGATCTGGAAATGGGGTCAGTACGAACCAATTCAATTAAAGAAATCCTCAGCTCCGATGTTGCTTGCCAGACTCGGTATATTAATGAGCACATCACTGGTAAATGCAAGTCATGTGACCTCGCCCAAACCTGTTATGGTTGTCGTGGCGCAGCGTATCAGCAAGGGGATCTTTTTGGAGAAGATCCGGTTTGTTGGCGAGAGCAAAAGAACAGGTAGCTGCTTTTATGGATCCGATACTTTCTATTAATGATATCAGCAACATCATCGTAAGTATTTGTCGCTCTGCGGTGCAGGAACAAACAGCCATTCCGTTACATGAAGCTGAAAAGGATTCTTCCTGCTCTGTGACTCATGTTTTGCAATATTCGGGCGTAATTCCACAACAAATTGCTGCCTATATAACGACCATGTTCCAGTGTACTGGTCTTGCGACTACGTTATCGGGCGAAGACTCCATTATGAGCTGGGCTCAGGCTGTCTTTGATGCATGGTTACCTCATAGCAGTACAATTACCTTTATTACTTCAGGGTCTACCGGCGAACCAACGCATCAAAAGCTCGAAACGGTTCTACTCTGGCAGGAAGCAGAAGAGCTTGCCCAAGCGTTGCTGCAAAAACGGAAACGTATTGTAGCTACGGTTCCTTGTCATCATCTGTATGGTTTTTTATTTACGGTGCTGCTTCCCAAGGTCTCTGCTCTTCCATGCGTTGCGCCCCTTCCCTTTCCTTCACGTGCCTTTGTAAACGGCTTGCACTTAGGAGACTTTGTTGTTTCTTTCCCTTTATTTTGGGAAGGGTTACTCAAGCAGGAAATCGTTTTTCCGGATGATGTACATGGCTCAACATCCACTGCACCCTGCCCTCCGGCAACAATGCACTCTTTACTCGCTTCAGGCTTGGCACGATTGACTAATATTTACGGAAGCTCTGAAACTGGCGGTCTTGGCTATCAGCACCATCCCGAAGCCCCCCTGACTCTCTTTGCTTTCTGGCGCCGTGTGCATCTTGATGACCCCGACGAATCCTGGATTGAACGTATTCATCCTTCAGGAACCTCACAGCAGCCTGTAGCTATGCCGGATCATGTGGAATGGTTTTCCAGCAGATGTTTTTCTGTCAGAGGTCGTAAAGATAAAATTGTTCAGGTGGGTGGCCTTAATGTTTCTTTGTCCAGAACTGTCGAGTGCATGCGGAGTCACCCGGATATTCTCGATTGTGCCGTCAGATTAATGCGCCCGGAGGAAGGAAATAGATTGAAAGCCTTTGTTATTCCAAAAACATCTGAAGTTGATATGCAAGCTTTACGTTCTGACCTTTACAGCTGGTGCAGAAGTCAACTTAGACCGGCTGAGCGTCCTAAGAAAATTACATTTGGTTCTCGATTCCCTGTGACTTCCATGGGAAAAAATAAAGATTGGAACTAAGATGCAGCAACGTGAAATATATATACTCGGCACCGGAATTGTAACGCCACACGGAGAGCAACAGGACGCACTTCCAGATGGTGCTTCTGCAAGCCAAATTGTTGGTTCGTCTCCCCTCACAGATACGGATGGCCTCACACGATTTGTGCCGAAACGTGCATTACGCCGTATTGATCATTTTTCTCGTCTTGCACTGTACGCTGCTTTTCTGGCGCTTGAAGATGCTGGACTCATGGAAAATGATCTTACTGAAACAGGTATTTCTCTGGCCAGTGGATTCGGTGCTGCCCAAACAACGTTCAATTTCTTAGATTCTTTTTTAGACGATGGTGACAGACTTGCGTCTCCTACTCATTTTTCCAGTGGGTTGCACAATGCGGCAGCAGCCTACATTGCGATGCAGACAAAAGCACAAGGGCCAAGTGTCTGTACCAGTAATGTTGGTCTTGGGCCTGCGTATGCCCTTTCTACAGCAGTGTACTGGTTGCAGCATGGTATGGCTGACTACGTGCTGGTGGGCGGAGTTGATGAACATTGTCAGGTGCTGGAACATTGCGTTAACCACTTTCAATCGTCAGCAGAACAGGCATGTTTGCTTTCAGACGCTGTAGCAGGTGAAGGTGCAGCGTTTATGGTACTTTCAACACGTGCTGAATCTGTTCCTATCTGTAAATTGACAGATATTACTATGCTGCCCTTTGCTGAACAGCAAATTGGCAGTACAGCCCCGCTGATACTTTCCTCGCTGGGAAGTGTTGAGCAACACCACCTTTTCGCTCAATATAGTGATGCTGCTAATGTAACAGATGTGTTACCTGTTCTGGGTATTCATCCTTCAGCACTTGCCTTTTCAACAGTGCAGGCCGCTCGAAACATTGCTTCAAATAAGTATACACGGGCACAGACGCTTGGAGCGGATGCATTACAGCACAGTGCACTGATTACTCTTGAGCGATAACTCCTATGAATAAGACTAAGCGATGCTATTGATATAATAGCATCGCTTTTTTACATAACAATCATAAATAAAAAAACATATCCTCAATATCCCCAGCTGAATGAAGTACTGTGAAAGATATTCTTTTAAGGAGAATCTATGCTCAGGAAAAAATTCAGTTTCTGGATTGCAGTTCTTTGCTTCCAGCATCTTATAGGCTGTAGTGCGTTGCACTCAATGCCACAGAAAGTCCATTGTTCTTCGAATTGTCTTCAGTCTGCTGATAACTTGTTATTAAAAAATGGACTAGTGTGTAAGCCGGATTCGGGCAACAATGCATTTCCTGTTACCTCACGAATTATAACTGATTTAACATACCCTCTATTCTCAGTTAAACGCAAAAACACAGGGGTGGATGCTCCTGCTGATTTTTGGAATAGCGGCTATGGTGGATTATACCAAATCACAGGAAATTCTGAACAACTCATTATAATCTATATTAACGGATATAAAGGACGTCCAACAGGTTGGAAACGTATTTATGCATCGTTACAGTCGTTAGGTGTAACTCATGTATTTTTCAATTACCCCACAGGAGAGTCCTTACACACAACAACTGACATCTTAGTGAGTCTGCTGGAAAGTAACGCAGAGCAATTGCAGCATTCCCGCATTGTTCTCATCGGTCACTCTCAGGGAGGGCTCATAGCAGTAAGAACCGCTCAATTACTCTATGAGCATAGATCAAATATCCCTGTTCATCACATTGTCACAATCGCAACCCCTTGGGACGGCTGCAATCTGGCCGGGTATGCGAAGCTGGTTAATCCTTTCAGCCCCAAAGTATTTGATGATCTGGACTCAGGAAGTGATTTTATCCATGCAATGAAACAATGTCCTCTCTCTCCCAAGACGGCCTACACGCTTATTTATGGTGCTACGATGGAAAGCAGTCAGACACCGTATCCCAATGACAACTTGTTTTCCACGACAAACCAGCTTGCTACGGGCCGTGTGGTTACCCCTTCCGCAACCCATTGCGCAATAACAACTCATGAAGATTCAATACGCAATTCAACTGTTGTTGAATTTGTCACAGCCTGTATTAAACAGTGTATTTCAGACAAAGAATGTCTCCCTCACCGATAATCCGTCTACTGAGCGCTGTTTAGTATTGTTCCCCCCCATGCATTGGGTTTTAATCTCACTTTTCTAAAAGTCCCTTACTGTGTATTGTTACAAAACTTTCTGACAAGATTGTAATCAAATTTTCTTTCCTGAATTTGGCTAAATCGTGTACAGATAAAGTTCACAATTTTTTTGCACTGGCAAGACACTATAATGATTTTTGATAATGTTGAGAGTCTGCGTCTTTGCTGGTGCGCAATGACAGGACAATGTATATGCCGACAAATGCAACAAAAATTCTGCTGGTTGAAGATCAGGAAACCGCAGCTACATATATTGCCAAAGGGTTACGTGAAGAAGGTTTTGTGGTTGATGTGGCTCACAATGGGCCAGATGGATTACATTATTTGCTGACAGAAGAATATTCACTGGCAATTCTGGATATCATGCTGCCTGGAATTGATGGATTAACCATTTTAGAAACAGCTAAAAAAGCAAATAACGGTGCTGCAGTACTCTTCCTTACAGCTCGCGACGGTGTTGAGGACAGAGTTCGTGGTTTGGAACTCGGTGCTGATGACTATCTGGTTAAACCATTTGCATTTGCAGAGCTTTTAGCACGAATACGGGCATTGCTGCGCCGCTGCTCACCTGTTGTGACTGCTGACACAGAACTGACCGCCAGCGATTTAACGTTAAATCTCTTAACGCATCAGGCTAAACGTGCCGGGAAGATTATTGAGCTGACACCTAAAGAATTTGCCCTGTTACAACTTTTTATGCGCAGAAAGGGCGAAGTACTTACCCGTACAGTATTAGCAGAACAGCTCTGGGGGATCAGCTTTGACTGTGACACTAACGTGGTGGATGTTGCTGTAAGCAGGTTGCGTATTAAAATTGATGCTGATGCTGAACAAAAGCTTATTCATACGCAGCGGGGAGTCGGATATGTCCTTAAAACGGAAGAATAAGCTGGGAATATTGCACAACGGTTCTTTACAGGCCCGGCTTGCAATTTCTTTTGCGATTATTACTACCGTTATCGTTTTTGCAACCTCTGTACTTCTCTACTCTGGTCTTAAAGATCAGATTAAGAATGAAGACAAAATGGAGTTTATTGAATCAACTTCCTTCATACGCAGAGCAGTAAAAACTCTTTCCATCACGACAAACTCTGAAAGCTGGCAGCTTATCTGGGAGTATGCTGTTAATGCGCACGGAAGGCTTGGGATACGGGTCTTTTCTACCAACAACGAGCTTTATCTTTCTACTCCCAACATGCATATTCCACCGGAAGTTTTTACTCCATCAGATCCACTCCACTACAGAGACTGGAAAGACCAAGAAAGCAACATAGAGTACCTGGTGACGTCGTTCCAGATTGACACTGGTCCCGGGCACACATGGCGTGTTGACGCTTCATATGATTTGAGCCCCAGTACCACACTTCTGCGCGGGTACAGAATCAATCTGGCAATCTTGTTGGTGTCAGGGATACTTCTTTCCATTGCCATCAGCTGGTTTGTCAGTGGCTATGGGCTACGCCCTCTCAAGCACGTTGCTGAAGCAATGCAAGGCATTTCTTCCGAGCATCTTTCACAGCGGATAGGAAACCAACCGTGGCCAAATGAACTTACAGGGCTTGCCCGTTCTTTTGATTCAATGCTTGAACGGTTGGAAGAAGCATTTACTCAACTCAGTCAATTTTCAACAGATATCGCTCACGAAGTTCGTACTCCCGTTAACAACATGCTTTCCGCTGCAAGTGTGACACTAAATCGCGACAGATCAGTTGAAGAGTACAAACAAACTCTTGAAACTATTGAGATTGAAGCTACGCACTTATCCAAGCTTGTGGACAATATGCTGTTTCTTACTCGAACAGAACATATGAAAAGTCCCCTTAAGGTCGAGCAGTGTTCTATTGAAGAAGAATTTCGACTGCAGACTACATTGCTGGAAGCACTTGCTGATGAAAAAAGTATTCGTATTTCTTGGTCGGGTTCAGGCTATGTGACCGCAAACAAAGATTTATTACGCCGTGCGCTCCTTAACCTAATCGGGAATGCAATCCAGTATACTCCTGAAGGCGGGCAAATAACCCTTAGCACCGAACATCTTAAGCGATTTGTCAAAATATCAGTCACAGATACCGGCAAAGGGATTGAGGAACAGCACCTTCCTCATATATTCAGCCGTTTTTATCGTGCTGACACAGCACGTGCTGACAGATCAAACACCGGGTTGGGGCTTGCTTTTGTTCAGACCATTATGTCTGCCCATAATGGAAGCGTTTCTGTTCAAACTGAAGTCGACAAGGGAACGACCTTCACCCTGCTCTTTCCCACTATAACAACTCTGTAATCTGTTTGTTTGAGATTTGAAGAGCTCTTCTCTGTAGTGTGCCTCCAAGATCTACGGCACCAGACTGCAATGCAGGACGGGTATTTTATAAAACTGTGATGGAGAAGTTTATGAAATTAACTCCCAAACTTATTGTGTTCATCCTCACTTTTTGTCTCAGCATAAGTTCTGTCATGACCGCATATGCCGGTAAGGATGATCATTGGCCTAAAGTTAAAGGGAAAATTGTAGGAATCGATGTACCTCATTCATCAGTAACCATAAAAAATGTGTCAGGCCACAATATGACCTTTCAGATTATCTCAGAGTCAGAGATAGAAAAAAAAGGTCATGGATTACTCGAATGGGATAGCGAAATCACATTATCTGATCTTGCAGTAGGCCAATTTGTATCTGTAAAATATTATGGTGCTGGCGAAGATAAAGTTGTTCGTGATATGAAGGTAGTTTTGGACTCTTCCAAGGATAGCTCCACTCACTAGTAAAGCGCCTTTTGACGGTATCATCGTCATATATAGACAGTACATCCTCACTGAAAGCTGGTAGATATTTCTGCCGGCTTTTTTGTTTCTAACAACTTTGTAATGTTTCAGTTGGTAAAATGTTAAAACTTGTTGTGTAAGTACTCAATCAAAGACAGCTTGCCGAACATAAGCTTACTTTTTTGCTGAGAAATATACTCGCAGAGGGTCTCAGTACTTCATTATTACTTGTAATGAATAAAGTAAGGAATGAAAGTGCATAGTGAATACTTTACTGTTACAGCTTGTATGGACGCACTGTACTTCGGGTGCAGCTCCGAAGTTCTCCATTATATAATGCAGTATGTAAAAACATAGCGCCTACACGGTAGGCTATTTTTCAGTACGTTTCAGCTATTGTTTTCTACTGAGCATTAAAAGCAATGTTTTCAGCAAAGTTCATAAAAAGTGTAGTTATCAGTCTCGATATAGCTATTTCTTTGAAATAAACTATGCACCACTGGCTACGGCGGAGCGTTTCAACAGTGTATTGAAACATAATATGTAAATACGATGCTGACTCCTCAGAAGTCTGTATTCACGTAGGGTTTCAATTGGCAACGTTCCGCCGTATGCCTACCCCGACTGCAATGTGCAGGTTCTTTAGAATTTTTCCAACCTGTATGCCTACCCTACCTACGTAGAGTACGAACAACACTCTGCACTTCCTGCTCACAAGCAGGCTATCCTACCAGCCTGTATCACATACTTCTTTTCCCCCTGTAGCAGCTAAGGGTTCCGGCATCCCCTTTCCGGGATCCTTAGCTATTTTAATGCCGCATAGTTATTATGTATCTATAATTACTATCATCTATAACTGTGATCAAAAGTTTCTTGTGATAACAGGAGGTAGTTTCGTTTCCACATTTTCTCAGGCGGTACTATGGAAGCAGAGAACCCTCCTCACCATACAGACTCTTTCCAAACTCTATTAGGAAAATGGCTCGTTGCTGTTTTGCTTGTGTTTGGCTGTTCAACTCAGGCGATTGCAGGAGGTGTCTGGCTATATGAGATCGGCACGCCAGATCTTGGAGTAGCCGCTGCTGGACGTGGAGCTACAGCACTGGACGCTTCAGTAGCAATTACCAATCCTGCTGCAATGACTAATTTAAACCGCTCAGAGCTGCTATTTGGAATTCAGGGCATATTCATAGATACGCAATTCTCTGCTCAAGAAAACACCTTCTCTGGAGGAAACGGAGGAAATGCTGGAGGTGTATTGCCTGCAGGCAGCTTTAGCTACGTAGGTCGATTGGAGGAAAACCTTTGGTTCGGTTTTGGTACTGGTTCTTATTTTGGGTTGGGGCTTAACTATGATGATGACTGGAGTGGAAGGTATTATGTTCAAGAGGCATCATTGTTTACTGCCGGAGCTACTGTAAGCCTCGGTACCAAACTTACTGAGAAACTGTCTGCTGGGTTCGGTGTAGACATGCTTGTCGCAAAGCTTTTTATGAAGTCTGCTGTTAATAATCCGCCGTTAGCAGAATCAAACAATGATGGACAGCTTAAAGTTGATGCCACCACTGTTGGTGTAGGCTGCAATGCTGGTTTGTTTTATACCATAACACCTAAGATGCGCACTGGCCTTACCTACCGTTCACCTGTTCAAGTTAAATTTAATGACGCTGTGTCCGTATCAGGTCTGGAGCCTGCTCTTACCGCGTTGTTGACACAAAGCGGACTACTGGGAAGCGATATTGATTTGAAATTTACGATACCTCAAGCTGTGGGGTTTAGTCTCCACTACGATATCACTCCGTTATGGGCAGTGATGGGGACTGTATCGTGGCAGAATTGGAGGCAATTCGGAGAACTTGAAGTCTCAATTTCGAACACAGCCATTTCTGATGCCACAGTCAATCTAGATTATGACGACACGTGGCATGTCGCAGTCGGCATACAAGGACGTATAGCAGATGACTGGATATGGTCAGTTGGCGCAGCTTACGATACTTCCCCATGCTCTGAGAGCAACCGTTCTCCAGTACTTCCTTTGGACAGGCAGATCCGACTTGCCACAGGCCTTCAATATGAGTGGGGTGAGGATATAACACTGGGCATTGCTTACCAGTACCTCGATGCAGGTAAAGGAAAAATAGATAGAAAAGGCGGCCCGCTTACAGGCAGGTTAAAAGGCGAATATGGTACAAACCACCTGCAATATCTGGCACTCAACATTCAATGGAAATTTTAGCATCTTCGTGTTTTCCTCGTTGTTTCCTGTGACCTTTGAGCCTCGTTAGCCCTATTGTAACAATTCAAAATTAAAGACTTTAATCTACACATATGAGCTCTTGTATAGTACTGTGGGGATTCCGTGCAGGCAGTTGTATCCATGCACTATTGATGCCTCAACAGGAGCCCCTATGCACAGAACCTTTCGTGACATCCTCATTTATGTAGTTTTCTTTTTATTGGTGTTTTTTGCAGCCCCGACACAAGCTAAAGTTGTTGAATATCATCTTAGCATTGCAGAGCAACCGGTAAATATCACAGGCACATCAGTTCCTGCTGTCACAGTCAACGGACAGATTCCCGCACCAACGTTAGTTTTTACAGAAGGCGATTGTGCACGAATCCACGTGCATAACACTATGGATGTTCCAACATCTGTACACTGGCACGGCATGCTTGTTCCACCCAATATGGATGGAGTGCCGTATGTAAGCTTCCCGCCTATCAAACCCCATACAACATTTACATATGAATACCCTATCCGTCAGCACGGTACATATTGGTACCACTCTCATACCGGATTTCAAGAGCAGCGCGGGTTATATGGCTCAATCGTAGTACACCCGAAATGTGATGACATTGTAACAAACCGTGATGAGGTAATTGTCCTCTCTGACTGGACTGATACCTCTCCCGACTTTGTGTACAGGTGGCTTAAGCGAGGGAGTGACGCCCCATCCCTTCAAAAAGGTGCATCGCAAAGTATTGTTGGAGCTGCGCGCATTGGCATGCTTGGTGATTATCTGATGCGTGAACTGCGGAGAATGCCGGATATTGATATAGCAGACATTGCGTACGATCGTTTTCTTGCCAATGGAAAGCCTCAATCACGGTTGCCTGCCAAACCATGCGAAACGATTCGCCTGCGTATTATTAACGGCTCAGCAAGCACGTTCTTTTTAGTAGAATTTGCTGGTGGCCCTATGACTATCATCTCTGCAGACGGACAACGCGTGGAACCTGTTGATGAAAATAGATTTTTGATCAGTGTTGCTGAAACATATGATGTCATCATTACCGTCCCTCCAGATGGCACATATGAATTTCGAGCAACAGCACAAGACGGCTCAGCACATGCCTCTGTCTGGATAGGTGAAGGTCCTTTGCACGCAGCACCGGATATCCCCAAGCCGAATTTGTATCACCAGATGGGAAAACTCACGTTAGGACAGCTTACAGCCCTTACGCCAAACGACGTGATGGGATTAACGGATGCCCGTGTAGCGACTGGAATTTTTGATACTCCGGGGCGTCTTATGCATTCAAAAAAAATGGGGAGCATGAAGTCGCATGCAGATGATGTACAGAAAAAAACATTTGCCGGTGTGCCAGCAAGTATTCCCTGCCCGCACCCGCAACGCATTCAATCCGAGTGTATTTCGCAGCCGCCATGTGAAAAGAAAGAGCTGACATACCCTATTCCTGACTCTCCGAGTGGAAAAAAATATACATGGAATTTCAAACCGCTTGCCTCAGATGTCGCGTCTTCAACACCGCTAGTTATTGACGGAAGCTCTTCACAACGTCCGTGGCCTCCATATAATAAATTGCGAGCACTGCATAATACCAATTTCTCACCGCATAAAACGGCTCGAAATATCCGAATGACGCTGGATGGAGACATGGAGCGGTATGTCTGGATGATTAATGGTAAAGTGCTCTCTGAAAGTGATTCAATCAGGATACATCAAGGGGAGAAAGTTCGTTTTACTATGATCAACAGAACCATGATGCATCACCCGATGCATTTGCATGGACATTTTTTCAGGGTAATTAACGGACAAGGTGATTATTCCCCATTGAAACATACTGTTGATGTTGCTCCATTGAGTACGACTGTTATTGAATTTGATGCAAATGAATTTGGGGACTGGTTTTTCCACTGCCACCTGCTCTATCATCTTGAGGCGGGTATGGCGCGTGTTGTTCATTATGAAGGTTTTCAAATGGATCCGGCTCTCGCCGCAGTCCGTCCCAATTTGTACGACGAACATTGGACTGCCTTCGGCGAAGCAAATATTCTCAGCAATACGACTGAAGGTTTTGTTCAGGCAAGTTCTACCCGCCATATCTTTATGGTTACATGGGAAATTGGCTGGCAGATTATTGACTATGTCGAGTCAGAATTTATCGGTACATATGATTACTATGTAAACCGCTTTTTCTCCCCGTTTATTGGTGGGGATATGTTTATGAATAATACTGATACTGAAGTCGGACGTGGCGTTATCGGTATCAGATATCTTTTGCCGTTCAACATAGATTCACGAACATGGGTAGATACTGAAGGTGGTGCGCGTTGTACTCTAGAAAAAACGTTCCAACTTACTCCGCGCCTTGCCATAAAAGGGGAAGCACAATTTGATACGCACGACTATTGGGAAGGTATTATCGGTGCGTACTATATTATTTCTGATCAATTCTCCCTTATGGCGCAGTGGCATTCGGACTACGGATGGGGTGGCGGCTTTCAAGTCCAGTTTTAATCGACTTTACTGTAAAAAAGGCTCCGTATGGAGCCTTTTTTTATTGCTATAGTGAGCCTGCAATCTCTCTTGCCTGCACAAGCGCTTCAGCCATATTGGCTTCCTTTACTTCCGGTGAGCCTAATGTTGCATCAAGCGTGATGCTTTGAATGTCACTGAATCCGATAAATGACAGTAAGAATTGAAAGTATGTTTTCTGGTAATCCAGAGAGGCGGTTTCTTTACTTGCATACTCCCCGCCCCGTGCGTAAATGACCGTACATTGTTTCCCTGTAATGAGCCCCTGGTATCCTGTTTCAGGAGAAAAGGTAAACGCAAGTCCAGGTTGTGTTATGATGTCTATAAAGTGTTTAAGCTTATACGGGATGGAAAAATTCCACATTGGCAGGCTAAATAGATAATAATCTGCTGCGGCAAAACCTTCCACAAAATGCGCAATCTCATCCCACGCTTCTTTTTCTTCTGGTGTATGGGGCTGACCATGCAGTACTTTGTATTTTGCATTGATTCGTTCATCCGTAAATTCCGGCATCTTGAGTTCCCACAAGTCTAATGTGGTAATATTGCAATCTTCATTTTTGGTACGAAATACTTGTAAATATTCTTTTGCAATCTCAATGGATTTAGAACGCTCCTTGCGGGGAGATGCTTCAATATATAATAAGCTGCTCATATCCTCTCCTGTTTAAACCAGTGTGTTTTCATAAGGCAAAAATGGCCTTTATATTGTAGAGTAGCCTTTTCTATTACTGAGTCATTTATATAATCCGCCGCATTAAAAAAATACTGCACTCCTACCTTATTTAACTTTCTGACAATCAGGCCATACGAGACAAAAATGATTTGTAAACGGATAGCCGTTCCCTGTGTTTCGGGGTACAGTCATATTTGGTTTTTCTGCCTTGCAGATTGATCTTTTCGAGTGAAGAAATTAATTAACATTCTTTTCTGCCTGCACATACATTCATACATTACAGGTAGGAATAATGGTACGCAGTTGAACCAAGATTGAACCTGCTCTCAATTTTCATGTAAATAATTTTAGTCGTTATACATAAGAGGCTTGTATGAACTGGAAGATGTTGTTTTCAACAAGACCAAGAAAGTATGCCACAGTTACAGCGATAACCCTTGCTTCTCTTTTTATTATCTATGTAATTGTAGGGTTTCTGGTAATAGCACCTGTCGCAAAATGGCAGTTGGAAAAGCAACTCCCCCCCCTGCTGCAACGAAAAGTTTCAATAGGCGATATTAGCCTTAATCCGCTGACACTATGCGTTCAGTTTGAAAATCTTTCTATCATCAAAAAAGATGACGATGGCAGTTTGTTTTCAGTTGCTATGTTGGAAGCCAAGCTATCGGGTAAATCCATTCTGGCTATGGCCCCGATTGTTCAGTACGTAAAAATTGTTAAGCCTTCTATCAACATCACCCGTTACAAGGATGACCGTCTTTCAATTGACGATATTATTGAGCACCAGGCACAGTTGGCAAAAGAGGCAGATAAACAAACTGACACTACAGAAAAAAAAGACGGAAGAATCTTTCCGTTTAAACTTCTGAATTTTATTCTTGAAGACGGAACCATTGTCTTTAATGACAAAAAGATGAATACCGTTCAGACAATTAGTAAATTGTCGCTGGCAGTGCCGTTAACGTCTTCCTTCCCCGGTGATCATAAAGAAGCTGTGCAGCCAAAACTTTCTATGTTGATTAACGGGGCTCCTTTTGACCTTGATGGCTCCACCTATCCGTTTTCCGAAAACTACCTGACCAAGTTCTCTTTCTCCATGGAGAATGTACCGCTGGCGCGCTACTGGCGCTATATTCCTCTTTCTTCACCGGTTGCCATTACATCAGGGACAATGAAAATCGATGTGCACCTTGCATTCAGCAGACCTGAAGGCAAGCCAATGGATCTTGATGTTAAAGGCGGAGTTGAACTGGTTGATTTAGGGATGACCAAAGATGATAAGTCGCCTGTACTCACTATTCCGCGCATCAAGCTTATTGTTAAAGACTTTTCTCTTGCGAAGAAAATGCTCACCGTTGAACAAGTCGCAATTGATAATCCTTTCATTGAAGTTCATCGAGATAAAGACAGTTCAATCAACTGGGCAACGTATTTTGCAGTTGATGCTTCTGATGAAGCCAAAGAAGAGACAAAAGATAAGGTTGTCGTATCATCCACCACTCAGAAAACTGAGAAAACCTCTACCAAGCAAGAACCGGCTCCCCCAAAAGCTACTCCCACTACCGCATCAAAAAAGACAGAAAAAGAAAAGCCTACAGCAAAAGATCGTCCTTTTACTGTTGTCGTTGAATCGCTTGTAATCAAAAAAGGTAAGATTGCTTTTAAGGACAGTGCGGTTCAAGGAACCTTTGCAACCATCTTCGAACCTGTTGATCTGGAAATTAAAAACTTCTCTACTGCTGACGGCAGCAAAGCAACAGTTGCATTGGACGTTGGCGAAAAGAAAATGATTTCTGTTCAGGGAGATGTCTCTGTTTCACCGGTAGCAGCTAACATAAAAGCAAAAATTACTGACCTGTCCCTGAAGCAATTCACACCGTACATTGCTGCAGCAACACCGGCGCAGATTAGCAGCGGTGCCCTTTCTGCGGGCGCAACACTCAAGGTTTCCTCAGATTCTGCACAAGAAATCGGAATTACGATTGCTGATGGAAGCATCCGTCTGCAAAAACTTACAGTTACAGGAAAGGGATACCCCAAAGCCCCGATCACTTTGGGAGCCTTAACGGTAGATGGGGCTGCCGTTGACGTAAAAAAACAGTCTGTATCCATTGCGAAAATAAGCTTAGCTGACCCGGACATCACTTTAACACGTGATAAAGAGGGAATTGATCTGGCAACACTCTTTGCAGGTGAGGCAAAAAAAGAGCCTGCAAAAAAATCCGCAGATTCCGGTAAGAAGTCATCCGAATCCCCATGGAAGCTGCAGATTCAATCTGTTGGCGTTACAAACGGTAAAATTACGTTTAATGACACAGCACTGAAGCGCAAAGTAATTACTCATCTAAAAAATGTTGCCATTACTGCAGACAATATTTCCCTTGCGAATACTCCGTCTAAGTTTTCTGTTTCAACTGGAGTTAATGACAAAAGCACTATCAAGGCAGATGGAACGTTCACTCACTCGCCACTTGCTGTTGATGGCAAAATTGACGTTTCAAACCTGAACATTCCTGATTTTGCCGGATATATTCAAGAGTATTCAGAAGTTAATATTGCAACAGGAACAGTTAGTACTTCAGCAAAAACTCAATTATCTGTTCCTGATAACGGAGAAACTAAGTACAACATTAATGCGGATGTCACGGTGAATAACGTCTCTGCAGCCAATAAAAGCACTAATGAAAAAATTGGTTCTGTTGGGCAGATCGCTATAAAAAGTATGGTGTTGGATTCTGACAAAAATAGTGTAGATATAGGATCAGTCTCCATTGCAAAGCCAGCAACCAATATCACTAGAGAAGCCAATGGCTCGTTAAGCATTGTTCGCGCAGTTCAAGGCAATCAGCCAGCGCAGACCAGAGCACCTTCTGCTAACTCTGCCGCTGTTGTCGCCACAACAAAACCGTTTGGCGTTTCCATAGGATCGATTGCAATTAAAGACGGTTCTGTCACGTTTCAAGATGCATCCATCAATCCGAGAGTTATTCTTGATTTTGAAAATATTTCAGCTTCATACAAAAAGTTTGATCTGAGTAGAGCAAATAGCTCCCCTGTCAACTTTTCTGCAACATTACAGGGAAGAAGAATCTCTGCGTCAGGAGCAGTCAACCCAATGGCAAAGCCATTTGCTCTCGATATTACGGCGAAAATTGAGGATGTAGGGTTGAAAAAATTCAGTCCGTACACAGTGAAGTATATTGCCTACCCCGTGAATACAGGGGCACTTAAAGCCAACATCAAACTTAAAATTCAGCAGAACAAGCTTAATGCTCAAAACTCGTTTTTGTTCGAAAACTTTACGCTTGGTAATAAAAATCCAAATTCAAAAGCCCCTTCTGTTCCTATTAAACTAGGCCTTTCACTTATGCGGCAGCCAGACGGCAACATCTCACTGGATTTACCTGTTACAGGTGATTTAAATGATCCTAATTTCCATCTCAGCCAGCTTATTACAAAAACACTTGTGAACGTTATTGTTAAAGCAGCGGTCTCACCTTTTACGGTAGTAAGTTCACTCCTTGGAGATGTGAAGCCGGAGGATGCCAAATACGTCGGATTTACTCCCGGGTATGCCGGTCTCTCCAAAAAGGAACAGGATACGCTTAACCGTATTGCTTCCATTCTCCGGACTAAAAAAAATGTTAAGTTGGAGTGTCTTGGTTTTTACAACACAGATGCGGACATGAAAGGTCTGAAGGAACGAGCAGTTAAAACAGCAGTCATTGAAAAGTGGTACAGGACACTCTCAAAAGCTACGCGTAAAAATATTGATATAAGTACGGTTGATGTGCCTAAATACAAGTACGCAGAGTACTTAACCGAAGCGTATGAGGATGCTCCAGACATGCCGAATAACCCTCGCCCGAGCGGGCTGCTAGGGTACAAAGACAGGTCGGTAAAGCAGATGGAAGATTATTTACGGAGCACGGCAGACACCTCCCAAGAAGCTTTACGCAAGCTTGCTCTGGAACGGGCAAATGCGGTTCGGGATTTCATTGTCAAAAAGTTTCCGGAACTCAAATCCCGTGTAAAGGCTGTACAGGCCGGTAATAGCGAAAATGGTAAATATGCTACTGCTGTGCAGTTAAAAATTACACAGTAGTCTATTTTGAAATAAAAAAGGTACGGCCGGAATATACTCCGACCGTACCTTTTTTATTGTATTATTTCTTCACACACAATGTTTTGAAATACGTCTTTCCGCAATCTTGAACGCGCTCTACCCCGTGAATATCGCTCTCATATCCGGGGAAGGTATTTTCGAATGCTTCTCTACGCTGCAAGTATTTCAAAATTTGTTTTGCTGCTCCATCCACTTTTTCCCCACCCATAAGAATTGGAATTCCCGGAGGGTATGGCACGAGCATAACCGCAGGTACTCGACCCTGTAATTCGTTCAACCGCACATACTCAACATTCTTCTTAACAACTTCCTGATACGCGTCTGACGGCTTCATAGCCTGATGGGGAATCACTTCGAAGGCGTCATGCATTATGCCCAGCATGTCATACTTTTTATAGTACACATGGATAGCATCACAATGATCTCTCAAGCCTTTATCACTGTAATGATCAGGATACTCTTTGACTAAATCAGGGAAGATTTCTTGCAGTGAGGTATTTGCATCATAATGCTCCTTGAATTTCAGGAGAGCTGTAAGCAACGTGCCCTGTTTCGCTTTCGTCGTCCCGATAGAATTCAAAAGTAAAAATGAATAATAATCCGTTTTCTCACACACAATACCATGGTTGATCAGATAGTCTGTGACGAGCATGGCAGGAATACCATTTGCTTGGTAGGTACCGTCCTGATCTAGCCCTGGTGTTGTGATAGTCAGCTTAATCGGGTCAAGCATTACAAAATTATCTTCTATATTTTCAAATCCGTGCCAGTTATTATTGGCGTCAAGTACCCACGGCTGCTGAGTAGAACTTAAGAATGTTGCTGGTACTCTGGTGAAGTCTACCATCTTGTTTTCAAATGTAACCTTCTTAGGCTGCCACATAGAGAAGAACCAGCTGCCTTTTTCACGCAGCTCTTCTGCCATGGAGGCAATTTTTTGTCTGAGCAAAACAGCATCATGCAGGCAGTCTGACAACAGCACTTCCCCACTATCTTCAACAATTTTTGTAGCCACATCCAAGGAAGCGATCATGCTGTACTGTGGTGATGTCGAACCGTGCATCATGTATGACTCATTCATTTCTGTTGGATCAACAGATACATGGCTGCCATTTTTAACATGAAGCATGGATGCCTGAGAAAACGCTGTCAGCAACTTATGGGTTGATTGTGAGCAGAAAATAGGCGGATATTTTTTGTGTGTTGTCTCAGCCATTCCAAAATGATTTTTGTATATCGGATGAAATTTGGCATATGCATACCATGCTTCGTCAAAATGCATATTTTTCACACTGTGCTTCAGCTTTTCTTTAATGGTTGCAATATTGTAGCACAGACCATCGTATGTTGAGTTTGTTAATGCCGACATCACAGGGACGACACCCTGTTTTTCCGCAGGAATAATAGTACTGTCTGCAATATGCTGCTGAATCGTTTCATGTGTGAATTCAGAAAGTGAGCATGGGCCGATGATTCCCAACTGATTTCTTCGCGGCTTCATATACACAGGGTAGATGTCTGTAATGACCATCGCATAGTTAAGTGACTTATGACAATTGCGGTCTACGACAGCTATATCGTTCCGAACGGCCTGAGAGCGCCAGATGATTTGGTTTGCATTAGATGTCCCGTTCAAAACATAGAACGTAAAGTCTGCGCCGAAGGTCTTAGCTGAATTTTTCTCCGCATCACCGGTGACCCCGCTATGGTCGAGCAAAGAGCCAAGTTCAGGGACAGAAATTGAAAGGTCGGATCGAAATACATTTTCGCCATAAAATTTATGCATGCCCACACCTGCAGGGCTTTTTAAAAAGCCTTCGCCGCCCATGTGCCCAGGTGTATGCCATGCATATTTATATGCTTCAGCATATTGAACCAGCGCAGAAAAAAATACCGGATTAATACGTCGTATATATTCCAGTAACAATGTTTCAATTCTTCCAGCTAAAAACTCCACAGTATCCATGTGCTTCAGCAGTAACTCATCAAGCATGGACAGGAGCTCTGTTGACAGATTTTCTTTACGATCATCATCCATAAGTAAACATACTGGAATTTGCTTGTTCCGCTTACGTATTTCTTGAAGTAACACTTCAGGGTTGCCGCACTCCCCTTTTGATTCATGCCGGATATCCCAGTCTATAACGATAACACCGACGTCCGCTCTGCTGTGTACAATATTAGCTGCATCCTTGTAGCAGTAAGCACGGAGAACAGAACAGTGCTGCTCTAAGGTTAACTCTTGCTCTAAGTCCCGAACTCGTTCTCCTGCATCATTCTTTAGATCGAACAAGCCGGAAACGATCAAGACCGGCCAGTCTGCTTTTGTAAGTTTCATGCTGTTCTCCTGCTATTTTTTCTGGCTTGCAAAAAGCAATGCATAGCCGGCCAGAGCAACCATTACGCAAACAATGACCAGCCATAGTTCTGCAAAATCTGCTGACATAAATGCTGAAATTAAAAAGACAGATGACAATGAAGCAATTGTGATATCAAAATACGAGTGTTTTCCTGTCTCAAAACCTTTTTTGATGAGCGCTATTCCTGACCAAAAATATGGGAACAGCACTAATAGGATTGAAATTGTCACAGTAAGATTGAATGCCACAGCAATATCACTGCCCAAAAACATCAGGCCAAGTTCAATACATGTCATGATGAAGGCATTAAGCAACAACCCGCGGCTGCCCACTTTGTATTTATTGGTGTAAGAATATATTTTAGGAAGAAAGCCGTGATCTGCACTGGTTTTTGCAGCACTGACTACAGAAATATTCCATGCAAGAAAGCTTGATAGGCAAGCAATGGCCATCACAAGTGAAGATATCTGCCCTAATATTTTGGAGCCAAAAATATGCTCAATCGATAATGAAAACGTAGCTGGTTGATTTTGAATTACTTTGGCTGTGAACATGCCTTCGAGAACGGTTGTCGAAACAATGTACAGAACTGCTACCACGATGAACCCTGCGATTGTAGCAATGGGCACATTTCGTTTAGGATTATTAACAAGTTCATAGTTGTTTGCTACGGCTTCAACACCAACATATGAGAATAATAAGACGGCAAAGCCTGAAAGGATTGCTTTACCTTGGGGTAAATTGGCTACATCCCAATTTTGCTTGAATAATGATATATCAAACGAGAACCAGCCAAATATTGCGGTAAGCACTACTGATAACAGTAATGCAGTTACTGAGCATGAAACAACCATGGTTACAAATTTGGCGCCACGCAAAGCGAGCAATGTAAATACCCAGATAAGCGCTATGACTACGCAGCCTAGAATTATTGGCTGGTTTAACGATGGGACAAAATATGTCAGGTAGCCAAGTCCGGCTATCAGGATTGAAACGTTGGAAATCAGATTTGAATATACATAAAACAGCCCGCTCTTTGCACCAAGAAGCGGGTTTACGTACGCTGCAAGAGCTGTCGGACTTGGATTGTCAAATAAGGCACCAGCCCGAACATAAACAAGCGTAAGACACAGGGCTCCAGCGGTTACAAGCAGGAAGGATAACAATGTAATTGAACCTATAGCAGCCAGCTGTTGTGGCAACGCAATTACCCCGCTACCTGCTAGACTGCCTATAATAAAGAACGTGGCTCCAATAAGTCCAAGCTTATGTTTTGATGTATCCATAGTATTTCCTAGGCTATAAAACTGAAAAACAGTTTTAAGAATATCGTACTATGAAGACAATCTCAGTGATTTCTAGATTTCCTTTTTGAGTAATGGCTTTATCTTTTTCAACATTTAATCTTTTTTTCTGTATCGCTCACTTTCAGTCTTATTACTCAAAATAATTAAAGATATCATAACGAGTGAACACAGTATGGAAATCTTTTCCAATGATTACAGAAAAAAGCTGCTTGACAGATCAATCTAATGCCTTTTACAAAGCTCATCAGATTGATAACGAATTTCATTTTCGCAATGCACGAATATTTTTATTCGCATGAAGTCACATCTACCCACTCTACTCGCCATAGAGCTGGTTTGAATTACGAGATGGTATGCTCCATCTCAATTTTTTGAATGTTGATTGAAAATGAATTTCCTTATCGAAATACTGTCTTTGGAATACAAGAATTAAGAAGGTAACATCCCATGAAACGCTTCATTGTATCAGCTCTCGCTGCTTGCATGATGTTTGGCGCTACTACTGGCGCTTTTGCTGCTGAAATCAAAGCTTCCGGCTCCATGTGGGTTGGATATGACTACGTGAACCTTGACGGTTCCAGCGACGATACAAACAATTTTATCCAGCGTATGGATACACAGATTGACATCATCGCTTCCGAAAACCTTTCCGCAACTACCCTCTTCCGTATTGAACAGACGTGGGGACAGGCAAACAACAAAGTTGGTGCCGGTTCCGGTGGTTCCCTTGGTGCTGATGGTGTTAACGTGAGCACTCTGCGTGCGTATGTTGATTTCCTCATTCCATCAACTGAAATGAAAGTTCGTGCGGGTATTCAGGGCTTCGGTCTGCCAGGCGCTGTTACTGCTTCTCCTGTACTTGATAATGATGTTGCAGCTATTGCTGTTTCTCAGTCATTTGACAACATCGGCGTAACAGCATTTTTTGCTCGTCCGTACGACACCGAAAAATCAGGCTCTGCGAAAGCTTCTACCATGGATCTCTTTGGTGGCGTTGTTTCCGCTGAACTTGGGAACGTGGTTGTTTCCCCGTACTTTATGTTTGCAAACGTAAGCAACAAAGTAGATGTGGAAGGCGAAATTTTTAAAAACAACCTTTACTGGGTTGGTACTTCTGTTGAAGCAAACCCAATGCCTAACCTTGCTCTCGCCTTTGACGGTATTTACGGCAAAGAGCACACTAAAGATGGTGGCTACGCTGTAGCAGGTAAAGCAGCGTACACGACCGACATGGTTGTTCCTGCTCTTGTAGGTTGGTACGCTTCCGGTAATGACAGCGACGGCGAAGGCCGCATGCGCAGCATTGACGATGACGACTTCAGCATGACCACTCTCATTGGTGCAGGTGCGATGGGGCCGGATTCTGACAACATCTTCGGCAGTGCTCTTGGCAAATGGGGTATCGGTCTGCATCTGGAAGAAATCAGCTTTACTGAAAAACTCAGCCACACAGTACGTGTAACTTACGTACGCGGTACCAACGACAAATCCAGCAGCATCACAAGCTGGGGCGAAGACGACAGCGCAACTGAGTTTGACCTCTCCTCTGTTTATAGCATCTATGACAACCTGAACCTGCTTGTTGACTTTGCATACGCTGTCACTGACTTCGATGCAGGCTCTGCAAAAGATGTAGACAACGTATTTAAAGCTGCTGCTCTCGTTGAGTACAATTTCTAACTAAACTTTCGTATTCCAAAATTGACAGTACGTAAAAAGGCCACCCTATGGGTGGCCTTTTTTTATGCACAAATATTCGAGGGAGTCGGCATTTACAGCTTTTCAAAAAAATAAGCAAAAAAGTATTAATTTTAAGCATTATTTTGC
>NZ_JXMS01000017.1 GCF_001672295.1 Halodesulfovibrio spirochaetisodalis | reverse complement strand
AAACTTACTAAGTATATTTGTGTTTGTTCAGCTCATGAAATGATCAAAGCTACAAACTTTTATATCACAACTGGATATTGGTGCGGTGCAACTTATGTGGTTTGAGGTGATCGTCTTACTGACAATTTTTTACAATTTTTGTTTGTGTACTCAATCGTATATGCTATGTGTGTTGTTGGCGCTGTGGAAAAGAGAATAAAAAATGCTTGCTGCCTCTTTTCCCTTTTATTGCGGATTGAATATTCAATCCGCAATTTTATTTGATGTTTTCTTCAATTAAATTGGAATTTTTTTTTGCCAATTATGATAAAAAAGTAGGGTAAAATGGTATGCAACCATCAGAAATCATAGGTTTTTGTTTTATAAATAATAAAAACAAAAGGTTGCAATAAAAGCCTTGTGAAAAAAAGAACTTTTGTATATCAATAAAACCAACTGATTAACGAGTCAGGCCTGTGCGCCAACACAGGTAAACAAATAACTTAATAGAGAGTGAACAGTATGATGCAGCAAGCAACACTGATGAAATCATCTGTTTGGTCCCAAACTAGAACACAACGTAGCGTGCTCATTGGGGTCGGTAACGACCACACCAAACAATACGGCATTCGGTTTGTGCGTGATTTTTTCTGTCAGGATGATCTGACAAACTTTACACTTTTTCACCTGCAACACGCAAAAAAACTTCAGTTACTCGGCACGAATGAACGGTCTTCAAGCGCCAAAGAGACCGTTGCTGAAGAGTTTTTAGCACGTACAGGTGAGCAGCTCTCGTGCTTGGTCACTGCTCAGGCAAGCCTGAAGCAGGTAGGCATTTCAAGCAACCGCCTGGCACTTGTTTCCAAGGTTCAGACCCATTCTAAGGCGTGGGATTTGATGGAAGAAGCTGCAAACGGTGACCATGAAGCACTTGTCCTTGGTAAACGAGGCAAGTCTTGGTTTGAGAGCATGATAAACGGCTCCGCCGATATTACAAAAGAGGTTATTGAGCGATCCTGTGCAAGACCGGTTTGGCTTGCCCCTTCATCAATCCATGGCCGCAGGAATGTGCTGTTGTGTGTGGACGGCTCACGTTCCTCCAGAAACATCACTGAACATGTAGCAAAGATGCTTGCAGGTAACCCACTGCACACCATCACTGTGCTGCATGTGGCTCCAGGTAAAAAATACACTACCGCTTCTCCGAGTGTTGCTTTTCTGAATAAGCAGTTCCGCAATCAGCGCAAGGCGCAGTGTTTCATTTCAAAAACCAGCCACCGTGTTGTAGCAGAAGCAGTTGAACTGCTGGTTGCAAACGGTGTGAGGGAAGAAGCCATCGAAACCCGTTTGGCCCATTCCAACGACCCCGCTTCCGTAATTATGGAAACCTCTGATCAGGGTAACTTTGCTGTAGTGGCAATGGGGCGTTCCGGTACTGGAAACAGCTTTATGCGTCACATGCTTATGGGCTCTTCTGTAGCTCATGTATGGAAAAAGCTTAATAACGCTTGTTTGTGGTTATCGTGCTAGGAATCGGCAAGTGGTATCACAATACCTCTAGGTAACTCCTCAGTCTTAGACTCCTCCCGCCGTAAGGAAGACCCATTTTCTTACGGCGGGGCTCCAGAACTGCGAACAGTATTTTGGAGCGTCATTTGACGACAATCACGTACCTTGTTGCGTCATACAAAAAAGCCGAACTCTTACATACTCTTAGTATGCTATAAGTTCGGCTTCTTTGTATTCAGAATACTGGCCAGAGCATTGTGCTGTGGCAGTAAATCTTCAGGGCTGGCGTTTATATATGCTGCTACGCGAAGAGCGTGTGGAGCGCGCCAAGGCAGCCCATTGCGTATATTCCTGCAAGGACATCATCAATCATAACTCCCCATCCTCCGGTGAGCCATTTTTCTGAATCCTTAACAGGGTACGGCTTTGTGATGTCAAAGAGGCGGAAGAGGGCAAAGGCCAGCAGCATCCACCAAAAGGAGAGCGATGCAAATGGTAGAATCGTAATCCATTGTCCTACTAGTTCATCCAGAACAATTTCACCCGGATCTTTGCTTCCCAATATTTTTTCAGCACGAGTAATCTGGATGCTGCCCCAGCAAAAGAGGGCTGCTATGACAAGTACGCGCAGCCATATTGGAAGG
This sequence comes from Halodesulfovibrio spirochaetisodalis, assembly GCF_001672295.1. Taxonomy (GTDB): domain Bacteria; phylum Desulfobacterota; class Desulfovibrionia; order Desulfovibrionales; family Desulfovibrionaceae; genus Halodesulfovibrio; species Halodesulfovibrio spirochaetisodalis. The sequence goes on along the minus strand of NZ_JXMS01000017.1, from coordinate 70,799 downwards.
GGCATAAAGAAAACAGGTGCCAGTATGATCGCAACGGCAGACCCTACTGTGCCCGGAGCATATGGTGAAAGTCCTGACGGCCCGAGTCGGGAGGCATGAACAGCAATTTTGTCTTGCAATGAAATTTCAGTAGTCATGAAACAGCCTTTGAATAGTACCTGTTATAGTTGGATTAAACAGATGGAGTGACGATTTCTGCACTCTGCAATTTTTCTAATAATTCGGTAACCGGTAGTCCTACCACGTTGGACCATGAACCACAGATTGACTCCACAAGAAATGAGCCGATGCCTTGAATTGCATATGCACCAGCTTTGTCAGCTGGTTCTCCTGTGCGGATATAGGCCGTTAGAGCCTCTTTTGAGTACTTCTTCATGGTGACAGCCGTTTCAACGGCATATGCGTCTGTCGTTCCGTCTGGGTAAATAATGGCAGTGGCGGTGATAACTTTGTGCGTGCTTCCGGAAAGTCTGTTCAGCATATCGAGAGCATGTGCATCATTGTCCGGTTTGCCCATGATTTCGTTACCAAGCACTACAATAGTGTCTGCGCCGATAAAGCAAGCAGTTTCGCGGTTGTCTGATGCATTACGGACTGACTGTGTTTTGGCAAGGGCACAGCGACATGCGAAATCTTCCGGTACTTCACCGGTAACAGGAAGGGGCTCCTCGCCTGAAATTGTTTCGATTGTAAATACGATACCGAGTTCAGAAAGAAATTGTCTGCGGCGTGGCGAGCCGGAGGCCAGAACAATCGGTGTTAACGTAGAGTAAACAGAATTTGACATATGTGAATGGTTACTTTGGTTATACTGTGCATGAAATTTGATGTACTGTGCTGTACCTGCACAGCATTTGTCAATAAATTGAATCAGGAAGCGCTGTACCGCGGTCGCTGTTTTGTAAAGGTGTATGTCTGCGTAGCTGCACGATAGGGCGTGGTGATAATAGAATATTTTTTTTGCATTATTTTTACGGATAAGCAGAATCTAATGCAAAGAACTCTAAAGTTTATTGCTGGAAGGTCGATAGCGGTTATTAAGAGAATAGCGTCATGACGGTACAATCATTTTATGTGCAAAACATGCTTCGAAAATACAAGAAGCAAATTACTTCTGCCCAGGTTATTGCCAGGGCTAATGGTTCGGTGCGTTTTTTGCATTCTGATGGGTACTATGATGAGGATGACCAATTCTCTGACATGGAGCAGCGTCTTTCAGAAGAAAGACGACAGGCTCTTGTTGAACGTGTAGCCAGAGAAGTTTATGAGAATTTGCTTTTTTCCGGCAGCACTAATGCAATTGTAGAAGAAATTAAGGCACAGCTTGAAGCGGAATTAGGGTATGCCGTTATTTTTAGAAACCCTTTTCCAAATCTTTCGTTACAAATCTATAAAGTAACTGATTTTCGACCGATAAAGCTTTCAAGCGATGAAAAAGAAGATATAATGAACAGGCTCTGGGCAATCTCTTTAGACAAAGTCAATGCGACCATGTTATAAGGTGCCGTTGACCGGGAGGTAGGGAATGAAAGTTTATGATTATAACGCGAAGCTTGAGTTCGGTTCGTCTTTGAAAAAAGGCAATCGCGCAGAGCAGGCTGGACGTGAACAAGCTGGACGCGAGCAGGCTCCTGTAGATGCCGAATCCAAAGGTGATCGAGTGAGCTTTTCCGATGAAGGACGCTTGCGCACTGAAGCATATAAAGAAGCTATGAACGCACCGGAAGTACGCAAAGATAAAGTTGCTGCTATCAAAGCACAGATTGCTTCCGGCGAATACAAGATCGATTCCAACAAAATCGCAGAAGGTCTTCTTCGCGATGAGCTCGACTTGTTCATCTAGCCTTTTTTTAGCATGGCTTACAAGTGAAAAAGCTGTTCTCTACACGAGAACAGCTTTTTCTGTGTATTTTTTCCAGTATGTTTTGAGTAGCATGCACGTTAAAATCGAACGCGCTGGCGTAGCTCTTCTGTGGTGATTTTTTTGAAGTCTTCTGACTTTAGTTCAACCTGCCTGCTGACAACCTGTTTTTCAATTTCTTTCAATACCGCTTTTACAACCCTTCCTGCCATTGAATCCCCGACGGTAAATCCAAGCTCTGCTCCGGTATCCTGAACATACCGCTGTGTAATGATACGTTTTGCATCTGCAAGCACTGCGATGCGTAATGCCTTGCTGTCTTTTTCAAAGTTGCTTGGTTCGGAGATTCGCTTGTTAAGCCCTATCTTCATGGTCTGCATGCGGCTCCACGCAGCTTTATGTTCTAGTGATTCCCGAAGGGCACGCTCTGCCAGACGAACAATCTGGTTACGAGAAAAAACACCCTTGTGTTTGGTGTGCTCAACATCCTTCAAAAGGCGGGCAGTGACATAATCAATTCGAGACTGGTTAAGTCTGTCCGGCTCTTCGTGCAGTTCATGTATCAAAAAGAGCAGGTTGTCCCTGTTACTGACAAAATCCACTACGCGTTGATGGTTTTTTATGGCGTCGCTCAACTCGGCTGTATGATGGTCTTCAGGGTCATAAAATGCTGCTTCGTGTTCAGGCATGGGAGCGCGGCGTTGCAGGTCTTCCATTTGACGATCGCGCATGAATTTAACGTGTCTTGTGGCAAGAATCATCGAATGAATATCATGACAGGTTAACGGTGCCTCCTGGCCTCTGCGTTTGCGGGAGATGATACCGTAATGCGCTTTAATGTCATTCATGCCGTGTATGGATGAGTTTGCGCTGGCAAGCGCTTCTTTGGCATTATCCATACCGTATTCTTTTACAAGTCCTTCCCATAACGCCCAGGCAGCATTGCGGTTTCCTGCAACGGCTTCACGTTTTGCATTTATGCATGATTTGGCTCCAATGCCGAGCGGCTCCAGCATGCATACGATGTGTTCTTTCCATGCTTTTCCGGCTTTGAGTGTTCCGTCTTTTGTCAGGCAGACAGCATCATGGCTCTTTCCGGCTTGTTCAAATCCCTCAAGCGTTGAGGGTGTAACTTTTTTGCTTATTACCCGCATGGTTCTTCCCCTAAGTTTCTCATGTAATCAACAACGCCAGCATCCAGAATACACTAAGAGGAAAAAAGGGTTCACCCGCTTATACGGATTAAGTGGATTGGCTCTATGACATTGTTGATGCACTGTGTGCAAGATTGAGAGAAGAGCATGAGTTCTCATCATGTTCAGGAATGTATATATTTATTCAATTAACGTGGTGATATATTGGAAACAACTGTCGCGCCAACGCAGTGTTTGCTGTACTGTTGAGTATTCCCGTTTGTTGTATGGAATTGCTCAGGAGTTTAGTATGTTAGGCAGGTGTGTCGTTACGTTGGTTTGTATGGTTTTGTATGCTGGCATTGCATGGTGCGCTGTTCCCGTGCAGCTTGATTCAGAAAAATATCCTGCTGTCGGGACAGGATGCCTTGCAGGGAACTGTCATATTGATCACGAGCCTGTTCGTTCCCACGATTCAGAAATGGCAAAGCAGATTTATTTACTTGGGGAAGATCAAGGAGATCCCAACGGCTGTGTTGTTTGTCATGGAGGAGATCCCGCAGCCATGTGGGAGAATCGTGTACATGAAGGTGCACCGCCGGAGAGTCTTCTGACAGAGTTTACAGCGACGCCTGCAGCAGCTCCAGTTGTAGAAAGAACATGCGGTCAATGCCATGCAAAGCGGGTGTATTCATTGCAGCGCTCAGGAATGGCAACTGGTGCAGGGCATATGTCGGCCATATTACAGGGATGGGGAATAAAGCCGGAGTCTCCGGTTGGCGTCTATACAGTGACAGATGTGGACGGGATTCTTCCACCGACAGGTACTCCTGAGTACCAGCTCTATATGCGTACTCTTCAGAAACAGCAGCAAGCCGTTTTTACTGAGCGTATAACAGCCCTGCCGTTATATCATGATTGGAAGAGAATTGAAGCGACCCCCCAGCTTGCTGCGTACAGATATACCCGCTCAGAATGTGCTGGATGTCATGTCTGGAATGTTAATAGTGGTGGTAAAGGGTCTGGCTGTGCGGCGTGCCATGTGCGGTATACTGAAGATGGTATTCAGCGCTCACACACGTTGCAGGGGACAGCCAGAAGCACACTTGTTGTTGAGGGAAAAACTGTTTCGGGAATAGCCATTGATAATTGCGCAAAATGCCATGCAAAAGGAAAACATATTGCCCTGTCTTATTCAGGCAAAATGCGTATTTCAGGGACTCAGAAATTAAGAGCAATGCGCGATGATGTGCATCATAATGGTATGAACCGGTTTGGTAATCCTTCAGGCGGGTTGCTTTGTCAGGATTGCCATTCCACGAGAGCAATGCATGGAACTGGAAACATTTCGGTATCCGGTAGGGTAAATGTGGAAATCGAGTGTGCTGACTGCCATGGAACAACAGAGAAGTTTCCGTGGGAATTGCCGACAGGCTGGCAGGACGAGTTTGCAGTACCCGTTGTCAGTGGAGAAAAGCGCGGGACAACCTCCTTGCTCCCCGCCAGTCAGAAAGAAGGGTATGTCTACAGACCGGAAGATGGCTATCTACTTTCCACTCGTGGAAATCCCTTCGGTAATGTTGTCCGGCGTGGTAACGCCGTCGTGGTTCATTCTGCAACAGGAATCAGCTATGCTGTGCCGTTGCTGAAAACTATGGCACAACGCCAAACGTGGAAAAATCCGCACAGGGCCGTGTCTGCCATGGTTCAAAATCCTAAGCATATGGCATCGCTTGAATGCTACAGTTGCCATAGCGGGTGGGTGCCTCAGGAGTATGGCAACCATATTCTGGGTACTTTTTCATCAGTCGACAAACTGGTCGCGACCCGCAAAACAGAGTTTGTGCAGTGGCGCAACCCCGTTCTCGGCGTGAACGGAGAAGGCAGAGTCAGTCCATTGACCCCGCTGATGCAGCAGGATGTAACGCTGCTTGCCCCTGACGAAGCAGTCATTTTGCGCAGACATATTTTCCCCTCCTATCGTGTGCAAGGCAATCCGCAGACAATCTATAATGTTCTTCACAAAACTATCGAAGACCTTTGGGTCAATCGTGTGGATACTGATAGAGAAGAGACTGCTCTTTCCGTATACAGTTCTGCCGGTTCCTATGCAGAGCAGACTGCTCCGCTGGAGAACCTGCTGGCAGCGTCATTTGTTGTGGCTCCGCTGGCACCGCATACTGTTACTCGGAATGCAAGAACCTGCGAGTCGTGTCATGCAAGTTCAAAGGCTCTGGGCTACGGAGATGATGCGGGCTATGGAATAGCGCATGCACCGCTGAGAAGCTCGTGGTTGCAGGCTGCGTTATCTCGCGGCGGGGCTACAGAGATTCTGGCGCAGGGTAAGTCAAAGCAAATGCAATCCCGTCGAGGCAGTAATTTTTCTGCTGCAAAAGTGCCATATGTTCAGCTTCTGACGAGGACGGGAAGACAGCTGCAACAGGTGGGGTTTCACTGGAGACTAAGCGCGCCGTTGTCAGAACAACAGCGGAAAAGAATGGAGCAACAGAATCCGTTTGTCAGCATCAGGAACGGAACTAACGTTACGGAGGGTTCGGTTATGGTTATCGGAAAATATGAGATTGATGCAATTGCCGCTTCAGCAGCCATTTTGGCAATCATTTTCTTTGTGATTGTTGCCGCATTTGTGCATACACGCCGCTGCAAACGTAAAAACGACCCTAAGTGCTAGCGGGTTGCCACAAACAGATCATAACGAGGCGGTTGATACTATTTCCCGAGGGTATCAATGGCCTCTTTTATTGCGGTAATTGCAGAAGGAGTATCTGCTAAGATTTCAGGATGCTGTGGAATGAGTAAACGAAGCAGCTCTTCAGCGCTGGTTGCGTTATTATTTGGGGCAGTTTCGTGAGCAAGAGTTTTCAGCTCTGTAAGGATTTCTTGCGGGATTTGATCATCGGATGCAGACATAACGTGTTTTCTACCTATGGTTCGTGATTGCAGTATGTTGGGAGAAGTTTTGCAGAAATGTATCTGATTGGCAACAAGTTGGTGTCGAAACGTAAGGTAGACTTTTTTTTAGGACACGAAAAAGAGTTTGCCCTATATAAGACACGTTGCTTGTTTTTATAGCATTCTCACTGCTGACCATACCGAAAATTTTAGCTCCTTATGAACAACAGCTATTGGCAGCTGTTGCAGCCTTCCAGACAAGGCAAAGTGAAATTTTTTGGTCACGGCGTCTGATGCCCCCATGTATCAAGCGTGATATGGTTTTTGCACGGAATGCTAAAACAACGAGGTACGCCTTGCGACCTCTCGCACGGTAATGACTGTGTTTGGTGAACAGATCAGCACTGTGTATGTTTTAGGAGTTCTGCTTTTGCAGGACAGACTGTCCGGAGTAAGCCGCTTCAGTGCCGGAAGCGGGTACGGAAAGATAGTTTTTGGCTAAGATCCCCTCTGTTGGCGCTAAGGGGATCTTTTCTTTTGCGGTATGCCACGCAACATACGCGTTTCTAGCCCGAACAGCATATCGCAAAAAAGAAGTCCGCCCCTGTCTGAGGAACGACAAGGGCGGACTCATTTTTGTCTATGCAAAAATTAGCAGCCGGAGCGGATCTTCTCGATAAGAGACGTTGTGGAGAATCCCTGTAACAGGGGGAGGCTCAACACTTTTCCGCCGTCACCTTCCACAATATCTTTTCCTACAATGGAATCGATACCCCAGTCACCGCCTTTGATGAGTACATTCGGACGTACTGCGTCAATAAGCTCAAACGGTGTAGATTCATTGAATTCAACCACGTAATCAACGCTTGCAAGGTGAGCCAGTACATATGCTCTTACGGCAAATGTATTAACCGGTCTGTCGTCCCCTTTGCCTAAAGAGCGTACAGAATCGTCGCTGTTAAGGCCAAGGATAAGGATGTCACCCTCTGCCTTACAACGGGCAAGGATATCGACATGTCCGGGATGCAGGATGTCGTAACAGCCGTTGGTGAAGACAATGCATTTGTCGCGCTTATCTGCCAATGCTTCCAGCAGGTCGTCCCACTGGTCTGCGCGAAAAACAGCCGGATGGGCTGGAATACCGTTGTTCTTAGTCATTGTTATGCGGTGTGTGAAAGGGTTGTGCTGTTGCCGAAAAGGATGAGTTCCATCCATTCCATAGCAAAGAGAAGGCGTTCCTTCTCGTCAGTCATAATTTTTTCCCGACGCTCCTGTGGTACGTTGACTCTGTCCATAAGATCCATGTCTTCCATGAACCCTTTAAAATGGTCGAGCTGGTAGAAGGCGAGCAGAGCCATCTGTACACGTTTTTGCGTCAGTTCAAGGTCTGTATCAATAAAGCGGGAAATAATGCTCATGTAGCGGTCTGCAAAGTAGTTGTACTCTTCAAGACCTTGATCTTTGAGCCATTCCTGTGCTGTCCACGCATTGGCCTCTTCAAATCCCTTACAGTGGTCTTCCTGAACAACTACAAACTGTTCAATGACAGAACCGTCTTCGGCCAGATGTGTTGCACGTCCCAGCGGGTATGTGCGGCATGCTGCAGAACGGTGTTCGTAAACAGTGCAGCCTTCTTTACTTAAGAAAGGGCATTCCTGTTCGATGGAATCTGTCATTTTAAGGAACAGTACCGGAAAACCGGAGTTAGGGTACTGTTCAATTACGGTGTGTTCTTTGATAAAAGTAGTGCTGTCCATGCCCAGTCCCTGACGTAAGCGCAATACGTCATACGGGGAAAGCGGCATATTCAAGTCACGGCAGCATGCATTAAAACAGGATACGCCGGGATGACACGCAAATTTGAAGGTGTCGCCGTCTGCCAACTGCGGCAACGATTCAAGATATTCCAAGGTATCCTGAACTGCGGAATCATCCTCAGGACCTGCATCATGTGGATCTACAAACATATAACTTCCTGAAAGTAAAAAGGCGGGCTTACGCCCGCCCTATGGTCACTAAAAATCAAAGTTAATAGCACTGCGAACCATTTCCATGGTTTCGCAAGCCATTTTTCTTGCGCGCTCGTTTCCGTGTTCCAATACTTCCTGTACGAACTTAGGATTCGCTTCGATTTCTCTGCGACGTTCGTGGATAGGAGCAAGGAATGTTTCCATGGATTCGAGAAGTGCTTTTTTACAGTCAACACAACCAAGCTCAGCAGAGGTACAGCCCTTGCGGAGTTCAGCCTGCTTTTCTTCTGAAGTCATGAGCACATGGTACGGGAAAAGGTTACAGATGTCCGGATCGCCCGGATCTTTACGACGCAGGCGGTTTTTATCTGTAAGCATGCCGCGAACCTTCGGCTGGACGTCTTCCATGCTTTCGCTGAGGAAGATGCCGTTGTTGTAGCTTTTTGACATCTTACGACCATCAAGGCCGGGAAGTTTTGCTTCCGGTGTCAGCTTACCTTCAGGCTCAGGGAAGAGACTACAGTCGTACATGTGGTTGAAGCGGCGTGCAATTTCGCGTGTAAGCTCAATGTGCGGCAGCTGATCCTGACCTACCGGCACGTAGTCCGGACGGTACATAAGAATGTCGGTTGCCATAAGTACAGGGTAGCCGAGGAAACCGTAGTTTCCGAGATCCTTGTTGCTGATCTGGTCGCGCTGTTCTTTGTAGGTAGGGCAACGTTCAAGCCAGCCAAGAGGAGTGATCATGGAGAGCAGCAGGTGCAGCTCTGCATGTTCTTTCACTGCGGACTGCTGGAAAATAGTACATTTTTCAGGATCAAGACCGGAGGCAAGCCAATCTTTAACCATTTCCGGAACGTGGGTTTTTATGCCGCTTGTATCTGCGTAGTCACTGGTCAACGCGTGCCAGTCTGCTACAAAGAAGTAGCAATCCATGTCGTGTTGCATTGCTACCCAGTTCTTAAGTACGCCGAAATAGTGGCCAAGATGCAGGGCGCCAGTAGGACGCATACCGGAAACGGTACGTTTACGAGTCATTTCTTTCCTCCGGATATAGTGTCAGGCTTTAGATAAATGAGATCAATTGTTGAATCAGCTCGGCAGAACTATGAATGAGCGGGCTGATGATTGTTCCCAGAAAGCCTGTTGCCAACAATAACATTACTATAAGAAATCCATAGCGGGAAATCGCCTGGAATTTATATGCAAGACGCGGCGGGAGTAATCCTGCCAGAATATTGCTGCCGTCCAGCGGTGGAAGCGGCATAAGGTTGAACCAGCCAAGCGCAAGGTTAATCCACACGCCAGCCAGACACATTTTGTATAAAAAGTCGTATACGGATGCATACAGGGAACCGGCTACAGGAGGATTCTGTGCTACAAGCGCAAAGAGTACTCCAAAGATAACTGCGAGAATAAAGTTGGTAACTGGCCCTGCTGCAGATACGAGTATCATACCCTTTCTCGGGTTCTTGAACCAGCGCGTATCAACCGGCACAGGCTTTGCCCAGCCAATAACAAACGGGCTGGTAAGTGCGGTCAGCACAAACATGGCTGTGCCCATAGGGTCAATGTGCGGAACAGGGTTAAGCGTCAGACGACCTTGAGACTTTGCTGTAGGGTCACCCAGTTTATACGCTACCCAGCCGTGCGCTACCTCATGGCAGACCATGCCTAATAACATAGGCACAAACGCTACGGCGATCTTTGTTACACTTGCTGCAATATCGGTACTAAACATAACTTTTGCGGCTACCACGAACCCCCTTGTGAGGCAAGTAAATTCGCGGTCTCCAGAGTGGTGGCGTCTTATAAACTAGCTGTTTTCCAAAAGTGGTGCGAGCCGTAAATCTGTCTGCAGATGGTCAAGAAGCTTCCTGTGACCTGCAGGAAGGGTGACTTCATCAAGTTCGTCCATCGTCACCCATCGGTACGCTGTGGCAGCATGTAGAACGGGTTCTGGCGAATGTTCCTGTGCAAGTGTCAGGAAATAACAATGCATGGTGACACGGTAGGTTGTGTAGCCATGTTTAACGATAGTGATTTTGTCATGAATGCGAACCGGAAACTCAGTTTCTTCCATGAATTCACGAATCACGGCTTCTTCTGGAGTTTCATCCTTTTCAACAGATCCGCCGGGTAATTCCCAGAATCCTGCCCAGACGCCCGTTTCAGGACGTTTCTGGATATACACCTTGCCATTGTGCACAAGAAAACCTGTGGCCACTGTGATGTTTTTAATCTCTTTTTTGGCAACTGGTACCGGACGCTCGTGCGGGATGCCAAGATGGTAGGCCTCGCAGAATAGATTTAATGGACACAGGTGGCATTTTGGCTTTTTGCTGCAAAGCAATGCCCCGAATTCCATGAGAGCCTGATTGAATTCGCGTGCATGTCCTGCAGGGAGCATAGCCGTGACCGTCTTGCGAATAAATTCCATATTATGTTTTTGCTTAACCGGCGTATCAATATCAAACAGCCTTGCAAATACACGCTCAACATTCGCATCCACACAGATAACATCCTGATTGAAGGCAATAGAGGCAATCGCTCCGGCAGTATAGTCGCCGATTCCCGGAAGGGCGCGTATTGCAGCGTAGTCTTCTGGAAAGATGCCGCCGTGTTCTGTTGCAATGACTTTTGCTGCCTTATGGAGATTACGGACTCGGGAGTAATAGCCAAGACCTTCCCAAAGTTTGAGTAAGAAGTCTTCATGGGCATTTGCAACGGATGATACGTCCGGCAACTCCTGCATCCAGCGGGTAAAATAGGCCACTCCGCGCTCCATCTGGGTTTGCTGAAGCATTATTTCAGAAACCCAAACGTGGTATGGAGTATAGTGTTCACGCCACGGCAGGGGGCGCTTGTTTGCTTCAAACCATATGAGAAGAAGGTTTGAAACTGTCTGATATTGGTCTGGTGTAATCATGTGGTTTGAATCCGATGGTGTGTTTTGGGAAGATATGGCTATGTGGTAGCTGGTGCGCAGCATAGAGTAAAGAGTATATATGGCGGGAAAACAGGTGCTAGAGGTTTAAGTTATTTTATATTTTAGATATAGTGCAGTCGAACAATATGAGCACAATGCAACAACATTGTGTGGAATCCGTGTTTGGGGGGCCGAGTATGATGATTCCAAAAGTATGTCCGAATTGCGGGGGGAAAAAGGGGCTTCTCTACGCAGATGCAATTTATTTCTTTGTTGTCTGTGGTCGATGCGGAATGTCCGGAGCGCGTGCGCTGTCACAGCGTGGGGCAGTATCCTTATGGAATGAGCGGGGAAGTACCGCTTTTACCTATGAGGCTGTGCAGGAGAATGCGCAGCTTGTGCGCATTATGAAGTGTGATGCTCAGCGTACCAGTAAACGATATCCCACTAATCTGCCTGTGGTGTTAACCCTTTTTCGACCAACAGGTAAAAAGGTTACGGGGGTTATGCGTAATGTGTCTCCTCACGGTGCTTTTTTGCAATTCAAAGGCGGCATCGCAAACGCGATGCTACGTTCGATGGAAGACCTGCTGGGGGAACGCATGTTTCTGTATTTCAAGAGACCTGTTGTGAAGTCAGCAGATGACAACGGTGAAACTAAGCAAACTCAGGAAACTCCACCTATTCAGCAACTGGAATTTATTCCGAAACATTTTGTGCAGAGCAGTGAAGTTGTGGGTGTCGGGGGGAACTTTAAAAGTCCTGATGCTGAACAGCTTTCCTCTATTCAAACATTGCTGGATTTTGCCCGTAATAGGTAGGAAGCGTACCGAATACTAGAAATGCTCAGTGCGCGAGAATATCCCGTGGGGGGATTTGATTTCACGGCTACACCGAGCTGTGATTCAACAAAAAACTCAAATTCGTTCAAGCAGTGATGCTTTTAGCGGATTTGAGTTTTTTTGTTTCCTGTTCCTGAAGGCGGTTGCCACAGAACAGGCCAACCTTGCTGCGTCGGATACTTAGAGTGATGGTTCCGTTTTTTCTGAAGCCCAATAAGGTTGCTGCAGATCTTCAAAGGCAGACATTGCGGCTACAGCACCATCGCTTACAGCAGTGACAATCTGCCGGATACCACCGTTCACATCGCCTGCTGCGTATATTCGTGGAATGTTGGTTCGCATTCTTGCGTCCACATGGATAGTTTTATCTGAATTCAAGGCAACACCGATTTGCTCTGCAAGCTGGGAATTCGGATCCATCCCAATGGCGATAAAGACACCTTCGCATGGATGATCTGTTGTTTTTCCGGTTTCGGTGTTTGTCAGTATTACTCCAAGAAGTTCTTTATCGGTTCCGTAAATTTTGCTGATGACTGTATTGAAAATGACGGGGATTGCTTCCCGCGCAATGGCATCCTGTAATGTCTGTTGTGCCCGAAGTGCGTCCCGTCTGTGAATGATAGTCACATCAATTCCCAGATTTTTAAGGTGCAAGGCGTCGGTAAGAGCTGTGTTGCCTCCGCCTACCATGACCACATGTTTTCCACGGAACATATATCCGTCGCATGCTGCACAATGGGTGACTCCGGTTCCGAAGTACTTTGTTTCACCTTCAACACCGAGAGATCGCCATTCTGTTCCTGTGGCAAAAATGAGAGCCTTGGCAGAATACCTCCGCTCAGCTGTTTGTACTTCAATGACATCTTTGATGCTGACAGAGTGTATCAACTGGTTTTCGCGTATGTTTGAATACTCCCGTGTATGTGCTGTAAGAATTTCCACAAGGGCAGTCCCGCCCACACTGCGGAACCCGGGATAGTTCTCCACCACGGGAGTTGTCATAACCTGTCCGCCGATAACAGATGTATCAAGTACAACAGAATTCAGTCCGGAACGTTTTGCATAGATAGCGGCTGTGAGCCCTGCGGGGCCTGCTCCTAGGATAATAAGGTCGTATACCTTTCCTTCTTCTTCGGGCTCCTCTGCCCATTCCTGTTCCCGTAAGACTTCTTCAGCATCGCGCAGCATGAGCAATTCGAGACAGAACCGCTCTTGAGGCATCAGGCCGATTCTATGGTAAGATTCACTGAAGGAGGTATGCGGTACAGAGCCTACCCCGTACTGTTTTGTAAGAGCCGGAAACTCGTCAGAATCTATGCAGTCTGCTCGTATGAGCTTTGGTTTTTCAATTGCCGCCTGCACTGCGTTCATAAATTGAGCAGGGCAATACGGGCAGCCGGGAGAAGAAAACATGCGTATGTGTCGAGGTTCCTGCAGCTCGGAGAGAATGGTTTTGGATGTTTCAGAAAGAGAGCTGACACCAAGGGATATGTGGAGGATTGTCTCAATAAAGGCTTTTCCTTCTTCACCTAAGGGAGCTCCTGTAAAGCGGATGTCGTATTCATCTGGATTAAACAAAAGTGTGGGGGAAAGTGTGACCTCATGCTTTTTTGAGAAGTTGTCGTTCACGGAGTGATGAGTCACAGATATTTTCGAAGAAAGGCGCGAGATATCAAATGCAAACTGTTTGGTTACTGTATTGAACATATTCTCTTCATCAGAGTCAGTTACCACATGCAGTTCTATATTTTTCTTTAATTGTTTGAAGAGCTCAGTAAGGTTTGCACGGGCTTCTTCAGGCAGTAGCCAGCGTTCCTCAGCGGTATCTGATGCTTTATTTGAGCTTGTGGATGAAGCAGAAGATTTTTTGGACTTACTCAGCGGTGCCATGTGCCCTCCACGGACAATCATTCCATACGCAGTACTTGGGAAAGGCTAAGAATACCACGCTTACAAAGTTCTGCAATACGGGGATAACTGAAAAAATAGACGAAGATTGGGGCAAAGTGCGGTATGTTTCGGATTGATGAAAACTTTGCGGCCAAATAGTGACAGGTTGCATAACGCTTTATGCAGGAGAACTGCATGCAGGATAAACCGATTTTAGTTACCGGTGCGACAGGATATATAGGCGGAAGGCTTGTGCCTCTTCTTTTGTCGCAAGGTAAAAAAGTTCGTGTACTTGTGCGTTCAAGACGCAAGCTGGATAGCAGACCGTGGGCTACACATGAAAATCTGGAAGTCATTGAGGGAGATATGGTTTCCGGAAAAGGCACAATGGATGCCGCCCGTGGCTGTGGTGTTGCGTATTATCTTATCCATTCCATGAATCCTTCGCATAAGGATTTTCGTGATGCAGACCGTAAGGCTGCGTATAATATGGTGCAGGCTTGCCGGATTAATCGTGTAAAACGAATTATCTATCTTTCCGGCCTTGTCCCTGACGATCCTAATTTGAGCAAGCATCTGGCCTCACGGGCAGAAGTTGCCAAGATTCTGTCCCTTTCAGATGTGCCTGTTACCGTGCTGCGCGCAGCGCAGATAATCGGCGCAGGAAGTGCCTCGTTTGAATTGTTGCGGTATCTTGTTGACCGTTTGCCGATGATGGTGACACCTCGCTGGGTGAATAGTAAATGTCAGCCCATCGCCGTTTCCAATGTACTTACATATCTTACCGGTGTGCTGGATCACCCTGAAACAGCTAACAAGACGTATGACATCGGCGGGCCGGATATCGTTTCCTACAAAGAGCTGTTTGAGATTTACAGAAAAGAAGCAAGGTTGCGTAAACGAATAATATTCCCTGTACCCGTTCTTACACCACGCCTTAGCTCCTTGTGGATAAATCTGGTTACGCCGGTACCGACGAGCCTTGCAAGGCCGCTTGTTGAAGGGTTGCGCAATAATGTTGTCTGCTCAGAAAATAGTATTCAGGAAATTATCCCGCAGGAATTACTGACAGTAAGAGAGTCAGTCCACTTAGCGCTGGAACGGGTTCGGCAGCATACCGTGGACACTAGCTGGACAGATGCAGGTGAGCCGGAAGTGCCTGAATGGGTTACTTGCGGTGACAGCACCTTTGCAGGCGGTACAACCTTGTATTCTGCTCATGCCGTGCACATACGCGATAGTGTTGAGCAGGTGTGGGGTGTTGTAAAACGTGTGGGTGGCGATAACGGCTGGGACAAGGATGACTATCTGTGGCGCATCCGCGGTTTCATCGACAAGATTGTAGGTGGGCCGGGACTCAGGAGAGGAAGGCGTGACCCGCAGGAGCTGTTTATCGGCGATGCGCTGGATTTTTGGCGTGTATTAGATATTCAGGAAAACCGAAGACTATTGTTGCTTGCGGAAATGAAGCTCCCCGGTGAGGCATTGCTTGAATTTACAGTGCTTCCTGTAACAACTGGAGCTGAGCATGTTTCTGAACTACGCATGATTGCATACTTTCATCCAAAAGGATTGTGGGGGATGGCGTACTGGTATTCACTATATCCGGTGCATATGTTTATTTTTAGCGGGATGTTGAAGGCCATTGCGAGAGCAGCAAAAGGTAAGGTGGTGAAGGGGCCGTGGAGAATTCGGCATATTGCATTGCAGCGTTGCTCCCTTGATACTGTACAGAAATTGACAATGGAAGAAGCGATGAAACGTAACGGGAACAGGTGAGTAACCAAGGGATGAATAAGCTTGAATGTCAATTGACACGCACTGGCACCGCACCGTACCATGCAGCGCTAATGTAAGGAGTAAGCATGTCAAAAGAAGCACCTAACTTTGTTGTTCGCGGTATTTTTATCGGGGCTTCCATCGGTGTCCTGGGCTACCTGATCGGCTTTTTACCAAACCTTCCCAGAGCTATTGCGTTAGGGATGGTGCCCGGCTTTGTTGCAGGGATTACGCTTGCCAGAGCGCATAAGTCAAAACAGAAAAACGACACAGAGTAACGGAGTAGCGCAGTACAGGTTTGTTGTAGCCTGATGAGCTTGAGAGTTATTCAACACGAAATTTATAAAAAACGCCGCAGGCAGTATGCCTGCGGCGTTTTTATGTTTTAGGAAAGGCGCTATTTTACAGGAACAGGGACAAGGCTGCCTTTTTTAACAAGGAACCAGCCCATGCAGGCAAAACCGATGGCTACACCGGCAATGCAGGAGATGTGGTAATCCAGTCCGAGTCCTACTTTATTGTAGAGAATGTAGGTGGAACAAATCACAGTCATGAATGTTGCCGGAATACTTGCAATCCAATGCAGTTTGTTTTCACGGGCAAGGTATACGGCTGTTGTCCACAGAACCATCACTGCGAGAGACTGGTTCACAAGGCCGAAGTAGCGCCACAGGATACCGAAGTCCGTCTTGGTGATAATGAAGCCAAGAACAAATAACGGCACAGCAATGAACAGGCGCTGCGATGCTTTGACCTGAGAGAACTTTAGGTAGTCGGCAATGATCAGGCGGGCAGAGCGGAATGCAGTATCACCGGAAGTAATCGGCAGAGCAATAACACCAAGAACAGCAAGGAGTCCGCCGAAGTCACCCATGAGAGTAAGAGAAATCTGGTCGACAACAGCAGCAGGGCCACCGTTTGCCAGAGCACCTTGAAGCGCTTCTGGAGACTGGTAGAAGCTCATACCCAGAGTAACCCAGATAAGGCCGATAAGCCCTTCACCGATCATTGCACCGAAGAAAACAGGGCGTCCCATTGTCTCTTTAGGAAGACAGCGAGCCATCATAGGGGATTGGGTTGCGTGGAAACCGGAGATAGCACCACAGGCAATGGTGATGAAGATAAGTGGCCACAGCGGCAGGTCTTTTGGATGAGTGTTTACTGTAAAGTCCACGCCGTTGGGGAACAGAGTGTACCCTTTTACCATGAGCATGGTAACAAGGCCGAATGCCATGAACAGCAATGCAGCACCAAAGAACGGGTATATGCGTCCGATGATTTTATCCACAGGAAGGATAGTGGCTGCAAAGTAGTACACAAAGATAACACCGGACCAGACAAGGCTTGCGGTTGCAGCATCAAAACCAAAGTTGATTTTTTGTGCAAGAAGCTTTGCAGGGCCGAGAACGAAAACAACACCCACCAGAATGAGCAGAGTGAGTGCTACAACGTTCAGCACCTGCTTAGCAGTACCACCAAGGTTGATGCCTACCAGTTCCGGCAAGGATTTACCCTCGTTGCGGATAGACATCATACCGGAGAAGTAGTCATGCACTGCACCGCCGAAGATACAGCCGAGCACAACCCAGATGAGCGCAGTTGGGCCGTAGAGCGCCCCGAGGATAGGCCCGAAAATAGGGCCGAGACCGGCAATGTTCAGAATCTGGATAAGAAAAATTTTCTTGGGATTCATCTTCACAAAGTCAACGCCGTCTTCGAGGCGCATAACAGGTGTAGGGCGGGAGTCGTCAGCGCCGAAAACGCGTTCAACAAATTTACCATACACAAAGTAACCGGCGATCAGCATACCGGCAGCAATAAAGAAGTATACCATCGTGTTGTCCTTTTTAAGCAATTGTGTCGTAGCGGGGGCATAGTCCGCATGAAATTGCTTAGGCGATTAAAGTGAAAAAACTGAAACCTGAAAATAGAGCAACTAGTTGATGAAACAATCAATAGATGCGCTCTAAGGCTTTGTTAATATAGGTAAAACTCTTATAAAATAGAAGGACGAAAATACTCCGCTGCTGATGAGGGTTTACGGGCGTATGCCCCTCTTGGAGCAAGAAGGATGGTGGGGAGATGTCTTACTATGTTGAGTGGTTGAAGAAATTAGTTGTGTATACCAAACAGGTTTTAAGAAATATTTGTTTGCATGTACCTGTATGGCGAAAAGCGTCATGCAGCATGCATTTTAATGGCATGATTTGCGCTGAACGTGACTTCAGAGAGAGGGGAGGGGGAAACCGGTTCTTCTATGCAGGAGCGATAGGCTTTGTTTTTTCAGTGCATCAGACAACGTCTCGTAGATGCATACAGAAAAAATTATAACTGTAGCTCATGGATAGTAGCTTATGCGGGCAGGCATTTTTTAGCAGCCGCTCATGGAGTGGCACTGGTTGTAATAAAAAAGCTCCCTGCTGAATGTTCAGCAGGGAGCTTTGATACTTTGTTATGATTTCAGCTCGTCAACAACTTGTTGTAAACGTTGCGTCATTTCCGCAAGTTCATTCACAGCAGTGGAAGATTCCCGCATACCTGCTGCGGTTTCCATGGCAATTCTGTTGATCTCTTCAGAACTGTTGCCGATCTGCTCAGAGGTTGCGGACTGCTCTTCGCTTGCAGAAGCAATGGAGCGAACCTGATCCGCGTTGGCAATGGCTACGTCTACAATAGCTCCCAAAGAATTGCCTGCTTCGCTGGCAAGGCTTGTGGTGCGGGTAACTACTTCTGATGTCGCCTGCATTCCCTTGATGTTATCCTGAGAAGCAACCTGAATAGCTTGAATAGCTTCATCAACTTCGCGTGTTGCCTGCATGGTTTTTTCTGCAAGCTTACGAACTTCATCAGCAACAACAGCAAAGCCTCTGCCTGCCTCACCGGCTCTGGCAGCTTCAATTGCCGCGTTCAGTGCAAGAAGGTTCGTCTGGTCAGCAATGTCTGTAATTACAGTCATAACGCTTCCGATATCTTCAGCACGTCTTCCAAGTGCTCCGAGGCTATCAGTAAGCTTGTGAGAACGTTCGTTCACTTCGTCAATAGACTGTACAACTGAAGATACAACATCCTGCCCTTCTTCAGCCTTCAGCTTGGTGTCATCAGCATGACTTGCCGCAGAGGTCGCATTACGGGCTACCTCAAGCACAGTGGCATTCATTTGCTCAATTGCGGTAGCTGTTTCTCCGGTGCGTTCAAGCTGGAGCTCAGCCCCTTTGCTTGACTCGTCCACCTGCGCTGCAAGTTCGGTTGCTGTTGTGGAGATGTGTTCTACAATGGCTTCCAGCTGTTCAGCAGCCTGCAACATACCCTGACGTTTTGCCAGTTCGGCTTCCTTACGTGCTTCGTCAGCTTCTTTCATGGCAACATGCGCACGCTCTGATTCTTGCTCTGCTTCAGATGTCTTCTGCTCAGCAGTTGAAATCATCTGGCGCAGATTAACCGTCATTTTGTTTAGTGCTGTTGCCAGAAGACCAATCTCATCATTTCTGTTCACGGTCAGTTCATTATCCAGTGAGCCTTTGGCAACATCTTCTGCAAATGCGACACTTTTGGTGAGCGCAAGAATGATTTTGTGCACAATCAGGAAGATGACCAGACCCACCACAAGAACAACAAGTATTGTTGTCAGGATATTGGAATTACGGATGGATTTTGTAGAAGAGAAAATATCGTCAACATTCGTGGTAACAGCAATAGTCCAGCCGGTAAGCGGCTCTTTTACAAAGCTAACAATCTTAGCAACACCCTCATGAGTGTAGTTCACAGTACCGTTCTCCTGCGATGCGAGGGTCTTTCCCCAATCGTAGTCAGTCAGGTTAGCTTTTAAGATTGTTGAGTTGTCAGGGTGCGCACAGATGAGCCCTGATCTGGCCATAAGGAATGCATACCCTGTTTTACCCATTTTGATAGGCTGAATGTATTTTGCAGCAAAGGTATTGATTTTGATAATACCGATAACAGTGCCCACGACGGTGTCGCGGTCAATAATCGGCGTTGCAACAACAAAGACCGGTTCGCCGTTCATTTTACTTTGTATTGCATCAGAAGTAGCTGGCGAGCCACTCATGGCTTTTTTAAAATAATCGGTATCACCTATACTGATTTTTCCAACTTGTTCGATGTCAGAGTAAACAGTTACCAGACCATCTCTGTTCGTCATACCCACTGCTTCGTAAAAGGAGTATTCTTTTACCATGTTTTGACAGAATGATATGGCGCGGATGTAAGCTGTCTTGTTCAATCCGTCACTGAGAATGCTTCGTTTAACAGAAGTGTTTTTTGAGGCAATTGTCAGCGCAAGTTTGATGTCGTTAACCCATGATGTCATCTGCGTCTGGAGACTTTGTGTTACCTGCTCAGACTGATGGAGCATCGTGTCTTTTAAAATACCTTCAGCCTGTTTGAATGACACAAAAGAAGCAGTGCCCATTCCAACGATGATGATTAAAAGCGTTGGTAATAGCAGCTGGGCCTTAAGGTTAAATTTCATTACATCCCTCCCACCGTGTGAGTACGTGCTTGCGTTGTCGGCTTTAAGGTTATGAACGCGTTGTTGTGGCGAATAGTGTATATCCCGTATTGATCTTATCGGTTGAAAGCAGAAAGAAATTACGGTTTGAAAAATAAAAATCTATATAAAAAGCGATGTTAGTGTTTTTATTTACAAAAAGCGTAAAAAAAAGGCAGCCAAAAGGCTGCCTTTAGTAGTTCGGGGAAGAGGTTATTCTTCAATTCCGAAACGGCGTGCAATTTCTTGTGCAGCCTTACGGCCTGCACCCATTGCAAGAATAACAGTTGCTGCACCGGTAACAATGTCGCCGCCAGCGTAGACATCAGGAATAGACGTCTCGTTAGTGGCTTCGTCTGTTTCGATGTAGCCCCATTTGTTTAATTTCAGATCCGGCTCGTTTTCAAGCAGAACCGGATTAGGACGGGTTCCTACAGCGATGATAGCAAGGTCTGTTTCCAGCTCGTAGGTTTCCCCTTCGATAGGAAGCGGACGGCAACGACCGGACTCGTCCGGCTCGCCCATCTTCATCTTCTGCAGTGTGACAGAGGCAAGGTTGCCTTTGCCGTCACCTTTGAACTCAAGCGGGTTTGCAAGCACTTCAAGAATAACGCCTTCTTCAACTGCGTGCTCGATTTCTTCGTGACGTGCAGGCATGGCATCTGCGGTACGTCTGTACACAATGTGTACGGTTTCAGCGCCAAGACGCTGCGCAGTACGTGCAGCATCCATAGCTACGTTGCCACCACCGTATACAGTAACCTTTCGGCCTTTGATAATCGGGGTGTCGTAGTTAGGGAAGTCGTATGCGCGCCCTAAGTTTACACGGGTGAGGTATTCGTTTGCGGAGAATACGCCGCACAGGTTCTCACCAGAAATATTCAGGAAACGCGGAAGACCTGCACCGACACCGACGAAGACTGCTTTGTAGCCTTGCTCTTTCAAGTCTTCGATGGAGAAGGTTTTGCCGCCTACGTAGTTGGTGACAAAATCAACCTGAAGATCTTTCAGCGCGCCGACTTCTTTAGCAACAATATCCTCTTTAGGGAGACGGAACTCAGGGATGCCGTAAACAAGTACGCCGCCAACTTCGTGCAGTGCTTCAAATACAGTCACTTTGCAGCCACGGCTGGCAAGGTATCCTGCCACTGTGAGGCTGGAAGGGCCGGAGCCGATACAGGCGACTTTTTTCTCTTCATCAATAAATGGACACTCAGGCTTTGCGCTGATGAGATCACAAGCATCCATGTACATGTATTCGTCTGCTACGAAACGCTCAAGACGACCGATAGCAATCGGTTGTTCTTTGGCATTAAGGATACATGCACCTTCACACTGGATTTCCTGAGGACAGACGCGTCCGCAAATCGCAGGGAGGCTGTTGGTGCTTTTGATGATGGAGTAGGCTTCTTCAACGTTGCCTTTGGCTACTTCGGCAATAAAATCTGCAATAGGTACCTGTACTGGACAGCCCTGAACACATTTAGGCTTTTTACAGTTCAGGCAGCGTGCAGCTTCCTGCATTGCCATTTCTTTGGTGTAGCCGAGTGCCACTTCTTTAAAGTTGCGTGCACGTTCTGCTGCCGGCTGGTTAGGCATAGGAACGCGTGGAGCAATTTGTTTTTTTGTCTTTTTAGCTGTTGTCATTGCACTTGCACCTGCAGTGATGGTCGAAAGATTCTTTTTCATGGCAGGAGAATGCTGCCAGTCTCTGTCTCAGTTCACCGAAATCTACCTTGTGACCGTCAAATTCAGGACCGTCCACACAGGCAAACTTGGTTTCTCCGCCTACGGTAACACGGCAAGCGCCGCACATGCCAACACCGTCAACCATAATGGAGTTAAGGCTTACAGTGGTAGGAGTACCGAAAGGTTCGGTTGTTTTGGAAACAGCAGCCATCATCGGCACAGGGCCTACAGCTACAACTTCAATAACAGAGTCATCTTTTTCCAGACGATCTTTCAGCAGTTCAGTAACAAGACCGTGATGTCCGTAGGAACCGTCATCTGTGGAGATGAGTACTTCCGGACAGAATTCTTTAAGTTCGTTTTCAAACAGCAGGAGGTCTTTTGTACGGGCGCCGATAATGGCAACAACGTGGTTGCCTGCTTCGTGGTGCCCTTTCGCAATATGATGCATAGCAGCAATACCGGTGCCGCCGCCAACACAGATAACTGTGCCGCCGGTGTGCAGGTCGGTTGCTTTTCCGAGCGGTCCGCAAAGGTCAAGAATTTCATCACCTTCGTTAAGCTCTTCGAGCAGCGCTGTAGATTTACCAAGTACCAGATATACAATGGTAATGGTGCCGTTTTCAGGATCGGTATCAGCGATTGTGAGTGGAATTCGCTCGCCCTTTTCCGTTACACGAAGGATAACGAAGTTGCCGGGCTTAGCTTTTGCCGCAATATGCGGTGCATCAATAACCAGCTTGCTGGTTTGTCCTGGGATTAACTGTTCTTTTTTGACAATTTTATTAGCCATAATCATACCTGTTCCGCCGTATAGAAAAAACAGCGACAGCGGAAATGTTAGTGCGGTTGAATGCTTTGTCAGCCTGACAAGGCCGAGCAGATTGCAGCCGATAACAGTACGTATCGGGGACCTAGAACAATGGTCGACTGTTAGGTTGCATCAGAAAGATGGCTGTTACATGATACAGATAAACCCCTGACAAGTTATATGTATCGCAGAATACACAGCTGAGTGCGGCCTGAAACGCACTGACCTAACTATTCGACATGCAGCAAGATAAGTATTCTCCTAACACGGCATTCCTTGACTAGTGAAGCATTAACATGCTGCCAATAATTATGAACAGTGTTATCGCAACAATAGCAGATAGTTACCGAGGTTTCGGGAATGACGTTTCGCCTGCATAGAATGCACTGTCTGGCTGCAAGTGCGGACACGAACCGACATATTTCCCTGTAGTGGTTTGAAAGGTGCTGCCCGGAGAGGCTCCGGACAGCACTGTTGTGGTTTACCTATGAAGCGGTAAAGTACGAGTCTACAAACGCTGCTATACGTTTGTTGGACGCCGTTACTCTGTCGCGTAAGGATTTTTTATACGCATCCATGTTCTTGATAGGATTTTGGGCAACGCCTGTGTCCATTGCTGCCTGTGCAACAGCGGCTACTTCCCATTCAAGCACACGGGGGTCTAGCGGTTTAGGGATGACATAATCAACGCCGAAGGTAAGTTCTTTTACGCCGTATGCATCACAAATTTCCTGTGGCACGGGCTCTTTCGCAAGAGCGGCAAGTGCCTTTGCCGCGGCAAGTTTCATTTCTTCATTAATAATGGTTGCGCCCACATCAAGCGCACCGCGGAAGATGTACGGGAAGCCGGAAACGTTATTTACCTGATTCGGGAAATCGGAACGGCCGGTACCCATAATGCAGTTAGGGGATGCCTCTTTAGCGTCGGGGTAGGATATTTCTGGATCAGGATTCGCCATAGCAAAGATTATAGGATCTTTTGCCATGGAACGAACCATGTCTTGTGAGAGGAGATTTTTGACTGAGAGGCCAAGGAAGCAGTCTGCACCTTTGATTACTTCTTCGAGTGAACCGTAGTCGTTATCCTGAGCAAACTCTTTTTTGTACTGGTTCAATCCTTCACGGCCTTTGTGGATGAGCCCTCTGGAATCGAACATAAAGATATTTTCACGCTTAACACCCATGGAAACATAGAATTTGGAACAGGCAATGCCTGCCGCCCCTGCACCCACAACCACAACTTTGAGATCTTCTATGTTGCGGCCTGTGATTTCACATGCGTTGATAAGCCCTGCACCGGAGATGACTGCGGTACCGTGCTGATCATCATGGAACACAGGGATGTTCATTTCTTTTTTCAGGGTTTCTTCAATGTAGAAGCACTCAGGAGCCTTTATGTCTTCAAGGTTGATGCCTCCGAAGGTCGGCTCCATCGCTTTTACGATATTGATGAGTTCGTCTGCGCTGCTGACATCAAGGTTGATGTCGAACACATCAATGTCGGCGAAGGTTTTGAACAGCACCCCTTTGCCTTCCATAACAGGCTTACCGGCAAGAGGGCCGATATTGCCGAGACCAAGTACTGCCGTCCCGTCCGAAACTACTGCCACGAGATTCGAACGTCCGGTATACAATGCTGCGGCATCCGGATTTGCGTGGATTTCTTTACACGCTTCTGCAACACCCGGTGAATAGGCCATTGAGAGGTCTTTCTGGGAGTTACAAGGTTTAACCGGAACAACTTCTACTTTGCCCCTGCGCGGAGCAGCATGGTAGTTAAGAGCTTCTTCCTTTGTAAACAACGCCATAGTGGTATCCTCACTTCCTGCTGTTTCAAGATAGGGCACAACACATAATAATCATGTACTCAATAAAACATCTCTTGTGCGTATTTCAGCACAAAAATATATCAAAATTGAATTTTGCTTCATTTTGATTGCGCTTTAGAAGCAACATTCCGCAGCCCTTAACAGTTTTAGCAATGTAGGAGAAAGCTGTAAGGACTGCGGAATAGTATGTGTACCTTTGCGTGCAATATCTTGTTGTCTAAAGAGATTGCTAGAACTCGTAATTCGGTTTTGCGTACTGCTCATTACCGTGTGAATCATTCACAACAAGCAGTGGAAAGTTTGTTACTGTCAGTTTGCGAATTGCTTCCGGTCCGAGGTCGTCAAAAGCGATGACCTCTGCCTCGTCAATACATTGTGACAACAGGGCACCTGCACCGCCTGTTGCACCGAAGTAGACTCCGGTATGCTCTTCCATTGCCTTGCAGACGTCAGCATTACGTTTCCCTTTGCCGATGGTCGCTTTAACACCAAGGCTGTGCAGACGCGGAGCATAGGTGTCCATTCTGTAGCTTGTGGTAGGGCCGGCAGAACCGATAGGGCGGCCTTCAGGAGCAGGGCTTGGGCCCACATAATAGATAACGGCGCCTTCTAGCTCGAAAGGTAATTCTTCGCCGTTGTCGAGCATGTCACACAGACGTTTATGTGCTGCATCGCGGGCAGTATAGATGGTGCCGGTAAGCTTGACCACGTCGCCTGCTTTGAGTTGCTTTACATCTTCATCTTTCAGCGGTGCTGTCAGTTCGTAGGTAGCCATTAAATTTCCACCTCCTTGATGCGTGAAGAGTGACATTGCACATTCACAGCAAGCGGCAGGCTGGCAATATGGCACGGGCGCATTTCAATTTTCACGCCGAGGCTGGTTGTGTTGCCTCCAAGCCCCATAGGGCCGATGCCGAGCTTGTTGATTTCTGCGAGCAGCTCTTCTTCCATGGCAGCAAGTTCAGGGTCAGGATTCGGCTCGCTGAGCGGGCGGAACAGAGCTTTTTTTGCCAGAGCAGGAGCAAGGTCAAAGGTACCGCCGATTCCTACGCCGATAACTGTCGGTGGACACGGGTTCGGGCCGGCTTCTGCCATACGGCGGATAACGAAATCCTTTATGCCTTCCCACCCCTGAGCAGGTGTAAGCATGGTGCAGCGGGACATGTTTTCTGAACCGCCGCCTTTTGCCATGTGTTTGATCTTGATCTTATCGCCTGGAACAATATCAACGTGGACAACTGCCGGTGAGTTGTCGCGGGTATTCACACGGGTGAGCGGGTGGCATAAGGATTTACGGAGTAGCCCTTTCTCGTATCCTTCTACCATTGCCTTGTTGATAATTTCAGGAAGGTTTCCTTCCACATGTACCTGATCGCCCATCTCCACAAAGAAGACGCCGACTCCTGTGTCCTGACACAGAGGAAGGCCGGATTCGGCAGCAAGGTCTGCATTTTCCAGAAGTTGCCCGAGCACTTCACGGGCAGACTCCGAACTTTCATTCTCTCTTGCATCAGCAATAGCCTGTTTCACATCGTCAGGCAGATAGCGTGCAGCGGTAAGAACAAGGTCTACCACTGCATCATGAATTGTTTCAGCTTTTATGATTCTCATGGCAACATCCCTTGTGCGCTAGCTTTTCAATAAGCGCTTTTGGCAGAATGCCTTTTACGGAATGCAGTGCCAGCATACGGCGCATAATGCCGAGCTGATCCTGCAACGGAATATGTTTTGGACACACATCTTCGCAGGCCAGCAGTCCCATACAGCCGAACACACCCTGATCGTTGCCGATAACTTCGTAATAGTTCTCTACGTTGCGTTCATCGCGAGGGTCGAGATAGAAGCGGGCAACACGGGCAATGGAGGCTGCACCAAGGAAGTCTGTACGCATGCGTGCCGTGCCGCATGCAGCGATGCAGCAACCGCATTCCACACAACGGTCGAGCTCAAAGATTTCGTTTGCAAGGGCATTTTCCATGCGCGCTTCTTCCTGTGTCGGATCAAAGGAGTCATGGTCGTTATGCACCCACGCTTCGATACGTGTTCCTGCATCACGGAACCACACTCCCGTATCTACAGAAAGGTCACCGATAAGTTTGAATACCGGTAACGGGTGCAGGACAATATGCTCTGGCAGATCTTTTGTCTGCGTATGGCAGGCAAGGCCGGGGCGTCCGTTGATAACCATTCCGCAGGAGCCGCAGATACCCGCGCGGCAGCAGAAATCAAACTGCAGGGTCGGGTCATGCTGGTCACGGATGATGTTTAACGCAATAAACAGGGTCATTGAGTCATATTCGTTGACGTAAAATGACTGCATATGCGGCTTGGACTCAGGATCAAGCGGATTATACCGGAATACTTCAATATGGAGACGGCGGCTCATAGTTCACTCCCTTACTTGGTGTCTTCCGCAGATGCGGCGTTGTCGGATGCGTTGCTTTCAGGAACGTGCAGCTTTTCAGCCGGAATATCAGCGTGGATGATTTTTCCGCCGCCGTATCCGCGTTCTCCCGGAGGAATCTCAAAGTATGGTGAGGCATCCTCGTACTTGAGTGTCGGCAGGGAGTCGCCGTCTTTCCAGTAAGCCAGTGTACGGTTGAGCCAGTCTTTATCGTTACGTTCTGGATGATCTTCGCGAGTATGTGCCCCACGTGATTCTGTGCGCTGAAGAGCGCCGAATGCGGTGCACTGAGCCAGCTTGAT
Source organism: Halodesulfovibrio spirochaetisodalis (assembly GCF_001672295.1). Lineage (GTDB taxonomy): Bacteria > Desulfobacterota > Desulfovibrionia > Desulfovibrionales > Desulfovibrionaceae > Halodesulfovibrio > Halodesulfovibrio spirochaetisodalis. Next base: position 43,940 of record NZ_JXMS01000017.1, on the reverse strand, counting down.
CATTCCCGGAATACGTAATGCTAATGAAATTTCAGGATTAAATCCGATTGCTTTGCCTTGCAGACCGATGTTCATGGAACGTGCGTGCAGTTCTTCCAGTTTGTCTACTGCTGTCTGCAGGTCCTTACCATTACGGAAGATTCCCACGTAGTCCATCATTATATCCTGCATTTCATCCCGCAGAACAATGGCACTTTCTTTACCGGAACTGCCGGAAAGACGCTTGATGCGCTCTTCAATTTTTGCATGGGCATCCCGCAACGCACTCTGCTTAAAGTCTACAGAATGGCCTTTAAGGAATTCGACGACTTTCTTACCCACATAACGCCCTGCAACAACGGTTTCAGCAAGGGAGTTGCCGCCAAGGCGGTTGAATCCGTGCATGTCCCAGCACGCAGCTTCACCGGCAGAGAACAGCCCGCTTAATCCATATGCCGCACCGTCTTTGTTTGTGCGTACGCCGCCCATTGAATAGTGCTGTGTTGGTCTGACAGGAATAAGGTCGCTTATCGGGTTAACGCCAAGAAAGCTGGTGCAGATGTCATACACTTCACGTAATTTGGTCGTAATGTGCTTTTCGCCGAGATGACGGATGTCGAGCCACAGATGGTCACCGTATGGAGATTTTACACCATGTCCTTTTGCCATGTGTTCCTGCATACGTCTGGAAACAACATCGCGGGAGGCCAGTTCGGCTTTTTCAGGCTCGTAATCCGGCATAAAACGGTATTCGTTTACGTCCAGCAGGGTACCGCCGTCACCGCGGCAACCTTCAGTTACCAGAATATCGGTAGGAACAGTGCCGGTCGGGTGGAACTGGATTGCCTCCATGTTACCCAGTGGAACAATACCTGTATCGAGTGCCGCAATTTGTCCGCCACCGTCGCAGATAACCGCGTTGGTAGTGGCTTTGTAGATGCGACCGTATCCGCCAGTGGCAATCAGTGTGGCTGTGGCAAAGTACGCCATAAGTTCACCTGTGCGCAGGCAGCGGACAATAGCGCCGATGCAGTTTTCACCGTCATGAATAAGGGCTTCAGCCTGAGTGCGGTCATGAATATTGACGTTGTAACGCAGACACATGGAATCAAGCGTATTTAGTACAGAACGTCCTGTGCCGTCTGCGGTGTAGCAGGTGCGCCACTTGGCAGTACCGCCGAATGCACGGGCATGGATAAGGCCGTGTTTCTCTTTGCTCTCTGCTGCTTCAAACGGTTTTCCGCCTTTGTAGTAAGTGGCGGGGCCATGTTCGACACGGTTCCACGGCACACCCCAGTGTGCAACTTCGCGCATAACAATAGGTGCGGTGTCTGCAAAAATTCTGGCAACTTCCTGATCGCAACCCCAGTCGGAACCTTTTACTGTATCTTCAAAGTGAATGTCCGGTGAATCGCCTTCGCCCATGACACAGTTGCCCAATGCTGCCTGCATGCCACCCTGAGCAGCGGAAGAGTGGGAACGGCGAGGCGGGACAATGGAAAGACAGGTTGCATCAAAGCCTGCTTTGGCTGCTTCTACGGCAACGCGCTCTCCGGCAAGTCCGGCGCCTATACACAATAAATCGGTGTAAAAAATTTGCATGAGTTCTGTTCCTTCTGGCTTACATGCCGCTGTACAGAGGCAGATACATAAAGCGTACAAGAGTAATAAGGCCGATAACGATAAAGCCGCCCATGAGTGCGTATTCTTTTCGTTTATACCAGTTACGGTTGTCTGCTGTGATAACCCCGTATTTAACCCCGATGCGATAGAATCCGATACCTACATGAGATTCTGCAATCGGCAGGAGAACCAGGTAGAATGGAAGCCACCCGCCGTGCTGGATGCGCGCTGCACTTTTCACTGCGGTAATAGGCAGGTCGGTCAGGACGACCCACATGTGAATAAAGGCCATGACAAGAATGATGAGGGCTGTGGCAACCTGCGCGAGCCACATCCATGTGTCACGGTGCTTCATCATAACGCTGTGCTTGATGAAGGCTTCGGATTCAGACGTTTTCCAGGGCATCTTGCGTGCAGCAAGAAGGAAGTGGACAAAGATAAGCAGACCGATAAGCGGACCACCTACCTGTGCCATGTAGGTTTCTTCAAAGAACCATGCAATGGCGTTCATAACGCCGGGGCCGATGATGACACTGGACACAAGTAGCATATGTGCCCAGAGAAAAAGAATAAGCAGGACGCCGGAAATCATCTGGAGAACATCCAGCCGTCCTTGAGTTTTGGTTTTTGCGGGGGCGTGCAGAGTAATGGTGCTCGAGTTCATTATTCATCCTCCATACAAGTCCAAAGAGTTATTTGCAGTGGATAATAGGCAAAAAAAAAGAACAAATCCACACGATATGCTAATTATATTAAGCTATTATTCGTGTGCACAAAATGCACATGATTGAGTGCACATGTAACGTGAAAAAAGGTCTTAAAAAATCAATGTAATATCATTTTTGAGAGTAGGTTGGGTAAGGAAACAGGGCGCCTATATCAAAGTATATTGTGGTACACAATGTATAGTGAGTGGAACATCGGTGGCCGCAGACATAAATTATGCGCTGATACAGGCTCTGGTGTTTGGGAATATTTTGGGCGTATGGCAAGAAGTGTATTGGATTCCCGGATCTTTCGAGAGATATAAGCAGACCGTACTAGAGATAACAATGGCCACTGCAAGGAATAAACAATTCCAATGCAGGCGTTATCGAACCGTAAGTTATCACTGTGCGATGTATGGTATACTCATATGAGTACCCTGACATCTTCTTGCTTACAAGCCATGGCCATCCGAAGATGTATTGTCTCCAGGCTCAAAAGCTGTTGCGCATAGGGTAAAAAGAAGCTGTCAGATTTACTCAAAAGACCCGGGAAATTCCAACAAAGCAATATGAGGGGCAGCTCATATTGCAAAAGCAGAGCAGTTTCCCAAGGAGCAACGCTTTCCCAATGTCAGCACCGGAAAAGCGCACTCCTTTGAATACCTCTATCTATATATCTTGAGGAATATGCTAGTAATTCCAAAATGATATCCAGAAGAAGTATGCCTGCAAAAACAAAAAATCCCCTGCTCGTGGTACAGGAGATTTTTTTGCAAAAAGGAGGAAGAAGGTCATATATATTCAACTGTCTAGCGAAATATGGCAGTACTTGAAAGACAGTGAATGTGCGCTATGGAGGAACAATACCCAGAGTAGATTTAATTTCAAGTTTATAATATTGAAAGATACATTCATTTTTTTTGAAAGAGGATCCTATGAATATTACCATCAGGCAAATCGAATTATTCCTTTCGCTTATGCGTAATCCGCACATTGGGGCAGTGGCGCAGGAACATTTTCTGACGCATTCCGCTGTATCCATGGCGATTAAGGCATTAGAGCAGACTGTGGGTGAACGATTATTTGACCGCATCAGCAATAGGCTCGTACCCAACGAGAATGGTAAAATTCTTATGGAGTGTCTTGAGCCTGCGTTTGAACAGATTCGTGATGTTGAAACGCTTTTTAAACGTGACAGAATGGCTGGTGTACTCCGTGTAGGTGCCAGTTCTACCTTTGCGGATTACATCCTGCCGCAGGTACTGTACTCGTTTAAAACCAAATATCCTCAGAGTCAGGTAGAAGTTCTTAACTTTAACTCCGAACAAGTTGTGGAGCAGGTTGAGAGCGGCGAGATAAACCTCGGGTTTATTGAAGGCGACTATGAGTCGCACTCTGTTGAGTTTGAGGAAATTTTTAAGGAAGAACTGGTTATTGTAACCGCAGACAAGTACCTTGCAGGGTTGCAGGAGTACAGATTGTCTGAACTGCTGGATCTGGACTGGATTCTGCGTGAGCAGGGTTCCGGTACCCGCCAGACTATGTGGAATCACCTTGGACAGGCAAAGCAGGACTTGAATATTTTCATGGAACTTGAACACATGGAAGCAATCAAGTCTGTTCTGCGTAACCCGGGTACATTAAGTTGTATGTCACCATTCTGCTTCCAGCGCGAATTGGCAAAAGGTGAGCTGTTCCCTGTTCAGCTTGAAGGCATTCGTTTTAAACGCAGCCTTTACGCTGTTATGAACAGGCAAAAGTATCGCTCCAACCTATTGAACCAGTTTGTGTTTGATGTGCGTGACCATCTTATGAAAATGCTTCCGCAGGTAGTTGCAGAAGATTAGAGATGCGTCTCCCTGCGTTTCAGGGCAGATGTTTGCGTGTAACAGGAAGAGTCAGCTGTCGGCTCTTCCTGTTTTTTTATGCAAAAAGACGAGCCGTCCAAGGTTGATAGCATACAGTACCGCCCGCCATAACCGTGATAATATACTATCTATAATCTTCGTTCTTATTCACCGTACATTTATTCTCAGCGATTTATACAAAATCAAATCTAGGAGAAGAGTATGATATATTTCTTTCTGGCAGTAGCTGCGCTGATAGCAGGTTACCTTGTGTACAGTAAGGTAGTGGAAGCAAACTTTGGTGCAGATACCTGTAAAGCTACTCCGGCGTGCAGATTGGAAGACGGAGTGGATTTTGTGAAGATGAACAAGAAGCAGGCGTACCTCATCCAGCTTCTGAACATAGCAGGACTGGGACCGATCTTCGGGCCTATTCTTGGTGCCCTGTACGGCCCGACAGCACTTGTATGGATCGTCATCGGTAGCATATTCGCCGGTGGGGTTCACGACTATTTCTCTGGAATGATGTCCGTGCGCTATGACGGTAAATCCATTCCGGATGCCGTTGGGTACAACCTCGGAGCGTTTGCCAAGCAGTTCATGAATGTTTTTTCTATTGTTCTACTGCTGCTCGTAGGTGTTGTTTTTGTTCTCGGTCCGGCCGAGCTGCTTGCTAAAAAAATCGGCTTCGGTTTTACCGACGCCACCTATGCAAAATATACATGGACAGCTATTATCTTTGGCTACTACTTCGTGGCCACTATTCTTCCCGTAGATAAAATTATCGGCCGCCTATACCCGCTCTTTGCCATAACGCTCATCATTATGGCAGTCGGTCTCAGCTTTATGCTCATCTGGGATGGATATGAATTTTATCCGAACGGACTTTCCCTTGCTAACACCAACCCGCAGGGATTACCGCTTTGGCCGCTTATCTTTATTACTATCGCGTGCGGAGCCATCTCTGGTTTCCACGCCACACAGTCGCCTCTCATGTCCCGCTGCATTCCAGACGAAAAATGCGGGCGTCCTGTATTCTACGGTGCAATGATCGGCGAAGGCCTTATTGCTCTTGTCTGGGCAACCCTCGGCATGACCTTCTACAAAACACCTGAAGCACTTCAGGCTGTGATCTCAAACGGTGGTCCCGCTGCCGTAGTTGATGAAATTTCTGTAACACTCATGGGGCCAATCGGCGGCTTCCTTGCCATTATCGGGGTAATTGCACTCCCGATTACTTCAGGCGATACCGCATTCCGTTCCGCTCGTCTGATCATCGCAGACTTTTTTAAGATGCCGCAAAAAGAAGGCATCAAGCGTCTGATGATTGCTGTGCCTCTGTTTGCAATAGGCTTCCTTATCACCCGAACAGAGTTTGCGGTTATCTGGCGCTACTTTGGTTTTGCAAACTCAACCCTTGCAACCGTGGTGCTTTGGACAGCCGGTGTCTATCTTGTACGGCACGCAAAGAACTACTGGATTGCAGTTGTTCCGGCAGTCTTTATGACTGCAGTCGTCAGTACCTATCTAGCAAACGCGAAAATCGGCTTTAACCTGCCGTATGACATTTCATGTTGGTTCGGCATTCTTGTCTGCATCGGTTGCTTTGTTTGGTTTATGCTCAAAAAAGGATCAATTGCAATTAACATCGAAGCAGATGACGGACCTGGGTATATTGAATAGGCTGGTGGCTGTATGTCTCCGACGGGCAGGCGGGCTTTGCCCCCTGCACCCCCACAAGGGGACACTGTCCCCTTGACCCCGAGTATACGCGAGCCAGCTCGTACGTCTATGATGTTGGAAGCCGCGTAAGAAGCTACCTTTCATAACCAAAAGAAAAAGGCTGTCCTTCGATAGAGGGACAGCCTTTTTTATTGGAAAGGTAGTGGGGTAAAAGCCGCGAGGTAATCTTAAAAAAGAAACGGCTCGCAAGTAAAAAGTTTGAAAGGGGGTCTGGGGGAAAACTTTATAAGCGGTAGCTGTTCTCGAAGGATGAGAGATTACAGATAGCGACAGTGCAACAGTTTTCAGCCCAGCCGCCGGAGGCAAATCCCCGTAGGGTCGCCGAGGGCAGCCAAGATTACTTCTTCAGCCCACATGTTTCTTTAAACTCTTTTGCGTAGCGGTCGCCTTCTGAGTAGAGGCAGCCGCAGTACTGCTGGCGATAGACACCCCAGTCTTTGGAGGTTTCGATACCTTCTTTCCAGCCAGTGCGGAAATCGCGGTACAGGAACTTGGCGCTGCCGCCTTGTGCCATATCTTCCCCGAGCTTTTTAATGTCCTCATGCTTTTGCATTCTGGAATAGAGCAGGGTTGTGGTCACATAGTCGAAATTGCCTTTACGCCCTATGGAAAAGGCGCGTTCCATACGCATGGCATAGCAGTGAAAACAGCGGTTTTCTTCTCTGTAGCACATGGTGCGGAACCATTTTTGCGGATCGTATTCCTGATCGCGCATAATGACTTTGATATCAAAGCGGTTGGCTACTTCCAGTGCCCCTTCACGCCGCCGCAGGTACTCTTTGGTCGGGTGGATGTTGGGGTTGTAGAAGAAGCCGGTTATTTCCAGCCCTTCGCTTTGCAGTTCCTTGATCGTTGTTATGGAGCAAGGGCCGCAGCACATGTGCAGAAGTACACGAGCCATTGTTATGCCTTGGCGATTTTAATCTCGATGGAGACCTTGTAGGTTCGTTCCAGTTCGAGAAGACGTTCGCGTTTCTGGTTGAGTAGATACATGGCAAGTTCGCGCTCTGCTTCAAGCTCGTACTGTGCGGATGCATCTTTGTTATGGCGCAGGCGACGCAGCAGATCTTTAAGGGATTGCAGCGACTGCCATTCCATGTTTCTGCGTGAACCGGAGCCGTTACAGCATGGACAGACCTCGGTGCTGATGGACAGCGCAGAGGAACCGAGACGCTGGCGTACGATCTGGAGCAGGCCAAAACGGCTCATTTTGCCCACATCGTGGCGTGCGCGGTCGATTTTCATGGCATTGCGGAGTGTTTTTTCCACTTCGCGCCAGTGGTTGCGGTCGCGCATTTCAATAAAGTCGATAACAATCTGCCCGCCGATGTCACGCAGTTTAAGCTGCTGTGCAATGGTCTGGGCTGCTTCCATGTTCGTTTTTAACGCCATGGATTCGAAATTTGTTTTACCCGCAATTTTACCGGAGTTGATATCGATTGCCATGAGTGCCTCTGTCTGGTCGAAGACAAGGCGTCCGCCTGACGGCAATACAACTTCGCGTGAGTAGATTTGTTCAAGCTGCTTCTGCAGGTTGAAGCGTTCCCACATAGAGAGTTCCGGCTGGTTGTGGATTTTTACCTGAAGTCCGCGGCGCGGGAATACGAGTCCTGCAAACTCTTCCACTGCTTCTGCGGTGCCTTCATCATCAATCCATACTTCGCCTACTTCGTCTGTGAGGTAGTCACGCACGGCGCGGGTCGCAAGGTCGCGCTCACGGTAGAGGAGAGACGGAGACTCTTCTGTGGTGGCTTTTTTGCGTACGTCTTTCCACATACGCTTGAGGAAGCGTAAATCCCGCAGCAGGGATGTTTTAGGCTGTCCCATGCTGACGGTGCGGACGATTACCCCGAGATCGTCTCCCGGTTTTTGTTCGTCAAAAATTGCTTTTAAGCGTGAGCGTTCTTTTTCATCGTCCACTTTGCGGGATACGCCAATTTGTTCGCGACCCCGTGTAAGCACGAGGAAACGGCCGGGGATGGATAGGTAGGAGGTGAGAAACGCTCCTTTGGTTCCGGTAGGTTCTTTAACAACCTGCACCAGAATTTCCTGTCCGGCTTTGAGAACTTTTTGAATTGGAGGGTATTTTTTACCCTTGTTCGGGTCATGCGGTGCAAGAAAGTATTCGGGATGTACTTCATCAATCTGAAGAAACCCGTTCTTGTCTGCGCCGTATGAAATAAAAGCGGCTTGGAGGTTTGTGTCTATGTTGTTGATAACACCTTTGTAGATATTACCTTTGGTTTTCTGCTGATGCACCATTTCAACATAGTATTCTTGTACTACGCCTTCTTCAGCCAGTACTACTTCAACCTGTTCGCCCGGCAAGGTGCTGATAAACATCTTACGCTTGCCTTTGCGTGGTCTGACCATTGTGAGTCCTTTAAAAAATCCTTTCCGGATGTTGTCGGGGCATCCGGACTACTGACAGGAGTAGAAAGGCTCATCTGTGTTGAGGGTTGCAGTGCGATCCGGCTCTGACTTGTAGATAGAACCTTCATTCTCCAGTATGTCCAAAACTTGTTGAACGATGGATAGAGGAAGGGTGAGAGCAATCGCAAGCTGCGAAGGTGTCTGGGGTCTGCGCGTAAGCGATTCCAGAACACGCTGTTTGGCGGCTGACCGGTCTTGTTCCGGCAAGTCCGCAAGGTTATCAGTGGCAGTCTGCGTGGCATCTGCCTGAGGTGATGTTTCTTTTGCAGGATGTTGATGGCTGGTAGAGCCGTTGGCAGTAAAATCGGTAATGCAATCAGAGAGTGCAGTTTGCCATGCTTTGCGTACTTCAGGATCAACAGCTTGTGCTAAAGAAAAAGCACCGGGTCTGGATAACGTTGTTACATCAACACGATGAGGCTGTAACGAGGTTACGTACTCCTTGAGCAGGGTGAGATTCTCTTGTGAATCGTTAATGCCCTGCGACAGTAATATTTCTAGAAAAATTTTGCCGCTGTATTGTTTGCTGAACTCCATAAGGCATTCAGCTACGGATGCGGCGCTAACCCCCCCGCAGGGGCGATTCAATTTCGCAAATTCTTTATCGATAAGTGAGTCCAGAGACGGAAGCACGGCATCAGCTTCCAGCAGCGCTTGCTGCACGTCCGGATCACACAAGAGTGTACTGTTTGTGAGAACTGCTACAGGGACAGAAGGTAAGATCTGTTTGCAGCCTTTAATAATCGCGTCCAGTTCACTGTTAAGACACGGTTCTCCAGAACCACCCAGAGTGACATAATCGGGTAAATTTTCACCATGCTCGTCGCGCCATCTGCGCAGTTCGTCCAGCAGGTCTTTTGCTGGAACATACGGTTTCCGGCTCAGGGTCAACTCTTCTGTTCTGCCCACTTCGCAGTAAAGGCAGTCCATCGAACAGATTCTCTCTCCGAGAAGATCAAGACCAAGAGAATGACCGAGTCTTCCTGAGAAAACCGGACCAAAAATATAGGTAAACTTCATGGTAAATTTGTCCCGCACTCTGGTAGGATTAGTTTAGTATACTTACAGGCAGCATAAAAAGACAGCTATTATTTCAGTCAAAAAAGCGCTGGTAGTCAGCATGAATGGTATAACAGTCTTGAGTTTTCAAGATAACGCTGTCTCTTGACAGGTACCATATATATAAGTAGGGCGTTGCTCCAACCACGGAGGAAAAAATATGATTAAGCAAGGCGAATTGGTTCTGCTTCTCGGCCCGCGCGGTAAGCGCGTTATGCGTCGTGTAGAACCTGGTAACGATATACATGGCAATGATGGCATTCTTAAAATGGAAGACATCATGGCTGCTGGTTACGGCAGCGTGGTATTTACACACAAAGAAAAGCCATACCGCGTGCAACGCCCTTCGTTGCACGATCTTGTGAAAGGCGTCAAGCGTCAGACACAGGTAATCTATCCAAAAGATATTGGCTACATCTGCATGAAGCTCGGTGTTGGTAACGGCTCCAAAGTTATTGAAGCTGGTTCCGGCTCCGGCAGCCTTACTCTGGCGATGAGCTGGTTTGCAGGTGAAAAGGGTGAAATACACACTCACGAAGCCCGTGAAGAATTTATGAAACTTGCCCGTCGCAATCTTGATTGGGCAGGTGTTGGACAGAACGTAACTCTGTACAACCACAACATTGAGAACGGCTTCCTTGTTGATGACGCTGATGCTCTTTTCCTCGATGTGCGTGATCCTTGGGAATACGTTAAGTTTATCCCGGGTGCGATTAAAGCCGGTGCAATGGTAGGTTTCCTTGTTCCTACTGTAGATCAGGTTTCCAGCCTTCTTACAGAACTGGAAAAAGGCCCGTTTGACGAAGTTGAAGTTTCTGAACTTCTCGTTCGTAACTGGAAGCCGGTACCGGATCGTCTTCGCCCGAACGACCGCATGGTTGCGCACACTGGTTTCCTTATTTTTGCTCGTCATCAGGAAGGCCTCGACGCGCTTGAAGGCCACAAATATGTTGGTACCCGTGAGCGTAAGCAGGAAGCAGCACGTAAAGAACGTCTTGCTGCTGCAAAAGACGAGTCAGCAGAATAAAAATTGGCTGCTTGATATAAAAGATTCAAAATCCCGATGTGTTATACGTCGGGATTTTTTTGTGTGCTTGAAAAAAGACAAACCGCTTGCATACTTTTTTAGGTGTGATATGGTGTTGAAATATATGTACAAAATATAAAAAACTTGATTTTTTATTTAATTTTCTGTAAGGTCAGGGTTTAGTTTTGCATAAAATTTTTTGTATGGAGTACCCACATGACCCGTAAAGACCGTACAGAAGGCATATATAGCCGACGTGAAGTGCTTGACGAAAGCGAACGTCGTCAATTTTACCTTATCCAGCTCAAAGACCTTCTTACCTACGCTTACCGCTACTCTGAAGATGTAAAGAAGCGTTTTGACCGCGCACAGTTTCAGGTAGAGAAATTTAAGTCTCTTTCAGACCTCAAACATATTCCTATTCTCAAGAAGAAAGAACTTATCTTCTTGCAGTCCATGGGCCCGCGTCTTGGTGGCTTGCTTACCAAAGATCTTGGCGAACTGAAGCGCGTGTTCCTTTCTCCGGGGCCTATTTTTGATCCGGAAGATCGTACTGATGATTACTGGGGCTACACAGAAGGTTTCTACTCTGCTGGCTTCCGTCCGGGTGATGTGGCTCAGATTACCTTCAACTACCACCTTGCTCCTGCAGGCCTCATGTTTGAAGAGCCTCTGCGTAATCTCGGCTGTGCAACCGTTCCTGCTGGTCCTGGTAATGCTGCGACTCAGCTGGAAATCATGCAAAAATTACGTGTAAGCGGGTATGTTGGAACTCCAAGCTACCTGATGCACCTTGCACAGAAAGCAGAAGAAAAAGGTTTGAACCTGCGTAAAGATTTGTACCTCGAAGTTGCGTTTGTAACTGGTGAGCGTATCTCTGAAAAAATGCGTTCTTCCCTTGAGAAGAAGTTCGACCTCATCATGCGTCAGGGCTACGGTACTGCAGATGTAGGCTGTATCGGGTACGAATGTTACCACAAAACCGGCCTGCACATTGCTAACAGAACATATGTTGAAATCTGTCATCCGGATACCGGTATTCCGCTTAAAGACGGTGAAGTTGGTGAGATTGTTGTTACTGCATTCAACAAAACATACCCGCTTATCCGCCTTGCAACCGGTGACCTCGGCTACATCGACAGATCTCCTTGCCCATGTGGTCGTACCTCTCCGCGTCTCGGCTCCATTGTTGGCCGCGTAGATACCACCGCACGTATTAAGGGTATGTTCGTTTACCCACATCAGGTTGAACAGGTCATGGCTCGCTTTGAAGAAATCAAACGCTGGCAGATCGAAGTTACCAACCCGGGTGGCATTGACGAAATGACTCTGTACGTTGAAGCAAGCAACTTCAAACGTGGGGATGAACTGCTGCACCAGTTCCGTGAAAAAATTAAACTTCGTCCGGAGCTCAAGGTGCTTACTCCTGGCTCACTGCCTCCGCAGATTCGTCCTATCGAGGACAAAAGGATATGGGATTAACCCTCAGGATTCTTTTTTCTGTAGCGATTATATTGGGTGGTTGCGCGTTGGCGCAGCCACCTGTTTCCCGCGCCGCCCCCGCGCCGTCCGCATCTGAAGCGGAAAAACAACCTGCCGGAGCCCGAACACCGGCATCCACTCATGCCGAAGGCGAACTCTTTACTGCCGACGGTTCCAAAGCTTCTCTCTCCGATCTTGTCGCCCTTGCCCGAACGTCTGACTACATTCTTATAGGCGAAACCCACACCGTCACCTGTGACCATATTGTGCAGGCTAAGCTCATTACTGCCCTTGCTGAATCAGGTCTGCAGTTTACTGTAGGGCTGGAAATGTTTTCTCAGGATAAGCAGCAGTATCTTGATGCTGTGAATGAGGGAAATATCCCGCTTGGAGAGTTTTCTGAAAAAGTCGGCTGGAAAGAAGCATGGGGTTTTTCCTATGCTTTGTATGAGCCAGTTATTAATGCAATTTATAAATACAAAATTCCGTTATACGCCCTTAATTTTCCATTTGATATTGCCAAAAAAATTGGTGACGAAGGTCTGGAGAGTCTGACTCCAGAAGAGCGGCAGTATCTCCCTGCGAACCCGATTCCGTCCAAGAAGGAGCAGGAGGAAGAGTTGCAGCGTGTTCATGATGAGCACGTGGAACTTATGACAAAGGGTAAGAAAGACAAGAAAGCGGCTGAGCTTGCCAAGAAAACCATGGCGCAGTACCGCAAGCGCTTCTTTCTTATTCAGTCCCTCTGGGATACCGGCATGGCAGAACAGGCCGTTGCTATACGCGAAAGTACAAAAAAGCCTATGGTCATTTTATCCGGCACCGGGCATGTTGAACATGGCTGGGGGATTGAATATCGGCTTGCTAAGTTGGATCCGTCTGCAAAAGTACTTTCTGTTGTTCCTTGGCGCGATACCTCGGATATCGAAGAAGATAAGGGTGATGTCCAGTTCTTCTGCCCGCTCGTAAAGCAAAGCAGACTTGGGTTTACCTTGCGAATGGAAGGTGGTGGAGCTGTGGTTACAGCAGTGAAAGAAGATTCTCCTGCGCATGAGGCAGGCTTTCTTGTTGAGGATAAAATTACGCACGTTGGTGGAATGGAAGTTGACTGTATGATGACCCTTCATAAGGCAGGTGTTGAAGCTGCTAAGGAGGGGAAAGATATGGTCTTTACAATAATCAGGGATGGCGTTGAACAGACTCTTTCAATGCCGGTTCCGGAACATCCGCACGCAGAATAATGCCAGAATTACCAGAAGTTGAAACCATTGCCTCCGGCCTGTGGCCGATGTTGGCAGAGCAGGCCATAGAGAACGTCACCATATTAAATGACACCAGTGTGGAAGGTGATCGTACTGCACTGGAGGAGTTTGTGGCAGGGCGTGAAATTACGCATGTGCATAGGCGCGGCAAGCTATTGCTGATGGATTTGTCCATTCCGCAAAAGTATAAGGACAAGCTGCCTGTGCCGCGTTCTGAGTATCCGTTGCAGCTTGCATTTCATTTAAAAATGTCTGGCAGGCTGTTTGTGTATCCTGAGGGAACCCCGCCTGCGAAACATACCCGTATTATTTTTGATCTGAGCAATGGAAACAGGCTGTTTTTTGATGACATGCGAAAGTTCGGTTTTTGCCGTGCTTTGGCTCCATGTGACTATCTGAACTGGCAGTTCTGGCAGCAGTTAGGGCCTGAGCCGCTTGTTATTAAAACCGATGCATTTGTATCGTTGTTTCATTCCCGCAGAACCCGTATTAAAGCAGCATTGCTCGATCAGAAAGTTATTGCAGGTATCGGGAATATTTACGCTGATGAATCTCTTTTTCGCGCTGGAATACGACCGGATACACCATCCAATGAAATTTCAAAGAAAAATCTGGGGCTGTTGCACGTAAAGCTTAAGGAAGTTTTGAAACAGGCCATACGTGAGTGCGGCTCTTCTATCAGAGATTATCGTGATGCACACGGCGACGCCGGAGCCTTTCAAAATAACTTTCTGGTCTATGGCCGCTCAGGTCAGGACTGCCGGGTATGCGGCGAGCCTTTGAAGACAGAAAAGGTTGCCGGACGTACCACTGTGTATTGTGAGCAATGCCAAAAGTAATTTTGCAGGGCGTATCTTGAGCTGTTTTTAGCTGGATGCATCAGGTCACAACGCAAGAAAACGTAAAAAGCTCTCCTGTGGGAAATAGGAGAGCTTTTTTTGTGGCGTAAGTGTTGAGCCTATGCAGACTCAAGGCGTTTTGGAGTAATGTTGATAGAACAATTGTTGCGTTGTCAACTGTATGTGTAGGGAAAGCGGGGCAACGCAACATTGCTCCAAGTGGAAAAGCCAGGGCAGCTCTGTTATCTCGTTCTACAGAGCTGCCCTGACAAATGAGGCGCGTAATAGGGGTTTCCAGCTGCCACTGGAAGAGTTGTCTATGGGTGATCTTTAAACTTGTTTTCGGTAGCTTCAGAACCGGAGTGACACGGAGTACAATCCTGCTTGCCTTTAGCAATCGGGGATTCTTTGCCTTTGCCGTGACAGGATTCACAGTACTTAACTGACTCTTGTTTACCGTAAAGGCCTTCGAACTTGCCGTCGATTTTAGCATTGAGAATTTCAATTGCTTTACGGGAAACGTCAGCAGTGAGGCGACCGCAACGTTCGGAACGAACTTTTGATTTTGCTGGAATACCGGTGGTGTAAGACCAGCGGGAAACAGAAACGTGACAGAGAACTGAGTTACTTACACTTGTAGGAATCTCTTTGTTCACTACGATGTCTGTTTTAGGCGTGTAGATAGGGAATGCAGTCTGCTCGTACCAGCGGAATAATTCGTCAACCATGGCTTTACGTTCTTTACGACCGTAGAACAGGGAGAATGCGGAAGCTGCGCCGAGCAGCGCGCCACAGATGGTTGCCCAGTTGGAAATACCGGATTTACCAACTTCCATCATGTGGAAAGGAAAATCTTTGTAAGGTGCACCGTGTTTTTCAGCCATCTGGCCTACGATAGCGTAGAATGCACCGTAACAGCAGCCGTAGCCTTTGTGGTAGTAACCGTCGTAGCCGAAACGCTCACCGATTGCTGGATCCACTTTGTGTGGAACCCACTCAGCTGTTTTAGCAAAGTTTGATGGTGCTGCCATTGCAGGAAGAGCAGAGGCGACAGCGCCCCCCACGATTACTCCCCCGACACCTGCGATCATCTGACGACGTGAAATAGTAGACATATCTTTGTATCCTCCTCAAGATAACTCAGAACTGTATTTTTTAAGCGCATACAAAATAATACAAAATGCATGCCGATTGAGATTAAATTCACAAATGGCTGAATTATAACGATTCTTATTTGAAAGAATGTAGTAATACTGCAAACTTGCGTTAACAGTTTGCACCGCTACGTAAACTACAGGTTGCAGGTAAATGCTCCCTTACTGTTTACAAAATGCGTTGTGTCAGAATTGTAACAACTATGCAATACAACAGTTGTTTTTTAAATTTTCATACTATTGTGCGTAACCGGTGTTTACAATTTGCATGAAAAAGCCCGCATGAGTGAATGCTCATGCGGGCTTTTGTGAAAATAGTATCTATGCTGAAGCGCTAGGTACGGAGTGTTGCTTTGAGCCTTGAAGAGTTAACCAATGACTCAAGGGCATTTACTATGTCCGGCATCAAAACGTCTGCAGCAGCAAGTGCTTTGGGGCTTAACCCTTCCGGCCCTAAGATGGCTATTCCAAGCTCTGCTGTCTCTAGCATACTGGTATCCACATTTCCATTTCCTATTGCGCATACTGAGTCAGGGCCAAGTGCATTAACATATTCCATTTTTTCCTGTGGCTGATAGGCACTGTTTACGATCTTGGTAATGACCGGAAGGTGCGCAACTTCCTGCGCGACATTTTGATTCGTATCAGCTGTGAGGATATGGATAGTGAGCAGCTGTGAAAGCATGCTGATAGCCGGTTCCACTCCTTGAATAATGGTACCGTCAAAGGCGATTGTGCCATTAAAATCTAGTACCAGATGTTTGAATTCCATGGGCTCAAAACCGGGGATGGCAACTTTCAGCATTCTCAACTCCAGAAGGTTAGCGCAGGCAAAAGCCTTGATACAGAAAAGGGCCTGCAACATGCTTATTCAGCAGCTGCATGCCCTTGTAGTACGTCTTTATTGATACTGTCCGTAACTGCTAAGTAAAGTTACAGATGTATGTACTCAGATTGTCGAGGACATCCGGTAGTATACGATAAAAGATATTAGTGCCCAGTGATATTGTATTTCTTCAGTTTATATTGCAGCAGACTTTTGGAAATACCAAGCGATTCCGCAGCTTTTACCTGTACAAAATTACCACGGGCAAGTGCTCTGCGTATGAGCGCAGCTTCAATTTTCTCCAGCGTATCACTGAGATCAAGTTGGACAGGAAGGAGGTCCACAGCACTTTTCAACTGGCTTTCTTCGTCACGTACTTCAGGCGGCAGGTCATCAACTGAAATGTCTGCACCAGTCCCCAGAACAAGGCAGCGTTCGATAACGTTTTCCAGCTGTCTGATGTTCCCCGGCCATTCGTAGCCTGACAGATAGTCGAGCGCTTCCGGCGTAAAGGTACGTTCAGCAATATCCTGCTCTTCAGAAATTTTTTCTACAAAATGTGCCACAAGAAGCGGGATATCTTCACGACGTTCACGCAACGGAGGAATCTGCATGTGCACAACATTGAGGCGATAGTAGAGGTCTTCGCGGAAGTTTCCTTTTTTGACCTCTTCGAGCAAGTCTTTGTTTGTTGCGGCAACAATGCGGATGTCTACTTCAATCTCTTCAGTACCACCAACACGTTCGATGCGGCGTTCCTGAAGAACACGCAGGAGTTTTACTTGCATATCGTGGGAGAGTTCCCCGATTTCATCAAGGAACAATGTGCCGGTATCAGCCAGTTCGAATCGACCGCGCTTCATGGCAACTGCACCTGTAAAGGAGCCTTTTTCATGCCCGAAGAGTTCACTTTCAAGTAGGCTCGGGTTCAGAGCCATGCAGTTTACGCTGACAAACGGTGCCCCTTTTCGAGGTGAGGAAAAGTGTATTGCACGCGCCACGAGCTCTTTACCTGTACCGGATTCACCTGTGATAAGCACAGTGGATTTACTTGGTGCTGCACGGTCGATAATGGATAATACAGAGCGGATTGCGTTGCTTTTTCCGATGATGTTGTTGCGACCGTAGCGAGTCTGAAAATTCTCCGTGAGCAACTGGTAGTTCTGGCGTGCCTGCGACAGTTCTACAGCATTTTGCACGGAAAGCAGCAGTTCATCATTGGAAAACGGCTTGGCAATGTAATCAAACGCACCGGTTCGCATAACCTCAACAGCACTCTGGATGGTGCCGAATGCTGTCATGATAAGTACCGGAAGACCGGGGTAGTTTTTGCGGACATGCTCAAGTACTTCTGCGCCTGTTATCTTAGGCATTTTCATGTCGGTGATAACGACGTCCACATCAGACTCTTCCAGAAAGGTCAGAGCTGTTTCAGGGTCATTCAACGCGGTTACTTTGTATCCTGCGTCAGTCAGAAGCGCTTCAAGAACAAGCAGATAGTTTTTTTCGTCATCCAGAACGAGTAAGTGTTTTTTCTTTTTCATACCTGATTACCTGCCCGGTGTTTTCAGTGGAAATTCCATGGTAACGAGTGCACCGCCAAGATCTGATTTTCCTAATGTGAGCGTGCCGTGATGGCTCTTAACAATGCTGTTCACAATAGGCAGTCCAAGGCCGGTTCCGTTGTCGCGGGTAGTGAAGAACGGGTCGAGCATCTGGTTTAAGTGTGCAGTGTCGAATCCGCTGCCGGAGTCGTGGAATTGCAGTACCGCTGTTTTGCCGCGGATACCGCAGATGCGAATTTCGCCTTCCCCTTCCATCGCCTGAATACTGTTGGAAAGAACATTGTATACAGCACGATAGAGCAAGTCGCTATCACCCTCTATAAAGAATTTTAAATTATAATCCCGTGAAACGGTTATGCCCTTCGATTCTAATTCGTTTTCAAGGAAACCGAGTGCCTGATTGATGATCATGGCAAGGTCTACCTTGTCATGACGGGTAGGTTTCGGTTTCGCGTAATCGAGGAAGTCTGTAACGGTCTGGGCAAGACGTTTTGATTCGTCAAAAATAACCGTGAGCATTTTTTTAGTGAAGTCGTCTGTGCTTTCACGCTTGATCATCATTTCAGCACTGGACGAGATAATACCGAGCGGGTTGCGGATTTCGTGCGCAATAGAAGATACCATGCGCCCCATACCCGCTAGTTTTTCATTTTGATGAAGCTCATGTTCAAGCTTGTCTTTTTCTTCAAGACGTTTGGTGAGTGCCCGTTCTGCACGCTTGATAATGCTTACGAGGATCATAAACATGAGCATGGAAGATACGAAGATGGAAATGAAGATAAGCCGCTGGAAGCGGATAACGCTTTTATAGTCCTCGGTAATATCCTGCGTGATTTCAAGCACACCCATAATCGGCAGTTCTTTTGGCTCGTCACCGAGCTTGCCTTCAAGGCGAAGCGGATAGGTCGTACGTAGGGTAAATGAGTCTTCCGGCAGCTTGAGCATGAATACTGCTGTAATCGGAGATATCTTGGATTCAATCTCAAAGCTGTAGGTATTCTGCTCAACAGCTTTTTGCGCAGCAATACCCGCAATACCGGATTTACCGAGATCATCTTTGTTTGTGGAGTAGGATGTGATCTGCTTGTTATCGAAGATTCGCAGACCTTTTACATGCAGCCCGTGAATGGTGTTCTGGACAACCTGTTCAAGGCGTTCGTATTGGGTGGGATTACGCAGGGCAATGCGCCCGTACCCGATAATGGTAGGAAGAGTAAACCGGCGGAAAATCTGATGGTTCAGATTTTCCGCCAGCAGTAGTGCAAAGTTCTTCTGCTTTTCGATTAAGGTCTTCCGGGCTTGGTCCGCAATAAATGTAGACATGAGCAGGCTTGAAATAATGATGACTATGAGCATTGCCCATGAGAGGACTCTAACAAAGCCAAAGGGCTTTTCGTCCCTGAAGAACCTTGGAATCAAATCAGAACTCCTGAATGTCGGGCTCCCTGCCTAAGAAGTTATCAAGCTCTTTGCTTTCTTCATCATAGCCGGAGGCACCGAGCCGTGCATTGGCCAGTCGCTTGCCAAGTTCAACATGCGGCTGGTTAAGCGGATTTATTTCTAACAGCCAGCCTGTGAGCACTGTGGCAATTTCCAGCAGCGCAATCAGGCGTCCGGCTTCAACTTCTGTTGCTTCTCCCACACGAATTTCTACGAGCGGAGTGTGTGTCTGTCCCAGCGCCATGCGGGAACCGAGAGTTTCTGCCTGTAATAAGGTGCCGAATTTTTCACCACGCAGGTAACTCCATTTTTCCGGCAGGTCATCGGCAAATGTCATGCCTTCAGGCTGGGTCGGACACGTAAGATACAGACAACCTTTGTCGCGCGGCCCGCCGAGGTAGAGCTGCTGAGTCGAGTGCTGGTCAGTTACACCCTTGGCAGGAAGCGGGGTAGAACCCTTGCCGTCTTTGCCGAGGCTTTCAGCCCAGAGCTGGGCAAACCAGTCACCAAAAGAAGCCCACGTCGGAATGTAGGTGAAGAACAACAGGATGTTGTAGTCTTCTTCCATAAGTGTTTTTGCCCACGATGCGATTTTCCATGAAGGATGTGCAAGCAGTGAGCGTTCAGAGCAACCGCGTTTACAAAGACTTTCACCAACGGACATAGCACCATCAAGCAAACCTTTCCAGTCTATCCCCATGAAGGCAGCCGGTACGAGACCGACAGCACTGAGTACGGAGTAGCGACCGCCAAGATTATCAGGCACAGGCATGGAGCGTACGCCGAGTCTGTTCACTTCATCGCGCAGGTACCCGTTATGGGCATCTGTAATGAGCATGATGTGATCAGTCCACGCATCACCAAGATGTGTTTTAAGCCATTCGCGTACAACAAAGTACTGTGCAATGGTTTCAATGGTGCCGCCGGACTTGGAGATAACCACAACAACGGTTTTCTCTGCTGGTAAGCGGGTAAGCCATTCTTCGAATGTTCCGGCGTCTACGTTGTCAGAAATCCACAGGCGTTTACCCGTGTGGTTCGGCATGTCCTGTTCCGGAAAAAAAGCACGCTGAAGCGCTCTTGTTCCAAGAGCACTGCCGCCGATACCCAGCAGCAGCATATGATCGAAGGACTGGAGCCACGGAGAATGTTCCAGCAGCCCTTTTTCCAGTTCTTCACGGTATGGTAAATTAATAAAAGGCAGTCTGTTGCCGTCAATTTCTTCAAAAAGGTGTGTGGAAAGTTTTTCGCAGCGGTCAGTATGACGCTGCGCATCTTTTTGGGTAAGACGTCCGTTCCATGCACCTGTCCAATCAAGTGTGTTCGTGGTCATAAAATATTACCCCGCTTCATCAGCATCGTGATTGCGCTGCCCGTGTAGAAAAAAGGGCAGTAGTCCGTATGATGAAGCGTAGGGAAAAAGTGTAAAGCCCAATATGATATTTATTTTATCCAAACAGGATGCGGGCAATTTTATTTAATGATTCTTCGAGCGTTTTTTCGTCTACTGCGTAGGAGATGCGGATGCAGTTATCATCACCGAACGCGGCACCCGGAACCAGCGCAACGCCTGCTTCTTCGAGCAGGTATGTGCACATTGCAGCGGAGTCAGGGTAGGTTTCGTTGTACAGACGATGAACATCAGGGAAAAGGTAGAACGCACCTTGCGGCACTGGACAGACAACATTCGGCCATTTGCCGATGATGCTCATGGCAAGGTCACGACGTTTGCGGAAAGAAGCACGCATGGTGTCTACCACGTCAAAACCACCTGAAAGTGCTGCTACAGCGCCTTTTTGTGCAAAGGAACATACGTTGGATGTGGATTGTCCCTGAATTTTGCTCATAGCTTTAATGAGATCAACATGGGCAAGTACATATCCGATACGCCAGCCTGTCATGGCAAAGCTTTTTGCAAGGCCGTTTACGATGCAGACTTGTTCCGGATATTTTTCCCACCACGGAGCAAGAGACGCATGTTCAGCAGGAGCGTATACGAGCTGGTCGTAAATTTCGTCAGAAATAATGAAGAGGTCATGACTGATAGCCCATTCTGCAATGGCATCAATCTCTTCACGGGAGTATGCTGCGCCTGTAGGGTTTGAAGGCGAGTTAAGCATGAGTACAGCAGTTTTTTCTGTACGGGCTGCTTCCAGCTGGTCTACAGTTACTTTGAAACCTGCTTCTGCTGACGCTGCAACGGCAACAGGTTCACCTTCTGCAAGCTGCACCATAGGCGGGTAGCTTACCCAGTACGGGGCAGGAATAATAACTTCATCACCCGGATTAATGAGGCTTTGCAGCAGGTTGAAAAGTGCCTGCTTGCCACCGTTTGTAATCATGGTGTGTTCTGCACTTGCAGATGTGCCGTACATGAGGTTGAAGTAGTTAGCCACGGCACTGCGAAGCTCCGGAAGACCGGGTACTGCGCCATATCTTGTAAAACCGTCGTCCAGTGCGCGTTTACATGCGTCACGTACGTAATCCGGCGTCGGGAAATCTGGCTCACCAACAGCAAGGCTGATAATTTCTTTTCCCTGAGCTTTCAGCTCGAGTGCTTTAGCGTTTACAGCCAGTGTAGCAGACGGTTTCAGTTGCGCGATACGGCTTGAAGTCTTCATGCGTTGCCTCTCTCTAAAATAAAATTTATGCGTATATGGTCGGCATAATACTATGCCAAAAGTATACCGGAAGCAGGTTCAGGCACAGCCAGAAGAGTACGGGTGTGCAGCCAGTCTGCAATAATTTCTGTTAAGTCAGTCTATTAAGATATAACTGGTTTACACAATAATTATCATGCTTTCTAGCTTTCTGCGAAGTACCAGTTAACAACTCACATGTAAACTTTTAGAACCGGTTTCTTACGTCACTTTTTTGGAAATCAAACATAAATAGATTGGAAATAGTATGTCTAGCTCTGAACCACTCATTTCATACCCTCAAGGCTGCATTGCCGGTTCATTTGTCCGCCGTGTAAAACGCTTTAGCGTGGAAATAGAAGTCGAAGGTGAATCTGTATGGATTCATTCCAACAATACCGGCTCCATGATGGGGTTGCTGCGGAAGGGATCTCCTATTCTGGCTTCGCCTGCTGCAAACCCGAATAGGAAATTGAAATGGACGCAGGAAGCTGTTGGATTACACATGCCTGCAGGAATAAAATGGGTCGGTGTTAACACGCAGACGCCCAATAAAATGCTGAAAGCTGCTTTTGAAGCAGGCCGACTGCATTGGGCTGAAGGGTATTCCGTGTTTAAAAGCGAAGCCAAAGTGGGGGATAGCCGTGCAGACGGCGTGTTGCGGACAAATGATGGCTCTTTGCCTCCACTGTGGATTGAGTGCAAAAACGTTACAATGGTGGAAGATGAGGTTGCCTGTTTTCCAGACGCAGTAACAGAGCGCGGACGAAAGCACTTGAATAATATGATGAATCTGGTCAAGCAGGGGCATAGAGCTGCCTTTTTCTACCTTATTCAGCGTCCGGATGGGCATTGTTTTGCCCCTGCGGATGTGATTGATCCAGCCTATGCAGAGCTGTTTTATGAAGCGTTGGACATGGGGGTAGAAGTGTATCCGTATCGGGCTGTCGTGACTGAGACAGGAATTGCACTTGGTGAATTATTGCCGGTTAATGGAAAGGCTTTTTAGTATCTCCTGTTGGCAGGCACACCGCCAACGCGGTTGCCTCTTCCAACGTTTTTTACACCGCTATCTTAGCGAAACGCCTACCCTGTCACCTTCTGCAAAGCGGGAAGAGAATCCGTAGACCGTAAGCTGCTGTTCTTCAATTTGAAGAGTGTAGGTCACATAGTGCCCTCCAAACAATACGCGGCTGACGTACGCGTCGTCTCCATGCGTAAGTGTAAACTGCTCGGGACGTATGGTGGCGTAGGATTTTCCTTCAGGGATAATGGAAGCCGGAATGTTGAGTTTCGCGCACAATTCCGGTGTCACAATATTCACAGGGCCGAGGAATTGAGCAACTTCTTTTGAGTCAGGTGAGTTGTACAGTGCTGACGGAGTATCAAACTGTTCCAGTCTGCCGTTGAGCATGATCCCGATTTTATCTGACATGGCAAAGGCTTCTTCAAGATCGTGTGTAACGCTGACAGTGGTAATGCCGAATTCTTTTTGCGTGTCTCGGATGAATTCTGCTGTTTCCAGTTTGAGGTTTCTGTCCAGATTCGCAAACGGCTCGTCCAGCAGAAGTACTGCAGGGTTTACAATCATTGCTCGCGCAATGGCGACTCGTTGCTTTTGTCCGGCAGAGAGTTGCACAGGGTAGTGATTGCGTTTTTCGGTGAGGTGAAAAAATTCAAGTATGGTATTTACCCGTTTTGTGATTTCCGAAGCCGGAATTTTACGGGCTTTTAGCGCGAATGCTGTGTTTTCAAACACGGTGAGACTGGGGAAGAGCAGATAGTCCTGAAAAACCATGATGACTGGATTATCTTTAGATGGTGGAGTGCTGAATACAATTTCACCGCTGTCCTGCTCTTCAAGTCCTGCCAGAATGCGAAGCAGAGTGGTTTTTCCCACGCCTGAAGGGCCGATAAGGGAGACAATATCTCCTTTTTCAATAGAAAAAGAGACATCGGAAAGTACAGATTTGCCGCTGTACGTTTTACATAAGGAATCTATTGTAAAAACCATTCAAGATTATCCAGATAGCGTTCGATTGTCGCAAAGGTATCGTTATTTTTAAGAGCACGATCATGTTGGGTGTATTCGTACCATGCCATGTAGCACCACGATAATCCACGGAGGAGTATCGTTTTTTCCAGCACATCAGTCAGGACGGACAGTTCTTCAAGTGATTGGGGCAGGTCGGCATACTTCTTATATTGCGTTAAGAAATGCAGCCGTTGCTCCCTTGATGCTGTGAAGTCAGTTTTCCATAATGTTGTCGTGGGGACAATAAAATGTCCCAGATCCTGATAGCGGCTTGATACCACGGCTTTTTCCCAGTCCACCAGATGAGCCGTGTTTTGCGTACGGTTGATGATAAAATTACCGGAATTGACTTCTGTATTCACTAGAATCTGAGGTTCAGCTGCAAAAACGCTGGCGTATTGCTCGCTGAGCTCTGAGACTTGCTTACTATAGTTTTCCAGTTTGCGGCGTTTGTCTGTTTTGGGATGGTCTGCAAAGCGGGACAGCAATCCAAGCGATTCGGTGACAATGTCTGCTACCGGATTTTTTTGAGTTATGAACATATGCTCGTTGGGAACTGGCTGTGTATGGACTGCTGCAAAAATTTGAGCAGCGTGCTCCATGTCCCGTGTGTAATCAATTGGTGTTCCTTCCAGATATTCCATGAGCAGGATGCCACGGTCAAAAGCAGCGTCCTCGTTGCCTGCCTGTGTGTCTACCAGATATGGAAGCGGTGTGACACCGGAAGACTTGAGAGCACAGAGCACGGAAAATTCGTATGCAATCTGTTCGTTCTCTAGCCCGAGCTGACTGCCGTGGTTAATGCGGAAAACATAACGCTTAGGTGGAGAGTTTGCGGTGTCAGGTGCTGCAGTAATAATCCAGTTCTCGTTATATTCACCGGAAGCAAGGAATGAAATGTCAGTAAGTTTGCTGCAGCCGAGTTGCTCCAGCCAGCCGGATGAATGTAGATAGCGGGTTATATTTTTCTGTTTGCTCATAGGTATTGTGTAGTATTGTAATGCGTTAGTAGTAAAGCGGAGTATAGCAGAAAAAGTCGCATGACGATCAAAGTACATTTATCATGGAAAAGTAGTTGGTTACATTGTGTACTTAGGTAGAAGCATCCCCCTTGTGCAACATGCTTTTACTTTCCATTCTTTCTACAATTACTTTCCAACATTAGAGTAAATGATATGCAAGAAACTCAAAAAGAAGCACTCGTGCAGAAAATGCACGCGGAAGTTGGCCGTTTGAAAACGGAAGTAGTCCGGCTTAAGGAAGTTACAAAACCAGTAGCGCCGGATGACTCTATAGGCAGACTTTCACGCATGGACAACATAGTAAACAATAGTGTGAACACTGCCGCGCTTACAAAAGCAGAGTCACGGCTTGCCGGGCTGGAGTATCTTCTCAGAAACATTGATGACCCCGATTTCGGGTACTGCGTGGAGTGCGGGGAGCCAATACCGCATGAGCGCCTGATGGCGATACCGGGGGTGCGGCTGTGTATACAATGCGCAGAATAACAGACTGGTACATAACGTTACTATAGCCGCGCATCAGACCCCTCTGATACGCGGCTATTTATCTGTTGCGGGGACAACAGAAATGTAGCCAGTGGCATATGCCAAAAGCACTTTGAACCGTGAACAGAGTTACTGCATCCTCTTATGGTAGCGGAATATTTTTTCCGTGAATGGAAGGGTATGACGTGTGAACGGTTGCTTCTGGTTATCTGTAGTTGCAGCTATTTTTCATTCCTGAAGATTTTTTGAGAACCATTTGCATGCTTTTACCAGCCTGGACATTCAGTGTGTTCAGTTTTGCGAAAGCAGGCAGTTTTGTGCTTGGTGTTTTCGGTCAGTGTACTTTGTGTTGCTGTTTTTCCAGAAGAGAAGGTGATTAGACTCCGTTAGTGATAAGTTGTAGATTCCGATGTGCTCCATACGTTCGTTTATGGTAATTTCATGGTCAGGTTGAAATATAAAAAGCACTTCGGGGGAAGCCTTTTATGCTGTATTCTGTTGAGGAAATAGACAAAGAGCATGACCTGTATGAGCCGACAGTGGCCATGCGGCAGGTGGACTTATATCCGGTGGGGCGGGTGACCCGTTCATATATTCTGGATGATTTGGAAGATACAAGCACGTTGCTGATTGCCTTGAAGAACAGAACATTACTTGGCTGCGGTCGTCTGACAATAGTGGGGGACGTGGCCAGACTGTCACACATGGTTGTGGGAGAAGAGTTTCGTTTTTCGGGTGTCGGTTCCTCTTTACTAAAAAAATTTGTGGAAGCTTCAAAAGAAAAAGGTGCTGTTAAGATAGAGCTGGAATCCACGCCAGAGGCAGTTCCTTTTTTTGAGCGGTTCGGTTTTCATAGAGTCGGAGAAGCAAAGAAGCTGGATATTCTCGATTTGCCAGCAGTCGATATGGAGTTACGGTTATAACTCTTGTTGTGCTAGGTTTTATCAGAATAGTAGTAAGTCACTGAAAGTATGAAGTCCCTTCTTCGTTGAAAATACGGAGAAGGGACTTTTTTTATGATAGGCACACAAAGAAACAAGCATGGAAAGCTGTTGAGCAAACCATGCTTGCGCGTCCCCTCACTGATTCTCAGTCATGGCTGAAAACCATGAAGTTCCATTAGGCGATTTAGTTGTGTGTTTGGTTTGTGAAACCGCATAATCTATAGCATGAACAGAGTATTGACCCAAGTACTATCCATGAAATTTGGTGGTTACGGTGCAAGTTATCATCAGAATAATTCATTCTAATGATTTTTTAGAGCGTTTTGGCATGATGTTGAAATTCAATTCTTGCTGATCGTGTCTTGAGGTGGGCTGAGAGGTTGAGCTCTGCTGCTATTGTTTCAAGCAGTTCAGAAGAGGTGTATGGTTTAGGGATAAATCGGGCAACGCCGCTGCGTAAGGTGTCCATAATGTGCTGCAATGAAATCATGGCACCGGTAACCAGCACCGGAGTGGAGGAATTGCCGGACGTTTCTTTGAGCAGTGAGGTAAATTCTACAGCGGCCATTTTTTGCGGAGGAGCATCCAAAATAACGGCATCGGTTAGAATTAGATCATACTTGGTGTCAGCAAGAGCTGTTAGCGCTGAGGGCAGGCTGTCGCAGCAGGTGGGGTGATAGTTTGCAGCGATGAGCAGAAGCAGCAGGTGTACCTGCTCTTCAATATTACTTGTGATGACGAGAATTGTAGGTGCCATATAGGTATCCTCTGGATGGAATAGATAACTATATCGCAGGATAGTGAGCAGATAACAGAGTATTGTGGAGATAATAAACGAAGACACACCGCAAGTACGTCATGGCGAGTGTAGACGGGTAGTCTCATAGAGGTCACATTCAAGCCTCGCCCTTCTTAGCGAAGAATAAAAAATCCAGATTGAGCCAACGTCAATGCGTTGCCCCAATCTGGAAAAGAAAATGCGATGACAGGGTGCGTGATGCAACCAGTACTATAAACCGAAAAAGCGGATCGCATTGTTGCCGCAGGTTGTCCAGAGTTTCTCAGTTTCCATGCCGAGTTCTTTTGCAATGCATTCTGCCGTAAATACAGTGTATGCAGGTTCGTTACGCTTGCCACGGTATGGAACCGGAGTCAGGTACGGGCAGTCTGTTTCCACCAGCATACGATCAAGCGGAATAACTTTCAGGGCTTCGCGTGCTTCTTCGTTTTTCGGATAGGTCACTGTGCCGGGAATAGAAAGGTACCAGCCGTTTTTCACGATACGCTCAGCAAGCTCGGCGTTTCCGCCAAAACAATGCCATAGGACAGGGTAATCAACAAATCCTTCAGCTTCCAGGACTGCAATAGTATCTTCAGCGGCGTCGCGGGAATGAATGATCACGCGAGTGTTGAGTTCTTTTGCAAGGTGAAGCTGTTTAACAAAGACTTCTTTCTGCTCTTCACGCGGAAAATGATCCCAGTAGTAGTCCAGTCCGATTTCACCGATACCCCGCAATCTGCTGTCCTCTGCAAACGCTGCTTTCATGGCGTCCAGTTCTGCATCAGTACATTGGTCAGAGTGGCTTGGATGTGTTCCCACAATAAAGAAGACTTCGTCATGCTCCTCAAAGAGATGACGGTTATTCTTCCATGCCTCGTGACCGAGAAAAACGTTACAGATGTAGCGGACACCGGATTCTTTTGCGCGTTCAAGCACTTCTTCAATGTCAGAAGAGAACGGCTTTAAATCAAGGTGCGCGTGTGATTCCACACCGGTAAGGGGAAGTGAAAGGCTCTGCGGAAGTGGAGCCGGTTTGGAATTTTTCTTTTTACCCATTGCTATATATCCTGCGTAAACTGACTGGAGCCAGCTTTAATGTTCATGGAGCCGTTGATTATGATAGTGATGGGTGCGGCTGTCCATAGAAATAAAAAAGGGCAGAGCTTGTATGCTCCACCCTTGTCGTTTTTATATGGTCGCTGCGGTTATGCAGACTTTTGCTGACGGCGCTCATCAATAAGCGTAATTGCGCGCTGTGCAAGCAGGGTTACCTCAGGTTTAGAAACCTGCAGGTCAGCACCTACAGCTTCGCCTTTGTGGCGGAGCTTGTCGGTAATGATGGATGAGAACAGGACAACTGGAAGCTGTTTTAGGACAGGGTCTT
This sequence comes from Halodesulfovibrio spirochaetisodalis, assembly GCF_001672295.1. GTDB lineage: Bacteria > Desulfobacterota > Desulfovibrionia > Desulfovibrionales > Desulfovibrionaceae > Halodesulfovibrio > Halodesulfovibrio spirochaetisodalis. The sequence continues at coordinate 15,663 of NZ_JXMS01000017.1, read as the reverse complement.
CCTTAATGGATTTACATAAGGAGTGACCGTCCATTGCAGGCATTTCAATGTCAGAGACAACAACCTGAACGTAGTCTGTAAGCTGTCGCTGGTTCTGTTCTGAAAGGGTTTTTAGCTGCTGCAGCCTGTCCCATGCTTCTCTGCCGTTGTTATGTGCTTCGACCTGGAAGTTTGCTTTTTCCATCAGGTCGGTGAGCATTTCACGGATAAGACCGGAGTCATCTGTGATCAGCGCACGGCGCTGTTCCCCGTCTGACCAGTCGATGGCATCATCAAGCTTGAGAGCAAGATCTGGGTTCAAGTTGGCAACAATGCGTTCAAGATCAAGCAGGAAGATAATACGGTCGTTAATTTTTACCACGCCGGTAATGGACTGGTTGCTTAAGTTGGCAACATAGCTGCTTGGCGGTTCCACTTCTTCCCAGCTGATGCGGTGGATGCGGTTAACGCCGGATACCTGAAATGCGGTACATACGTTGTTGAATTCAGTTACGATGACCTTTGGCGGTTCATTTTCTTCGCGGTGTTTTCCAAGCCACATGGAAAGATCCACAAGCGGAATAACCTGTGAGCGAAGGTTAAATGCGCCCAAAATACATGAGTGACCACTTTCAGGAAGCTCTGTGACAGTAGGCATACGAATAATTTCAAGCACTTTTGCTACGTTAACTCCATAGTATCCACGGTAGCTCGTGCCGTCTATTTCGATCTCATCCAGGAAAAATTCAACAATTTCCAGCTCATTTGTGCCGGATTCTAAAAGTATGTTTGTCTGCATGGCGTTCTCCGGTGCGTAGTTCTAATTGGCGCAGACTAATAAAAATAGTGTATTTCTACAACTTCTTAAGGAATTCTTCCGTTGCATCGATGATCGAACGCGGGGTTGAAGCACCGGCGGTAAGCCCTACTACTTTCATGCCTGAAAAATCTGCTTCTGAAAGTTCTTCCGGTTGTTCAACATGGAAGGTAAGGCACCCTTGTGCACGGGAAACATCTGCAAGCCGGCGGGTGTTCCCGCTGCTGTAGCCCCCCACAACAACCATTGCATCCACTTCTTTCGCAAGTGCAATGGCTTCCTGTTGCCGTTCCCTCGTTGCATTACAAATAGTATTAAGTACTTGAAGGTGTTCTTGTAGTTGACCCTGCAGGTACTCATCTATCCGGGCAAATTCCTCTCTGTCCTGCGTTGTCTGCGCAGCAAGACAATAATCTATATCGGCAGAAAGCGGGAATTTCTTGAGCTCTTCAAGTGAATTAAACAAGAATGCTTTATCCCCTGCGTAACTCATGAGGCCGCGGACTTCAGGATGGTCTTTTTCTCCATACAACAGCAGAAAACAACCTTTTCGAATCATGTTGAAAATGCCGAGTTGAGCCCGTTTAACTTTAGGGCATGTTGCATCCACAACTTCTTCACAGGATTCAGATAATGCTGTTTCAGTTTCGCGCGGAATGCCATGAGCACGAATGACAACACGCTCGTCAGCGTTTGCTTCCTCGGCATTTTCCAGACATCGGACATTAAGGTCTTCATATCGCTTAAGAACCTGCGGGTTATGAATGATCGGTCCCAGTGTGGCAATTTTGGTGTCGTGTTTCTCTACTTCTGCATCAAGCTTTTCCAATGCCAAAGAAACGCCGAAACAAAAGCCGGATGTTTTTGCTCTGCGAACTTCCATGTCTACTCCGTTGTATCCTGCATGCTGATGGTTTCTGAAATTTCATCCAGATCTACCGCTTCGCACCGGTCAAAAAATTCTTTAATCACTGCATCCAACTGTTCCCAGTCAGTACAGGTTGAAAGCTGCTGCCTCAGCGCTTTGGCACCCTTGAATAAGCGTACATACCGTGGAACAAACGTGCGCATTTTAAACAGGGCGCTACGCTCGTTGGTGTACACACGCGCCAGTTCTTTGTGGCGCTGAATAAGATGCATAGTTTTAAGCGGGTCGGGGCGTCTGAGAGTTTCCCCCTTGTACAGGGTGATGTACTCATCAAAGATAGCAGGGTTGCCTATGGCGCCGCGTGCAAACATAACAGAAGCAGCACCGGTTTCTTTGACGCATCTCACACCGTCTTCAGGTTCCAGCAAATCACCGCTTGCAATAACAGGAATGGATACAGCCTCAACAAGTTCTTTAATGGCTGACCATCGGGCTGTGCCTGAAAAACCTTGAGCGGCGGTGCGCGGATGCAATGTAAGCCATCCTGCACCAGCATCTTCCAGTCGCAGTGCCAGCTCTTTGTATACTTCCTGCTCAGAGTCTACACCGAGGCGGAATTTGAAGCCAACTTTTCCCTTGCCCCCGATGCTAATCATGGCCTTTGCGACGCGCACTGAATTTTCAATATCGCGCATCATGGAAGAGCCGCATCCCTGCTTGAATACTTTGCGGACAGAGCAACCCATGTTTAGATCAAACCATTTGTATCCGGCTTTCACAAGCGGTTCCATGGCATGTGACATGATGTCTGCATCATTCCCGAAAAGCTGGAAAACAGCAGGAGATTCTTTTTCTGTGGTTTCGAGAAGCTTATGGGTGTTGTTGCTTTTGTAGTAGAGGCCTTTGGCGCTGACCATTTCAGAGCAGACAACAGCTGCACCGAATTCCTTGCACAGGAGCCTGAAGCAAAGGTCAGAATAACCGGCAAGGGGCGCAAGCCATGGGCGGTCAGGGCTTATGTTTAAGCCTGTATTATCAGTATACTGCATATATGGAGTACCGTTTTGAAATTTTTAAATTACGCATGTGCACACAGGGATGCCGTGCAGACAGGATCAGGCGCGTACGTTGAGTCCTCTGCGCTGTGTAGGGATCTCTTTGAAAATGAGAGACAGAATGTCATGAGCGCCTGCAGGTAGTTCAGCTGTGCCAAGGCAGGTACAGTGAGTTGTCGCGCTGTGTGCTCGAGAGGTGTTGTGACCTGCTTTGCAGTTTTTATCAAGCAGGTGCCGGAAAGCGAAGGTAACAGGGGTTGCAGAAAGGTTCATTTGACCAGTTGTAAGTACATGCTGTGCACCCTCTAATATTACACCTGCGGTGACGGTGCAAATATTGTTTTCCGGTCTGGAAATGAGGAGCTCAACCCCTTTTGCAGCGGGCATAAGCCACGGCATATAATGAAATGTACCGTGTCCTGCTGCTGTAACCATGTGTTGCACACTGGTCTGCAACCGCATCACACGGGTAAACTGGTCAAGTGCAGCTGGAGTTTGTGTCAAAAAATTGAGTAGGGTGGTGTGGTGCGTTTCAACCGGACTTTCTTCAGGGGCAGGGACTGTGTTCCAGAGAGTGGATGCGAGCAGCGTGTCCAGCTTGTCCCGCTGGGTAAGGTAGGAGCGTATATAATCTCGAAGAAAGATACTTCCTCGCGGGTCAGAACCGTGTTGAAGCTGGCGCAGAAGAACAGAAGGCTCTAGTGAGAGCACCAGAAAATCAAGCCATTCTCCCGGCTCAGGCATATTCTCAACCTGAGCCAGTAACTCCATGTCTCCTATCAATACCCATGCAAAGCCTTCCTGCTCAATGCGCAACATGCGCCCTTTGAGAAGCTGTCCTACCTTAACCTTTCGCTTGAAGATTGCACCGCGATTGGTTGTGGTAGAAGACTGGCTGCCGCCATAGGGGTTGCTGTTGCGGGTAATGCGCATGGAACACCTTGCCGGTTGGCTGATAAGAAAACAGTAAAATGGCTGTCATGAAGTAGCAGGTGTCCTACTCAGCTTTCATGAGAATAAGCTCAACTTCGTCAATGGAAAGGTTTGTTGCCTTAGCAAGTTGCGGAATAGTTTGACCTTTTTTTCGTCCTGTTAAGATCAATTCGCGCAGGAACTGAGGAGAACGACTGATGGCTTCTGCCTGCTCAAGCAAAGTGCGCAGCTCGTCAGCACGGGCTTCCAGCTGAGTTTCAAGTTCCTGAAGTTCTCTCTGGCGCTGGGTAAAGGACTCGACAATTTCCTGTTCCAGTTCTGCATTGAAATGCATTTTCGCAACCAACGCTTCCTGACCGGACTGCATAGAGGTAAGAAGCGCTTCGCTTTTACGCAGACGAAGATAAAAAACAACAAGAAGGCCAAGCAGCAGCACTTCTGAGGCGCTGAGAAAGATCAAAATAAGCTGAGAAAATGTCATGGTTATACTTTAGTATCAATAATTTTGCCTTGCCAAGCGCTTTCAGATGTAGGTTGAGTTTCAACTTCCTGATCGGACTCTTCTTCCATTCTGGAATCGGCGGAAAGGTGTTGATGAAATTGCTGACCGCGACCGTCCTCATCTACATCAAGATGAGACTGTTCTGTAGCATGTGTTTCAGCCACATGATCACGTGCCAGCTCGCCCCCCCGTCGTGCGGCTTCACGGGTTGCTGCCTGCTGCCTCTCGGGACGTGACTTTTCCTGTTCTGCAATCTTCTGAACGCGCCCCATTTGCTGGAGCACTAACGGAATATCAGTTTCAATAGACATGGCTATTTAACCAGATAGTTTTCAATGAAGACTTCTTTGAACTGTCCGCTACCCATGTACTGGTTTACTACACCCAGCAAGTCAGTTTTAAGCAATTCTACATTGCCTTTGTCAGAAAGGAATCTGAGATCCTTGTTTCGAAGGTAGTAGAAAATAGCGTCGCGAAGCGTAACTTTTTTGTTCTTTGCTTCCCATGCAAGCTTTTCAATGTCGGTGTACACAGCAAATTTGCAGACAAGGAAGCGTATTTTTGCTTCGTTATCTTTTTGCTCAACCCAGAACGGCTCCCATGTAACGTCAAACTTGTCTTTTCTGACAATCGGCGGAGTATCATATTTTCCGCGTTCTTTTTTTACGATACGCTTTACAGCAACAGGGGCTTTGCTCGGACTGAGATAGTTCCAACCGACAGCAATAAATATGAGAGCAAGAACTCCGAGTCCGATAAACATCCGCTTGCGTTTTTTTGCTTTTGCAGCGGCTTCGTCCTCGTCCAGATCGGTGGAGCCAGAGAATGAGTCAGCGGTGATTGCTGAAGCAGCATCGTCAAAAACCTGCTCATCTTCCTCTTCCTCGTCCTCCATTAAGAAAGGCGCATCATCAAGATCAAGTTCAACCTTGTCATCTTTGGTCAGCCTTCTGGATTCTGCTGTAGCTAGGGTGTCCACGTCTAGTTGAGCCTTTTTCTTACCGGGTCTACCGGGTCTGTTTGTTGGAGCTTTTGCCATTGAATACCTAACCTGCGTTTTGTGGCCGTACCATAAAAACAAGGCAATCCGGCATAGGAGACAACAGGCGCTTCGATTGCGCGTAGTGGTTTCCTAAACCGGAGTGCGTTATTTCTATGAGCAGTTAGATAAATTATGGGAAAATCTTATCGATCTTCTGCTTCATAATTTCTGCTGTAAACGGCTTAACCACGTAGTTGGAAACTTTTGCTTGTACAGCTTCGATAATGTTCTCTTGCTGTGCTTCTGCAGTAACCATCAAGAAAGGAAGATCTGCAAATTCCTCACTGCTGCGAACTTTTCTGAGCAGTTCAATACCGGTCATTTGCGGCATATTCCAATCACAAATAATAAAATCGATACGGTCTTTGTTAAGAGTTTCCCATGCAGTAGTTCCGTCATCAGCTTCCACCATGTTGGTGAATCCTAGCTGACGAAGAATATTTTTAACAATTCGTCTCATGGTAGAGAAATCGTCTACAACAAGAACACGCATATTAGGATCAAAGCCCATGATAGACTCCTTCAGTCTTTATAGTCCGCTGTCTTTTCCATGCACCGCATAAAAATTATTACGTAGCTTCAGTAGCGCTTGAGAGTGCAATTGTGAAATGCGACCCTCAGTAACCCCCATAACCTCTGCTGCTTCACGCATATTCAAATCATCACTATAGTAAAGGGACAATACCAACTTTTCCCTAGGTGTCAATTGTTCAACTAGTTGTGAAATCTGATATAATGTTTCTTTTGAAGCAGTTTTCTTAAAAGGTTGGCTGTCAGCGTCACTTAATTCGTCTGAAGAGACAGTGTCCTGAATGAGATCCAGATTGAGACACAATTGGCTTTGCAATGCAACAAGCCCTTCACGGACTCCAGCTCTGTCTAAACCAGTTGCTTCTTGCAGTTCTTCTTCAGTTGCAGAACGTCCTTTATCGTTCTCCACCTGCTGCATGGCTTCTTCGATTTGTCTTACGCGTTGGCGTAAGCTTCTCGGGAACCAGTCAAGGCGCCGCAATTCGTCCAGCATAGCCCCGCGGATGCGGTTTTCTGCGTACGTATCGAACTTGATGCCCATCTCCGGTTTGAACTTGCCCAGCGATTCCATGAGCCCAAGAGTACCCGCGCTGATAAGTTCACCAAGCTCCACATTTTTAGGAAGCTTAACTTTCAGACGTGATGCAAGGTACCGAACCTTAGGCGCATAGTGGCGGACTACAGCTTCTTGCTCGTAGTCTGTCATGATGCCCCAGGCCTTCTCGCCGGACTCCAGTAACTCCCAGGCTTTACTGCTGGAAGAGGAGCTTTTTCCAGAAAAACTTGATATTTCCATCAAGGTTCGAAGATATTTCCCAATTTTGAATCTTATCTGCAAGATTGCCGATAGCCTGGCAAACCGGAGCAGCAGGATTCTGTTGACACACAGGACGTTGAGCCACAATAGCTTTACGCACAGCAGGATCCTGCGGCAAAAAGCCCGCATAATCCAAAGAAACTCCAGACAGGAAGTGGTCACAGGCAGAGTACAGACGGATAAACATTTCGCGTGCTGCTTTTTCAGACGCAGCCATGTTCACCACAACTTTAAAATGCTCAACACCGTGGTTCAATTTCATTACTTTAATGAGAGAGTACGCATCGGTAAGAGATGTCGGCTCTGCTGTAAGAACAACAATGCGTTCCTGTACTGCAATATTGAAATACAGCACATTGTCGTTAATACCTGCCCCCGTATCTACAATAAGAAAATCTACATTGTCTTCAAGCGTGTCCATGGACTCGAGCAAGTCAAGTTTCTGGCCGGTGGAAAGCGTAAGCATGTCACCAATGCCTGAAGAAGCAGGAAGAATATCAAATCCATACGGGGTGGAGTACAGAATATCGGAAAGGGCAACCCCTTCGCTGAATAAGTGAAAGAGATTTCGTTCAGGCGTAAGCCCGAGCAAAACATCTACGTTTGCAAGTCCTAAATCTGCATCAAGCAAAACAACTCGTTTGCCCCGCTGCGCAAGTGAATACGCAAGGTTAACAGAAAGGTTTGTTTTGCCTACGCCCCCTTTACCGGAGGTGACAGACAGGACAAGAGGAAGGTTGCCACTCATATGTATAAAATCTCCAATATGCCATTAGGCATTCTGGTGAATTGTATATTCGCCCGGAAGCTGGTTTTTAAAAATAAGTCTCCACAGCATTACATCTTTTGCCGGAGAAAGCGTCTCTTTAAGACCGGCTCCGTAAGAGAATGCAGATACAGGAAGACCGGTAGAAACTGCTGTATTGATTATCGTCCCGAATGTACAAGCTTCGTCGAGCTTAGTCCAGACAATGCTTCCACCCTTGATTGCACGGTACTTTTCAAGTGTCGCGGTAAGTTGTTTGTTACTTTGAGTCGGACAAAGAACTCTGTGGAATGTATTTTCGCGGATTGCATGTAATCCAAAATGTTCAATCTGCTCTTTGAAAGAGTCACGAAGACCCAGTCCAGGCATATCGATAATGATACGATCATAACTTTTAGCAGCATCACGAATAGTATTTGCAAAACTGATACTGTCACGGATTTCGTAATACCCCATGTCACAAAGTTGTGCATAGTGTCTGAGCAGGAGTCTTCCGTTACCTCGTTCACAATCCGCGTTAATAAAGCAGATACGCATGGATTGATTCTGTTTGCGCAGTTCCAGTGCCATACGTACTGCAGCACTGGTTTTACCTACGCCGAACGGACCGACAAATGTATGTACCTTTGATGCCCAGTTCTCACCCCACGGTGTAAAGGTGATCAAGTCACCGAGTGGAGAAAGGATAGACATACCTGCATCCTTTTTAAGCGGACGCAGCAGACGTAAAATAACAGTGTCGTCCACGTCATGACGCTGGAGATGTTCCAGTGCAAGACGCTGGCGCGGGGAAAGTTTGTGAAGCTGGAGACGAGGTTTTACGAGTTCCGCAATGTACTCTTTAATCTCGGACCATTCTTCATGCCAGCGACCCCATGCGGAAGGTGCTTCATATTCTTGAGTTTCAGTTTCCTGAATTTCATCAACGGCGCGTTCTACACCAGCTGTAATCTGGCACCAACGGCTGTCGTCGTCTTTGCCTTCCTGTTTGGAAAGGATAACTGCCTCTTCGCCCATTTCCTGTTTGATCTGGGCGAGAACGGAACGTGTTGTCTGTCCTGAAAATGTTTTGACCTGCATAATTAGATTCCTACATTACCAACAGTGTTCAAACGAATGTCTGCAGGTATTTCTGCTTGAGATAAAACCGGAATGTTAGGGATAAATCGCATAATCAATTGTGAAAGATGCGGACGTACCATCGGGGAGGTCAGAAGAACCGGCTGCCCGTCATTGACTACTGCATTTTCAACAGCTGAGTTTACGGCCTGAATCACGTGCTGGGCTGTGGCAGGGTCAAGTGCAAGGTATGCACCGCCTTCCGTCTGTCGGATAGCTTCCGAAACAGTTCTTTCCACATCGGGTTCCAGCATGATGATCGGGAGAGTGTTCTCCTGATCCATGTACGGTCTAACAATTGTACGGGATAAGCGTTCGCGGACATACTCGGTGAGCACTTCCGGGTTTTTAACGCTTGTTCCGTAATCCGCGAGGGTTTCAACAATTGTGAGCAAATCGCGGATTGAAATATTTTCTCTAACGAGGTTCTGCAGAACTTTCTGCACAACACCCAGTGTAAGTACATTCGGTACCAGTTCTTCCACAGCTTTTGGTGCATGTTTGGCAAGGTTATCCAGAAGAGCCTGTATTTCTTGACGACCAAGGAAGTCGGCAAGGCTGCGTTTGAATACCTCGGTAAGGTGTGTTGCGATAACAGTGGATGGATCAACAACAGTGTAGCCTGCAAGAACTGCTTCTTCTTTCTGTGCTTCCGGTACCCAGAGAGCTGGCAGGTTAAATGCTGGTTCGCGGGTCTCAATGCCTTTAATGGAGTGACGGGCGTCGCCCGGATCCATTGCAAGGAAGTGATCGATAAGGATTTCAGCACCGGCCATTTCGTTGCCTTTAATGAGTACTGTGTACTGTCCCGGCTTGAGCTGCAGGTTGTCACGCAGGTGCAGTGACGGAACAACAACACCCATATCCAGTGCAAACTGTCTGCGGATTGTTCTGATACGGGAGAGCAGGTTGCCATCCTGTGATTCGTCCACAAGCGGGATAAGACCGTAGCCCACTTCCAGTTCCAGAGTATCCAGTGGAAGAAGAGACTGTACTGCTTCCGGTGTATCAAGGGCTTCCTGTGCGTCTTCGCCTTCAGCTTCGCCGGAGGCGCCTGCACTTGCCCCAGTACGCTGAGCAACGTCTGCACTTGCATTGGACGTTAAGCGGGCAATGACGAACATGCAGATTGCAAAGAAGCTGAATGCGATGAACGGCATACCCGGAACCAGAGCGAATACGAGAAGTACACAACCTACAAGGTTGAGTGCTTTAGAGTTGAATGTAAGCTGACCGATAAATTCTTCACCCATTTTTGCTTCTGCAGCAGCACGGGATACGATGATACCGGCAGCAGTGGAAATAATGAGGGAAGGAATGGTGGATACAAGACCGTCACCAACAGTAAGCAGAGTGTATGTGGACAGAGCGTCAGACCACGGCATGCCTTTCTGGAAAACAGCAATCAGGATACCTGCGGTGATGTTAACAATAGTAATGAGCAGACCCGCCATTACGTCACCCTGAACAAACTTACCCGCACCATCCATTGCACCGTAGAAGTCAGCTTCGCGGCGGATGGTTTCACGGCGCTGTGTAGCAGTTTTTTCGTCAAGGAGACCTGCGTTCAAGTCTGCCTCAATCGCCATTTGCTTACCCGGCATAGCATCAAGGGTGAATCGGGCTGCAACTTCGGCGATACGTGTTGTACCGGAGGTAATAACCATCTTGTTCAGGATGAACAGAATGGCGAAAATTACGATACCAATAACATAGTTACCACCGACAACAAATTGTCCGAAGGATTGAATCACGCTACCCGCAGCATCCGGCCCTTCACTGCCGTGCAGCAGAATCAGTCGTGTTGTTGCCACGTTCAGCGCAAGGCGGAACAAAGTGGTAACGAGCAGCAGAGTCGGGAAAATAGAGAATTCCAGCGGCGACTTGATGAACATAGATGTTACGAGCACCAGTAACGCCAATGAGATGGACATGCTGAGCATGACGTCCATAAGCAGAGTAGGGATTGGGATGAGCATTACAAAGAGAATGAGCACCACACCGCCTGCAAGAAGCAGGTCCCCGTGCTGTGAGAAGCGTTCGTAATTGATTGATGAAGCATTTGCGCTGGCAGCCATAATTCCGACACCTTTTTAGAAAAGTTAAGTAACGCCTGAATTGAATCAGTTGTTCCTGATAACCTACTGTTTTTGTTTGTACTTACTGAGTGAAGCAAGGATGGAAGCTACAGCTTTGTAGAGATCTTCCGGAATTTGATCACCCACCTTTACTGACTTATACAAAGCGCGTGCCAGAGGGACGTTTTCTCGCATAGGAATGTCATTTTCTTTAGCAAGTTCTCTGATCTTTTTCGCAAGGTGATCTGCGCCCATGGCAACAACCACAGGGGCTGGTGCTTCCATGGCGTTGTAGCGGAGCGCTACAGAAATATGTGTAGGGTTTGTGATAACAACGTCAGCACTCGGGACATCCTGCATCATACGCTGCTGAGACATCTCGTTCATTTTTTGACGCTGCTGTGAGCGGACTTTCGGGTCACCTTCAATCTGCTTATGTTCGTCTTTTACCTCGTCTTTGGACATCTTGATGTTTTCTTCGTAGTCCCAGCGGGAGTAGAAGAAGTCACCAAGACTGACTATCAGCATTGCGAGCACACCATATAAGGATACCCTGAACACAAGATCGAGCATGTACATGGCGATACCTTCCGGACTTGCGTTGTACAGAAGGATAAAGCTGTCCATTTCGTCTGTTATGACAAGGTACGGGGCAATGCCGATAACAAGCGCAAAAACAATGCTCTTAATCAGGCGAACGAGTGTTTGCATGGACAGGAACATGTTTTTCATACCCTTAATAGGGTTGAACTTGCTCCATTTGGGTTTGAACACCTTCATGGTCCAAAGGTGACCTACCTGCATGCGCATGGACATTCCTGCAAAAAGGAACAGGAATAAGAAGATTGGAACGAGCATGAGTGCGAGTTCAAACGCAATCTGGTTAATGAACGTAATGGCAGACTGCATGGACATATCCAGTGATGCGTCAAATGTATAACATTGACGCATAATATGCTGTGTACGTTCATTAATAGTGCCCATCCACCCGTACAGGATAATGATACCTGCAAGGGTGGTCGCGGCTTTAGGAACTTCTTGCGACTTGGCGACGTCACCGTCTTCGCGGGTCTTTTCCCGCTTCTTGGGCGTCGCCTTTTCAGTTTTACTCGGATCACTTTGTGGCATGGCTGAGTATCCTGTTGATTACTGGAGTAACGGAGAACCGGCTTTAATAAGCGTAGAGAACATAGGGCCGAGGCTGGCAATAAGTTCTTCCATCCGCTGTCCCATGAGAGTGAACAGCATGCCGATAAAAACGAGGCCGACAGCAATTTTGACTGGAAAACCAAGCATAAGCAGGTTCATCTGCGGTGCTGCGCGTCCCATAAGACCAAGTGTGAGTTCAACCAGCAGAAGAGATATCATGACTGGTGCGGCTACTTTAATAGCCAGAACAAACATAGTGAGAGACAAGGCCAGAATATGTTGCCCCACCTTTGCGGAGAGAATAAGCCCTCCGGGTGGGATTAAGTCGAATGATTCTGTCAGAGCTTTGATGAGATACAGATGACCGTTTGCAACGATGAAAACGGTAAAGCTCAACTGATACAGCAGAATGGACGTGATACCTTCCTGCTCACCGGATGACGGGTTTGCAAGGGTAAGCATGGAAAAACCCATCTGGAAGCCGATTACCTGACCGCCAGTTCTGATGCCTGCAAAAATGAATTTAACGGCAAGCCCGAGCATTACCCCCAGTAATATTTCACTGAGGAGCACAACTGCAATTTCCAAGGGATGGGCAGGAAAAGCAGAGGCTTCGAGAGATAATGCCGGAAATACGGCAAGTGTGAGCATGAGGCACACAGCAGCCTTGACCATGTTCGGAATGGTTCTGCCTTCAAAAAAAGGAAGCAGAAAGACCACAAGGCTGAGGCGCATGAGTGTGAGCAGAAAACTGAAGAATTCTGCCATATCAAAATTAAAGATGTCCATATATAAAGATAAGCAAGAGTTGCGCCAGTCCTTGTCTGCTAGGGTTTTCCGCTTGTTGGGACATCTCAAACTGTCTCAACCTGTCAGATGGATGACGCTCTTGCAAAGCAGGTATGATTCTGGCAATCCACGCAGATTGATGACAACTCTCTATGCATCCGGCGGGGATATACTGCAACGCATTGACTGTTCTATTCCCACGATGCTTGTGATGTTGTCTCAATGAGCTGCAATTGTTTTGTCGACACTAAAAAATGTTGTATGACATTGTAATTGCACAGAATGGTTACGCTGTGCGAGAAGGAAGTTTCAGATTGCTGACAAACTCGCCCATTGCGGCGTCATTGCGAAAAAGTCTGACGCTTACATATGTTGAGCTATGCGTTTTTTCTGACCTTTTTTGCATTCCTTGCACTGCTCAGATTTGTCTCAATCTGGCGGGTGAGGATTTTGTCAACAGTCTTAAGTTTGTAACAGACTGGATTCACAACTCTTGGAGAAGTAATGGACCTTTTGCCTATTAAGCGGGCACTGTTGAGTGCTACAGATAAGACTGGACTTGTCGAGTTTGCGACATTTTTGAGCGAGCAGGGTGTAGAGCTGGTTTCTACTGGCGGTACCGCACGTATGCTCAAAGAAGCAGGGCTGAAGGTTACACCTGTGAGTGACGTTACCGGATTCCCAGAAATCCTTGGTGGAAGGGTGAAGACACTCAACCCGTACATCCACGGTGGTATTCTTGCTGATAAGGATAACCCTGAACACCTTGAAACGCTTAAAGAGCACAACATTGCAGCGTTTGATCTGATTGTGGTGAACCTCTATAATTTTGAGGATGCTGCTGCGCGCGGACTTGATTTGCGTGGTGCTGTAGAAGAAATTGATATCGGTGGCCCTTGCATGCTTCGTGCTGCGGCAAAAAACTTCCACTCCATTCTCGTGCTGCCTGATCCTTCACAGTATGATACTGTAAAGAAAGAATTGCTTGAAAATGATATGCGTGTGGGGCTTGCGCTTCGACGCGATATGGCTGTAAAAACATTCGCTCGTACTTCTCAGTACGATGGAATGATTACGGAGTATCTTGCAAGCAAAGATATTTAATATAGAATAATATAAAGATAGTGCCTCCGGCGACTGAGGGGAAACCCCGTTTAAATTGATGACAAAAACGCGCATTGTTGCGTTTCTTCAAAAAAGCCAAACTCTCACATACGGTTTGTATGCATCGACCTTGGCTTTTTCTCGAGCCTTACACTGGCACGATTTTGTCTTAATTTATCTGTTCTCGATATAAATGAGGTTCCCCCTCAGACTCCCCCTCCTGAAAAACCGACAGGGTGAATATGGAGTTGAGGAGTAGGTATAGACAGTAGGTGAAGCTGACCAGCTAGATAAGAAACGGGCTGGTCTCGCTAATAAAAGTTTTTGGAGAGTTCAGAGAAGCCTTTTTTCAAAAAGGTTCTCAGGCCGCCGGAGGCATCCTGCTGATATCCGTCGCCGGAGGTACTAGAAACAACTAGGAGTATCGTCATAGCCTCAAAGGTTCTCGGCAACACACAGGGACTCAAACCGAGTCAGTTAAAATCTCTCCAGCGGCTTTTTGCCCGCCGTTATCCAGTAAAAGAGGGATATACTTCCGATCAGGCGCATGAGCTTGCGGCTCTTTCCCGCAGCGTTGGCAGACAGATCGCATTACTCATCGACCGTCAGGGGAAACCGCAGATGGTTCTAGTGGGTGACACTGGTGCCATCTATATTCCAGAACTTCCTCGCGCCCGTTCCAGCAGCGACCGCTTGCGCGGTTTACGTCTTATTCACACTCACTTGAATGATTCACTTCTTTCGCAGGAAGATTTAATGGATATGCTTTTCCTGCGTCTTGACTCTATTTCTGTACTCACAGTTGACGGCATGGGTGCTCCTGTTGATTTTCAGTCAGCACATATTCTTCCTGTCCCTTCCAAGGATGGTACGTCGTATAACGTGCATCAGGCCACGTCATGGAATAATATTGATATTGACTTTGAATCCCAGACAGATGCGCTTGAAGAAGAGCTGGCACGAACTGCAGATGGTGCTCGAAAGCAGGGTGGTACCGAACACGCAGTGCTTGTCAGTGTCAGTACGCAGCCTAAGGATGTGCAGGAATCATACTTGAATGAGCTTGCGGATCTTGCCGATACCGCAGGCGTTTCTGTTGCAGGACGTCTTGTGCAGCGTGTGCATCAGGTGAATCACAAATTTATTATGGGTAAAGGTAAGCTTGCTGAGTTGGAAATCCTTTGCCTGCAGGGTAACGCATCCATGATCATTTTTGATGGTGAGCTTTCTCCTGCACAGCTGCGTAACTTGACTGAAGTGACTGAGCGAAAAGTCATCGACAGGACCCAGCTTATTCTGGATATTTTTGCACAGCATGCAACAACCCGAGCAGGGAAATTGCAGGTTGAAATGGCGCAGTTGCAGTACGCACTCCCTCGTCTTGTTGGGAAAAACCGCGCAATGGACAGACTGATGGGTGGTATCGGTGGTCGTGGGCCGGGTGAAACCAAGCTTGAAACTGACCGTCGTAAGGTGCGTGACCGTATTGCCCGCTTTAAAAAGGAACTTGGCACGTTGCGCAAACAGCGTGCATATGCGCGTGACCGGCGTAATAAAGCTCGTGTTCCTGTAGCTGCTCTTGTTGGGTATACGAATGCTGGTAAATCAACCACGTTGAATGCGTTGACAAACTCTACTGTGCTTGCGGAAAATAAATTATTCGCAACACTTGACCCGACAACGCGCCGCTTGCGCTTCCCTGAAGAACGGGAACTTATCCTTACGGATACAGTAGGGTTTATTCGAAACTTGCCTAAAGAGTTGCGTGAGGCGTTTCGTGCGACGCTTGAAGAGCTGGAAGCAGCTGATTTGCTACTTCATGTTGCAGATGCTGGGCACCCGGAGCTTGAAAAGCAGGTGTCTGCTGTAGAGCGAATTCTTGAAGATATGGAACTGCATGAGATTCCGACCCTGTTGATCCTGAACAAGTGGGATACGCTTGATGAAGAACAGCAGGAAGCCCTGAGGCATCTATATCCGAAGGCCATTCATATTGCGGCCAAGACCCGCATGGGACTGGATGAGTTATCTCAGGTGATTATTGATCGTATCGACTGGGAACGTGGTATGGTCAGATAAGAATTTTCTACTGTGTATAAAAAAAGTGCCCTTGC
>NZ_JXMS01000016.1 GCF_001672295.1 Halodesulfovibrio spirochaetisodalis | reverse complement strand
AAACACAAAAACAACGTTTATCAGTCGAATACCAAAGGTAAAAAAATGTTAATAAATAAGCAGCAAGCAATTTATCAACACACATCCAACCATTGAGTTTTAAACATAAAAAAAGCGGAGGATTTTCATCCTCCGCTTTCATAACAAACTCTTGTTTTACATATGGGCGCTACTTGCCTGACCTGCAGTCACTGCAAACCCCATAGAGATACATTCTATGACTGGTCAACACAAAGCCGTGCTTAGCAGCCAGTTCATCCTGTAATCGTTCAATCTGGTCGTCAATAACTTCCAAATTCTTTCCGCAGCGTTCACAAATCAAATGATCGTGATGCTTGCTGCCGTAGCTCTGTTCATAACGAGCTACACCATCACCAAAATGAACTTCTTTGGCAATGCCGGAATCACACAGCAACTTCATAGTTCTGTATACAGTTGCCTGTCCAACAGAAGGGTCAGCTTTTTTTACTCGTTCGTACAACTCTTCTGTTGTTAAGTGTCCTTCGTCTTTCAAAAACACTTCTACAATCAGCATACGCTGCGGAGTAACCTTCAGGTTATTCTTAGCAATATAGTCGGCAAAGACTTGAATTGGCTCTTTCATACGTCCTCGGCTTGTGTTTCACAAATGATACCGGACAATATACTTACTCAACACAAATCGCAAGCAAGCTTACTCTAATATACGTACGCTATAAAATCTCACTCAGATTCCAATGATTAGCTTCGGCTGCTTCGCGCACGCCGTTTCCTCCAAGCACGCAAACCTGTCCTTTTTCAGCAGCAGCTTGAAGTACTTCTGCGAAGGAATGGAAATGACCAAGTGTGGTGGAAAGAATCTCATCACGCATCTGCTGACGCAGTGCATCAGTATCACCAAGAATCTTACGTGTAACAGCTGCGGAACCTTTGGAATCCGGAAGCATATGGGTATCAAGATCACCGATAGCACCGATAATCGCTTTTTCCAGCTCTGCTTTACCAAGGTCAAGCTTACGCAGGTACTCGGCAGAACCATCAAATGCTTTCAATGTATCAGCAAGGTTCGGATCGCGATAAGACACTTGAGCCAGTACACCGGTGCTGCGGTCGAATGCTGCAAATGCACCGTAGGCACCACCTTGTACACGAACCTGATCCCACAGCCAGCCCATTCGCAAATGCTTGAAAATAACATTTGCAGAACCATGGTACTTGTACCCGAGATCGAAGAGATTGGCTCCTTTACCTACATAGTTCACCTGTGCAGGAATAAGGAACGCCTCATGTGAAGCGCAGTACGCAGGCTGCCATAAAGAAGACTCTGGAGCACGCTCCGGCAATACTGAAATAAAGTTCTGAACAAAACTGTCCGCTACAGCCAAACCACTTGCTTCAGCAGTAACAGACATAAGTGTGCCAGACTTTTTAAGAACAGCAGCACGTACACGTTCAAGATCAGCAAGGACAGAATCCCAGTCACCTGCAATTGTATCCGCAAGACCACGGAGGAACTGAAGGTAGCTGATACCGCCTGTCTGCTCAGAAACCCAGCCAGCCACATCAAAGCAGCTACGCAGATGCGACATGACGACCATATGACCGGAAGGAACAACGCCCTGCTCAACACGGGCTTTTTCTTCCAGAACGATAGAGCGGAAACGCTCTTTATCATCAAGTTTCACATCCAGAATCACAGCCTGCATCAGCTCAAACATGTCGGCAACTTTATCTTCAGTAGATTTGCCATGTACTACGAGCTTTGCAAGAGGGTTGCGATCTCCAAGTGTGGTTGCTGTCATAAGGTCTGCGCCAATACCGCCAGTTTTAGCAGCAATACGCATTCCCAGCTCTACAAAATCAAGCGTATCTGTTCCCATTTCGGTCAGGCATCTGCCAAACAGCGGAACGTAGGAAAGCAGAGACGTATCAAGCCCTGCAATATCGAACAGCGCGGAAGTGTACACAACACCGTTGGTATCAAGATCATGGGTGTATACAGTAACACCGGAGCAATCTGTTTCTTTCTGCGGGATAGTTTTGTTTTTAGTCGGAATATCGCTGATGGTAAGACGCGGAATACTTGCCACGGCCTCTTCGCTATCCGGAGTCTGCTGCATTTTACGAAGCAGCGCAGTGTTTTCAACAATCGCTTCGATATCAGCTTCGCTCATTTCTTCGCGAACTTTTGCAAGTTTTTCTTCGACACGCTTTTTGCGCTCTTCCTGCAAATCTTCATCCGGCACAAGTAATACAGTTGTGCGATGGTTGTTTCCTACAAGGAAAGCACTGATAAGATCTTCAAAGAGGCGGTCACCATTTGCGAGACGCTCTTTAATGAAACTAAGCGGCTCTTCAAAAGCGATAAGTGCAAGAGGATCAGCATCGTACAGCCATGTTGTGAGGGAGCGTACCATGACGGAAAGCCCCACAGGGTAGCGGCCTGAATTGTTCTCGCGAAGGTTGAACTCGACACTGTTCACAGCAGCTTCAATATATTCTTTATTGATGCCGTCTTTAACAAGCCCGTTTAATGTGTCAAATATAAGCGCTTCAACTACGTCTGCGTTCTCTGACTTGATACCTGAAAGGCCGGTGGAGAAATACATCTGGCGTAATTCATTCTCAAGGCCGACACCTGTAATGTCTTCACCAAGGCCGGATTCGATCAGTGCCTTGCGTAATGGCGACGCAGGCATGCCGATGAGAATCTGTTCAAGCATCTGGAAAGCAAGGTTAAGCTCTGCTTCAGCTGTTTCCGGAAGCATCCAGTTTACAGTGAACATAGCGCGACCCTGATGCTCGCTGGTTGCAGGCCCTGCTGCATATCCTTCCAGCAATGCCACAGGACGTTCAAATTCTTCCTGAAGCGGAACTTCTGAATCCACCTCAAGTGCTGCAAAACGATCAAGAGTGCCTGCAAGCTTTTCAAGACGTTTTGCTTCATCATCATCGCCCCAGAAGAAGAAGCGGGCGTTGGACGGATGATAGTATGTTTCGTGGAAGTTCTTAAACTGCTCGTAGGTAAGCTGCGGGATAACATCCGGATTACCGCCGGAATCAAGGCCGTATGTCATATCCGGGAAAAGTGACTGCTGGGAACGTTCATGCAGAACGCTGTCTGGGGAGCTGTAGACACCGCGCATTTCGTTATACACAACACCACGGTAGGTGAGCGGCTCTTCAGCGTTTTCTACATTGTAGTGCCAGCCTTCCTGCTGGAAAATATGCTCGTTGATTATCGGGAAAAAGGCTGCATCAAGATACACGTCAATCAGGTTGTAGAAATCCTGAATATTAGCGGATGCTACTGGATAGCAGGTTTTATCCGGATAGGTGAATGCGTTCAGGAATGTTTGCAGAGACCCTTTAAGCAGTTCCACAAACGGTTCTTTTACAGGAAACTTTTCTGATCCGCATAGTACGGAGTGTTCCAGAATATGCGCAACACCTGTTGAATCTGATGGCGGAGTTCTGAAGGATACACCAAACACCTTGTTTTCATCGGCATTGTTCATGGACAGTACTTGCGCACCAGTTTTGCTGTGTTTCCACATGCGGGCAGTGGTTGCCAATTCTTCAACGCGCTGTTCATCAACAAGTTCAAAGCCGAACTGTTCTGTCATTGTCTTCCTCCGGAATATCCTTTTTTATCTCGTCTCTGCCTGCCTGCAGAGAACGGTACCCTATATGATACAATACGATATAGACTGGCATGACCGCCGTCCACATCTTTTGTTTCTCAATACGCAATTAACGATATGCCACAAATCAATAAGCCGACACAATACTGTATCGGCTTATTGCATGTTATTTCGCCAACTTTGTACCCTGTGCAGGACGCAACACCCTGCACACATTTCCATATACTCTGTTAACACGCGACTTCGCCTGTCAGTACATCTGACTCGACGGCTTTGACCACACGATTACGTCCATCCCGTTTCGCACGGTACAAAGCATTGTCTGCGCTTTCATATAATTCGTTAAAAATCTGAGGAACAAATTCCTCGGTAGATGATACACCCAGTGATATTTTCACTTGGATAGTCCGCCCATCCGGCAATGTGATGGGGGTATTGGCAATACGTTCCCGAATCCGTTCAGCAAGGATCATTGCACCTTCAGTTGTGGAATCCGGTAGCAGCAATGAAAACTCTTCGCCACCGACACGGGCAACCACATCCACCTTGCGGGCTGTTGTCTGCATAATTTTAGCAACCTGCTGTAACACAATATCGCCAACAGAATGTCCGTACTGGTCATTCACATATTTAAAATGGTCGATATCTGCCATAAGCAGTGCCATATGCTGACCGGAGCGTTCAAACAGCGCAAACTCCTGATCTGCCCGTGTAAGCATATACCTGCTGTTATACAGCCCTGTGAGCGGGTCAAGCAGGCTGAGTCTGGCAAACGCTTCTTCACTTTTGCTGATGGCAAGCGCAAAACCCACCATAACAAACACGCTGCCCAACGTTATGTATGCATACAGTGCCACTTCGTATAGCGGGTCAGTTACCGACAACTGAAGTACCGCTGTTATGCAAAACCAGCCCAGTGGGGCACAAATTCCGAGAAAAAATGCCTGAGCAGCCCGTTGAAACCGGCTTTGCTCATTAACTAAAAATAAGCGCTGGAGTATGTGCAGCATATGCCACTCCTCTGAAGCGGTTAAACGCCCTGCACCCCTCCGCCGGAAGGCAGGTACGCTCTGGCCATTGTATGCAGGTCGTCATAATCAAGACGGTTTGCAATCCCCACGCACAACTCTGTGGACATAGCACATTTGTACTCCATGTCCTTCAGTAACGCTTCCTTATGCTTTTTCAGCCACTTTCGGACAAACGGTACATCGAAACCGTCAACTACCATTGAAAGAGCATCTCTGAAATATGCTGATGAAATTAACGGCAGCAGGCGCTGGCAAGCATCCTTCCCCTGATGCCTTGCGTAAAACACATAAAAGAGCAGTGCGACTATAAGCTTCTCTTCAGGAATCCTGTACCCGACATTAAAAAAGTGCTCACGGCCTTTGTACTTGTCCGGCATAAGTTTAAGTAATTCCTGAGCGTACTTGATGGCCTTATCGCCCGGTACCGGAGGCTGAGGAAAATCTGCATACAGTTTTGCAATACTTCTATGCGGATTCTCTGCAGTAGCAACATCCAGAACAGCAATACGCATACAGTCAAACTTGCGCTCCATGGCACTTTGCATAGTCTGCGCTTTTACTTTTGCCATTGTACGTATGGTATCTTCTGAAAAATTACCAAAGCCGATCTGTAACAAATATCGAATATATTCTTCAGAGGTATGCTGCGCCTCTTCGTGAATCGCCTTAAAATTTCTCTTATTGCCTACAAGCTTTTTTAACGAAAGCCAGTACGCTGCAACACCTTCTACAGGCATCTCTAACAAATCGAAGTCATGTTTAGCTTCAGCCATTCCCTATCCCTTTGCTAAATCATAGAGACGTCCATCCCACCATAATTGCAGTGATACCGTAGCAGTATACGAAACGCAACAGTGAAAGCAGTGTTCAGAAAAATAAGGTACGCCTGTAGAGGGTGTGAGCCGTTTTACAGCTACACCGTTCAGGAATAAGGCAGGGAATAAGCGTGGTCAGCCTGCTAGGCGTTGGCAGCGTGCAGCCGTTCTACCATTGTAGAAAAGAACTCTTCTGCATTATCTGCGCTGTTCAGACCGCATAAGCCGCGGACTACGGTTGCCAGCAAGTGCAAATCCAAAGAGACATCAAAGAGTCCGTTATCAATGCGGCACTGATCGTTCTCAACGCGCATCTTGTATACTCTCTGATCCTTATTCACTCCGTCAGAGACAACGACAGAGTAGACTTGTTCTCGAGTGTCGGTAAGATAGAGACGCTGTTTGGTAACAGTTCCCGCCTCCTGATCATGATACATATTTTCAGAGCACAGAACGCCTGTAAACTCCATGTCTGCGCCCACATCATTGGGCAGCATAAACATTCTCATGCCATCGGTTTCAGAAAGCGAAGCCATCCCGTACCTCCTAAGTAGGTAACGTTAGCTGTTCCGGCCCCCGCGGTTTTTTAGGCTTTGTCTCCACCAGTTCCGGTTCGGGTTCCGGCTCGACAGCCTGCTGCTCGACTTTCTCGAACAGCACACCGCCCCCCTGAGCTTGCCAAAAAGCTTCCAGATCAACACGCGAGACCCTGTATCCACGCCCAAGCTTTGCTGCTTGAAGATTACCGTCTTTAATGGCTCTTCGGATGGTCTCTTTATGACAGCTGAGAAGTTCTGCTGCTTCACCAAGTGTGTATGTATGCTTTATGCCAATGCTCAATGTACTTACCAATTGCTATTTCGACGCGACAGAATGCCATTCTGCCTATCAGAATAGCCTGCTACCAATTTTCAGTGAATTGTCGCGCATATTATCACCTACAATCAACTGATATCAACTTTGGCCACATTTGTACACTTTACATAACATAGACGTTTTTTAAAACACACACGCTCAATAAAATCATTAGTAAGCCGATTTTTGTCACAATTGCAGATTTTTATCTGCTCAAACCCTATTTAATTGCATCAAATATCACTTCATTTTCTTGTTCCCAATAAACTTCTACTAAGCCGATGCTGACGGCAAAAAACTATCCTTCTCGTATATCAGGGGGTGCAGGGGGAATTATTTCCCCTGCCCGTCGGAGACAAAAAAGAAAACAACGTCGTCAGCAGCCTAAAAAATAGTCCCGACATTCATCGGGACTTTGTATCTACAGACTATCGCGTCACAACCTGCCGCTCCCACGGAGCAGTATGATTCGGAGGGCCAAATCCTTCACCTGGGGTGTAACTTTCACGAAGGCATAATGACAGGTAGACCTGCGCCTTTTTGACAGCAACTTTCAGATCAAACCCGTGTGCAAGATACGTTGCAATGGCTGCGGACAACGTACATCCGGTACCGTGAGTATTAACAGTCGCAATCCGCTGGTGGTGCAATCCTACAGGGGCTTCATCAGGACAACCGAGCCAGTCCACAAGTTCTTCCTCGTCATCATGGAAGTGTCCGCCTTTAAGCAGCACAGCCTTTGGGCCAAGCTCGAGAATGCGTTTAATCGCAGTCGTGACATCTTCTTCTGATTCTATTTTCATTCCGGCAAGCATCTCTGCTTCAGGCTTATTTGGTGTCACAACATCAGCCAACGGAAGAATATGCTCTATAAGCGCATCCACTGCGTCCTGCTGTAAAAGAGCGTGACCACTCGTGCTTATTGAAACCGGATCAATGACTAACGGGAACTGCTTATCTTTAAGCACTCCGGCTACCCCCATAATAATGGGAGCAGAAAAAAGCATGCCTGTTTTAGCAGCAGCAATAGGAAAACCATCCAGTACAGTGGTTAGTTGCTGTACAACAAAGTCTGCATCCGGTGCATGAATGCCGGTTACTCCTAACCCGTTTTGTGCAGTCAGAGCAGTGATAACGCTTGTTCCGAAACCGCCGAGCACGGTCATGGCTTTCAGGTCAGCCTGAATTCCAGCACCGCCACCGGAATCAGATCCGGCGATGGTAAGCACGCATGGGTGATTTTGCATTTTCTATCTCCTGAAGAATCGCCAAGGCGTCTTCTACCTTTTGTAAGTACATCGGAAACTATGAATGTGTTCCTGAAAAAACACAGCACTGCATAGTACAGTGCAACAATCCAACTTCCGGCAATCTCCTACTAAAACTTCTCCCGCTGATACGCAATGATGTGCACAAACATTCTTTTGCGCTCGAACCTCTAGATAGAAGCACATAAAAAAGTCCTGCCGTATTACTACGACAGGACAGAACGTATCACTGAAATTATCATCAGCAGATTGAAGAGAACTTAGTGCAGTTTTTATACGACAGCATCCATGAGCAGGTTATCCCTATGAATAGCCTCCGTATAACAACGGGGCCCCATGATATCTTCAAGCTCATCACTATGCTTACGCATTACTTTTTTAAGATCACCGGAGGCGTAGTTTGTCAGCCCCATGCCAATGACAACGTCTTTTTCTGAAACAACGCGCACCAGAGCACCTTGACTGAACACACCGTCCACGCGGGTAATGCCCGCAGGAAGCAGACTCTTACCACGTTCAACAAGTGCCTTTTCTGCTCCGGCATCTACAATAACTGAGCCTTCAGGATCAGAGTGGTAGGCAAGCCAAAACTTGCGGCTCGATACCTTCTTACTGTCAGGGCGAACCCATGTTCCCATCTCTTCACCGGAGAAGGCGCGCACAATAGCGTCTTTTTCCAGACCGGAAATAATCAGTGTAGGAACGCCTAGCTGTGCCGCACGTCCGGCAGCTGTCAGCTTGGAGAGCATACCGCCTGTGCCTACAGTTGTTTTACCGCCACACATGGCTTCAAGGTCGAGCGCCTGAATATCTTCGATAACTTTGATCGCTTTAGCGTCAGGGTCACCATCCGGATTGGATGTGTACACGCCTTTCGCAGATGTCAGGTTGATGTATAAATCAGCGTTGACAACATTAAGCAGCAGCGACGCAAGGCTGTCGTTATCGGTAAATGCCAGTTCTGCTGTAGCAACCGTATCGTTAGCATTAACAATCGGGATTGCACGCCACCCGAGCAATGACGCAAAGGTATTTCGGGCATTCAGCAGACGATGTCTGTCTTTCAAATCATCACGGGTAAGCAGTACCTGCGCAGACATTTTTCCGTTGGCTGTAAATTCCTCATTATAAAAATGCATGAGTCGCCCCTGCCCAACGGCAGCAGCAGCCTGCTTGTCCGGCACGCCTTTGATTTCACAGCAATGCTTAAGAACTGTACGTCCTGCTGCAACCGCACCTGAAGACACCAGAACAACCTGCGTTCCCCTGTCATGCAGCTGTGCCAGTTGACGTGTAAGATTCTTAATAACGGTTAGGTCTACACCCAGTCCGGAAGTAAGGACAGCGCTACCTACTTTAACAACAACACACTTGGCACGGTTTAAAACCTGCTCGCGCTCCTGCTCCCAATCCATGATTCACCTGCGGTCTATTCTTCAGTCACCCAGACTACTTCTACATCAGAGAAGTCTTCTTCGTCCTCATCTTCGTCTTCAAGCTCCCATGTGCGTGCAGTGTTCACCGGCGCGCTCATGTCGAGACTGTCACGAAGCTTCCACATCTCTTCCACTACTTCTTCCACGCCCACATCATTCAGTGCAGACATGAAGTAGACGGTTCGACCATCTTCAGCAGCTTTTTCTTTAAGATGCTCCACAATCTCTGCATCAGCAAGGTCCATCTTATTAATGACCTGAAGCTGCAGACGATCGCCGAGAACTTCGTCAAACTTGATGAGTTCTTCGTTGATGAGATCAAATCCTGACCACGGATCTTCGAGGTCAACGTCTTCGATGCTGAGGATATGGACAAGAAAACGGGTACGCTCAACGTGCTTCAGGAAGCGGTGACCAAGCCCCTGACCTTCGTGCGCACCTTCGATAAGTCCCGGAATGTCCGCAATAACCATGCGCTGGTCAGTATCATACTCGTTAATCATCACACCAAGGTTTGGTGTGAGTGTCGTAAACGCATAGTTTGCGATTTTAGGACGAGCTGCAGATACTTTGGAAATAAAGGTAGATTTACCAGCGTTTGGAAGGCCAAGCAGACCAGCATCAGCAAGAATTTTAAGCTCAAGGCGAACCTTGATGGCCTCGCCTTCTTCACCCGGCTGAGCAAAGCGCGGAGTACGCATTGTTGCTGATTTAAAAAATTCGTTACCGTGGCCGCCACGACCACCGCGACAAAGAAGGATCTCTTCGTCCGGCTCGGAAAGGTCTGCCACGAGTTCTTCAACACCATCTTCACGGATAGCATACAGCAATGTACCAACCGGCAGGTCAAGAATGAGGTCTTTCCCTTTACGGCCGAACATCTGACTGCCACCGCCGGAGTGACCACCCTCTGCCGCGTAGTTACGCTTCAGACGGAAGTCATACAATGAAAGCAGCTTGGAGGAACCGCGCACGAAAACGTTACCGCCATCGCCGCCGTCACCACCGTCCGGGCCGCCTTTCGGAATAAATTTTTCTCTGCGGAAAGATACGCAGCCGTTGCCGCCCTTGCCGGCACGAATATTGATGATTGCTTCATCTACAAAACGCATAATTAGTTGCCTTACCTTAAGACTGCTGACAACGCACTTTCACTCAGATTACGTATTCTCTGCGTTTTCAGGAAAACAATAGAAGGCATATGCCCTCTGCACATTCGTTTTCCAAGCCGTCTCCGAAGCATACGGAGATGTCACCAATCCATGCTTATGGTTATATTTTTGCGAAATTGTATCGCATGTGCCCGCGCGCGTACAGGGAGAGATATTGCATAACGGATACGGAAACTCTGTCCGAACAAAGACCCGCTCCATACACGAAAAAAGGCGGAAGCGCATTGCGACTTCCGCCTGTCAGGTCACTATAAAAGTGGATTACTCAGCAGCAAATGGAACAATGCTTACACGAGTTTTCACAGCTTTTTTGCGCATGTACTTTTCGTACTTAACTACGCCGTCAACCTTTGCGAACAGGGTAAAGTCTCTACCCATGCCTACGTTTTCACCAGGGAAAACTTTGGTGCCGAGCTGACGAACAAGGATGTTGCCAGCAAGAACATTCTGACCACCGTAGCATTTAACGCCACGTCGTTGGCCGTTTGAGTCGCGGCCGTTTCTGGAACTACCACCAGCTTTCTTATGTGCCATGATTTACACTCCTTTCAAAAATTAACTAGGCTTCGATGCCTTTGATTTTAAGAGCAGTGTATGCCTGACGGTGACCCTGCTTTTTACGGGAGTCGTGACGACGGCGTTTTTTGAAGATAACAATCTTCTTGCCGCGGCCATGCTCGAGCACTTCAGCGGTTACTTTTGCGCCTTCAACGTAAGGAGCACCTACGGAAAGCTCAGAACCACCAACCAAAAGAACTTTGTCGAGAACGATTTCGCTACCAGCTTCTGCTTCGAGCTTCTCTACAAAAATTTTTCCGCCTTCTTCAACACGGAACTGCTTACCGCCAGTTTCGACGATTGCGTACATAATATTTATCCTCCAAAGAAAGAAAGGTAGACTATACCTCTTTCCAAGGAAAGGGTGTCAACCTGGTTTGCTTTTTTAAGAGCAATGTCAAAAGGGAAGCAATGCCCTATCATGGTGTCCCCTGATTGACAAGTATCTAATTACACTTTTTCCACCTCAAAGCCAACACAAATGCAAATACTCCGCGTTAGATAGGAGCTTAAACAGCTTAGTCACTGCATCAGGAATATCAGCTCAGAACATATCATTGTACAAAAAAAAATTTATAACTGACAGTAACATACGGTTCTAGTACTCACTTACTGAGTGTGTCTCATCTCGTGTCCGGAGAGAAGTACCGCACCAAGGCCCTCCCCCAAGGCTTTTCTCTCCGGACCCTGCAATCAATAAGGGTTATTCCTTATTTCTATATTTGATAGCCCTGACAACTGTCAGGGCTATTTTTTTATCATGACTGCGGCAAATAATAACAAGGCGACCCTTTTCTACAAGTTATCATCCCGTAAGAATCTGTTTCTCTTTACAATCGTCACCTTACCGTACCTATTACTGATAGAACGCCTACACTGTGAGGACAGACATGAAAAGATTTACTCTTATCCTGATCTTGCTGAGTTCACTGCTTGCTGCAACTGCTTTTGCCAACCAGGCCACTCCTGAAACACAGCAAAAGCAACCTGTAGCTGCAACAAAACCGCCAGAACTATCATTTGAACGAGAGCTCTTTTATGCCGAATCCGGCAACCCGGACTCACAGTTCACACTCGCCTATCACTTTTTCCACAAAGTTGGTGGAACAGAGGGAAGGGCAGAAGGTATTGCATGGTACAGAAGGGCAGCCAAGCAGGGACATGCAGCATCGCAGTACGCACTTGCCAGATGTTATCTGACCGGACAGGGAGTCAAACGCAACTACCCTCAAGCTATCTCGTGGTTAAAGAAAGCTGCTGCGCAAAAGATGCTGCACGCAGAACTGCTGCTCAATTCATGTTACGTGGCTGGATTGGGAACACCCAAGGAAGCACGGCAGGGACTCGCCAACCTTACCCGTCTTGCTGAAGAAGGGAATGAAGAAGCACAAAGCCTTCTTGGAACCTGTTACATCTACGGCAAATCAACTTTCAGAAACGTTCCTCTCGGGTATGCATGGCTTCAGCTGGCATCCTTGAAAGGTGCCCGCAAAGCTAAAAATCTTTTCGCACGCCTTCATGCTGAACTCCCACCGGAAGAAGTAAGTGCAGGCAAGCTTCAGACAGCACAACTCATTGATTATCTAAAAAGAAAAAAAGCGAAGTAACGAATACAGCAACATTTTGCCTGAGCAACACACACCAATAAAACACACTGCTACCCGCTTCATTGACATCACAGAGAGTAACGCAATGATGCTGCAAAAAGCCCTCTGCCTCCCCTCCATTGCACACGCAGTACGCAACTCACTTTGATACGCCAAACATGTAACCGCTTTTGTCTCATGAAACACTTCGAAACACGGTTTCATTTTTTAAAAACGCTTACTTTTACAATTTCAGACACTTAACAAAACAAACAACGCAAACCATGTAACTCTCACCCCATTACCGCTTGCATGTTGCAAAAAATAACCGTATCTAAGAGTCACATTATTGAGGCACAGCACTGTATGTTCCATATATGCAGATGCCGACCCACCGAAAGCCGGCCAGCTCCACATGGCACCCTTTCGACCTGCCTTTGTAATAGAAATTTGTAAGACCTGTGCCTTTAGTGGCCTAGTACATGATGAGATACGATAACGATTTTACTAGGCATATCCGGTTCTTCTCCACTTTTCCGGATAACCGCACGCTAACACTTGTCTAACATTTAGCCCGCTTTCGTGGCAGAAAGCGGGTTTTTTTACGTGCTGCAATCAACTATTACGTCACACACCTGCTTGCTCTCGAAAAGAAAAACAACACTCTCAAGCAGATAAACGCACTCCCATCTATACACCAGCCCACTTCAGCATTTTATTGATATTCAATGCTGCAAAAACGCAAACCGGTTACACACAACGCACTTTGTTCCATTTGCCAAGCACACTACATTCGACATTTCCTTTCTTCCGCTTCATACCAGCCTCCACTCTCACCCAATAAAATAAGTTGCGAATGCATCATGCAGCACGTAAATACAACTGGTCAGATCATTTCGACGTATAAGGACAGAATCTTATGAAAGGCATTATCCTTGCCGGCGGCTCCGGCACACGACTGTACCCGATTACACGCGGCGTATGTAAACAACTGCTGCCAGTGTATGACAAGCCGATGATATACTACCCGCTTTCTACGCTTATGCTTGCGGGTATTCGCGAAATTTGCATCATATCCACTCCTGAGGATCTTCCACGATTCAAAGGAATGTTCGGTGACGGCTCACAGCTGGGGCTGACACTTGAATATATTGAACAGCCAAAGCCGGAAGGACTGGCACAGGCATTTATTCTCGCAGAAGAGTTCATAGGCGATTCGCCTGTCAGCCTTATTCTCGGTGACAACCTCTTCTACAGTGATGGCCTGACTGAAATGCTCGAACGCTGTGCAAAAACAACCCACGGTGGAATTGTGTTCGGCTATCATGTTCTTGACCCAGAGCGGTACGGTGTTGTGGAGTTTGATGAAGACTTCAATGCTATCAGCGTAGAAGAAAAGCCGGAGACCCCACGCTCTTCATATGCAGTGACCGGCCTGTACTTCTTTGACAACCGTGTTGTGGAGTTTGCAAAGCAAATCAAACCGTCTCCGCGCGGCGAACTTGAAATCACCGACATCGTCGACATGTATTTGCAGGACGGAACACTTAAAGTTGAAGTGCTGGGAAGGGGAATGGCATGGCTGGACACAGGAACATTTGATTCCATGCAGCAGGCGTCCTCTTTTGTCCAGACTGTACAGAACAGACAAGGATTGAAAATAGCCTGCATTGAAGAAGTGGCGTTCCTCAAAGGATACATCACCAGCGATCAACTGCGGGAACTTGCGCAGCCGATGTTAAAAAACGACTACGGTCAGTATTTAATGCGACTCGTTGAGTCATAGCCACGTTGCAGCATATATTTAGATAAAAAAAGACCGCTTCGTCATTGCCCATACGAAACGGTCTTTTTTCTTTGTAGACACAACCTTTCAGTAATACTGAAAGAACGGGAAGCCCCGTTATCTAGATTTTAATGGTCGAGATGTTCGCCTTTTTTCACACGATAAATCGCAGTAGAAAAAATGACCACAAAGTAAATAAAAATAAGGCCAACGCCCACAAAGCCCTGTGGGGTTGAGTGCATCATGCCTTCAAAAAGCTCACCTAACATAGCTCCACTCCTTTACTCTTTCCATTAACCCCTGCAACGCAAAAAAAGTAGTTGCGCTATTTAGTAAAAATGTCAAGATCAGTTTTGCAAAATCATCAAATCTTTTTAGCCCGCATGCTTTGCAGCAGAAGGCTTAATACTTTATCTAACCCTTTCTCCCATCTTTCATTCTAACCGGATTTCATATGACAACCAAAGATTCACAGTTTGCCAAAGGCGACACTCTTACCCTGACCATTGACGCCCTTGCTACAGGTGGTAAAGCGCTTACCCGACTGGACTGCATGGTAATTTTTATGGACAGAGGACTTCCGGGTCAAACTGTTGAAGTAAAAATTACCAAAAAGAAAAAACGGTTTGCAGAAGCTGTTCTCACCAAAGTTATTACTGACGCTCCTGACCAAATATCCCCGCGCTGCGCGCACTTTGGCGTTTGCGGAGGCTGCCTGTGGCAGAACATGGAATACAGCAAACAGCTTGCATGGAAAAAACGGTTCGTCTCAGACTCCTTGAGCCGCATTGCCGGTGCGCAGGATCTTGAAATTAACGACCCTATTCCTTCGCCGGAAACATTCTACTACCGCAACAAAATGGAATTTGCCTTCGGGGACAGACGAGGCGACATCACTGTCGGACTGCGTAGATACGGCACTCACAATGTTGTCGATCTTCAAGAATGCTATCTCCAGACAGAGCGCACTATAGAGATTATCGACCTTGTTCGCGAATTCGTTAATGCAACACCTGCTCTTACCGCATACGATGCTAACAGCCGTCGCGGTTACTTGCGTTTTCTCGTTATCCGCGAAACCAAACACACCAACCAGTGTATGGTGCAGGTGATCACTGCAAAAGATACAACCAACAACGACCAGCAGCACCGTGCTATCCGCCAGCTGGGACAGCTCCTGCAAGAGCGCATGAATGTAACCACATTTATCCACTCCCTGCGCACCCACACCACACAGGTTGCATACGGCGAAAAAACGTATGTAGTACTCGGACAGAAATCTCTGACAGAAGTACTGAACTTTGAAAAAGACATGCCATCTCTTTCTCTGTCTTCACACGCTGACGGATTCTTTCAGGTGAACACAAACGCTGCTGCCCGCCTGTACGAAACTGCAGTTGAAATGGCAGAACTGACCGGCACGGAAAAGATCTGGGATCTGTACTGCGGCGTGGGCGGCATTGCTCTTACCGCAGCACCTCGAGCAGCAGACGTGTTCGGAATGGAAATCACAGAGCAGGCCATTGCATCTGCAAAAGAAAATGCGACAATCAATGGCATTGAAAACGTCCGCTTCGTAAGCGGTGACGTGCGCAGCGCACTTACCAACGAGCCATCCATGCCGGATGTTGTCTTTGTTGATCCGCCACGCTCCGGCATGAATCCGGAAGTGGTTGATCTTATTATGGAGCAGACTCCAAAACGCATCATCTATGTTTCCTGCGACCCTGCTACGCAAGCGCGAGACATTGCCGTTCTCGGAAACCAGTACACAGTCACAACAGTGCAACCTGTAGACATGTTCCCGCAGACCGCGCACATTGAGAATATCATCCGTCTTGACCTCAAGGCAGAATAATACAGCAAAGACTGACACTTCAGTTTTCAGGAGCGGGGCACATAGCCCCGCTCTTCTTTTTTCTATTGCTTACGTCACAGCTGCACCCTTGAAGTCAAAAATAATGACTTGCATTCTTCCTCTTCCCCGCACAAAAAATCACATCAAAATCCTGCTCCACTTTTTCACCCGAGCCATTGCGCGCGAAGGCCTGCACAGCACTCTTGTTTGCACACTCAACCTGTTTGTTTTGTGTGAAAAAAAGGACAAAAAAGCGGCTTCATAAGTTGACGCAAAGTAACGTGCGTGATAACTCCAAACCAACTTGTGAACGATTGCACGAAGTAGTCCGACTTATGCTGCACATTCGCATGCTAAGAGGAATCTTTTATGGTCGTTAAGAAAAACAAGGGAGCTAATCCCGGAAAATATTTCGATACGATGGGAACAGTCGGAACGATTGGTCTGCACATGGTATCTCACCCCGCAGTGGGGGCGGTGGCTGGGTATTTTCTGGATGATTGGTTAGGAACAAAGCCTTGGATGTTCATAACATTTCTGATTCTTGGTGTTATCGCCGGTTTCAGAGCTGTGTACGCTGACACAAAGAAGGTAATGAGGAATCAGGAAAAAGAAGATAATGAAAGATTTCAGCGAAAAGATTGAAAAGCAGTTGTACTTCAAAGGGTTCAGACTGCCCGACATCCGCTCGATTCTTCGTATCCAGATTCAAATCTGCGGCATTGCCATAGTAGCAGCACTTTGCACAGTCTGGTTTAGCGTGTGGCCGATTACATTTGCAATTGGGGCAGTAATCGCTACGTACAGTTTCTTCTCGGTTGCCAAGTTCATACAGCAAATCATCTTGCGCGAGTATGACCGAAGCATGCTGTGGGGAATGCTATTCAGATTTTATGGACGTCTGCTTATTGTCGGAGTGGTTGTTGCCGCTCTGATTGTAAAAGCACATGTTCCTATGATGGCACTTGTGTCCGGTTTGGCTACAAGTATGGTAACGATGCTCATCTGGATGATTTCACGCCAGAATGAGCGGAAAACCAAGGAGGCTTAGGATATGGCAAGTGGTTTGCCTCATCCGTTGCTGCTCGCACCTCTCGCAGGTATGGACAGCATTACAATCAACGGGGAAGTAGTCAATTTTAGCCATGTGTTCTACACATGGATCGCTATGGCAATTCTATTCAGTTTGGCCTTCCTTGTACGCGGACAAATAAAACTTGTCCCCGGAAAGTTACAAAATGTTTTCGAGGTCATTATTGGTGGGCTCGAAGATTTCGTAGTGAGTAACATCGGTGAAGACGGGCGAAAGATCTTCCACGTCCTCATCGCACTGTTCCTCTTTATTATTACAATGAACCTGCTGGGTCTGGTTCCGGGCTTCGATGCTCCGACTGCTAACGTTAATACAAACGCAGCAATGGCCCTGTTTACGTTCGCTTACTACAACTGGGTTGGCCTCAAGCGTTGGGGCGTAGGGTACATCAAACATTTCTGCGGCCCATTCTGGTGGCTGACACCGTTGATGTTACCTCTCGAACTGATTTCTCACTGTGCTCGTCCACTTTCTCTGACACTCCGTCTCTTCGGTAACATCAGAGGTGAAGAAATTGTTCTGATCCTGTTCTTCCTGCTTGCACCTATCGTAGGTACTATTCCGATCTACTTCTTGTTCGGTCTTGCTAAGTGCTTGCAGGCATTTATCTGGTTCATGCTCAGCATGATCTACCTCAAAGGCTCTCTCGAACACGCGCATTAGTCCGTGTTCCGGCCTTATTACCGGGGGAAATGGTCTTTGACCAACTAACATAAAATAATTTTAGGAGTGTTTCAAAATGCGTAAGTTTCTTATGATTGCTCTCAACACTGTTGCTCTGATCTCCATCGCAGCTGTTGCTTTCGCAGCAGAAGGTGCTAACACCTACGGCGATCTCGTATACTTCGGTGCTGCTCTCGGCATGGCTATTGCTGCTGCTGGTTGTGGTATCGGTCAGGGTCTCGGTCTGAAAGCTGCTTGTGAAGGTACTGCACGTAACCCAGAAGCATCTAACAAAATTACTGTTGCTCTCATTCTTGGTCTGGCATTCGTAGAATCCCTTTCCATTTACGCTCTCGTTGTTAACCTTATGCTTCTCACAGCGTAAGTCTACAACTTGCCTTTTAGAGGAGGCCTTTATAGGGCCTCCTCTTTTTACCTTAACTTATGAGAATTATTTCACAAATTTGGAGCGTTCATGCCACAACAAAAAAGTGAACATATTCCAAGAGCGACCATTCAGCGTCTGGCTGTATATGTTCAAGTGCTGGAAAATCTTCAGCGTGAAGGCACTGAAGTCATTTCCTCTGAGCCGCTTGCAAAAGCGTGCAATGTTAACGCTTCTCAGATACGAAAAGACCTTGCCTACTTTGGAGAATTCGGGGTGCGCGGCGTCGGGTACTACGTTAAGAACCTTATCGCCTCCATTACCAGCGCTCTTGGTGTAGACAGAGAATGGAGAACTGTTCTCGTTGGTGTCGGTAACCTTGGTAAAGCTCTTTTAAATCATAAAGAGTTCCGTCTTCGCGGTTTTAACATTGTCGGTGCATTTGATTGCGACCCGTTTAAAATTGGTGAAGAAGTTTCAGGACTCGAAGTAGTTTGTACTAAACGTTTACGTGAAATGATCGGCGATAACGGCGCCGAGATCGGTATTATCACGACTCCTCCAGAACGTGCACAGCGTGCAGCAAACCATCTTGTTGAAGCGGGTATCAATGGCATCTTAAACTTTGCCCCTTCCCGTATTACTGTGCCTGATCATGTAAATGTAGAATATGTAGATTTTTTCCACCATTTGTACGCACTCTCTTTTAATATCACACATCCGAATACTAAATAGTACATTTGGAATTAGTTACTACAGCGCGCATTTTTTCGTTTATGTACCCCGTATACTGTTGTGTACGGGGTAAACACGTTATGATGGTGTCCGGTTTTCTACTTTTCGGAGGAAAACATGTCACTGAACTTTTTCTTACTAACTGATTTTGGCAATATTGACCCGTATGTCGCCCAAATGAAAGGGGTGCTCAGTACGCTGGCACCACAACATCCTATATTCGATATTACCCACAATATTGCGCCGCACCATATCGCACAGGCAGCATTTTTTCTTGATGCCACTGTCGAGCATCTGCCCCCGTACTCCATTACTATTTGCGTTGTTGACCCAGGTGTCGGCACATCCCGCGACATACTATGTATGAATTGTAATGACCGCATCGTACTTGCGCCGGATAACGGGTGCCTGTCCTTCCTGTCTGCACGATATCCCGACGCCCCTGTGTACCGCATTAAACAGGAAAATTTGCCGCTCGAGCATACGAGCCATTCCTGCACTTTCCATGGCAGAACCATGTTTTCACCGCTGGCAGCTGATCTGGCGCTTCATATCGAACAGCGACCTTCCTACATTGAATGCACTTCGCCTCTTCCATTCAGCGAAAACTCAACGCAGGACTGCCGACTAGAACTGTTCCCGCCGCAACCGGAGCATGCACTTGATATTCTTGATACGTACATGCAAAACTTCGGGCACAAACGGGCTGAGAACATTGTCACCCTGACGTCCTCTGTACCAAAAGTGCATGACAAGATGCTTGAAACTCAAGTACTCCACATTGATACGTTCGGTAATGTCATCCTCAATCTCCCGAGCGCAGCATGGCGCAAACGCTTTGCAGCAGGTGGCAAGCTACAGCTCTACACACAGACGACCCGCCCGCTCAAGCTGATCTCGGCCTATGCGGAACTGGCGCCTAATCAAGTGGGGATTATCTGTGGCAGTCAGGGGTACTTGGAACTTGCCTGTAACATGTGCTCAGCAGCACAGTTTATCAGTCTCAAGTTAGACGACACAATCAACATACTATTTTCCAATCCACCTGAGGTGTAATAATGCTGACACAATTCTGGACTGAATATCTCACCGCACTCAGTTTTATGACACGACTTGGATGCGCACGCATGTGCACCAGTGAAGAGATCGCTGCAACCATGCGGCAATTCTATGCTGTCGGTCTCACCGTTGGTGCTCTCATCACCTTTCCATTTGCATTGGGGATATTTTCAGAGCATCCATGGGTTCAAGCATGGCTCTGGGTATTCCTCTCCATATGGGTTACTCGTGCCCTTCATTGGGACGGATGGGCTGACATATGGGATGGATGGGGAAGCTGTGCGGAAGGTGAACGCTTCTGGCAGATCGTCAAAGACAGCAGAGTGGGTGCCTTTGGTGCCATAGCCATGGTTGTCGGTATTCTTGGCCAAACCATCCTTGCTCATGAAATATTTTTACAGGGACAATGGCAGGTTCTCATCTTCGCCCCTATCGCGGGAAGAGTTACCGCTGTCATTATCGGAGGACTGGGAGATGCACCACGTGAATCAACACAAGGCCGCCTCTTCCTGCAAGGAGCTACCAACCAGACCATTGCAGTCCAATCTGTCCTCGCACTTATCACCGGCATTCTGTTTTGTGGCATTCTTCCGACGCTCTACACAGTTATCCTATGTGCGCTTATGGTGTGGTCATATCTTAGACTCGCCAAAGTCCAAGGAGGCATCAACGGTGATTTTCTTGGCGCAACCGTTGTCGGTGGCGAGCTTGCCGCTATGCTTGCGTTTCTCATGTAACACTCTTTTCCAGAGCATTCCTGCCTGCCATACCCTTTGGACAGTTTCGGCATGAAACATGCTATACCTACTATACATCTAGGTAACATGTCATAGCTTTGACACTACTAGGAAGGATTATGGCACCATTCAAATTCAAGCTGCAGCAGGTTCTCGAATACCGCACGCAGCTGGAAGATCAGGCTAAGCTTGTACTGGCTGATGTACAACACAAGTACGAAAACCAGGCGAAACGTGTTGACGGGTTAAGAGAGTCTCTTACTCACAACCAGACGCTTATGAGTACAACAACTGACCCTGCTCAAACATGGATCATCCGCAATTTCCTGCAAGGAGTCCGGCAAGACATCAGTACTGCTGAGCACCGCCTGCTCACACTTGCAAAGGAACTGCACTCTGCACGGCAAGTTTTGACTGAGAAATCTCAGGATAAAAAGCTACTGGAAAAACTTAAAGAAAATCAAGCAAAGCGACACGCACATGAAGAAAAGATCAAAGAACAATTGCAGCTCGACGAAACAGCAACGCTCAGGTTCAAAGCTCAAGCTTTCTAAAATTTGCAAACTTTTTGGTTGTGCAATCCTGTTCAAACTTATTCTCGTAGGCTCTATCGTTTTTGATGGTGACAAACAGCTTACTTCAATCCTGCCGGAAGACACTGTGAAGCAGGTTAAAACAGTTGCAGAGAATACCTCTGTCACCTTAGAGGAACGCTTTGCACAGGTTAAAGAGAACTTGCCAAGTGCACCGGCAACGCTTACTACCACTACAGCACATGCTGAAGTAAAAGAAGAGCCGAAACAACCTGCTCCCGAACCTGTAGTTGAAGACTCCATGACGCGTGACCTGCTTAAAAACAAGCAGGTTGAATTAAGCAGACGCGAACAGGAGCTCGAACGACTCCAGTCAACAATCGACGCCAAACTTGCTCAGCTTCAGACACTGGAAAAACGTCTGAAAGTCATGCTCAGGAATGCCAAAGAGACTCAGGACAAAAAAATGAAGCACCTTGTGGACGTGTACTCCAACATGAAAGCAAAACAGGCTGCTCAGGTTCTGCAGACTCTTGATGAAAAAATTTCTGTTAAAATTCTTGCAGGCATGCGCGGGCGTAAAGCAGGTGAAATCCTGACATATGTCAGAGCTGACAAGGCAGCACGCCTTTCTGAAGAGCTGACAAAGATGCAATTACCTTTTGAGTAGAGAATGCCTCGAATAAAAATCACTGTCGCCTATATCGGCACCCGCTACGTAGGGTGGCAACTGCAACCTCCAAGAGAGGAACACCCTCAGCCAACCGTTCAAGGTGAACTTGAAAAAGTTTTGACCGCTGTCACCGGCACTCTAATCAGAGTGCATGGCAGCGGTCGCACTGATTCCGGCGTCCATGCAGACGCACAGGTAGCTCATTTTGACCTGCCGGAAAAATGGAAGAATGTGAACTGGCAAAAAGTTTTCACAACAAAACTGCCGCATGACATTGCCGTTACAAGCGTAGAGACTGTTGACGACGAATTCCATTCGCGTTTCAGCGCAAAAGCAAAAAGTTACACATACACTCTCTGGTTAAAAAATGAGTTTGTTCTGCCTGCGCGCTACCCTTTTGTATGGAAAACCGGCCCGCTGGATATTGCTGCCATGGAAAAAGCTGCCAGCTACCTCATTGGTGAACATGATTTTGCAACCTACCAGAATGCAGGTACAGAGATAACCAATACGGTTCGCACCATTACAAAAATTGCCCATAACTGCCCTGACTATGCAACACGGGATACGCTTCCTGATGAACTAGTATGGACAGTAGAAGCACACGGCTTTTTAAAACAAATGGTACGCAACATTATGGGTACTCTTGTTGCCTGCGGACGCCATAAAATTTCTCCCGACTCCGTGCCGGATCTGCTGGCCGCTAAAGAACGTTCTGCTGCACCCGCAACGGCCCCCGCACGCGGCTTGTCCATGCACAAAGTAAGTTACTAACCACAATAATCAGCCACGCTGCACACATGCAGATAAAAAAATAAAAGCCGCTCCTTCCAGAGTGGCTTTCTTTGTCTCTAAACCTGTACTGTTTCCCTGCCGATTCTTGCCAGAAAAAACGAGAAGGCCGGATAAATCCGGCCTTCAGTTGAACACGCATAACCATTCGTCCAATATACTCGCACCGTGCCCTCTGCACAGTATGAATTAACTGTAAGGCTGTTGGTGCATTGTAGCTATTACATTTTTAATGATAGTTACTAGCTACGTGTAGCTTGGCTCTTCTTCTTTTACGATCTGGAATGCTCTGTTGGATTTCACGGTACCGCTGATACCCTGGAACTTTTTCACCCCTTCAATCGTTGCTTCAAGCAGATCTTCGGTGTCAGTATCCAGCAGGAGGACATCTCCTATTTTCATTTTAAGCAGCTGATTACCGGTAATTTGTGATTCACCAAAGCGAATCTTCATCTCAACAGGAGTCTCCAACAAACGTTCTTTCAAGCGGGATACCCACGCATGGTCAACTTCAAGACGTTCTGTCTGGAAGCTTGCGTGGAGCTTGGAACGGATAGGTTCGATGGTAGCATACGGCAAACACACAATAAGTGAGCCGATAGCACTTTCCAGTTCTACTTCAAAAGTAATAACAACCACTACGTCGCTTGGTGGAACAATTGCCGCAAACTGAGGGTTGATCTCAGAGCGTACAAGTTCAAGATTTACTTCGTGAACAGGGCGCCAGCTTTCTTCCATATTATCCAGTGCAATCTTGATAACACGGTCAACAATGGCCTGTTCAATACGTGTAAATTCACGTCCTTCAATCTTTGGCTGACTTCCCGCACCGCCGAAAAAGTTTTCTACCAGTGCAAATACCAGTCGGGAGTCTACAACCACTATAGCGTTACCACGCAGCGGTTCCATTTTAAAAATATTGATACTCGTCGGGACAGGCAGCGAACGCATGAAATCACCAAATTTCGTCATATCAATAGAAATAGGGTTCAGTTCAACACGCTTACGCACTGCGTTGGACAATGCGTTAGTGCAAAGACGTGAAAAGCGGTCGTTCACAATCTCAAGAACCGGCATGCGGCCTCGGATAATTCTATCCTGGTTGGCAAGGTCAAAGGCTACAATGCCAGTCTCGTCAGTCGGTATATCCGTTTCGCTTTCGATCTCGCCGCCGGAAAGTCCCCGCAGCAGAGCATCTACTTCGTCTTGTGCTAAAATCTTATTCATACGTCCTGTATCTCCGAAAACCTGTACTCTATGCTGCGTCCCCACATCATGAGTGATCAAGTAGGAATTTTTTGACACAACATGTGTCTGGCATAATTTTATGCACTATTAATGCCAACATGCTGCGCAAAAACAGTTATTTCACAGCTTCTTGAGATGCATTAAAAAAAAGGGCGTAATGACGCCCCTAACTTATTCTGGATATTTACAATTACGCAAACTTTGCCTTTACCCTGTCCACTTCAGACTGTGTTGCGTAGCCAAGCATCACAACAGTTTCTGCCACATCATATGGACAAGATGTTGACCTGCGGTACTTTTTCACCCTTTCAAGTTCACGAGGAGTAATCACCTTCTGGTTGAGAAGCTCCTGCTCAAACATATCGGATGCAACATTCGACTTGTCTGTACCGGCATCAAATGAAAATTTTTCCTGCGTATTGCTCTCATGTTTAGCCATGCGTAATTTGCTCATAATAAGCTTTTTTTCTTCACGCTTGGAAATCAGAGCTGCCTTCAACTCGTTCATATCTTCTGTCAGAGTGCGTCTGGACTGCTTGAGGGAATAAATTTCTTCCTTCAACTTAGCCGTGGCAAAGAAATTACATCCCGCAACCAAACACACAAACATAAGTCCGCAAAATCCTAATACGAGCAGATCCATTCCCACCTCTTTTCATAATAGTAAGACAAGGGCCGCACCCCCTAATGCATACTTTGCTGAAATCACAGCAACGTACCCGCTTTCAAGCATATTCTCAACCTTCAAGATTAAACGTAAGAATAGTCACGCTTTCTTCCTGACATGATTTATGGCATGGTCTCCCTACTATGCAGATTACCATCATTGATCACACCGGGCAGACGAAGTCCCTCCACGTTTCTCAGGCAGAGCCTCGAACACTGGCTCAGGTTATCTTTACAAGCGGACTTGTCCCTGCCCCTCCCCTCTGCTCGGGACTGGGTCAGTGCGGAAAATGCAGAGTACGCTTTGTAGAGAACGCTCCCTTACCTGTCGGCCCAGATACACTTATCTTTAAAGAACACGCCATTGATGCAGGATGGCGACTTGCCTGCCGCCACCAGCCGGAAGATGGCATGGTCATCGAAATACCGGAAAATCCGTATCTCAAACATGTTGAACTGGCGGAATCCAACAGCAAGTCACTACACCTTGCCATTGACCTTGGCACCACCAGCATGCACTGGGCCTTGCGCGACAGCAAAAAGCGAATTGCATTCGGCTCCGAGCCTAACCCGCAGATGGGCGCAGGTTCAGAGATTATGTCCCGCCTGAGTTTTGCGGCCACAGACTCCGGCAAAGAAATTTTGCAGGAACTCGTTGTAAGCAGAATTACAGAACTTATTTCCGAGCTTACTGATAATGCGTTCGGAACCGTCGAGTCCCTGTCCATTGCAGCAAACCCTGCAATGACCTACCTGCTTTTGGGGCTTGATACCTCAGGGCTTGCCACCGCTCCATACAGCCTTACTTACAAAGGCGGTACTATCGAAAAAATCGGCGACCTGCCTCCTGCGTACATCGCACCACTGGCTGCTCCGTTTGTGGGTGGAGACCTTACTGCCGGGCTGGTAGCTGTCTTGCAGAAAGAACCGGAATATCCTTTTGTTCTTGCTGATATGGGAACCAACGGCGAGTTCATTCTTGCCTTGAGTCCTGACAATTACCTTGTCACCAGTGTCGCACTCGGCCCTGCTCTGGAAGGTGTCGGGCTGCACTATGGTGCGGCAGCTGCCAAAGGGATAGCAACATCGTACAAGTTGACTCCGAACGGTCTTGTGCCGTCTGTGTTAGATGCAACCTATGCCGACGGTATCAGCGGAACAGGCTACCTTGCGCTTATCCATGCACTGCGGAAAATTAATTTTATTTCAAATGACGGCTTGTTTATTGAAGAGCAAACACAAGGGTTGGGAGCGCGTCTTGCAGAACGTCTGGAAATTCGCCACGGCATCCAGCACCTTGCACTGCCGGACAACATGTTCCTCTCGGCGGAAGACATTGAAGAATTTTTAAAAGTCAAAGCAGCATTCACTTTTGCGTTCACCCGCATTATGGAAACTGCGGATATTTCTCCGTCACAATTGAAAAAAATATATCTTGCAGGTGCTCTTGGCGAACATGCAGCAGTGCAGGATCTTGAAGGATTAGGATTTATTCCGGCTGGAATGGGCTCCAGAGTTGAAGCTGTAAACAACACCTCCCTGCAGGGAGCTGAACTGATGCTTATTGACCCCACCCTGCGCAGCATGGCAGAAAGCCTGACCGCAAACTGTGAAGCCGTTGATCTGACGGCAGACCCCGACTTCACGCAAACATTTATGCGCCATATGCGCTTTACATTTATATGAGCACAGTTCTTTCTTTCCCGACAGCAAAAATCCGTAGCGTCTTAGACGGCTACGATAAAGTTTTACAAAAAGCTATGCCGCTCAAGGCTGCACACAAGCGTGACCTTCCTTATGCTGTGGCTGACCTTTCACGCATGCTTACAAACGAGCGTGGCGGCATGCGTGCCAACTACTGGGCAACCCCGCGTTCGCTTTCCGCATATCTTCGCTTTTTCCTTCCGTGGAACTTGTACAGATTGTCATGGCTATTGCCGCAACTGCACATTCCGTTAAAAAACGGGGATACCGTTTTAGACTTGGGTTCCGGCCCGCTTACCTTTGTTCAGGCTCTGTGGCTCAGCCGTCCAGACCTGCGCAACAAAGATCTTACGTTCATCTGTACTGATGTGGCCAAAAAGCCGATGGAGCACGGGCGACGTATCTTTGAAGCCATGGCAGGTGTCGAACCGGGCAAAGGCCCATGGAAGATCAAGCTGGTTCGCGAAACTCTCGAAAAGAGCCTGCGCAACAGCTACGGAAAAATGGCACTCGTTACTGGCGCCAACGTGCTGAACGAACTGTCTGCAAGCCGTGGTCAGACAATGGAAGACCGTTTTTACGAGCTGGCTTACAATATGGCGTCAGCCTGTAAGGAAGACGGTTCTATTCTTTTTGTAGAACCGGGAACACGGCTTGGTGGTAAAATTATCGGGCTGACCCGAGCTGGCCTGCTTGAAGAAGGGTATCTGCCGCAGGCTCCTTGTCCGCACGAAGTGGAATGCCCTATGCTGGATCGCAATGCCACTGGCTGGTGTCACTTCAACATGACTGCTGACCATGCGCCGATGTGGCTCCGTGACCTTACGCAACGCGCCCGTATGAACCGTAAAAACGTCAGCCTCAGTTTCCTGCTGGCAAGCAAAGCGCATCCTGAATATGCAGAGAATGTACGAGTGTTATCTGATCCCGTGATCATTCCGGGTAGAAAACAGAAGGCACGCTACGCCTGTTCACACAAAGGAATTGCGCTGCTTCACGAGGCAGAAAACTTTGAAAGCGGCAGCCTTGTCGATGTTGAATGGCAAGACAACCCGCGTAAAGATGCTAAAACCGGCGCATTGGAAGTCTTTCCGAAACGTCGATAAAAATACACTAGGAATTCACGATGCGTGTTGTTGATCTTGGACTCATTTCCTACGCAGAAGCCGAAGCGATCCAAAAAGAAACACTGACAAAGGTTGTTGATGGTGCAGAAGAAACCCTGTTCCTTCTTGAACATCCACCTGTCATAACGCTTGGACGTAACGGCGGCAGGGAAAACCTGCATGTAAGTGATGAGTTCCTGCAGCAACAGAATATCGAGCTTGCCCATTCTTCACGGGGCGGGAACATTACATGTCATTTTCCCGGTCAGCTGGTGGCATACCCCATATTCCGCGTCGCAAAAAAGCCGGGTGGAATGCGCGGTCTTTTCCATGACCTGGAAGAAGTCGTCATCCGTGCCTGCGCCCACTACGGGCTGCACACAACACGGCAGGAAGGCAGACCGGGGGTATGGATTGAAAACAGGAAAATCTGTTCCATCGGCATCGCAATGCGTAAATGGACCAGTTATCACGGGCTTGCATTCAACGTTCTTAATGACGTCAATTTGTTTTCATTAATCACTCTTTGCGGTCTTGCCGATGCAGAGCCAACGTCGCTTGAAAAGGAACTGGGCCGTACTGACATAGACATACAGGAAGTGAAACATGTGCTCACAGAAGCGTTCAGAGCCGTATTTGCGGATTCCGCCATGGCTCAGAGTCAAAATTCCTTGTAACAAAACCTATGCAGCCACAACAGAGCTGGTAAAAGACCTTAATCTGAACACGGTATGCCAGAGTGCCAAGTGCCCGAACATGTTCGAGTGCTTCACATCCCATACGGCTACGTTCCTGATTATG
This sequence comes from Halodesulfovibrio spirochaetisodalis, assembly GCF_001672295.1. Classification (GTDB taxonomy): domain Bacteria; phylum Desulfobacterota; class Desulfovibrionia; order Desulfovibrionales; family Desulfovibrionaceae; genus Halodesulfovibrio; species Halodesulfovibrio spirochaetisodalis. The sequence continues at coordinate 48,747 of NZ_JXMS01000016.1, read as the reverse complement.
GGCAACACCTGCACCCGTAACTGTGCTTTCTGCAACATCAGCAATGATCCTGTGGAGAAGCTTGATACAGAAGAACCGGCACGCGTGGCAGAAGCTGCAAAACGTCTTGGCCTTAAGCATGTTGTAATCACATCTGTAACCCGTGACGACCTGCTCGACGGCGGTGCTGAACACTTTGCAAAAACAATCCGTGCAGTACGTGCAATGCTTCCAGACTGTAGCATCGAAGTCCTCATTCCTGATTTTCAGGGAAGCAAGACTTCATTACAGATGGTGATTGACGCAAAACCGGACATCATAAATCACAATGTGGAAACCCCACCGCTGCATTATGATGCCATCCGCCCGCAAGCCGATTATGAGCAGAGCCTGACCTTGCTCAAGCGAGTAAAAGAAGCCGGATGCCGTTCAAAATCCGGTCTTATGGTCGGCCTTGGGGAAACAGATGAAGAAGTTCGTGGCGTTATTGACGACCTTGCAGCCATCGACTGTGATATCGTAACCATCGGGCAGTACATGCGCCCTTCCAGACACCATCCGGAAGTAAAACGCTACGTACATCCTGACGTATTCGAAGAGTATGCAACATACGGCAAAAGCAAAGGCATCAAACATATGTTCAGTGCCCCACTTGTCCGTTCGTCCTACAATGCTGCCATGTTTGCAGATGACTCCGAAGCGGCAAGCTAGCATTCCTTAAGTACCAAGTCTCACATGCAGAACTAAATGGTGCCCGACGTTCCGTCAGGCACCAATTTTTTTATGCACAAAATCTACCGTAGCACCAGCAGCTCACTGGCTCTGCCGCTCAGCAAGCACTATCATCCAGAGCAAGTCGACTGCGGGTTCTGCATATATCATTATTCTATCCAGACGGGCAGTGTATCTTAATCCCACGCCAATGTGAGTACAGGAATGATCCAGCCGAAAGAATTCAGCAGGGAATATTCAGGAGGTTCAAATGTTAGTAGGTCAAGCACGTGAACTGAGCTGCAATGAAGTTAAAACGCTATCTCAGCAAGATCAGCCGCCCGTTATCATCGACCTTCTTCCCCCTGAACATTTCGATAAAATACGAATCCCTTCTGCAGTAAACTTCTGTGTATTCAATGCAAACTTTATAGCCTCTGTAAACGACTACCTCACCACCCTTGATGTTCCCATTGTTGTGTATGGTTCAGGCATTGGCTCCTATGACTGCCTTACAGCTATAGAAAAGTTGCACCATGCTGGATATACCAACCTGAGCGCCATGAAAGAAGGTATAGAAGGATGGGTCGCTGCGGGATATCCTGTAGAAGGTTCTGAGCAGCAACTGCAAAAAGATGAGCCGGTGTATATTGCCAAGGAAAACAGACGCTGGGAGCTTGATACAAGCAAAAGCACAGTTGAATGGCGGGGAAGAAAAAACACAGGGTTTCATGTCGGTACAGTCAATATATCAGGCACACTGCGGGAAGAAGACGGCGAGCTGCGTGGGAAAATAGTTGCTGCAATGCACACCATAAATGATCTGGATTTAGAAAACGACCCGATGAAACAAGTTTTGGAATCCCATTTAAACTCGGAAGACTTTTTCTATACGCAGCAGTTCCCCACTGCGGAATTTGAAATACTCCACACAAACCCCACCCACATCCAGTCGCTCACCTACCCGCAAGTTACTGCAACCGGTGCTCTGTCGATCAGAGGTATGCGGCATGTCATCGAAGTTCCTCTACTGATAAACGAACTTGATGCAACTACCATTTCTGTGGAAACACATTTTGAAATAGACAGAACCAAGTGGGGAATAATCTATGGTTCATCACGCTTTTTCAAACATCTGATGTATCACAAGGTATTTGATCTTATTTCATTTGAATGCGTTCTGTTCGGCAATCTTCGTACATAAAAAAAATGTGATTCTATCTTAGTAACAGTATTCAGAACTCCATGATCGGGATTCATGATACGGTTTTCATCATTTACGTTTCAAAAAGACGAGCTTTCGCCTTTTCCGCTTGCTATTCTTCCTGTAATATTTCTATAGTTTCGTCGATAGCTCCATGACTTTCCTCATCGTCTTGATCGCTTTCGTACGCTATCCGTTCTGAACCAATGTACATTACGCTGCTTCACAACCAGAACTATAAGACCTGCCACGCAATAAAAAATGCCGCAATATGCGGCTCTTTTGTAATGCAGACTTTTTCATATTTTCTTTAGCGATTACGCCAACACCACCTGTAGCGCTAAAGGCAACCACAGTTACCGATATGTTCCGGTAACACAACAAACCATAATCTGTTACTCTGGAGGGGATACTAAGCTGCCAACTTCCGCATAATGCCAGCTTGAACTGTTATTGTTTACACCGTGTAAGATCTGGATATTCCATGCTGTTTATGCTGGAAAAGCTCTCCTTTTCTGGTAATCGCAGCACTCTTTCGCCAACCGATTATTCCCAGAGAAAATCAACTATGAATGCACATCCAAAAGATATGTTACACGAAATTCTGGGAGCTGCGCTCAGTGCTGTTGCTCCTGACAAAGCCGTCAGTAAATATGTGTCTCTGGACGGAGATACCCTGCTTATTGACGACGTAACCTATTACCTGAACACCTTTGAGAACATTTATGTTGTCGGTGCTGGAAAAGGCGCAGCCCCTATGGCTGCCCAACTGGAAGAAATACTTGGTAACAGAATAACCGACGGTATTATTTGCGTAAAATACGACCACACAGTACCGCTTACTATCATCCGTACCATCGAGGGAGCACATCCTGTTCCTGATGCAAACGGAGAGCGCGGTGCACGGGCTATTCTGGAACTTGTTGCCAATGCCGGAAAGAAAGACCTTGTACTCTGCTGTATTACAGGAGGCGCAAGCGCCCTTACACCTGCGCTGGTGGAGGGAATCTCTCTTGATGACGGTAAAAAAGTAACCCAACTTCTTCTGGACTGTGGCGCCAACATTAATGAAATCAATGCGATTCGAAAACACATGTCCATATTCGGCAGCGGCAACCTTGCACGCGCCGCGTACCCTGCACCTTTGGCTGCACTCATTATCTCCGATGTTATCGGTGATAATCTGGATGTAATTGCCTCCGGCCCAACGTCACCGGATAACTCTACGTTTAAAGACTGCATGGACATTTTTGAACGCTACAAACTTACAGACAAAGTACCTGTCAACATATTGGCACATATGCAAAGTGGTGCGGAAGGCACCATTTTCGAAACGCCTAAAGTGGGTGATCCGGTATTTGACTCTGTACAAAACCTGCTTGTCGCAACCAATGAGCAAGCGTTGCAGGCTGCTTCTGTGAAAGCTGAAGAACTTGGATATACTCCGCGAATTGTGACTTCCACAATGTCTGGTGAGGCACGGAGTGTAGCGAGTGACATTGCAAAGCAGGCGCAAAAAGCAAGTAATGGTAAAACACCAAAACTATGTTTGCTCTCCGGTGGTGAAACAACTGTTACACTTACCGGCAAAGGAATGGGAGGAAGAAATCAGGAAATGGCGCTTGCTGCTGCCGTTGCTCTTGATGGATGTCCGAACATTGCCATGCTATGTGCAGGAACCGACGGTTCAGACGGGCCGACTGATGCAGCAGGCGGCTTTGCCCTTCCGGACTCGCTAAAACGGGCAAAAGAGTGCCGCATAGACCCGCAAGTCTATTTGGCAGATAACGACTCTTACCGCTACCTGAAGAGCACAGGCGACTTATTGCAGACAGGCCCGACATTAACCAACGTAATGGACATATGCATTACACTGGTACAACACGAACCCTTTTAACCCATGCGCTTACTTCTTATATAAGAAAATCCCGGGCTGATAACAGTCCGGGATTTTTATATTCAAACAATATGCTTGAACATCATGCTGCTTACGCAGCAGAGCAGATAATCTTCAAAGAAAATTATTTTACAACTTCTTTGAGGGTTTTACCTGGAGTAAATTTAACAACTTTAGTTGCTGCAATCTCAATTTCTTCGCCAGTGCGTGGGTTGCGGCCTTTACGTGCTGCGCGCTCAACAACTTTGAAGCTACCGAAGCCAGTGAATACTACAGAGTCGCCATCCATGAGTGCTTCAGTGATAGTTTCGATAGTAGATTCGAGTACAGTTTCAGCCTGAGATTTAGAAGCGAGGTTAGCTTTAGTGAAAAGCTTTTCTACAAATTCAGCTTTAGTCATGAAGTTCTCCATTACATAATGTATGAGTTTATCAGATCAGTATGATCCGGTAATATTTTCATCAGGCGCTCACGCCAGCAAAGAGCAATCGCAGAGCTTAGTAAGTTTGTCAATAACCAATGCCCGAATACTGTTAATTCACAGGCATTGCGCGCGTTTTGTGACTTTTATGCCCCATTTTTCGTTCAACATCATTTGCTGTAATGTCAACAAGATGCACAAAACGTCTTTCTTGTGACAAGTAAACTTTCACAATTCTGTATTTCAGGAATTTTTTTTAGCACTTAGACTCTCGGGTTGCCGTTCTATACAGTTTCACTATACAACAAGTCCATTACAAGGAGCACATTGCAATGGAAGTGGTTATTGAAAAGTTACCCGACATCCGAGTAGCTGCAGTAAGGGAAACTGGCCCCTACTCTAGAACAGCACCACAGGCGTGGCGTCAGCTCTCCCTGTGGGTAGCTAAAAATGATCTATTATCTCAAAACAGTATCTTTCTGGGTTTACGCCACGACAGTTCTATCACCCCGGAAAAAAATCAACGTTATGATGCCGCTGTAAGTATCTCTGAGGAATTTGATCCTTCCGGCGTTGCAAGAGAGCTGTATGTTCCGGGCGGAGAGTTTGCCATGTACACTCACCAAGGTTCCTACGCCACCCTTGATCGAGCATGGGATGCCCTCTACTGGGAGTGGCTGCCGAAAAGTGGAAGAACTCCTGCTCCCGGTCCTAATATTGAAATCTACCTAAGCGATACAGCCTTTTCTGCCGATAAAGAGATATTGACCAGATTATTATTGCCACTTCAGCCCTTATAGTTTCTGGAGGCCACATGTTTCGCGCGTATCAAGCTCTTATTTTCATTCTTTGCGCTGCAGTGCTCGCCCTTTCCGGCTGCGCATCCTCGCAAGTTCGCCTGCGCTATGTTCCGGCAGAGCAGCTTCCTGCAGTCAGTACGCAGCACAAGGCAACTATCGGTCTGGTACAATTTACCGATAAACGTTCTTCAAACGCTCTCGGTACTGATAAAGGAAAAACCCTTACCCCTGTTTCCAATGTTGCAGCATGGGTAACGCACGGTCTCGAAAACGAACTTGCCCGCCACGGCGCGGCAGTTGATTACGTTGTCAGCCCAAGCCAGATTGAAGACCTTCCAGTACGTGTCACAGGCACCATTGCCCATCTAAAGATCATTCCGCTTTCCGCTGCTGAATATCGGGGCGAACTGACACTGACTATCGCTGTAAACGAAGGACTTCCTACAACGTACAAAGCGACTGTGCAAAAACAGGGTGTTCCATATACAAACATCATTGAGCCGCTGCTTGCAGAGTTACTGCAAGAAGCACTCAACCCTTCAATCCAGACAATTCTTACCGCACGCTAGTATCATGAATTATTTCCGCTCCATTGCAATTGCCCTTGTACTTCTTTGTATGCTGATCTCAGTTCCAGCGCACGCTACACCGGAACGCCTTTCGCCCGTACCATTTTCACATACAGTAAAAATGCCCTACGGAATCACGCTTACCGAACTTGCCGCAACACCCATTGCAGAGGCATTTGCACTGCACGGTGCATTCACTCGAGCCTCAAGCTGGCTTGATCATCGCCAAAACCTGGCATCTGCCTCAAACGCATCACCCGCACTTGCCGCAAGACGCGGGGCTATTTTTGCTAACCAGCTTTACAACTTCCACAGATCAAAAATATTCCGTTCCAGCGATTCTGAGAACCTGTATATCAATGTAGAAGTAACCATTACGCCAATTGCAAAGTTTGACGAAGAACGCCTTATGGCGATCCGTCCAACCAGTCGTGCGTACCTGTATGAAGCTATTTATACAGCCGAAGAAAATTATCTGAAAAAATTCTCCAGCAGTATCTACAAAGATAAACATAAGATTTACCTGCACGACCTCGACCCGAAGCGCCAATTTCTCTTTAACGATATCGCCAAGCGTCTGACCGTACTCAAAGCATACAGAAAGCTTGTCCCTCAATACTCTCAAGGGCTCTGGAATAATCCTAAACAGATACTGGCAAGCGTGAATAAATTACTGGAAAAAGCACCCGAAGAACCTATTTTGCTGCACGCAAAAGGGAGTGCTCTCTTTCAACTAAAAAACACGGTCGAAGCCATCCGCTACTTCAACGATGCAATAGACCTTGAACCAGACTTTGTGGTTGCACTGCACGACAGAGGCACCGCCTATGTTCGCGCAAGCCTTCCGGACATGGCGCTTGTGGACTATGACAAAGCCATCTCCCTTGCGCCGGAAAACCCGCACCTCTACATCTCGCACGGTTCAGCCGATCTTGTACGCAAAGATTTCCGCTCCATGTGTGAATACTACAGCAAAGGCTGTGCACTGGGATTCTGTGACGAGTTCAACTGGGGCGTTGCCCGAGGTCTCTGCCAGCAGTAATCTGAGCACTTTCGGTCAGATTTCAGTCTGTTTCTTTTTTTGCCTCCGGCGGGCAGGCGGGCATTGCCCCCTGCACCCCCACAAGGGGACACGTCCCCTTGACCCCGATTTTACGCGTCTCCAGTCCGTTGTTTCTGACGTTAGAAGCCGCGTATGGTGGCTACCTTTCCGTAGCAAAAAGATAATATTACAAACACTTACAGCTCGCTTGAATAAAAACATTAGCCTTGCGGTTCATCGCCAGTAAGCAACTCTACTTAAAGACTTATAAAAATCTGATCTAAAGAAAATATGCTTTAAATTCAGAATATTGCAGAAGACACAAGTTTAACACCCACTAACTAGCCCTACTGATAACTAAATGGCTGTAAGAGTACCCTCTTACAGCCATTTTTGCTGCCTACTGTCCCCCGCTCACACAAAACTACCTGTGTATCTTTCCCTTGCCGCACATTATTACCTGCCACCTCCCGAACAAAAAAAAAAAGACGAGTCGGCCGTGCCCGAGGGGTAAGGGGCACGGCCGACGCTGCAAGGGAGGAGGATGAGTTGTGTGGCATCGCTGCCTTGCCACACTGCAAGCCAACTGCTGCCTGTCGGCTTGGACTAACTCTGCTGTCTCCGCAAACGTTCGGAAACAAGCATCCATGTATCCACCATACCCTGAAAAAGGGACTTCGCTATTATATTCTGCATTCGTAACGACTACTTTTTTCTATATTAAATCGTGTAGATATCAAAAATACGCCAGTAGCTAACATGCTTTACTCATTATGCATTATGCCGGACGTAGAGAACATTTTTTTATAATGGAACAGGTTCAGCGAAGGTAAGGAAACAAGAGGAATGAGCCGGAGAATAGCAGACGTTACTGTCAGTAAAAAAACGCTCTCCTGTCTTGATAGAGCGCCTTGATGTTCAAAAACGTGATGCGTATGATAGAGGGATGATAGATATTAACAGAACCATTCCAGCTGTGATTTCGCGTGTTGCCTCACTGACAGAAAATCAGGCTATCCGCATTGCGACCTTTAAAAAAGATCGCCACATCACCATACGGCGTGTGGGCGAAGCGACGCTGTTCATCACACGGCACGGGTTTACCAATGCTGAGTATGAACTGGATGAAGCCAAGCTGAAAAAGGAATTAAAAACGTTACTCAAGCAGGAATTTCCGCGCAGCAACAAAGTGCACTTGAGTTCTGTTTCAAACGGTTGAAAATAGATGCTTCAGGAAAGCACTACTTCCGCGCCTTCCCGCATGGCAAAGCACAGCAACCGTGGCGAACGTTGTGCAGCCTCGCGCTTACACTCTTCCACAATGCGTGTCAGTTGCTCATCTGTCCTGTCTACAGCATGATGAAATAATCCGAGCTGTTGCACATCCGCAGCAATGGCAAGTTCCAGAGCCTGCCGCCACGAAGAATGTCCCTGCCCTTTGCAGGTGGTGTATTCATCACACGTAAGCTGGGCATCATGCACCAGCAGGTCTGCTCCGGCACAGATGGTTGCGTAAGCGTCAAAATCCATATCCGCACCGTGATCAAAAGCCAGCTCGTTGTCCGGCAGATAGACCACAGTTTTGCCACGGTCTGAAATTTTGAATCCGGCACACCGCCCGGGGTGCGACGCTGGGATTGCTGTCACCAGTGCACTTCCAATCTGCACCAACTGCCCGTATTCCAATGCAGGCTTCCAATCTATCTGTGCTTCCACTTCTCGGGTACATTGCGGGGAAAAGGACTGCGCTTCAACAGGATCACACATTTTCTCAAGCTTTTCGCGAAGCGCCTGATGTTCGAATACATTCATTGTTGTTGCGGCATCATAGAGCGGTTCAAAGAATGGCAGGCCTGTCAGATGATCATCGTGAGCATGCGTTAACAGCAGATGATACTCAGAGATAGAGTCCTGCTGCAGCGCGCTTCCCAAATTGCGTATGCCTGTTCCCGCATCACAAATAATGACAGACCGGTCGGAAGTACGCACCTCAAGGCACGGTGTTGCGCCACCATAATATTGTGTCTGTGCACCGGAAACCGGAATATTTCCGCGCGCTCCCCAACATCGTACAAGCATAGCCGCTCCTGTTGCGAAGAGTTAGCTGGATATGGATATAACCTTACTATCAGATTTCGCACAGGTACATTACATAAATGCATACACAATGCAGGTTGTGTAGTATGAAAACAGATGTGTCACGTTGTTTTCACAAAACGACTGGAATCCCCTTGCACAACCGCCTCCTTCCAGTCACAATCTTAACAAAGATAACCTCATGGCTCAGCCCGTTCTCAATGTCCTGCCGTACTGGTCTGCGAGAATGGAAGGAGAATATATGTACGATACACTCACTCTGGAACGATACGCCGAAGTACTCTTCTGGGCACTGTCCCGCGCCCGCACTGCGCCTTACAAAAAAAGTGACATCATTCTCGTAAATTTTGACATTGAAGGTCTCGCACTTGCTGAAGAAGTGTGTTCGTTAATCCATGACAGGGGCATGATTCCTGTCCCGCGCATGAATGAAACGCCGCGAATGCAGGTGGACAAATACACCAAAGCAAACAACAAGCGGCTTACTACACTTATTCCGGGTCAGCGGGATATGTATAACCATCTCAATGGCTCCATTTCTATTTATGCACCGGCTTCGCTGGGGCACCTTGCCAGCATTGATCCTGAACTGATTGCAATGCATAGCAAAGCGCAACAGCCGCTGCGCACCATCATGCAGACTCGTGAAGACATGGGAACTTTCAGCTGGACGCTGTGCATGTACCCTACGCAGGCGCTTGCAGCGCAGGCGGGAATCACCATTGAAGAATATGCCCAGCAAATCAAACAGGCATGTTACCTGACCAAACCGGACCCGACCTATGAGTGGCGCCAGTTTGCAAAACAGGTTGATGAGCTGACAGAGTGGCTCAACAGCTTCGGCGATTGCAGCCTGCACATTGAATCTGAATCCGTTGATCTGTCACTGCGTATCGGACAACGCCGCACGTGGGTTGGATTCACCGGACGAAATATTCCGTCATTTGAACTGTATGTTTCACCGGATATGCGCCACACAAACGGTGTCTACAAATCAACGCTTCCAACATTCCGCTCCGGTAACATTATCGGGGACATTCAACTGATCTTCAAAGATGGGCGCGCAACCAAGGTGACAACAGAACACAATCAGATGTTTGTTGAGCAGCAGTTGAATCAGGACACCGGTGCTGCCTTCCTTGGTGAATTTGCGCTGGTTGATAAACGCTTCTCACCGATTTCAGCATTCATGGCGAATACCTTGTACGATGAAAACCACGGTGGCAAAAACGGTTCAATGCATATTGCCTTGGGCAACTCCTACTCCAATACATTCAGCGGAGACGCAACTGAACTGACGGAAAGCACCCGCAAGACCCTCGGGTTCAACTCATCTGCTTTGCATTGGGATCTTGTAAATACTGAAGAAAAACGAGTTGTAGCTATCCGCCCTAACGGAACACGCACAACCATCTACGAAAAAGGACAGTTCGCGCTATAGGCAGACGCTGCTGGAAAACTACCAATCGGCTTCAGCGTAAAGCTGCCGATGGCAGGCTCAGCACTTTTCGCTTGCCCGTCTATCGCAAAGAAGGCACCATCGCCCCCTATGGAACACATTCTTATTAAAGTATACGGCAGTATTTCCAATGCCAGCCCAGAGCTTTATCAGGCTGCATTATCTTTCATTGAAGAGCAGGATGAAGATGCAGTGGAGCTGGATGGCACGTTTTTCACCATCAGCTTTGAAGGCATCTATTTCATGATTGATGAATTCATGGATGCCATTAAGCCGCATCTGACAAAAGAATGCTCAGGCCGTATTGATTATATTGACGTTGATGAATGGAGCCTGACACGGTTCTGGATTGAGGGAGGACTGGTCACACATAACACGGCAAATTTAAACCATGTTATGGATCATTCCGGTCACTAGCCTTCTGCCGTCATCTGCCTTATTGGAACAACTCTGTGCAATAAGGGAATAAAAAAATTAGGGCAACGCATTCAGAATATATGCGAGCGTCTAGTTTTACCCAAAGGACACCGCAATGTGCGGGTTTTGTTGATCTGAAGCACCGTTACTGATGCTAACGGTGCTTTTTTCTTGCAGTTCTATACAACAACTTTTATTTTTATTTGGTATACTGACGCCTTACAAGCTCACTCTCTTACTTCCACTTCTCGCGTAAGGACCCGCATGCACGATTACGAAACCATATTCTTCGCCTTTGGACTCACACTCTTTGCCGGTTTAGCAACGGGCATCGGCTCTATTCTTGCGTTTTTCACTAAGAAGACAAACACTGGTTTTCTTTCTGTTGCACTGGGATTCTCAGCTGGAGTCATGCTGTATGTTTCTTTCATAGAAATTTTTGTCAAAGCAAAAGTGGAGCTACAATCAGAACTGGGAGAAGTAGCCGGAACATGGGTGACTGTGGCTGCTTTTTTTGGCGGAATCCTGCTCATCGGCATCATCGACAGACTTGTTCCGAGTGAAGAAAACCCGCATGAAGTGCGGAAAATTGAAGATATTGAAGATATCGAAAAGCAGTTGGAAGAAGAAGGGACAGAAGAACAGAATAATAAAAAATTACTCAGAATGGGCGTTTTCACCGCGCTTGCAATAGGAATCCACAACTTTCCTGAAGGGCTGGCAACCTTTACAGCAGCGCTCACTGACCCGAATCTTGGATTCGCCATTGCGGTTGCTATTGCTATTCATAACATTCCTGAAGGCATTGCTGTTGCCGTACCTGTCTACTACGCAACAGAAAGCCGTGGCAAAGCCTTCACCCTTTCATTCTTATCCGGCCTTGCAGAACCGGTTGGCGCTCTCATTGGCTACCTGCTGCTCATGCCGTTCCTCACCCCCACTGTATTCGGAGTCATCTTTGCTGCTGTTGCAGGAATTATGGTGTTCATCTCATTGGACGAACTTCTTCCCACAGCGCAGGAATACGGCGAACATCACCTTTCCATATACGGTCTGGTGCTCGGTATGGCAGTTATGGCACTTAGCCTGCTACTTTTTTTGTAGGGCACGTCTCACCATAGCGGCCTGCGCCATGCGCCATACGGTTCACATTTGCCTCTTCATATGAATCAAGCGTGTACAACCGAATTTTATTGGAACGCGGAAACTCTTTTTTCAAAAGAGTCTTCAGGAGACGCTTTACTTTATCCGCAGTCTGGTTTTCCCATACTTCCTGATAAAAGCCGTCTTCCACAACACGAAACGAGTCTTCCCCGCAGCAGATAATCACAACAGAACGGTTGCGCTTGAACGAACGCATATCCACGCACTGCCCGACCTTCAACTTCTTCATGCGCTTTAATACTGATTCAATTGAAGTCTGTTTACTCGTCATTCATATCTCCACTGTCTGCCGCTGGTACCTTCAAAAAACAACCAGTGCCAAATAAAACATGTTTAAGGCAACACGCCCTCGATACCAAGCAGGTACCGTTTCATAGTCAGCCCCTGTCCAGAAAAACCGCCAATGCCTGAAGCTGCCACCACCCGATGACAGGGAATGATCAGCGGCCACCGGTTACGAGCCATAATCTGCCCTACACCGCGTGCCGCATTCGGGCTTCCAGCCAGAGCGGCAAGCTCACCGTAGGAAAGCGTTTCCCCGTAGGGAACCTGCATCAAAGCAGTAAGAACCTTTTGACCAAATGGTGTCATTTTTTCAAGTGCAAAAGAAATGTCCGGCCACTGTACTTTTACTCCGGATTCATACTGTAACAGACACTGCTGCAATTCTTCTGCAGTATTGGATAATTTAGCAGAACTTTTCTCACCTTCTGCCCAAAGCAGTGAAAGCTCTACCAGCCTATCATCCTGCCAGTTAAGAATAAGGCGCAATTTTTTGCCGACAACCTGTTCGACTTCCGGTAACAACATGCCACGCTCCGTATCGGGAATATTATTTACTGTCGCGGCAAAAAGCCCAACTGTTCTGCAACAGCATCATACTCTGCATCCCACTGCTCACGCAATCGTCTCGGCAGGTTTTCTCGTATGGTAAACCACAACGGGATACCTTGCTGTGCGTCAACTTCCTTTCCTTGCCACATGTCGCGGGCAACAAGCTCTGCCATAATTTTATCTACCAGTACACGCTTAGGAGTACCCCAGTGCGGAGCAAGCAACTCACCTTCAAGTGCATCACCAGTCAATCGCTGCACAACAACCGTACTCGGTACCTTAGGAACCGCACGGGCTATCGCATCAATAAACTCGGCTTCTGTCATTGGCGTATATTCACCATTACGCCACATTGTTTCCAGCACTGTATCTTCTGCAACATACAGACTGTGAAACTTAATTCCACGTATCGGAAGTTCGCTTACCATTTCAACAGTCTGTAGAAAATCGTCTATGGTTTCATTGGGCAGCCCTGCAATAAGATGTACACAAACATTAATGTTCCTTTCCGCTGCAAGAGTGACCGCCTGAACGAAATCTTCATAAGAATGACCACGATTTATATGCGTAAGCGTCCGGTCATGCGCCGATTGAAGCCCCAATTCAAGCCAAACCTCATCCAATTGCAGTTTTGCAATGATGTCTAATTTTTCTACATTAATGCAATCGGGCCTTGTGCCGATAGATACTCCCATAACCCCTTGTAAAGATGCGATAGAATCAAGATTTTCAGAGAGTTTTTCCGGAGGCCCATAAGTATTGGAAAAAGACTGCAAATAAGCTATAAACAATCTCGCGTTTTGGGAGCGTGTATACTTGTTATACCAGAAATCCCACTGATCATTCAAATTCATCCCCTGGAGACCCATTCCAGAACCCGAGCCTGAGGGGTTGCAGAAAATGCAACCGGAACTGGAAAGCGTTCCGTCTCTATTAGGGCAGGTCGCCCCGGCATCTAAAGGGATTTTTTGTACGCGTTCTGCAAAACGATAGCGAAAGTAAGTTGCCAATTGGAGATATCTATTCATTTTTTTTTGAATTTTTGCTCTAATTTACGAGTTTTTCAACAGATTATGATGTACCTAGCCACATCAAAGACCAAAGCAAGCGAGAGCACATGGCCAACGCACTAAATTTTCTTCTTGGAATATTTTCCAACGACCTTGCTATCGACCTTGGTACCGCAAACACCTGCGTTTACGTAAAAGGACAAGGCATTGTACTGCGCGAGCCTTCCGTAGTTGCTGTTAAAAAAGACAGCCGCGGCGGCAGCGTTGTACTTGCTGTAGGGCAAGATGCCAAGCGCATGCTTGGACGTACCCCGGGTAACATTCAGGCAATCCGCCCGATGAAAGACGGCGTGATCGCAGATTTCGAAGTTACGGAAGCTATGCTCCGTCATTTCATCACCAAAGTCCACAACTCCCGTCGCCTTGTACGTCCACGAATCATCATTTGTGTTCCAACCGGTATTACTCAGGTTGAAAAACGTGCTGTTAAAGAATCTGCACAGAGTGCAGGCGCACGTGAAGTTTACCTGATTGAAGAACCTATGGCAGCAGCAATCGGTGCAAACCTCCCGATTCAGGAACCTACCTCCAACATGGTAGTTGATATCGGTGGTGGTACAACAGAAGTTGCTGTTATCTCCCTCTCCGGTGTTGTGTACTCCAAATCTGTACGCGTTGGCGGTGACAAAATGGACGAAGCCATTATGACACACGTTAAGCGTAAATACAGCATGCTCATTGGTGAAGCCACCGCAGAAGACATCAAAATTAAAATAGCTTCCGCATACAACATGCCGGAAGAAGAAACCCTCGAAGTAAAAGGCCGCGACCTCGTCACAGGTATTCCGCAGCACATTACCATTACTTCTGAAGAAATCCGTAAAGCCATTGCAGAACAGGTTGACTCCATTGTTCAGGCTGTTCGCATTGCACTTGAGCAGACTCCACCAGAACTTGCAGCGGACATTGTTGACCGCGGTATTGTTCTCACAGGCGGCGGCGCCCTGCTCAAAGGTCTCGATCAGCTCCTGCGTGAAGAGACCTCCCTGCCTATTACCGTTGTGGACGATCCGCTCTCCACAGTTGTAATCGGTACTGGTAGAGCACTTGATAATCTGGATATTTTGAAGGAGGTAACAGTCGATTAACTCCTCAATCAAACGCACTCTTCTTCTCCTGTTCAGCGCTCTTCTTCTGTACCTGCTGCTACTTTCATGGAACATGCGTTCCGGTGCGGTTGACCGGTTTGCTGCCAACACCGGTTTAGAATTTACCGGAGCAGTATTAAAGCCCGGTAAATGGGTAGTAAACAACGCTACCGACCTGTGGAATAGATACATCTACCTGCAGGGTGTACAGCAAGAGAACGTCCGGCTCATGGAGCAAGTGGAAAACTTGAGTTTTGCGCTTGCTGATGCCAGAGAAAACGTTGCCGAGTTAAAACGACTTAGGGCACTCATGCACCTGTCTCCGCCACCGGAATGGAACAGGGTCGCTGCCCGTGTGCTTTCATACAGAATCGGGGTACAGGCCGAACTGGACTCTATCATCCTTGATAAGGGCTTCATGGACGGCGCAGATAAGAATACTCCTGTGGTCACCCATGAAGGAGTTGTGGGGCGTGTAATCAAAGCAGGTCCTACCACCTCTTCCGCGTTGCTGCTCACTGATATGAACAGCCGTATCGCTGTTATCAGCAGCAATAACCGGACACGCGGCCTGCTTGTAGGTTCCGGCAACCGTGATGAGTTGCACTTGAAGTATGTCCCTATCAACGCTCAGCTTGAAGAGGGAGAACTGCTTGTAACCTCCGGTCTTGCAGGAGCGTACCCGAAGGGTCTGCCTATTGCCAGAATCGTCTCCGTTGCGCATTCAGACATTTCACTGTTCAAAACAGTGAAGGCTGTGCCGCTTGCGAGCCTTGGCAATCTTGAAGAAATTATCTTGCTTCAGGCACCTCTTACTCCGGTCGTAACTGAAGCGGCGCTTCAGACCAATGAACAGTCCTCTTCAGAACCTACAAAACAGAATGCAACGAATTAGCACTGTTTTCACACACGGACAGGGTAATGCGAAAAAGTAGGCGCCCACTTATTAAAAATATCCTCTGGTGGCTCGGCTATACAGTTGTAGCCATCTGGATGCAGTTTGCAATCGCAGGTGTGGATTTTTTCATGCCTGCGGTTATCTGCTCAATGCAGGAAGAAAAACCCCGTCAGACATTCTGGTTAATCACCATGTTTGCTCTCATTCAGGAAGGAACAGGAGCCATGTCCTTCGGCTCATCCACGCTCTGGTATTGTTCCGCACTCATCCTGATGCATTATGGCCGCTGGATGTTTGACGCAAATAACTTCTTTTTTATCGTTCTGGTCTCGTGCGCGCTGGGAGTCTGGAACGTCTGCCTTACACTGCTTATGGCAAACCTGCAGACGTTTCAGGTAAATATGCAGCTGCTCATTGCTGACAGCTGCCTGCTTGCCGGCCTCATTCCTCTTGTATGGCTCGTTCTGTACTCATTCCGCCAAGGATTCCTGCGTAATGTCAATGCAACTTGATCCGGAAGGATACCAACCACCAAAGGCTGGATTATGGCTGTTGCAAGGGCTTGTTTTACTGCTCTTCCTCATCTTTTTGCTCAGATTCTGGTACCTTCAGGTTCACCACGGCGAAGATTTTGCTAAAAAAGCCAGAGACAACCGTATCCGGCAGGCACAGATCTACGCTCCCCGCGGCTTACTTCGTGCACGCAACGGCGAACTTCTCGCCGAAAACCGCCCTGCATACGGTCTCGGTATCGTGCGTGAAGACGTAAAAGATATTGATGCCACCCTGAAGCAAATCAGTCTTTGGACAGACGTTCCCCTTAAAAAGATCGAAAAGCGCTACAAAAAGAGTCGAAGACGCGCCAAAGCGTTCGAACCTATGCTGCTTGTACCTACCATCGACTTTTCCCAGCTTGCCACCATTGAAGCAAACTCACTGGACTGGCCGGGAATCGTTGTCATGACTCGTCCGCAGCGATTCTACCCAGAGGGAGAGCTGTTTGCTCATATCCTCGGGTACGTTTCTGAAGCGAACGAAAAAGAACTGGAAAAAAACAAAGAACTGGATCTTGGCGACACCGTCGGCAAACAGGGTCTCGAGCTGATTCGTGAAGACACTCTGCGCGGCACCAAAGGCCTGCGCCAGATGGAAGTGGATATTTCAGGTCGTGAGTACAACTCACAGACACTGGAAGAACCAACCGCTGGGTCGTCCGTTAACCTGTCCATTGACCTCGGTTTGCAGCGACTTGCTGCAAAACAACTTGAAGGACAGGCAGGCTGCATCGTTGTTATGGATCCGGATACCGGCGAACTCTACGCACTGGTAACAACACCAAGTTTTGATCCTAATGCATTCACCCGCGGCTTGAGCCACAAAGAATGGGGCGCTTTACGCGACAACCCAAAATTTCCGCTCCAGAACCGCGTCATCCAATCCGTATACCCTCCGGCTTCTATCTGGAAGCTACTCATGGCAGGTTTGTACCTGCAGGAAGGTATCGACCCGAATGAAACCGTCAATTGTACCGGTAAACATAAACTGGGCAACCACACGTTCCGCTGCTGGAAAAAGTGGGGGCACGGGCCGCAGAATCTGACGGAAGCACTGGTACACTCCTGCGACGTCTATTTCTATGAAATGGGTCAACGGATCGGCATTGATAAAATCGAAGCCTTTGCGCGTAAGAACGGATTTGGAAAACAGACAGGCATTGACCTACCACACGAACGTTCCGGCCTTGTGCCTTCCAAAGCATGGAAGCGTAAGCGCTTCAACCAGCCTTGGCAGGGTGGTGAAACTGTTATTACGTCCATCGGACAGGGCTTTACGCTGGTTACTCCGGTTCAGATTGCCGTCTTTATATCCTCACTTCTCAATGAGAACGGTGAGCTTCTTAAACCTAACCTGTTTAAAGGTGCCCCGAAGTCAGTTAAAGCTACTTCGCCGCTGACCGAGACACAGCGTGGCTTCATTGTTAAGGCAATGCAGGAAACTGTAGAAGCCAAACGCGGCACAGGCCGTATCCTGCGAACCGACAAAGCAGTTGTCGGAGCTAAGACAGGTACTGCGCAGGTTATGAAGCTTAAAATTGATGCAGACGACAACCGCTTAAAAAATGAAGACCTTGAATACTGGCAGCGTGACCACGCATGGATGGCTGCCTGGGCAAAATTCAATAATAAAAAATATGTTGTTGTAGCTATGGTTGAGCATGGCGGCGGCGGTTCTTCCACCGCTGGGCCGATTGTCCGTAACATTCTGAATTACATCTATGAGACTCAGAAATGATCGCATTTGACAGACGACTACTCACTCATATGAACTGGGGATTGCTGTTCAGCACAATTCTGCTGTTCACTATCGGGGTTCTCAACCTCTACTCTGCCAGCGCGTTCATGTCTCAGGAAGGTATGGCTGTTACAGCCTATTACCAGAAACAGCTCCTCTGGGGTGTAATCGGGTTCGGTGTCCTTATCCTTTCTGTCGTTGTTGACTACAGACACTTGAAAAGTCTGGCCTGGCCGCTCTTCATACTGACAATCATAACGCTCATACTGGTTCCGGTAGCCGGAAAAACCATTTACGGCGCTCGCCGTTGGCTTGATCTCGGCTTTTTTAACTTTCAACCGAGTGAACTGGCTAAAATTTCCACCATCGTTATTACTGCACGGCTTCTTTCCCGTTCTGCTCATCCGCTGGACTGGAAGGAACTTTTCATCATGCTCGCCATTTGCTCCATTCCGGCAGGTCTTATCCTGACACAGCCGGATCTTGGAACAACACTGAACATGTTGCTCAACGTGGGTGGAATCATTTTATTCAGGGGACTTACCAGACGGGTTTTTAAAACCTGCGCAGTGGTTATCCCGTCACTTATTCCGGTAGCATGGTTCTGCATGCTCGACTATCAGAGACAGCGCGTTCTCACCTTCCTTAATCCGGGAGATGACCCGCTGGGTGCAGGATACCAGATTATTCAATCGCAAATTGCTATCGGCTCCGGTCAGATTACAGGAAAAGGATTCCTCGGCGGTACACAGTCACAGTTGCGTTTTTTACCGGAAAAGCATACGGATTTTGCAATTGCTGTGTTCGGGGAGGAATGGGGATTTATCGGCTGCCTTTTATTGCTGTCTCTTTTCTGCCTCTTCCTGCTGGCTATTTTTACCACCAGTCGAGATGCTAAAGACCGTTTCGGGTCTTTTCTCTCCGCCGGAGTGTTCTTTTACTTCTTCTGGCAGTTTCTCATCAACATGGGCATGGTGATGGGTCTTATGCCGGTAGTTGGTATTCCGCTACCATTTATCAGCTACGGCGGCAGTGCTACGGTGGTAAACCTGTGCCTTATCGGCCTTGTGTTAAATGTTTCGATGCGACGATTTGTTTTTAAAACAGATTAACCTGTTATACGATTTTTTTTGATGCGCAACGTGCGTGAGTAGAAAGGAGTCTCCCATGGCCAAAGACGAAATCAATGCCTTTTTAGGTTCAGGCACCATTTACGAAGGTAAGCTTAACTTTCAAGGGTCTGTACGTATCGACGGTAACTTTACCGGCGAAGTTTTTTCCGAAGGCACTCTGGTAGTTGGCAAAGACGCCATTATGAAAGGGCAGATCCGCGTAAGCCAAATGATTCTTTCAGGAAACATCACCGGTGAAGTATACGCCACTGAGCGTGTTGTGCTGCACAAAACAGCCAACCTCGTAGGCACACTGCACACCCCTGCTCTTGTAATGGAAGAAGGTGCTAAAGTGGAAGGTCAAATCTCCATGAACAGTAAGCCTGAAGCTGCTGCAAAACCTGCTCCTGCCAAGCCTGCTGCATAGTACACTCTGCTATTCATGATTTTTGATAAAAAAACCGCCTGATGGCGGTTTTTTTATTCGCTCAAAACGCCCGTCCGCTCCAGACTCCCGCATTATATTTTTTTGCACATTTTCCTTGTGCAATAATGCGCTTCTGCGTAACCCATCAAACTCGCATAGTTATACTGCAAAAAGCTCGTCACTTACCGTGAACTTTTTTCATTAAGCTACGATTATCAAGCCCTCGCGGACGACTGTTTAATTACACAGTAACCCTTTTTTTTAAAAAAGGTTTTGACACAACATAGTGAATCAGCTAATTCGGAAACGACTTTGAGCTTAAATTCACAACCTCACCAAGGGAGCAGGCATGATCGATTTGGATATTACGTTACTTATCCAATTGGTGAACTTCCTCATCGTGCTGGTTGGCTTGAACGCACTCCTGATCCGCCCCATCCGGGAGATTATCAAGCAACGCCAGGACAAAATGTTAGGGTTGCTTGGCGACGCCGAACAGTTCGTCGAAGCCTCTGACTCCAAAATCAAGAACTACGAGAACGCTCTTGCTGACGCGCGCAAAGCAGCTGTTGCTGAACGCGAAAAAGTTAAAGAGGCCGCTCTCGCTCAGGAAGCAGACATTGTAGCCAAGGCAACCGCAGACGCCCAGGCATCTATCGCTGCATCCAGAGAGAAAGTCGCTACCGACGTAGCAACAGCAATGGCCAGTCTGAAAGGGCAAGTGGGCGCTCTTGCAGAACAAACCATGGCTAAAGTGCTCGGATAGCCGCGTAAGCGTTGAAGGAGGGTTCGCTTTGAACAAGCTGAGAACTATTGCTGGTGCATCGGCGCTGGTACTGCTTATGGCAGGTACAGCGTTCGCTCAAGCCGGCGGACATGACATACCGTGGGATAACTTCGCATACCGCGTAATTACCCTCGCAGTCGTACTCGGCATCATCTGGTATGCAGGTGGAAGCAAGATCAAAGCCTTCTTTAGTGGTCGCGCAAGCGGCATTGAAGAAGAGCTGATATCTCTTGAAACTCGCAAAGCAGATGCAAAAGCCAAGCTAGCTGATGTTGAACAGCGCATTGCAAACATGGATGCAGAAGCCCAGAGCATCCTTGATGAATACCGTAAACAGGGTGAAGCAGCTCAGGCTGCTATCATTGAGCGTGCTGAAAAGTCCGCTGCCCAGATTACGGAACAGGCAAGCAAAGCTGCTGAGAACGAAGTAAAGCAGGCAATGGAGCAGATGCGTGAAGAAATGGCAGATCTTGTTGCCGAAGCTGCTGAGCAGATGATTGCTAAGAAGCTCGACAAGAAAAGCCACGAAGCGCTCATCGATAAATACTTAACTAAGGTGGTGCTCAGTTGACCGGTAACATCATAGCAAGAAGATACGCCAGGGCGCTATTTTCTCTTGGCAAAAAGGCCGGCTCTAAAGAGCTGAATGCCTACGGCAAGGAGCTTGATGCACTGGCTGGAGTGATCAAGAGCACACCTGAGCTTGGCAAAATATTCCGTAATCCAATCATTTCCGTAGAGGAAAAGAAAGCTGTATTGGCTTCTTTGTTGGATAAAGGAGAGGTAAGCGTTATTGTCCGCAACTTCTGCAATTTGCTCGCGGACAAAGACCGTCTTACTGCCATTCCGGAAATTCAAGCCTTTTACAATGTTCTGCTTGATGCCGATCAGGGTGTTGTTCGCGGTGAGCTTATTACCGCAATCAAACTTCCAAAGGCCAAGTGCGATAAAGTAAAATCCCAATTGGAAAAACAGGCTGGCCAGAAGCTGTTCCTGTCTTTCAGTACTGACAAGTCCATTCTCGGCGGCGTTGTTCTGAAAGTAGGCGACAAGGTACTCGACGCTAGCCTCAGAGCACAGCTGGGTATCTTGAAAGAAAACATCAAGAGGGGTGAGTAGGGCCATGCAGATTAAAGCAGAAGAAATCTCCCAAATTATTGAAAGCCAGATCGAGAATTACGAGCAGCGCGTAGAAATGAGCGAAACCGGTACCGTACTTTACGTTGGTGACGGTATTGCTCGTGTATACGGTGTTCGTAACGCTATGGCCATGGAGCTGCTGGAATTCCCAGGCGGCCTTATGGGCATGGTTCTTAACCTCGAAGAAGACAACGTTGGTGTTGCTCTTCTTGGCGACGATACAGGCGTTAAGGAAGGCGATCCGGTAAAACGTACCGGTCAGATCTTCTCCGTACCAGTTGGTGACGAAGTTATGGGTCGCGTTTTGAACCCGCTTGGTCAGCCACTTGACGGCCTTGGACCAGTAGAAGCTGCAGAAGTTCGTCCTGTAGAACTTAAAGCTCCTGGTATCATCGCACGTAAATCCGTTCACGAGCCAATGCCTACAGGTATTAAAGCTATTGACGCTATGACCCCGGTAGGTCGTGGTCAGCGTGAACTGGTTATCGGTGACCGTCAGGTTGGTAAAACAGCTGTTTGTCTCGACGCTATTCTTGCACAGAAAAATACAGACATTCACTGCTTCTACGTAGCTATCGGTCAGAAAAAATCTACCGTTGCTCTTGTAGCAGATACCCTTAAGAAGCACGGCGCGATGGAATACACAACCATCATCTCCGCTACCGCTTCTGAGCCGGCACCACTGCAGTTCATCGCTGCATACACCGGTTGTACCATGGCTGAGCACTACCGTGACAACGGCAAACACGCTCTCATCGTATACGATGACCTGTCCAAACAGGCTACTGCGTACCGCCAGATGTCTCTCTTGCTCCGTCGCCCTCCAGGACGTGAAGCGTTCCCGGGTGACGTATTCTACCTGCACTCCAGACTTCTTGAGCGTGCAGCTAAAGTTAACGACGATCTCGGCGCTGGTTCCATGACTGCTCTGCCTATCATTGAAACTCAGGCCGGTGACGTATCTGCATACATTCCTACCAACGTAATTTCCATTACTGACGGTCAGGTATATCTTGAGCCTAACCTCTTCAACGCCGGTATCCGCCCTGCGATTAACGTAGGTCTTTCTGTATCCCGAGTTGGTGGTGCTGCTCAGATTAAAGCTATGAAGCAGGTTGCAGGTACAATGCGTCTTGATCTTGCTCAGTACCGTGAACTCGCAGCGTTTGCTCAGTTCGGTTCTGACCTTGATAAAGCAACACAGGCTAAACTGAATCGTGGTGCCCGTCTCGTTGAGCTGCTCAAGCAGCCTCAGTACGAGCCAATGGAATTCTGCGAGCAGGTTTCTTCTATGTATGCTGCTACTCGTGGCTTCATGGATGACGTTGAAGTTGATAAAATTCGTGATTTCGAATCCGGATTGCTCGACTTCCTGCGTTCTTCCAAGTCCGACATTCTTGCTGACCTTAAAGATCGTGAAGTCATTGACGACGATATTGAAGGTCGCCTGAAAGCCGCTATTGACGAGTTCAAAAAAAGCTTTAGCGCTTAAGGATTGGAGGTAGTTTATGCCTTCATTGAAAGATGTCCAACTACAGATTGCCGGGGTTAAGAAAACCAAGCAGATTACAAAAGCAATGAACATGGTTGCTTCTGCTAAACTGCGTGGTGCCCAGTCCCGTATCGAGCGTTTCCGCCCTTACGCAGAAAAGTTCTACGATATGCTGGGTGATCTTGCCAGCAAGGCAGACGAGAATGCGCATCCACTGCTTGAAGTCCGTGAGGAAATCAAGACTTGTGCGATTGTGCTTGCAACTTCCGACCGCGGACTTTGCGGCAGCTTTAACGCAGGCCTTATTTCCAAGGCTGAAAAGCTTGCCAAAGCAAAAGCTGCGGAAGGTAAAGACGTTAAATTCTACTGCGTCGGTAAGAAAGGTCGCGATTTTGCGCAAAAATCCGAGTTTGACCTTGTAAAAGGCTACCCGGATTCCATGGGCAATTTTGACTTCTCTCTTGCCAACGAGCTGGGAATGGAAGTTATCCACTCCTACCTCACTGGTGAATTTGATGAAGTTGTACTCATTTACGGCGAGTTCGTAAGCATGGGTAAACAGGTACCTGTTGAACAGCAGATCCTGCCTATGTCCTCTGAAGAAGCACCTGAGGTTGAAGAAGATACCACAGGCGTTAAAAAAGAGTTCATCTACGAACCAGCTGTAGAAGGTCTTCTTGCAGAGCTTCTGCCCCGCTTTATTAAGGTCCAGATTTACCGTGGTCTGCTTGATACTTCTGCATCTGAGCATGCAGCACGTATGGCGGCTATGGATAATGCCACAAAGAACTGTGACGAAATGGTCGACAACCTGACACTTATCTTCAACAAGACCCGTCAGGCCGCCATTACCAGTGACCTCATGGATATTGTCGGTGGCGCTGAAGCGCTGAAAGGATAAGTAAGGGAGCGAATAAGCTATGGCTAACGTAGGTAAAATCGTTCAGGTTATCGGCGCGGTTGTTGATATCGAATTTGCCGATGGCAACCTGCCGAATATTCTGAATGCTGTTAAAATTGATAACCCGAATAACACCGACGCCCCTGTGCTGATTTGTGAAGTAGCACAGCACCTTGGCGACAACGTAGTTCGTACCATCGCGATGGACGCTACTGAAGGTCTTGTTCGTGGTATGGAAGCAACTGACACTGGTGCAGCTATTACTGTACCTGTTGGTGATGCTTCCCTTGGCCGCATCATGAACGTTGTTGGTGTACCAGTGGATGAAATGGGCCCTATTGACGCTAAAAAGCGTATGCCTATTCACCGCCCTGCTCCGGATTTCACCGATCAGGACACCAACGTTGAAGTTCTCGAAACCGGCATTAAAGTTGTAGACCTTCTAATTCCATTCCCTAAGGGTGGTAAAATGGGTCTCTTCGGTGGTGCGGGTGTAGGTAAAACAGTTATCCTCATGGAAATGATTAACAACATCGCTAAGCAGCACGGTGGTATCTCCGTATTCGCTGGTGTTGGTGAGCGTACCCGTGAAGGTAACGACCTTTACCATGAAATGAAAGACGCGGGCGTTCTTGAGAAAGCCGCCCTTGTTTACGGTCAGATGAACGAACCTCCGGGAGCTCGTGCACGTGTTGCGCTGACAGCTCTCACCTGTGCGGAATACTACCGTGATGAAGAGAACCAGGACGTGCTTCTCTTTGTTGACAACATCTTCCGCTTTACTCAGGCTGGTTCCGAAGTATCTGCGCTCCTCGGTCGTATGCCATCTGCGGTAGGTTACCAGCCTACTCTCGGTACTGACCTTGGTGGCCTTCAGGAACGTATTACATCCACAACCAAAGGTTCTATTACCTCTGTTCAGGCTGTATACGTACCTGCTGATGACTTGACTGACCCTGCTCCTGCTACCACATTCTCTCACCTTGACGGTACTCTCGTACTTTCCCGTCAGATTGCGGAACTTGGTATTTACCCAGCGGTAGACCCGCTTGACTCTACCTCCCGTATTCTTGACCCGAACGTTGTAGGTGAAGAACACTACGCTATCGCACGTGAAGTGCAGATGATTCTCCAGAAGTACAAAGATCTTCAGGACATCATCGCAATTCTCGGTATGGACGAACTCTCTGATGATGACCAGCTCGTTGTAGCACGTGCTCGTCGTATTCAGCGTTTCCTTTCCCAGCCGTTCCACGTTGCGGAAGTATTTACCGGTACCCCTGGCGAATACGTTAAACTTGAAGACACCATCAAAGGCTTCCGCGGCATTCTTGATGGTGACTACGACCACATGGCCGAAAACGACTTCTACATGGTCGGCGGCATCGAAATGGCTATCGAGAAGTACAACCAGGGTCAGCAGGCTTAATCCCTAAAAGGAGCTGACTTATGGAAAATACACTTCGTCTCGAAATTGTTACGCCAGATCGGCTCGTACTTAGCGAAGACGTTGACTATGTAGGTGCACCTGGATTCGACGGTGAGTTCGGTATTCTTCCGAATCACATTCCTTTCCTTGCTGCCCTGCAAATCGGTCCTCTGCACTACAACGTTGGCGGACAAACACGTTATGTGTTTATCTCCGGTGGCTTTGCTGAGGTTTCCGAGAACAAAGTGACCGTCCTTGCTGAGGCTGCTGAACGTGCTGAAGATATCGATCTTGGTCGTGCACGTCAGGCTAAGGAGCGTGCTGAGCAGCGCGTGTCCATGGATATGGATTCCGTTGATTACGCTCGTGCACGGGCAGCTCTTGCCCGTTCTCTCCATCGCCTCAAGATGCGTGGTTCTGAATAATATTCAGGCAATTACACTATAAAAAGCAGGCTGTCTTTTGACAGCCTGCTTTTTTTATCATTAACCATTTCAATCAACTGTACCATCCAGCCTCCCTTTCGTACGCGTTTCCTCGCGTTTTTGTACCCCTTTTCATCTCCATCTATTATACGTTTCTACTAGACAAGTCCCCGCTCCCGCACGTAGTACATAGGCGTTAGAACTACTTGTTACCACGTTATCTCAGGAGTAAAAATGTCTGCCAGAGAGACAATCGGAGCGCTTGTACTTGCAGCGGGTAAAGGAACCCGTATGCACTCAGATAAACCTAAAGTTCTTCAGGAACTTTTAGGCGCACCAATGCTCCGTTATGTATATACAGCTTTAGATCCGCTCTTCGGTGAAGGCATTTGGACTGTTATCGGTCATAAATCAGAAATGATCGAGCAAGCCTTTGCAGACGAAGACCGCAATTTTATTCTTCAGACCGAACAGCTCGGCACAGGACACGCATTACAGACAGCATGGAACGAACTCGTAGAGTCCGGTGTTTCCCATGTACTCGTCATTAATGGTGATACTCCGCTGTTGCCGCAGCCTCGTCTTATCAACTTCTTAAAAGAGTGTCTGGCCGGTCATGCTGACATTGGTTTTATGACACTCACCCTCCCGCAACCCGGCTCATTTGGTCGCGTTGTGCGTCATCTTGGCGATGTAGCTGCCATTATCGAAGCAAAAGACTACGATGAAAGCCTGCATGGCCCTGAACCCCGTGAAATCAACGCAGGTATCTACCTGCTCGATGTTGCAAGTGTTACACCGCTTCTCGAGCGTCTCACGAACGAGAATAACAGCGGTGAATATTATATTACAGACCTCGTAGGGTTTGCTGTAGAAGAGCAAATGTCCGTTATCGGCGTAGACTGTGGAAACGATCCGCACCTGCTCGGTATCAACAACCCTGCAGAGCTCGTACGTTCAGAATCCCTCCTCCGTGCAAACCTTGTCATGGAGTGGCTTGAACAAGGTGTTACTATCCATGCGCCGGAATACGTCCGTGTGGGCCCAATGGTAACCCTCGAACCGGGTGCAGTCCTGCATGGGCCTTGCGAAATCTACGGCAACAGCCATGTAGCGCGCGGTGCAGAAATTTATTCTAACACTTGGATTAAAGATTCCAATTTAGCGGAAGGGTGTGTTATCCATCCATTTAGTCACCTTGACGGGGCTACAGTCGGAAAAGACTGTGTAGCAGGTCCGTATGCAAGACTCCGTCCGGGTGCAGTCATGAAACAAGGTTCCAAAGTGGGCAACTTTGTCGAAATGAAAAAATCCGTTTTAGGAGAAGGCTCCAAGGCAAACCACTTTACCTACCTTGGCGATGCTGAAGTGGGTACAGACGTTAACATCGGGGCAGGCACTATCACCTGCAACTATGACGGTGTTAACAAACACAAGACAACCATTGAGGATAATGCCTTTATCGGCTCCAACACCTCTCTGGTAGCTCCAGTTTGCGTGGGTAAAAACTCACTTGTAGGTGCCGGCTCCGTTATAACTAAGAACATTCCTGAAAACGCTGTTGCTGTAGCTCGGAGCAAGCAGAAAAACTTGCCCAAAAAATGCTAGTATTGATTTCTCGTACCAAAAAGGATAGTTAAAACTTATGGAACTTATAGACCGTTTAGAAAAAAAATTAGAATCTCTTCTTGAAGAAGTAGAGTCCCTTAAGAACGAAAACTTGCAGCTTAAAGAAGAAGTTGAAGTAAGTCTTTCTGTTCTTGAAGAAGAGAATCGTGCTCTGAAGGAAGAGTTGGAACTCGAACGTTCTACGAAAGATGAAGTCATGGGTCGTATAGACGGCTTACTGACAAAGCTTTCTAACCCTGCAGACTCCATGTAATACGCTATGCGCAGCTTCAATCTGAAGATACTCGGCACTGAGGTCTCTTTTAAATCAGAAGCAGACCACGACACTGTCGAACGGGCTAAAACTTTGGTGGAGGAGCGTTACGAGACGCTCTACAGTCCGGGTATGCCTATCAGTAAGGAAAAATTGCTCACTTTCCTTGTCTTAGGTCTTGCGGATGATTATCTGCAAACAGCAGAGAAGTTGCAGGCACTTGAAGAACGGTTACAACGATTAACTATGAGAGTGGAAGGCTGCACTGAAGATCCTGCAGCCCCGCAAGAATAATCAGCCTGACTTTGGTTGTGTTTCCTGCTTACTGTACGCAAACTGCATTTTTACATGCAGCCAGTCGGGGCTTAACGCCACTCTCACTTTATATATAAAGGCACAGTTGTGCTCTAAACTTGTACATCTCAGATTCAACGAATCTGTGTGTAATAACGGGAGAAAAGGTATGAGTCTGATCTCATTCGGGCTCGTCCTTGTTGGTGCTATTATTGGAGCTGGCTCCGGATACGCACTGCATAAAGTTGTTTCCTCTAAGCGATTGGGTGACGCGAAGGAACTGTCCACACGCATCATTGAAGAGGCTCGTAAGGAAGCACAGGCTCAAAAGAAAGAAATCATTCTTCAGGGTCAGGACGAGATTTACAAACAGAAACGCGAAATTGAACGTGAATTTAAAGACCGTGAGAATGAAACAAAAACTCGTGATCGTAAGATTCAAGAACTCAGTGAACGCGTAGAACGCAAACGCGAACAAGCCAACCAGAAAGAGCAGGAACTGCTCTCTTTAGATAAAGACTTGACCCGCAAAGAGCGTAAACTCGAAGAAAAAACTGCTCTGCTCGATTCCAAACTGGATGAGCAGGAATTAAAATTACAAGAAGTATCTGGCCTCACCATTGAAGAAGCTAAAGAACGCCTCTTCACTGAAGTGGAAGCGCGCACCAAGCACGAAGCCGCTAAAATGATCCGCCAGATTGAAATGGAAGCAAAAGAGACTGCCAACCGCAAGTCCCAGCATATTATTGCTACTGCTATCCAGCGCTACGCAGGCGATTACGTGGGCGAACAGACCGTTACCGCGGTAACCCTGCCAAGCGAAGATATGAAAGGTCGTATCATCGGCCGTGAAGGCCGTAACATCCGTGCTATTGAAGCAGCTACCGGTGTTGACCTGATTATTGATGATACCCCTGAAACTGTTATCCTTTCTGCATACAGCCCGCTGCGTCGCCAGATTGCCAAAATGGCTCTTGAGCGTCTTATCAGCGACGGCCGTATCCACCCTGCCCGCATCGAAGATGTTGTACGCAAGGTTGAGCAGGAACTGGAAGTACAGCTTCGCGAAGTTGGTGAACAGGCTACATTTGATGCAGGTGTTCACGGTATCCACCCAGAGCTTATCAAGTTCCTCGGTCAGCTTAAATACCGCACAAGTTTCTCCCAGAACGTGCTGCAGCACTCTCTGGAAGTTTCTTCTCTCTGTGGCATGATGGCAGCCGAACTTGGCCTTGATGTCAAAAAGGCTAAACGTGCAGGTCTCCTGCATGACCTTGGTAAAGCTGTCGACCATGAAGTTGAAGGCCCGCACGCACTTATCGGTGCTGATCTGGCTAAAAAATACGGCGAAGCAAAAGACATTGTGCATGCAATTGCAGCGCACCATGAAGACACTCCGCCAACCACTGCACTTGCTGTTCTTGTACAGGCTGCGGACTCCCTTTCCGGTGCTCGCCCTGGCGCCCGTAAAGAACTCCTCGAGAACTACGTAAAACGTCTCGAAGAACTCGAAGGCATTGCAACAGCATTTGACGGTGTAGCAAAAGCATACGCTATTCAGGCTGGTCGTGAAATCCGCGTTATGGTTAACTCCGATAACGTTGATGATGATTCCACCTACCTGCTCTGTAAAGAGATTGCAGATAAGATTGAAAACAATCTTACCTACCCGGGGCAGATTCGCGTTACCGTAATTCGCGAACGCCGCGCAGTAGGATTTGCAAAATAGCAATCAACTGTCAGCAAAAAAGACCGCACTCTGTGCGGTCTTTTTTTTTGGTTTATATCCTGACCTGAACGTACACAGCGCCCCTCTTGCCGAGTAAAACAAAAAAAGAATGAAGAGCGTCAGTAAGTATGGTATCACACTGACCTCTCGACAACAGATTATCTTACTTAGTTTATCCAGCCATTGCAGCAGGAGTATAGAATGAATCTTTTTGCTCAGACACCTACGCCTCCGTACTATGCGGTCATCTTCACATCCACTCGAACTGAGGATGAACAAGGATACAATCTCATGGCAAAAAAAATGGTTTCTCTGGCATCACAGCAACCGGGTTTTCTCGGTATTGAATCTGCCAAAGGAGACGTTGGTATCACTGTTTCTTACTGGAGCGATCTGGAATCCATTAAAAACTGGAAATCAAACATGGAACACCATGACGCACAAAAGAAGGGACGCTCTCAATGGTACTCATCGTTTAAGCTACGTATTGCCAAAGTCGAACGTGACTACGAAATGTAGTATTGCTAAGTAAGTTAACTGTCACAAAAGTACGCTCGTACCGGATGATTTTTATCCCACCATCCTTCACTGATTAAACAGAGAAGGACGGGTTTCCCTTCCCATGAAGCCGTTGAAAATGTAGTATCGATGTAATCAGTTATATTTTTCTCTTCAGCTTTTTACTCACGGTTGCCGACTATGTTACCAACACTTCTTGTGCATCCCGATCCGGAAATCCGCACTCAGCTCAGAGCATTCTTTGAGCCTGTCGATTTTGTGCGAGTAGTTGGCGAGGCCGTGCATGTTGACGAAGCACTGGAATTACTCAGTGCCATTGAATACGCAGTTCTTGTTCTTGCTGTTTCCGTAAAGGAACCACGCGACGGATTCGAGCTTACACGAAGGCTTCGCGGCCGCACCACTCAGCCTGCCCTTATCTTTCTTGCCGACAACGAGGATGATGCATTTACTGCATTTGAACTGGATGCCACGGACTATCTGATTTTCCCATGTACTCCGGAACGCTTCAACCGCACAATTTCACGGCTTGAACAATTTCGCATGCATTTTAATCTGGCACAGGAGCCGTCCACACAATGGCAGGAACCTGTTGTCATCGACAACAGCGATGAAGAGCCGGAACCTCCTGAACAGACCCTGCAACTCCCACTGGAAGATGACGAACAGGATCAATTTCTCCACGCCTTGCGTCAGGCATGGGAGCTTACGGAAAAATTCCGCCCTGCAGAAATAGAGAAACTTGCCATTACCAGCGGCGGTCGCACTATGTTGTTGCCGTATAACGAGATTATCTTTATTGAAGCCAACGAAGATTACACCTACGTGCATACAGCATCGGGGAAACATCTTACGTCATACAGACTGAAGATACTTGAAGCCCGTCTGCGCCCGCACAATTTTTTCCGTGCACACCGCAAGTTTCTGGTTAATCTTGATATGGTTACCGAAATCGCTTCACTGCCCGGTTCCAACTTCATGCTGCGAACTGCCGGACGTACCCGCATTGAAATTCCTATCAGCCGTAGACGGCTTGGTGAACTCAAACAGGTTTTAGGGCTATAATATGACAGATAAAGCACACCCTGCATCACACGGTGCCGTTGAATCACTGTTAACGGAACAACGCGTATTCCGCCCTTTACCACGGGTTATTGCAGACTCTGCTGTAAACCCGTCCGACCTTAAGCATGCCTATGAAAAAGCACGAGCCAACCGGTTAACCTACTGGGAAGACGCCGCAGAACGACTTCAGTGGTACAGACGCTGGGAAACAGTACTCAACGAAAATGACGCGCCATTCTATAAATGGTTCTATGGTGCCCGCTGCAATATTGTCCACAACGCGCTGGACAGGCACATCTCGTCCCCGAACCGCAACAAGCTTGCGCTGATCTGGGAAGGCGAGCCGGGAGACACTCGAAGACTCACTTATTTTGAGCTGTACAGAGAAGTTAATAAATGCGCCAACGCGTTACGTGAGTTGGGAGTTTCCAAAGGCGACCGAATTGTCATCTACCTTCCATCCTTACCTGAAACTGTTATCTCCATGCTGGCCGCAGCCAAAATCGGTGCCATTCACAGTGTGGTGTTTGCCGGATTCTCCGCTAACGCCCTTGCTGAACGCATTGAAGACGCCAAGCCTAAACTGATTATTACTGTTGATGCATTCTACCGGAACGGACGCGTGCTTGCTCTCAAACCTCTTGTTGACGAGGCACTGGAGCAAATCAACCATACCGTTGACCACACCGTTGTTGTGCACCGAACCCACGTTACTGTCTCCATGGACACAGAAAAAGACGTGTGGTGGCACGATATTATGCGCGGTAAATCATACGAGGCTTTAACAGAAAGCATGGAAGCCACTGACCCGCTCTTCATGCTCTATACGTCCGGCACCACAGATAAACCCAAGGGAGTTGTACACTCGCACGGGGGATACATGGTGGGGGTACACCACACCTTCACTCAAGTGTTCGACAACAATGCTACAGATATTTTCTGGTGTACCGCTGATGTGGGCTGGATTACAGGTCACTCATATGTAGTGTACGGCCCGCTTATGGCTGGTACCACAACCTTCATTTATGAGGGACACCCCCTCTACCCAGAGGCTGGTAGACTATGGTCAGTTGTGGAACGCTGGGGAATCTCAGTGCTCTACACCGTGCCGACTCTCATCCGCATGCTGATGCGCTTCGGAGAAAAATATACTCAGCGTCATGACCTGAGTACACTGCGCTTACTTGGAACTGTGGGTGAACCTATTTCGCCGGAAGCATGGGTATGGTTCCATAAACATATCGGAAAAGGCCAGTGCCCTCTTCTCGACACATGGTGGCAGACTGAAACCGGCATGATCATGATTTCCCCGTACCCGATATCCGTTTTAAAACCGGGTTCAGTTGCACGTCCGTTACCAGCAATTGATGTTGATATCGTAGACGAAAGCGGTAATCCTGTACCAAACGGTAAAGGTGGATACCTTGTCATCAACAAGCCGTGGCCTGCCATGATCACCACAGTTTTTAATGATGACGAAACATACAAAGATATGTATTGGTCACGGTTCCCCGGCCGCTATTGCTCAGGCGATATTGCCCGCAGGGACGAAGATGGCTATATCTGGCTGCAAGGTCGTGCAGATGATGTCATCATGATCGCAGGCCACCGCATAGGCACCGCAGAATTCGAAGCAGCCCTTGCTACACATCCGCTTGTGGCAGAATGCGCTGTTATCGGCATGCCGGATGATATCCGCGGTGAAGTAGCCAAAGCGTTTGTGGTACTCAAAGAGCAGACTGATACCATCTACTTCATGGATGAAGAGAGCGAGACAGAGCAGCAACTCATTGAGCATGTCCGCTCTGAACTCGGCTCCATCGCTGTCATCGGCAATGTAGAAATCCGTGATTCTCTGCCACGCAACCGTAGTGGAAAAATCATGCGCAGATTACTGCGGGCAGAAGCTACCGGCAGCGATATGGGGGATACAAGCACACTGGAAGAAGACCCGTTCTGGGCAACCAGTGAGTAACACTGACCATAAAGCATAACCTTTTTTTACCCTTCCACAGGATATATGCACCAAGCACTGCATATGACTGTTTTTCGGAGAACACATGGCGTTACAAATTGCGGTACTCGCATCCGGTTCCGGCTCCAATCTTCAATCCATCATTGATGCCGTTGAGCGGGGGGCGCTGGAAGCAGAAATCTGTCTTGTACTTTGCAACCGTACTGATGCGTATGCACTTGAACGGGCTCGCAAGGCAGGTATTCCGACAGCCACCATTCTCCACACAGAATTTGAAACACGAGAAGCCTTTGATACTGCCATGATCGCAGCGCTGAATGCCGCGGGAGCAGAATTGATTGTGCTGGCCGGATTCATGCGATTACTTACCCCTATGTTTATTCAAACATTTGCAGGACGAATTATAAACATCCACCCTGCCTTGCTTCCTTCATTCAAAGGTGCCCATGGTATTGCAGATGCAGTGGACTATGGTGTAAAACTGGCTGGATGCACAGTGCATTTTGTTGACGAATGTATGGATAATGGTGCTATCATTGCGCAGGCAGTGGTACCATGCAGTACAGCAGAGTCTGCCGACGTCGTTCAAAAACGGGTTCTTGCGTTTGAACACCGGATTTACCCACAGGTGCTGCAGTGGATTGCAACTAAACGGGTTACGCTGACCGGCCGTAAGGTTACGGTACAGGATACCGGCCTGCCTAAGGTAGTTCCAGACGGCAGCTTTCTTGTTTCACCTCAATTGGAAGATGGATTTTAGGTAATGAAAATAGGGCGAGTGAATCTGGCTTCGGTAAACCTTAACTTACTTGTAGCGCTTAAAGCATTACTGGATGAAGGTAATGTCACCCGTGCGGCAAGCCGCCTGAATATTACGCAAAGCGGCATGAGCAAAAACCTCAGGCACTTGCGCGAACTTTTTGATGATCCACTCCTTGTCCGCAGTGGAAACAACTTTGCGCTCACCGAACGCGCGGTTGAACTGAGCCAGAATCTGGAACGAATTTTAGGGGAAGTAACAGAACTGCTCGACAGAAGCAGCTTTGAGCCCGCCGAATGCACACGCACATTCACCTTTGCCACTTCCGACTACGTTGCTGAATATATTTTCCCGCAGGTGCTGGAAAGCTACCGTAAGATAGCCCCTAACATCTCCATCCAACTGGAGATATCAGACAGTACTACAATTAATGCCCTTTCCTCAGGTGAATATGACCTTGTGACCTCCATGTTGGATTCACAGCATCAGGGTCTGCATCATCTTGTCATAGGACGTGACCAGTTTGCATGCTGCATGCGCAAAGATCACCCGTTAATGGCACGCGGTGGCGGACTTTCGCTGGATGAATACTGCTCCCTTAGCCATGCAGCTATTACAGGTGGCGGAGACAAGGTGCAGGTTATCGATGCGGAACTGGCCAAGATAGGTAAGCGCCGGACTGTCCAATTTTCCGCTCCGCTCTATACAACAGTATGCAAAGTTATCAGCCGCTCAGATATGATTGCAACAATGCCGAGCCACATCGCAAGTAACCTTGCCCCTGAATTTGATCTGGCATGGTGCGCCCTGCCGTTCTATATTGAGTCATTCGACTATACGATTGCCTGGCACGAGCGCCAGCATCACGATGCTTCACACATCTGGTTCCGCAATGTGATGCTGCAACAAATTCAGTCCAGCCTTTACAGCCATATGGCACAGGAAGCACCTGTAGATATCCTGTGCGTGCTCTAGGAGGAATACATGATCGACAACAACGCAGATGTTCGCAGTTTTTGTTTATCCGAAGCCGACAAGCAATACCTCAGGCAAATAGTCCACAACAGCATCACCAGCTACTTTGAGGGCGAGCATTCCCTCAATGAAGATAATATCCTGAAGCCGGAAAACCCGCTTCTTGAAGAACATCTCGGTGCGTTTGTCACGCTCACACAAAATGGCTCACTGCGTGGCTGTATTGGAAATGTGGTCGGAAATGATGCGCTCTACCGTACTGTTGCACGCATGGCCCGTGCTGCGGCCTTTGAAGACCCGCGCTTTCCACCAGTAAGTGAAGAAGAGTTTGCGGAAATTTCCGTAGAAATATCTATCATGGGGCCACTCACCCTTTGTCCGGATACTGACAGCATTGAGGTGGGAACACACGGTCTTATTATGCAGTACGTACAATATTCCGGCCTGCTGCTCCCGCAAGTAGCCAAAGAGTGGCAATGGGACAAGATTACCTTCCTTGAGCAGACATGCCTCAAAGCCGGACTTCAGCCGCATATGTGGAAACATGAGGATACAAAAATTTACTGGTTCGAAGCCTACGTATTCTAACCCTACACTCTCCAACCATCTTTAATTCATACTTTTTTACACAAAGACCATACAATCTTACTTGCTCGGACAACCAATATCCTGCATTATCGTGCCTCGCATTCTTCATGCGTTTTTTTAGTACACTTTCACACGATTTTTCGGAGAGCCTACCATGTCCGACGCTGATCGCCGCCGAATGTATATTTTTCTGCTTGTCATGACTGTTGCCGTTGCAGCAGGCTTTCAAGCATGGCGAACCCTGTACAACAACTTTGCAGTTGATATTGTAGGACTAACAGGCCAACAGATCGGTATTATTCAATCCGTCAGGGAAATTCCCGGTTTCCTTGCCCTGCTTGTCATCTACCTTCTTCTTTTCATTGCAGAACATCGCCTTGCAGCTCTTTCCATAGCCATACTGGGGCTTGGTGTAGGACTTACCGGTTCCATGCCCACGTATCACGGCA
Source organism: Halodesulfovibrio spirochaetisodalis (assembly GCF_001672295.1). Lineage (GTDB taxonomy): Bacteria > Desulfobacterota > Desulfovibrionia > Desulfovibrionales > Desulfovibrionaceae > Halodesulfovibrio > Halodesulfovibrio spirochaetisodalis. Next base: position 12,856 of record NZ_JXMS01000016.1, on the reverse strand, counting down.
TGATCATTACCACGCTCATCATGAGTTTTGGTTTCCACTACTACGAAACGGTCAACCAGTCCCTCACGCTGCAATACTTCTCGCTCAAAGAAGCACCAGTCATTATGGGTAAGCTGCGCGCAATGGGCTCGGCAACAAACCTTGTGGTTGGTGGAGCTATTTTTCTTCTCAGCATGAAGCTCGATTTCCAGCAGCTCTTCTGGCTGTTTGGTATTCTTGTCATTCTCGCTGCAGGATGGTGCCTGACACAAAACCCGACATCCAAGAATATCCCGCCTCAGCATAAGAAAATGGTACTGCGCTGGCGTTACTGGTTGTTCTACATGCTCAACTTCCTCGCAGGTGCCCGCAGACAAATTTTTGTGGCCTTTGCTGTGTTTCTCATGGTGGATAAATTCCAGTTCACCATTCAGGAAGTCACCCTGCTGTTTATTGCCAACAATGTCATCAACTGGTGGCTTTCCCCTGCTATCGGCAGAGCAGTAAACACCTATGGTGAACGAAAAGTTCTTACTCTTGAATACGCTGCCATGGTTTTCGTGTTTGTTTCATACGCATACGTAGAGTCCAAGATACTGGTGGCATTCCTGTATGTGCTTGATCACATCTTCTTCAACTTCTCTCTGGCGATTAAATCGTATTTCCAGAAAATTGCTGACCCTACCGATATTGCGCCATCAATGGCTGTGAGCTTTACAATCAACCACATTGCAGCAGTTGTTGTGCCTGCCCTTGGCGGTATGCTCTGGATGGTGGACTACAAAATTCCATTCCTCGGCGCTGCGGGAATATCTGTCATGTCCCTGATACTGGTGCAGTTCATTCGAACACCGGACGCAGAGTAAACTTTCAAGACTGACATACACAACAATACGTGATAGTTATCAACACACAATTCATACGAGACCACAATAAGGAGATCATCATGAAACGATTATTCTGCCTCGTACTCATTTGCATTACCTTTGCTGCCCTGCCTGCTTTTGCGGAAAATGCCCCGAAAGCTCCGAAAAACGCTCAGGCTGCAGAGCCAAAGAAAGATACTCCGACTGTTATTGCCTCACGCAATACGCCGATTTTCATTGAACAAAAAGGCGCAGATAATCTGGGCTCCATGCTTGCCTTCGAGCTTAAATCAACCTGCAACACATCCAGTCTGTTTAAAATGACAGGTGACGATGTTCCGAAAATCACAGTCATGATTACAACCATGTCCGAGTTTGCATCCCGCCCGAAAATCGGCTCCGTTTACAGTATCGTGTGGGTATTCTCAGAAGATTCCAATAATCTGAAATACTATCTTGCTCAGGACGCCGGCATCGTTACCGAAGAAAACGTCAGCATGCTTGCAACATCTATTGCAGACAAAACAGACCAGATCGCATTGCAGTATGGTTACCTGTTTGAATAAAAAGCAACTCTGTTAAATAAAACAGAACTCAGGACAGCGAACTTTTCGCTGTCCTTTTTTGTTGTTATTTTTAGTTAGTTATAGTCATTTTTTTACTTTTTTATATTTTATCCTGCAATTTCAAATAGTAAAACCAATACAAATATCAAGTGTCATTTTATACGCAGGTATTTTTAGTTTCCCTTACTCCGAAAATATGATTACACCTTCTTCTATTCCTAATCATGACTATAAATAACTAAAAATGACGATGGAGCTTTTAATGAAAAAATTTGCTGCCTTACTTCTCGCATTTGCCCTGCTCGTACCTGCAATGGCGCAAGCAAAAGATAAAGTACTGATGATGGCAACCACCACCAGTACCGACAACACCGGTCTGCTTGATGACCTCATGCCTGAGTTTACCAAAGACACCGGAATTGAAATTCGCTGGACTGCTATCGGCACCGGTAAAGCTCTTGCCATGGGTCGCAACTGCGACGTTGACGTACTGCTCGTTCACGCTCCAGGCGCTGAGAAAAAATTTGTTAAAAACGGTCACGGCGTTGACCGTACCCAGCTGATGTACAACGATTTTGTTATTGTTGGCCCTGCTGCTGACCCTGCACATGTGAAAGGCATGCCTGTAGAAAAAGCACTCAAAACAATTGCTGCTGCTAAAGCTCCGTTTGCATCCCGTGGTGACAACTCCGGTACAAACAAAAAAGAAATTTCTCTGTGGAAAGCTGCAGGAATGGCTGTTCCTGATAAAGCAGACTGGTACATGCAGCTTGGTCAGGGTATGCTCAAAACTCTGAACGCTGCTGCTCAGAAAGGCGCTTACACCATGACTGACCGTGGTACATGGATCAAATACATGGATGTAAACAAAGGCAAGACTCCGTTGAAAATCGTTGTAGAAGGCGATAAAGTACTCTTCAACCAGTACAGTGCAATTGCTATTAATCCGGGTGTCTGCCCTAAGGCACAGGTTAAACTCGCAAACGAATTCATCGCTTGGATGGCTTCTCCTAAAGCACAAAAAGCAATCGGCGACTTCCGTCTGCTCGGTAAACAGCTCTTCACACCAAACGCTGGTAAATAATACGCTGTTGCTTATTCAGACTTTACAGGGGTGGCACTTGCCACCCCTTTTTTTGTCAGGGAGATTTAATGGGCTTCATATACGAAGGACTTATCAAGGCCTTTCAACTTCTTTTTGACGGTAACCCTGAAACATGGTCTGCCGTATACATAACCTTATGCGTTTCGACTCTTTCTATCTTCTTCACTATCCTGATAGGAGCCCCTCTCGGTTTTATTCTCGGGTATTGTCGATTTAAAGGGCGTGACACCCTGCGCATGATTACCGACACACTTCTTTCCTTTCCTACTGTCGTCATCGGACTGCTGGTCTATTCCCTTGTCTCACGTCAGGGGCCGCTGGGAGAATTCGGGCTGCTCTTCACCCTGCCCGGTATCGCCATAGGTCAGGTCATGCTTGGCATGCCAATTGTTGTAGCAATGGTTGCCAATGCCGTTGAAAACGCTGACTCCGGTATGAAAGAAACCCTGCTCACACTGGGAGCTGATAAATTCCAGTTGCTGCGCGCAACATTATGGGAAGTACGCTATCACCTCATGCTCGCAGGTGTTGCAGCGTATGGACGTATCGTATCGGAAATAGGCATTTCCATGATGGTGGGTGGCAATATTAAATGGCATACACGCACCATTACAACTGCGATCGCTCTTGAGACCGGTAAGGGTGAGTTCGCCATGGGCATAGCCCTTGGTGTTGTTCTTCTCATCATTGCCTTTGGCGTTAACTTCAGTGTGGCAAAACTTAAACGACGCGCAGGACAGTAACAATGGCACTGTATGAACTAACAGACATCACACAGGTATATGGCGGCAGAACAGTCCTTACCATTGACTCACTCTCTCTCGAAGCCGGAACTATTACTGGAATCTTCGGACCCAACGGAAGCGGGAAATCCACCCTGATGCGTATGCTTGCGTTCCTTGAAGCCCCGCAATCCGGTCAGTTACGTTTTCAAGGTAGCAACACTGACATTGCAGACACAACGTTACGCAGAGAAGTGACACTACTTACCCAGCAACCATACCTGCTTAAACGAACAGTGCAGGAAAATATTGAATATGGCCTGCGTATACGTGGAACTGAAAATATAAGCGGCATTGCTGAATCTGTGCTCGAAGAAGTAGGTCTTGCACCAGGCTCCTTTCTTTCCCGCCAATGGTTTGAATTATCTGGCGGAGAAGCCCAGCGCGTTGCTCTTGCCGCCCGCCTCGCAGTAAGGCCAAGTGTTCTTCTTATGGATGAACCAACTTCTTCACTTGATGAAGAGTCTACTGAACGCATTCGCAATGCAGCCATCCATGCAAAAACTGAATATCACACCAGCCTTGTCATTGTATCTCACGACCGTGAATGGCTTACCTCTGTATCAGACCGCACAGTTCTTATCCGTAATGGACGAATAGAATCCGAACACGCATCCCAGTAAGCAAAAGTACATCATCACCTGCTACAACTCTATTCCACGTTCTCTACTGCAACAGTCACAGGTCTTCGTAATTTTGTGTGCATTTCTAAAGAGTCACAGCTCGCAAGGGTTGTCGTTATTCCAGTTAGCCGCTATAGTGCAAGACTTCGTAACTCAGAGCAGTAACTTTTTCTTATCAGGTGATTAAACATGGATGCTTTTACTTACAGTGCCCCCACTCAGGTCATTTTTGGTCAAGACGCAGTCGATCTCATCGGCTGGCATATAGTTAAAGAAGCGTCTTCAGTCCTTCTCGTCATGGGAGGCGGTTCTGCCCGCAATAACGGAGCATATGAAGCTGCGACCCGCTCATTGCAAGAAGCTGGTGTCGACTGGACAGAATTCTGGGGAATAAAGCCCAACCCGTCACTGGAGCAAATTGAAGCAGGCATTAATATTGCCCGCAAAGCCAGCGTCGGTGCTGTTCTCGGTGTTGGTGGCGGAAGCGTTATTGACGCAGCTAAAGCCATTGCAGCAGGCTTCTACCTAGACGACTACTGGGAGCGTGTAGAATCCCGTAAGCCAGTAGAACGCTCATTACCTGTATTTACCGTTGTTACGCTCTCTGGGACAGGCTCTGAAATGAACGGCAAAGCCGTCATTACTAATGAGCAGCAGCAAAAGAAATGGAGCCTTGGCGGTCACTGCATGATTCCTAAAGTGACAGCAATTGACCCGCTCTACCAAGTACAAACTCCGTGGAACATCACCGCAGGGAGCGGTATTGATGCTATGACGCATATCATGGAAAACTACTTCCGTGGTCGCATAGCAGACAAGCGCACAGGGTACTTCAACGAAGAAACTACACTGAGTATCTGCGAAGGGTTACTTATCTCCCTTATCAACTCACTGCACTCCCTCCAGCATGATCCTTCAAATTATGAAGCAAGAGCAAACCTTGCGTGGGCATCCTGCCTGAGTCTCAACGGGCTGACCGGTTGCGGACTTTCCGGTGGAGACTGGACTTCGCATGCACTTGAACATGCATTAAGCGGTCGTTTCCCGCATATTCCGCATGGTGAAGGCCTTGCAGTCCTCTTCCCATCCTGGATGCAGCAAGTTTGCGCCAAGGCACCGGATATCTTTAATCGCTTCGCTGCGACGGTATGGGGTCAGGACAGTATTCAGGGCGGTATTGATGCCACACGTGCAGCTTTCTCTGCTTGGGGTGCTCCGACCCGTCTCTCCGCTTGGGGAGTAACCGCAGAAGACGTGCCACACCTTGTTGAAAGCGCATTTGCCTACCGTGATTTAGGCCGCATTGCTCCGCTCAGCAGGGAAGATGTGACAGAAATTTTCATGCGTGTGCTGTAACTCACCTATTCACAAAAGCAAAAACTCCCCCCATACAAAAATATGGCGGGAGTTTTTGCTTTTTAAAAAGAATCTATCCAATTACCGATGAAACCGCGATTTCACGAAGCGTCTGGTAATACCTGCGGAACAACTGTTCCTGTTCCGGTGTAGGTGTCCTTCCCGGCCCGTTCACACCGGACTGGAACATCAACAGTGTACCATCAACCATCATGTACCAGTTGTAATAGTACCCTGCACCATTCTTCCCTTTTCCGTCAGCAGCAAACATGACCCATACGCTCTGCGTATTCCCGAGCTTCTGTACGCCCTGTGCAAGAATTTCCACCAGCCCGAATTGTCTGGAAAGCATTTCTGCAGAAACACGATGCTGCAATGCAGCCAGAATCTTGTCTTCAGAATAAATCCGCTTGGCAGGAGCATATTCAATTGCAAAAAACGGAACACCGTTCCCGAGTGCACTACGGAATTCAAATCCTCTACCTGCACGCTCAGGAGCCACATGCTCCCACGTTTTCGGCATAAGCACACGACAAGAACGCTTCTTACCATTGGCTACCCAGCGATACCGTACCCGTGACAACAGGCCATCTGTAAACTGAAGTTCTGGAGTTTGCTTATACTTCTCAGAATGCAACAGTGCAGCACGTGAAATACCGGAAGGCAAACCTTCCTGTGCATACTTCTGAACACGCTTTGCAGTTGCGACACAAGGAGTACAGCCTGCGGCTCTAGAGTAAATTTTTTTATTTGCTGTAAGCAGGTCAGCATCATAGTTCATAAAATTGATGACTTTATGATGTTCTCCACGGATAGATGACACTGTACCATCGAGCAGTGCGGCAAGTGTACCCGAAGCATCATCCAGCATATCTGCATGACTGGGGCACGTTGAAAGGCAAAGCTCAAGCCCCTGATTATATGTCATGTAAAAATCATACAATTTCATATCAATGCTGCGCATGGCAGCAACCTGTTCAGAACGGATATCGCCAGCGTAAGCTTGCATCGAAAAAGTGCATAGCAAGAGTAGAAACGCAGCCATACAGCTGCCCAGAAGTTTCACAGCACCCCTCCATCGCGGTAAAACAATTCGATCTGCACAATCAAAGATAGATATGCATAACACTATTTTCTTTAAAAAATAAGAGGTTATTTCTGAGTAAACGCGGTGCACCATAGCGCAAAAAAGCAGATAAAAACTTCCGGTTCATGCAAAGACGACACTGCCTCTTCACAGGTGAACCGTTAATGTATATAGAGTCTGTGGCGATGGCGCACTGCGCACATCTACCACATTCACCGGCTTGTAGTACCGGATTAAAGGGGCCGTCATGGTTAATATTCTTGATCTTTCATATGAAGAGCTTGAAGAGTTCCTCGTAGGACTCGGGGAAAAAAAATTCCGCACCAAGCAAGTTTGGCAATGGTTGTGGAATAAATATGTTCAATCTTTTGATGAGATGACCAACATCTCTAAAACTGTCCGCGCACGTCTGCATGAAGAAGCGTACATCCGCTGGCCGGAAGTCGTTACGTCACAGACAAGTAAAGACGGTACTATCAAGTTTCTTCTCAAACTGCATGACGGCGCTCTGGTTGAAACTGTTCTTATCCCGGGTTCAAAAGGACGATACTCACAGTGTCTTTCCTGTCAGGTAGGCTGCGCTATGGCGTGTACTTTTTGCTCTACCGGCACAATGGGATTCAAACGTAACATGACCCAAAGTGAGATTCTTGGTCAGGTGCTTGTGGCTCGCCATTTTCTTAATGATGTTGCTGAGCGTCCTATCCTTCGCAACATTGTGTTCATGGGCATGGGTGAACCACTGCTCAACCTTGAAAATGTGCTGAAATCGCTCAACACCATGCACAGCACCCTCGGCCTTGCTTTTTCTCCGCGCCGTGTCACAGTTTCCACCTGCGGTATTCAGAAAGGTCTTTCAGAACTGGGTGAATCCGGCCTTGCTTTCCTTGCGGTATCCTTACATGCCCCGAATCAGGAAACCCGCGCCCAGATCATGCCTAAAGCTGCACGCTGGAAGCTTGATGATTTCATGCATGCTCTGAAAAACTATCCGCTTAAAACGCGTGAGCGAATCACCTATGAGTATCTTCTCCTTGGTGGAGTAAACGACTCCGTCGAAGATGCGCGAGAGCTTGTAAAGCTGATTTCGCAGACAAAATCCAAGCTGAATCTTATTGTCTACAACCCGTCAGAAGGCGATCCATATAAAGCACCTTCTGAAGAAGCGGTTCTCAAATTCCAAAAAGTTCTCTGGGATAAGGGTGTTACTGCCATCATCCGCCAATCCAAGGGAGCGGATATTAAAGCAGCATGCGGTCAGCTTGTTGCTGATCAGAAGAAAACCCAAGACAACTGTTAATACAAAAGCCCGAAGCATTTGCTTCGGGCTTTACTTTTTGCTTTATAGAATCAAGCGAATATATAAAAGGCACGGAGTCTTACAAACAGTTCTCCAAAAACACGCATGCCACTGAGCAGCACAAAAAGGAATTATGCGCTAGTTTGTTGTCCAGCGTGCAACTCCTCCAGTGTACAATCTTTGCCTTCTGCAAGCTGGCAGTACAACGCATCAACAGTTGTGATTGATGTTTTATTTCCATTCAAGGCATAACGCATCACTCTTTCCGGATGATACTTGGCAATAGTTGTCACAATATCTGAAACTTTAGTAGAGGCTGCAGGACGAGCCAAAATATATGCCGCATCTTCTGCTTCAACCTTTGCCACAAATCCATTCTGCTCTAAGATATCCAGAACATCGTTAATAAGCAGCTGAGAAACGTGTAGCGTGTCACTCATGAAATCCACCCGCACAGCCCCGGAGTTCTGTTGATACGCTCCGGTCAGTAAATTCATAACAGCTGTGGCAAGTATCCCTTTTTCGTAACAGCTCGTTTTTCCGGCAAGCATTTTGTCTTCCTCAGTAGAGCCATACTGAATAGCATAGCAAATCTCCACGCCAAACAATACGATCAGCCAGCTTATGTAAATCCACAAAAGGAACAGCGGGAACTGGGCAAAACTGCCATAAATCAAGTTGTAATTATTCACACCAAGCAGATACGAAATATATCCACTCTCTACCCCTTTCCATAACACAGTACTGATGAAGCCACCGATAACAGCGCTTCGCACCTGCACTTTCAGATTGGGAATAAAGATATAGGCAAAGAAAAGCAGAAACCAGATAACGACTGTGGGCAACAGTTTCAGCACTTTTATGTAGACATAGTTTACAGCATCTATGGTCAACAGCCCCTGCACAACCGAATCATGCTGCATTGTTACGCTTAAGCTTACGGCAACACCAAGAAGTATCGGCCCCACCAGTACAATAGAGAAAAAGTCTGTGAACTTTCTCCAGATTGTCCGCCCGCGCTTAACATTCCAGATTGTATTGAATGCAGCCTCAATATTACCCATCAACGAAATTACAGTGAAAAGCAGGGTTGCCACGCCCACAATACCCAGTGTGGTTACATTGGTATTATTTACGTATTGCAGCAGCATATCGACTGCCTTTGTATTTCCGGCAGAAGCATTCAGCAAAATATAACGAAGCGTCTGACTGTCCTGAATACCAAGCCCCTTGGACATGGCAAACACGACCGCAAGAAACGGTACAATCGAAAGTATGGTTGTATATGCTAATGCTGTGGCGCGCAGCATGCAGTTATCATAAAAAAATCCGGTAATAACTACAGACAGTCTCCTGCAAAACACTACTGCCCAACGTTGCAGCATGGGAAGTTCCTGTAAATCTGCTTCCCACATCCCACGGGAAACAAACTGAACAACCGAAGCAATATGATTCTTAGAAAAAGAACAACCCATAATATATCCTGATAATTTTGCTGATGTGTTTCAATATAGTATTCTCAACCTACATGCTGCAGCTAAACTCTACAATACTCTTTAAAAACAATATCCCGAAACAAAAGGGTATTACGCAGGAGTACATGTATGAAAGAACATATAGATGTCTGTCCCAAGCTGTCAGATGTATTACGGGAGATGGACATAGCATTTCTGGTAGCGGGTGAATACGGAATAACTGTTGAAGAAGCCAGTAAATTCATAGATCATGATCACTTTATCTTTCTCGATGTCCGTACTCATGAAGAAGCAAAAACCCTTTCATTTTCGTTCGCAACACATATTCCGTTGCATGAACTGCCGGACAGACTTTCGGAAGTCCCACGTAACAAGTTCATCATCACATTCTGCCTCTCAGGATTTCGAGCCTCAATGGCGTATACGTATCTGCGAACTGAAGGATACGACGAGATCAAAGCCCTTAAAGGTCGCCTTGATCAATTGGCAGGAGCCATGACCCCGGGCAGGTTCTATAAACTCACATAAAAAACTCCGTCAGCAACGTATTGCTGGCGGAGTTTTCTTCTACCTTATTACCTGAGTGATCTACAGGCATCAGTCAAGCTATGCCTCATGTCCTAGTTTTTCCACTCCAATGCCCGCTCAACCCAGCGGGACAGCAAGGAACAGCCTAACGTAAGCATAAGATACATCAACGTGATCGTCGTCCAAATTTCAAAAACAAGATAGGTGGACGCCATCAACTCCAATCCCTGAAAGGTCAGTTCCTGAATAGAAATTACAGACAAAATGGCTGAATCTTTTATCGTTGAAATAAACTGTCCGGCAAGGGGAGGAACAATAACTTTGAGCGCTTGCGGCAATACAACAAGCCGTAGCTGATCAAAACGATTGAAACCGAGAGAAGCCGAAGCTTCCCACTGTCCGCGTTGGACACTATTTATCCCTCCACGCACAATTTCTGTAATATATGCGCCTTCATACAAACCCAAGGTGATTACACCCGTGATAAACTGCGTAAACTGGGAAGGCTTGCTGAACAAAACAGAAACAATTGAATGCAACCACTCCGGCATATTCTGCACCGCCGAATCCAGCGCGAGAAAATGCGTGAGTTGTGCAGAAAGAAAAAAGTAAGAAATAAAAATAAGGACAATAGGCGGCATGTTTCGCACTATTTCCACATAGGTTCTTGAAACCATGCGCCAAAAATGACTTTGGCTCACACGGGCCAGTCCCATCAAAATCCCTACTACCGATGCAAGAAGCGTGGCCCAGATACTCAAGCGAATCGTGGTAAACAATCCCTCAAGTAAAAAGTTGGGTTCCCAATTTCCTTTAGTATTTTTTACAAGAAATTGCGGAATGGTAGACCAGCTCCATTCATATTGCAGCTCATTTTCCAACTGCCAGTAGAAGTAGACTATGCCGCCGCCGATGAGCACCAGCAAAATGTAATCAAGAAGAACAGGTTTATATCGTGTACGCTGCATAAGAAAATTGTGGCGGAACAAGTCCGCCACAGTGTTTGATATTACTAAAAACTACAAAGTCCACTGATTATTTCAGCATGGACTCCCACTCTTTACCCTCAAACCAGTAATCCTTGCGAGCTTTAAGCCAGCCGGACTGATGCTTGAGACGAACCCAGTTGTTCAGCACATTCAACGTATCCGGATCACCTTTACGCAGTGCGAACCCGATAGGTTCTTTTGTGAAGGTACCTTTGATCGGCACAAATAATTTTTTGGGGAATTCATACGCCTTAAAGGCAGGAAGCGGAGCACTGGCAAGCATTACTGTAGCGCGGCCTGTCATGAGTTCCTGAACGCACTGAGTTTCTTTTTCAAACAGACGAACTTCTGCCTTTGGGAAATACTCTTTTGCTGCTGCAGCTGGTGTAGAACCAATTCGTGCAACCACCACAACACCCGCTTTGTTTACATCTTCAAGAGTCTTAATGTCGCCACCCTTTTTACGGGAAGCCAGCATGGCAATGCCGGTATAATCGTACGGATCAGAAAAGTTTACTTTAAGATTTCGCTGTGTCGTCACAGACATTCCACCGATAATCACATCAAATTTATCAGCAAGCAGCGCAGGAATAATGCCGGACCATGTTGTCGGTACAAACTCAATTTCAACACCAAGGTCTTTAGCAAGTTCTTTCATTACATCAATTTCAAAACCCACAAATTCGCCGTTCTTATCTTTCATAGCCCACGGTACGAAAGTAGAAAAACCAACACGCAGCTTATTACGCTCAACAACCTTTGCAATAACACTCTCTTTACTCAGATCTGCCATCACGTTTTGCGCAGATGCAGGAAGAGAAAATGCAATGACAAGCAGCAACGCAACTACAATCTTAAAACAGCTTTTACCCACGCCGATTCTCCTCTTTTATAGAAAACATTTTCTAGTGATCATACGAATATTTATTTTCCAAAAAATGTACAACAACGGACAAACTCACTGTAATCAATAAATAAATCAAGGCTACTATAAACCATATCTCAAACGTGAGGTATGTTTCCGAAATAATGGCTTGTCCCTGCATTGTTAAATCATAAATGGCAATTACAGACACCAGCGCAGAGTCTTTTACTAACGAAACCGCCTGACCGGTTAATGGTGGCAAGGTAGCACGAATGGCCTGTGGCAGAACCACCAGTCTGTAGATATGGAACCGGCTGAGCCCGACACTTTCAGCAGCTTCCCATTGTCCTTTGGGAACAGAAGCAATCCCTGCTCTGAAAATCTCTGCAATGTATGCACCCTCAAACAACGCAAGTGCGAGCACTGCGGATAGAAACCGCTCCATCTCCAGCACCGGTGCGATCACAAAATACATTATGAGCACTTGCAACATGAGGGGAGTATTGCGGATAAGCTCAACGTAAAAAACAGCCACATAGCGTGCGACTACAGACTTAGAAAGCCTGAACAGTACAGCAAGCAAGCCGAACGCAAAAGCCAGCACCATTGAATAACAGGTTATTTCAAGCGTAACCATCAAGCCGCTTAGCAACGGGCCTATGTGGAATGAGCCATCTGTAGTGGTAAAAAGGTACCGAGGTACCCTGCTCCACTGCCAGTTATACCCTGAGGCTTCTGCACCGGAAAAAACACTCCACACCAACACCGTGACCACAGCCAGATACATTGCAATATCAACGGCAACTGAGCGTGTGTCGGGATGGATATAATAAAATAGCTTACGTATAGTTTGCTGCATGGTGAAAGGCTCTTGCTCCATAACTAAGGAAGACGCCAAAGTGATACTAAAAAGTTATAATTCTAGACAGCTAAATAACATGCACCTTCATTTTGTACGCAAAATAATTCAATTAATAATCATTTCATCACGTTAACAAAAAGCATGTCGACTAAGGAAAAACGCAACCCTCTATGATTTTTCTCGTAACGCTCAGGTGATACCTTTCTTCTTGCAAGTATGCAAAAGCCTTACAGCTGCCTATCTGACATTCTCACGCCTTTACTACTCGGCATCATCTATCGGTATCCTCATCTCTAAAGACTCATTCTTTTTTCAAACTGTATATTTTACGCACGGTCAAAAATTGATTTCAAATATACTCAGAGCAGTTCGCTAAAAAAGGAAATAAACACATTCGCTGCTTAGAAATTAAAATCAGTCCGGCTAGAGTGTAATCTGGACTTTGATTTTAAAATAAAATAACCTTTTAATAT
>NZ_JXMS01000015.1 GCF_001672295.1 Halodesulfovibrio spirochaetisodalis | reverse complement strand
CTGAACATGCGTTAAAGTTTTATAAAAAAATTTTTTTTATTCACAGCTATGTTAGTACGTGCTTACAGCGAATGAATGGGAAAAAAAAGTGTCTTTCTTTTTTTTTCTACAGTTTTTTTTCAAAAAGTTTCTAAGCAGAACATCAGAGTACACATGTCGACAGTTAAAAAGTATGAACAGTGTCATGCAATATTTTAACATTTTACGATTTTGACATGGCATTTTTTTTACAATTATGAATTTTTGTCGCTAAAAAACTATTGCCGCAATGAGAAATTCATTTTTGTTTTATATGTATTGTAAATTCAAAAAATATGACGATGGCATGCACGCTTGCAGCGTTGCGTTGACAGCAGCTTGAGGGAATGTATACTTTTTTGAAAACAATTCGATAATGTCGAGGAAGTGGCTATGTCCCAACAATCTATTGAACGTGCAACCCGAGTGCTCGGGTTGTTTACTTTTGAACATCCAAGCTGGCGTGTGAGCGATATTGCTAAGACTCTTGATCTTGCAATCGGTACAACGCACGGCATTGTGAAAGCACTAGCGAATAGTGACTATCTGGCGCAGGATCCTGCGACCAAAGAATATAAATTAGGCTTGAAGCTCATGGAACTCGGATCGTTACAGTCCGCAACCTATGAGCTAAACCGTAAGGCTGCGACACCTGTTACCTACCTTGCCCAGCATTCCAATACGATTGGGAGGGTTGGTGTGCTGTACCATAATGCGATTTTGACCACACTGAGCACAGATCATCAGGAATGGCATCCTTCTTCTTACATCGGCCCGACTGTTCCTGCTTATTGCACAGGTATGGGCAGGGCAATCCTGTCACAGCTTCCAATGCGTGAGCTTGTGGAACACTTAGCTACCGTACAATTGCTTCCCTACACACCTAAAACTCTTACTGACCCGGTGGAACTGCATGAAGAGATAAGCGCAACACGTGAGCGTGGCTACTCTTTGGTATTCGGTGAAACTCTTATTCACCTGAATACAATCGGTGCACCTGTCTTGGGGGTAGATGGTAAGGTTATTGGAGCAATTAGCGTGAGTGGCACCAGCGATATTATTGGCCCGGAAACAGATATTACAAGCTTTGCAAACCGGCTCCTGGACGTTGCATCAGAGATTTCTGTGCAAATGGGCTACAGGGCACAGCCAAAATTTGTGGATGAAATATAATGCAGAATTACGACGCCTTTTCGCACGCGAAGACTACCGCTAAAATTAATTTTGACGCGATTACTGAGATTTTTACACAGGCGCATGCAGAGGGAAGAACCTCCTTGTTCGAACACGAAGTGTATCGTGTTATGGAGAGTATCGGCTCAGAAACGCCTCCACAGGTAAAACTTATCCCGCGGGGGACACGGCCATCAGATGACGACCTGATGAGCATCCCCGGGGAAAAAATCGTGCTGAAGATTGTATCGCCTACCATTGTGCATAAAACAGAGGTCGGTGGTGTGCGTATCGTAGAGCGCGAGCCTAGTAAAATTCGCTCTGCTTGGCGTCGTATGATGTATGAAGTTCCCGAAAAATACGCCCGTTGGATTGAAAGACATCCTGATGCCTCTCCGGCTGAGTATGCTGGCCTCTCCGGTACAGCTCTGGAAGAAGCAATTGCTCTTGATTTGACTGGAGTACTGCTTGTTCAATTTATGCCGCCTGATTCTGATGCATTTGGTAATGAACTCATTGTAGGTATCAGACGTACACGAGAGTTCGGTATGGTACTGAGCGCAGGGCTCGGTGGAACTGATGCGGAACTCTATGCAGAACGCTTTAAGAAAAGTCAGGCAATAGTCGCAGCCTCTACGAAGCTGACAGACGGTGAATCCTTTTTTAGCTATTTCAGGCAGACAATTTCATTTGAGAAATTGGCAGGTCGCACCCGTGGGCAGGAACGCATAGTTTCTGATGATCAACTTCTTGAATGTTTTGATGCCTGCATTCTGCTTGCAAACTACTACTCCCCGACGAACCCAGAGGCACCATTCATCATTGATGAATTTGAAATCAACCCGTTTGCTTTTACTGATTTCCTTATGGTTCCACTGGATGGACTTTGTAAATTTTCCTTGCCTGAAAAAGCAACAACACCGCGCCCTGTAGCAAAAATCAAAAATTTGCTGCACCCTGATACGATTGGCATTATTGGTGTGTCAGCATCCCGTGAAAATTTTGGGCGTATTATCCTGCGCAACGTTCTGGCAGAAGGATACCCAAAAGAGCAGGTTCGCATTATCCGCGACGGTTGCGAAGAAATTGACGGTGTGCGTTGCATCCCCTCCATAGATACAGACGGAAAACTCGATATGCTTGTTGTGGCGGTTCCAGCCCAGCATATTCCTGTAGTTGTCGACGAAGTTATCGAAAAAGATGCAGCCAACAGCGTCATGTTGATCGCCGGTGGCCTTGGAGAAACAGAAGAAAGTTACGAGCGTGCGCAGAAGGTTATTGCCGATATCAATAAGGCGCATGAATCCAGCGATGGCGGACCGGTTTTTATCGGTGCGAACTGCATGGGGATTGTTTCCCGTCCGGGCGGATACAATACATGGTTTATTCCTGAAAACAAATTTCCACGTAACGGGCTTGGAACTCCACGCCGGGCAGCACTAGTCAGCCAGAGCGGAGCATTCATGCTCTTCGGTCTCAGCCGCTACCCGCATCTTTCCCCGAATTACATGATCTCAATGGGAAATCAGACTGACCTTACTTTGGGCGACATGGTTACCTACCTTAAAGATGATGACAACGTGGATGTTATTGCTGTCTACGCTGAAGGCTTTAATGATCTCGATGGATTGGCATTCTGTCGTTCAGTGCGTGAAGCCGTTATGGCAGGCAAAGAAGTTGTATTCTACAAAGCTGGTCGAACACCGGAAGGAAAGTCTGCAACAAGCGGACATACCGCATCACTTGCCGGTGACTACATGGTTGCAGAAAGCTGTGTGCGTCAAGCAGGTGCCGTGGTAGCCCAGACTGTAGAACAGTTTCAGGATCTGTTTGTGTTAGCAGAAACACTGCATTCAAAAAAAGTTGAAGGTAATCGATTAGGTGCCATCAGTGGTGCAGGGTTTGAAGCAGTAAGCATGGCGGACAGCATTGATGTGGGCACATTTACCATGAAGCTCGCACCGTTTTCTGAAAAAGCAGCAAACGGGTTCCGTACTCTTCTTAAAGAAAAGCGTCTGGAATCACTCGTCTCCGTGTCAAACCCGATGGATTTGACTCCGGCAGGGGATGACGAACTCCACGTTGAAGTCGCAAAAATTATGCTGGATGAACCAACCGTTGATGCAGTTGTGCTTGCGCTGACTCCACTCAGCCCAGTCATGCAGTCTCTGGATACAGAGCAGGGCGATCCGTTCAGCATGCACAATGAAAAGAGCATCCTTTCCCGTGCAATGGAACTTGCCAAGCAGTCAGACAAGCCACTCGTATGCGCATCCGACGGCGGTATGTTGTTCGAACCAATGCGTGAAGCATTGAATGAAGCAGGTATTCCAGTCTTCCAGACTGCAGACAGAGCTGTGTCGGCGTTAGCTCGCTATGTTCAGTCACGCCTGCATGCAAAGTCTATCCGTTGTGGTGGATGCGGTATCCGCTAGTTGGGCCTTCGGCGAGCAGGCGGGCGCTGCCCCCTGCACCCCCGCAAGGGGACACTGTCCCCTTAACCCCTGTTATGGGAAAGTTGAGGGGGGGAGTGTTTTGAGTAACTATATAAAAAGTATGACGAAAATATAATCGGAATGAATTTTCGTACAAAAAACAAAAAAGGGCTGTCCTTATTCAAAAGGACAGCCTTTTTTATTATCATTGTGGAAAGGTAGGTATGATTGAGCCGCGTGAGAATGTTAGTAACGTGCGTGGCTCGAAATAACCTCGCGGTCGAGGGGGCGTCCCCCTCGTGGGGTGCAGGGGCAAAGCCCCGCCCGTCGGAGACCCGCCGGAGGCATCCTTCCCCGAAGGCTGATAAACACGTATCTAGCGGTATTACCACGTAACAGCTAAGATTATCTGTTCATCATAAGCGCATTAAGGCTTTTGGAAATTTGCGGAATGCGGTCACCAAAGCAGCGCTCTGCGTTTGCACGCATTGTTTCCATAGAATCTCCGGCAATGAGCTGGCCGAACAGACGGTTGCCGAAGGAGAAGTTTGCGGCAAAGTACATGCAGTATTTTTTATAAAGCTTAATAGCGCGGGTTGGGTCGTACCATTTTTCTATTTGATCCAGAAACATGAAGAGTGTTTCTTTGTATGTTTCCGGTGTTGCCTCAAAACCTTCACTGAGCTCAGCAAACATCCATGGTTTGGAGATGGCAGCGCGTCCGATGGCGAGTCCGTCGCAGTTGGTGCGTTCTACCATAGCGTTTGCTGAAGCTACATTCCACACGTCGCCGTTGCCGAAGACTGGAATGGATACGGCTTCTTTTACGAGTCTGATATCCTCGATTCGCGGCCGTTTTGTGCGTCTATCCGGTGCGACTCGTGGGTGGAAGGTGAGTGCATCTGCACCTGCTTGTTCCAGCATTTTTGCGAAAGCGACAGCCGGTTCCGATTCGTTTTGCCAGCCTGTCCGGAATTTGACGAACAGGGGGAGATCAACTGCTTTCCGTACTTTCTCTACCATTTCGCACGCACGATCCACATCGCGCATGAGGTCTGCGCCACATTGTCTGTCGACTATCGGTGAAACAGAACAGCCCATGTTGATATCGACGCCAAAGAAGTTTTCTTCTTGAACGCGCTCTGCGGCAATTACCATGTCATCCGGTGCTGCACCGAACAGCTGGCAGACCAGCGTAGGTAACTCTTCATCCTGCCAGTTGAATACAGGTGACTTGTGACGGTTTTCAGTAGGGACAGCGCGGGCACTGCACATGCCTGTGAACAGCAGACCGTAACCGCCGTAATGGGCAGCAATGGCGCGGTAGGCAATGTGCCCAAGTCCTGCCATGGGTGCAAGGCACAGGCGGTTTTGTATGGTCTTGCCGCGTAAGGTAATAGGCGCGGAAAAAGATTCAGCAGCGTGCATGAGTGCCTCTATAATGTTTGCTCAAGAATGCAGGTTTCGTCGAGTTCAAGCACGCGGAAGGTGTTGCCTTCAAACGTTGCATACGTAGGGCGGTCACTCTGTTTAGGGAGTGAGCAGGAACCGGGGTTCCAGATGTTGATGCCGTTTTCGTCGGTGTACGCTTTGGGACGGTGCACATGTCCGTAGACAAAGGTGTCACCAGCAGTAAGCGGCGGCAGGTTTTCAGGATTCCACAAGTGTCCATGTGTCAGAAAGATGCGTCGACCGTCTGCAGCAAGCCATGAGAAGTCGGACATCATCGGAAAGTCCAGCACCATCTGATCAACTTCTGCATCGCAGTTACCGCGCACTGCGATAATTTTATCTTTGTAGCTGTTGAGCAGCGTAGCAGTGGCTTTAGGGTCGTGCCCCTCAGGGAGAGGGTTACGCGGGCCGTGGTACAGCAGATCCCCAAGCAGGACAATGAAGTCCGGGTTGAGTTTTTCTGCCTTGTCCAAAACAGTTTTTGCACGGTCGTAGGAACCGTGCAAATCTGAGAGAAATAAAATTTTCATTAACTGTGTGTGTCTTTGCTATGTTATAGGACTTCGATTTTTATGCGCTTTGGCGGCGCTTCTTTCCGTTTGGGAAGATAAATCGTTAATACGCCATTTTCAAATTTAGCGCTTACCTTTTGTTTATCAACAAGTTCGCTTACTTCAAATCTGGCAAAGTATTCTACTTCACCAAATTCCATTGAGTGTACCCGCTCACCGGAAGTGAGGCCGAAATCTGATTTGGCCTGAACGGAGAGTTTGTCGTTTTCGATATCTAAATGCAGCTTTTCTTTTTCTACACCCGGCATGTCGAGGTAGAGATAGAAGCCATCTTCGCGCTCAACAAAATCTGCATGTGGTTGTACCCGTGGACGCTTTCCAATTCTGTTAGGTATCTGTTGCATAGCTGCTACCTTGGTTGAATATGGATTGTGCGCGGCTGCATTGCCGTAGATTTAGGAAGCTGAACAAACAGCATGCCGGATTTCATGGTGGCAGTGATGCCGTCTTTATGGATCGGTACGTTGATTTTTATCAGTCTCTGGAACGAGCCGGTAGGGCGTTCCTGCTGATGATATTTCCCTTGAACAGGTTTTAATTCACCTCTGAGGACAAGGGTGTTGTCTTCAATAATCAACTCCACGTCTTCCATTGCAGCACCCGGTAGCAGCGCTCGAACAAACACGCTTGTATCATCTTCACTGATGTACAGTGGAGGGAACGTGGCGCGTCGCGTTGCAGTTGGTTGCGGGTCGTGCAGATCATTCATCAGTTTGTCGAACAAATGAGGGAAGTCGTAAAACGATCCATAATTGATAACCATAATCCGGCTCTCCTTTCAGCATCTATCATAAACAGAGACAGGGTTCCGTCAAGATACACAAACGTACAGGGACAACATCAGATCGGGGCAAAAAGCAAACTATTTACCGGTTTCTCTGGCTCCGTTGTCCCATGCTTCTTGAGAAATAGCTTCTTCCACCAGCATAACAGGAATATCTTCACGGATAGGGTACACAACGCTACATTTAGCGCAGGAAAGTCCGTCTTTATCAGCAGTAAGTTCGAGAGAACCCTTGCACTTAGGGCAGGCAAGAATTTTGAGCAAATCAGCTTGTACAGTCACAGGGCGACTCCTTAAAATAAATATACACACGCTGTGTGTAGAACGGGTAGTATACGCAGTTACTCTATGTACAGCAACAGGAAGCGCAGTGGTATAATTTTATGAAAATATATCAGATTAATGACAACTTCGCATATTGCGCACCATTACGAAAAGTCAGTCTCTCACAGATGTCTATTTTTGCTATTCCCTGACGTATTCTTACACCTTGCTCTGCACAGATTTGTTTCAATATGGATGGGTGAGAACTTTGCCTGTAGTTTCAGTGTGTCACACGAGCTGACTGAACACTGTCATGTATTCGCCATTTGACAAGGCGTAAATCGCGGGCGTAATTGTGAAGGTGAAAGAGAATACACACATTGTTACATAGTTCTAAGAATGGAAGGAATTATGGCTCGTACTTATATAGATTTACATACGCATTCTACTGCGTCCGATGGGAGTGATTCTCCTGAAGAACTTATACAACTTGCCAAAAAGAGCAACGTTACCACTCTTGCATTGACTGACCACGATACCGTTGCCGGTGTTGAGGAAGCAATGGAAACAGGCAAGGAGCTCGGCGTAGACGTTATTCCCGGTTGCGAACTGGGGGTAAAAACAGACTTTGGCGAAATTCACCTCATTGGCCTTTGGCTTGATCCCAAAGCGGAAAAGCTGCAAAAGGTGATGGGCGAACTGCGTGAGTACAGAGCTGAGCGGAACAAGATCATTGTTGAGAAGTTGCAGGCTCTCGGTATGGACATCACGTATGACGAGGTGCTCAAAGCTGCTGGTGAAGGCTCTGTAGGACGTCCGCATATTGCACAGGTGCTTGTCAAAAAGAAATACTTCAAGAGCGTGAAGCACGTATTTGAAGAAATGCTCTGCGACGGTGGCAAAGCCTATGCACCTAAAAAAGTGCTTAGTCCTGTTGAAGGAGTAAAACTTCTGAAAGAGGAAGGTGCCACGGTTTCATGGGCGCACATGTGCATTCATGGACGTTCGGAGGAATATCTTAACGACATGATCGCAACGTTGAAGCCGCATGGACTGGATGCATTGGAAGCCTATCATAGTGAACACGGCGATGCCGCAACAAGACTTGTGGTGGAACTTGCGACAGTGCATGGGCTTGCACTCACGGGCGGTTCGGACTATCACGGCGCGGTGAAGCCCAACATTACGCTCGGTCGTGGTAAGGGCGGGTTGTATGTGCCGCACAGTGTGCTTGATAATTTAAAAGACCTACGCCGGAAGCAAGGGCTTCCTGTTTAAGAATAGTATGATAAAAAAATTGCCTGAACTGCTTTGTCCGGCAGGAGATATGGACAGACTCGACTCTGCGCTGCTTTACGGCGCGGATGCGTGTTATCTTGGTGGAAAAAAACACAGCCTGCGCGCAAGCTCCGGCGGTTTTGACTGGAAAGAGCTTGAAATAGCCTGTGCCAAAGCACATGCGAAAAATGCTTCCATTTACTACACACTCAATATTCTGCCACATGAGCAGCACCTTGCCGGTGTGGAAGAGTCTCTTGAGCATCTTGCAGAATCCAGCGTAGACGGGCTTATTATTGCAGATCCTGGTGTACTGCGCATGGCGCGTCGTATTGCCCCTAATAAATCCATCCATCTCAGTACGCAGGCGAACACCTCCAACAGTGAAGCTGTGGGGTTCTGGCATGATCTCGGCATCGAACGAGTAAACGTTGCCCGCGAGCTTGGTGCACATGCAATCAGCAAGCTTACCAAAGCGTATCCGGCTATGGAGTTTGAAGTATTCGTGCACGGCGCAATGTGCCTTGCGCTTTCCGGTCGCTGTCTTCTTTCGTCATGGATGAGCCAGCGTCCTGCAAACCTTGGTGAATGTACTCATCCGTGTCGCTTTGAATACAAAGGACTTGAAGTACAGGACATGCGCCTGACAGTGGAAGAAGGAATGCGCGAAGGCCCAACATGGGATGTAACGCATGAAGGCCCGCACAGTGCGTTCTGGGCACCTGAAGATCTTTGTCTCGTTAAGTACATGCACTGGTTCGCCAAAAACAACGTTGCGTCACTCAAAATTGAAGGACGCATGAAAACACCAAGTTACGTCGCACATGTAGTAGACGTGTACAGAACTGCTATTAACGACGTTGCTACCAAACAGTTCCGCTATGATGAATACATCCGTGAACTGCAAAATACGGCATCACGGAATTTGAGCACAGGATTCTTCCTGCCGAAAGGCCATAGAAAATCTGTGCCTCCGTTACCCAAAAAAGACTGTACCCCGATTGTTGCCAAGCTCGTTCAAAAAGAAAATGACAGCAAATGGCAAATTGCTGTGCGTTCTCCATTCCGAGCAGACAGACCTGTGCAGGTGATGGTACCCGGGCTCAAGCGTCCAGTACTGCCTGTTGGCAGCTTCCAGCTGGAGAACCATCGCGGTGAAGAAGTTGATGTTGTGCATCCGGGTATGTTCGGTTTTATTCGTTGTGAAAGCGAGCACTTTGCGGAAGGACTTTTCCTACGCGGCTAGCGTTATAAATGCCTCCGGCGGCGCTTGTCAGCGGGACTTGCCTTCGGCGACTGGGCTGAAACTTTTGCAAAGTTTCCCCCAGACCCCCTTCAAAACTTTTTAGTGGCGAAAACCCTCTGTTGTTTTAAGCGTTGGTAGCCGCGAGGGGATTACCTTTCCATTTATCTGGGTAAATAATCACGTATTATGAAATATAATAAAAAGGCTGTCCTGTTCATTCAGGACAGCCTTTATTTTTTGAAAGGTAGTGGAGCTAAGCCGCGTGAGAACATGGTCGCCAGGCTGAACTCGCTAGTAAAAGTTTTTGGAGAGTCCAGAGAAGCCTTTTTTCAAAAAGGTTCTCTGGCCGCCGGAGGCAAACAAGCTTTTTAAAAAGCGTCGCAGACCCCCTTCAAAACTTTTTAGTGGCGAAAACCCTCTATTGTTTTAAGCGTTGGTAGCCGCGAGGGGGTTACCTTCCCATTTATTTGACTAAATGATCACGTATTGTGAAATAATAAAAAGGCTGCCCTGTTCATTCAGGACAGCCTTTATTTTTTGAAAGGTAGTGGAGCTAAGCCGCGTGAGAACATGGTTGCTAGGCTGAACTCGCTAGTAAAAGTTTTTGGAGAGTCCAGAGAAGCCTTTTTTCAAAAAGGTTCTCTGGCCGCCGGAGGCAAATAAGCTTTTTAAAAAAGCGTCGCAGACCCGCCGGAGACACACCTCCTTGCTTTAACGTTTCCTCTTAGGCTTAGCGTTGCGGGAGCCGCTTGGCTTTTTGCCCTGAGTTTTTTTACCTTGTGGCTTTTGGCCTTGCGGTTTGCGTTTGAAGTTTGGCTTACGGCGCGCATCGCTGCGGCTGTCGTTTTTATTGTTTCCTGACGGCTCGTTGTAGTTGAAGTTACCGAGCTTACGTAGCGCAAAGGATTTGCCTATTTCCTGTTCCATCTGGAGCATGTTCATAAGCTCCTTTTCACCGAGCAGGGTGATGGCGGTACCTTTGCGGTAGGCACGCGCTGTTCTGCCGACTCGGTGGATGTACTTGTCAGGGCTGTCAGGGGTATCGAACTGAATGATATGAGTGATGTGATCGAGGTCGATACCACGTGCAACAAGGTCGGTTGCTACGAGAATTCTTGCTTCGCCTGACTGCATTTTTTCAAGCATTTTGATGCGCTTTGACTGAGACAGATCGCTGTGCAGGGCTGCTACTTCACCAAACTTGCTGGCAAGCATTCGTTCCAGTTCACGGCATGTTTCTTTGGTGTTGGCAAAGATAATGATGCCACCGTCCTGTTTTGAGTGAGGACTGTGTTCTGCTCGTTTTTGCTTTTGTACAAGGCTGTCTGAGTCATTCAGGAGTAGCGGCATGAGAGAAAGCAGGAGCTTTTTCTTAAGGTGCGGCGGCACGGTGAACAGCTCATGCGCGATATCCGGTTTAGCTTCTTCTGTACGGACATCAATGACCTTTGGGTCTTTTGTGTAGGTACACGCCAGTTGCTCAATTGGTTTTGGCATTGTGGCGGAGAAGAACGCTGTGGTACGCTTTGAAGGAATACGGTCTAAAATTTTCTGAAGATCAGGCAGGAACCCGAGATCGAACATGCGGTCCGCTTCATCGATGATGAGGGTATCGATTCCGCCGAGCTTTATTTCTTTTTGATCCATAAAATCAAGCAGACGTCCGGGAGTTGCCACAATAATTGTGGATGTCTTTGCAGCTTTTTTTTGCGGCGCTGCACCAGCTCCCCCGTAGATTGCTCCGCAACGGAAGCCAGTCTGCATTCCCAGCGCGATACAGTTTTTTTGAATCTGCAAAGCCAGTTCACGAGTAGGGGCGAGAATAAGTGCCCGCACGGGACCGCGTTTAAGCGCATCTTCGGTTGCCAGATGCTGGAGCAGAGGAAGAAGGAATGCTGCTGTTTTGCCTGTGCCCGTGTTGGCAAGCGCGATGGTGTCTTGTCTGTTAAGTAGAGGCGGAATGACTGCTTGCTGAACTGGAGTAGGAACAGTGAACTCACATGCTTTCAGGCCGGAGCAGATGCGCTGATCAAATGAAAACTGGTCAAATGTGGCTTCAGAATTTGAAGTCGTATTTGATGAGGCTTGTTCAGTTTTCGGGGCAGCTTCAGTTTTTTCTGTGTGCTCGCTGGCGTGTTCTTCTGGCGTGTTCATGTGATTCCTTTCTTGGTGTTGGGCATATGCTTTTGTTTGAGATTGCTGCTTCTTGTTGTGGAGAGGCATGAGTGCAAAGCTGTTTGTCTTTGCGGAAAACTAAGGGCAGACAGCGTTGTGGTCTCGAACAGGATATCTCACTCTGGTGGTCATCGTAGTATAAGAAACAGTCAGCCCCCGCAAATGAAAACTTGCTGAACCCGAAAGTCTGCCCTTAGCGACCTTATCATGTCTGTGCTGTGAGCATATTCGTATCATTACATGTTGGCACAGTTGTGCTGCTGAATATGTAAATACGAGTTGGAAGATATAGAAATACGGGGGAGTCATGACAAAGGACGTAAAAGATTATCTGCATCTTATGAATGAGCCTTTGGCTGAGTCGGAAGCACCGCAGGCACGAAATTCAGCGCTGGGTGAAGATGCGTTGTGGCATATTTTATATTCGTTGGGTCGGGATAACGCACACCCTGATAAGCATAAGTGTTATTGGGGACTTGTTTTAGCTGTGCGTGACCGTATGCTCGAGAAATGGGCAAGCGTACAGCGGCAGTACTATGAGAATGATGATAAGCGGTTGTATTATCTTTCTCTTGAGTTTTTACCGGGTAAATTTTTACGGGAGAATTTGCTTTCGCTAGGACTGGAAAGTGAGGCGCATACCTTCTTGCGCAAATATAGTTTCTCACTTGATCAGATTATGGACGTTGAGTGTGAACCGGGACTTGGCAACGGTGGGCTGGGACGCTTAGCCTCCTGCTATATGGACTCGATGGCTACATTGGGACTTCCTGCATTTGGATACGGTATACGGTATTCCTATGGTTTGTTCAGGCAAGAGATACGAAATGGGCGTCAGGTTGAGATGCCGGACAACTGGTTGCACGAAGGTAACCACTGGCTGATACCGCGTCCGCACGGGCTGTATCCGATACGCTTTTACGGAACCGTGCATGAGTGGCAGGATGATGACGGAACGCTTCGTCATGACTGGCGCGGCGGCGATATTGTCATGGCGATGGCGAATGATATGTATGTACCGGGATACAGAAACGGACATGTAAACTGCATCCGGTTGTGGGAAGCACGTCCGCATAAGGAGTTTGTATTAAGTTCGTTCAATGCCGGTGACTATATCGGGTCTGTTCAGGAGAAGATCAAGGACGAGAATATATCCATGGTGTTGTATCCGAGTGATGACGCGCCTGAGGGTAAAACGTTGCGTCTGAAACAACAGTATTTCTTTGTGGCGGCAACTATGCGCGATCTTGTCCGTCGTTTTAAAAAGCTGAATAAGCCTTGGGATCAGTTGCCGGAAAAGAATGTAGTTCAGCTTAATGAAACGCACCCTTCAATAGCTATTCCGGAGCTTATGCGCATTTTGCTGGATGAAGAACTGATATGCTGGGAAGATTCGTGGTTTATCTGCCAGAAGCTTTTTGCGTATACCAACCATACAATTTTGCCAGAAGCATTGGAGACATGGCCTGTTGAGTTGATGGAGCGCTTATTACCGCGTCATATGCAGATTATTTATGAAATTAACAGGCGTTTCCTTGAAGATGTTCGATTGCACTTCAGGGATGAGCCGGACTTGCCTTCCCGTGTCTCTCTTATCTCTGACGGGCCTGAAAAGGTTGTGCGCATGAGTCACTTAGCTATTGTTGGTAGCTTCAGCATTAACGGTGTCTCTGCCCTGCATACACAAATTTTACGTGACAGGGTGTTCCATGACTTTATCCGTATTTTCCCTGACCGCTTTAATAATAAAACAAACGGAATCACGCCGCGAAGATGGCTGCGTCAGTGTAATGTATCTTTGTCATGGCTGTTGAGTGAACATCTTGGATGTGACTGGGTGACTGACCTTGATCAGCTTGAACGTATCCGTGAGCTGGCAGACGATGAAGAGTTTCGCCATGATTGGGAGCAATGCCGCCTGACCAACAAAAAGCGTCTTGCAGACCATATTGAAAAACGTAACGGGATTACAGTGAATCCGCACAGCATTTTTGATGTGCAGGCAAAGCGATTCCATGAATACAAGAGGCAGCTGTTGAATGTGCTGCATATTATCTCTTTGTACAATCACCTGAGAAAGAATCCGGAAGTGATGATGCAGCCGCGTACCTTCATCTTTGGAGGTAAAGCTGCCCCAAGTTACTGGATGGCAAAGGATATTATCTACCTGATCAACTGCGTGGCGCGACGCATTAATTCTGACCCGCATACCCGCAATGTTCTGAAGGTGATCTTCTTGGCAAATTACAATATTTCGTTATCTCAGCTGCTTGTTCCTGCTACGGATGTTTCAGAGCAAATATCTACAGCTGGGTACGAAGCTTCCGGAACCGGTAATATGAAGTTTGCACTTAACGGTGCGCTGACTATCGGAACCAGAGACGGGGCAAATATTGAAATCGGTGAGCGGGTTGGACAGGATAATATCTACCTCTTTGGTCTTTGTGAGCAAGAAGTGCTGGATATGCGCAACCGAGGATATGATCCGTGGGAATTGTATAAGAATGATGGTGAACTGCGTGAAGTGCTTGATATGATTAACTCTGATGAGTTTACACCAGGAAATCCTACTGCATTCAGTGGAATATTTAATTCACTGCTTAGTGGTGGTGACAGGTTTATGGTGCTTGCGGATTATCGGGCATACGCAGAAACGCATCAGCGCATTGCACACGAATTTGGTGATCGGGAACTGTGGATACGTAAATCTATTCTGAACACTGCCGGCATGGGATTCTTCTCCAGTGACCGGGCTGTGAGAGAGTATATGGACGACATATGGGGCGTGAAGCCTGATGTGTAAGAAGCAATAAAAAATCCCCGCAGCACAGGCTGCGGGGATTTACTTTTTCTTTTCGGTAATTGCTACTTAACAAATAACTTAAGGAAGCGTTTTTTACCGAGCTTGATGACGTACTCGCCAGCAGAAAGAGCATCTTCTGCGTTGCACTTTTCGCCATCAATGGAGAGTGCGCCCTGTTTCATGAGACGACGTGCTTCACCACGGGATTTAGTGAGCTTGGCATCAGTAAGGAATACAGGAGGCATGGAAGCTTCGCCGGATTCACAGGTATGTTCCGGCATATCGTCCGGAAGCTGACCTTTAGCAAAAACGGAGTTAAAGCCTTCGCGTGCTTTAGCTGCTTCTTCTGCGCCGTGGTACTGAGTTACGATATCTTCTGCGAGTTCTTCTTTGGCAACTTTCGGATGAAGTTCGCCGGACTCTACTTTTGCTTTAAGTTCTGCGATCTCTTCAAGAGATTTCAGAGAAATAAGCTCGTAGTAGCGCCACATGAGTTCGTCAGAAATGGACATGATTTTGCCGAACATATCTGTAGGTGCTTCGTCAATACCTACGTAGTTACCGTAGGATTTAGACATTTTACGCACACCGTCCAGACCTTCAAGAATAGGCATGGTCATGATGCACTGCGGGTCCTGACCTTCCTGAGACTGAAGTGTACGACCCATAAGCAGGTTAAACTTCTGGTCAGTTCCGCCAAGCTCAATGTCGGCTTCGAGTGCTACAGAGTCATAGCCCTGAACAAGCGGATACAAGAATTCATGGATAGCGATAGGTGTGTTGTTCTTATAGCGTTGCTCAAAATCGTTACGCTCAAGCATGCGGGCTACAGTATAGCGGGATGCAAGGCGGATAAAGTCTGCAGCGCCGAATTTGTCGAACCACTCGGAGTTGAAGCGAACTTCGGTTTTTTCAGGATCAAGAATCTTGAAAACCTGTTCTTTGTATGTTTCCGCGTTGGCGAGAACATCTTCACGTGTGAGTGGAGGACGGGTGTCAGAACGACCGGACGGGTCACCGATCATACCGGTGAAGTCACCGATAAGGAAGATAACGGTGTGACCGAGTTCCTGAAAATGACGCAGCTTGTGGATTGCAACACTGTGACCGAGGTGCAGGTCTGGAGCAGTAGGGTCAAAGCCCATCTTTACACGCAGCGGTTTGCCTTTTTCGAGCTTCTTTTTAAGCTCATCAGCATCAATAAGTTCAGCACAGCCACGCTGAATAATTTCAAGCTGTTTTTGAATATCCATAATTCTCTCTTTTACAAAAAAATATGTTGTAGCTTGGTGTCTCTTACAAAGAATTGGCGAATTGTCAAACTTGACAAAAATGTAATATGGCCTCCGGCGGGTCTTTGACGAGGAAGGGCGCTGCCCTCCACCCGCAGGGGGGGATTCCCCCTTGACCCGTTTAGGCTGAAAAAATTGTTATCGATAGGAAGATGTTGATGGAGCGAGTGCGTCAAGGATTCGTGTCAACGACAGGCAATCTCTCACCGTGTAGAGAGCCGTTAAAGGCTTCTCATCTACTCGCGGATAAGCTCAATCCTTGTGCACTTTCCTGTTTCATCATCAATGTCCATGAAAAGGCCGTTGATATGAGCAGTGCCTTTGGCAATTTTAAATCGCTGAGGCAAGCCCGTCATGAAGCGCTCAATGATGACTTTCGGGTCCATACCAAGACAGGATTCTTCCACTCCGCACATACCGGCATCAGTCAGATATCCGGTGCCGTTTTGCAGAATCATGGCGTCGGCAGTCTGCACGTGCGTATGGGTTCCGATAACAGCAGAAACTTTTCCATCCACATAGAAGGAGAGAGCTTTCTTTTCGCTGGTTGCTTCGGCATGAAAATCGATGAGACGGATTTTTACGTCTTCAGGGATTGAAGCAAGAAGTTCATCCACTTTTCCAAACGGACAATCAATATCATCCATAAATGTTCGGCCGAGTAGATTCAGTACGGCAACTTTTCTGCCGTCAGAAAGCTCGTGTATAACCAGTCCGTTTCCGGGGGCACCTTGTGGGTAGTTGGCAGGACGGATAAGGCGCGGTTCTGTGTTGAGCAGGTTGTACATTTCCTTATGTTTCCAGATATGATTGCCGGAAGTAAGAATGTCTATGCCTGCACTGAACAGTTCACGCATGGTATCGCCTGAAAGACCGATGCCGCCAGAAGCATTTTCCCCGTTTGCAATAACGAGATCCGCCTTATGTTCTTCCCTGAGGGAAGAAAGGCGGTTGCGCAGAATAAGTCTGCCTGGTTTGCCTACAATGTCACCGAAGAATAAAATTCGCATGACGCTTCCTATAATTTAAAAAAAGAGTACGTCAATAGTTGCACCTTCGTAGATACCTTCACTGTCGGCACCAATTTTCGCTACGCCGTCTGCCTGAAGCATGGTTTTTAGCAGGCCGGACTTGCCCAGAACCGGTGTGGCGACAGTCTTACCATCTTTTTCTGCAATGCTGACGCGCACGTAATCTTCACGCCCTGGCTTGGATGGAACGTTACGGCTGATTTCAGCTTGTTTCGAAGGCCAACGGGATTGGTCAAACGCATTTGTGTCGCCACCAAGGTAGCGTAAAAATGGCATCCCAAGAATAAACATAACCACCTGAGCTGAAGCAACCTGACCTGGAAGTCCCCATATTGCCTTATTGCCGCATTTCGCAAGGATAAGCGGTTTACCCGGACTGATGGCTACTCCGTGATTGATAAGCTCTGCCCCTTCAATTTCTTCAATGGCACCCACCGTAAGATCACGCACACCAACAGAGCTACCTCCGGACAAGAAGACGACGTCGTTTTCTGCAAGGGCATTTTCAAGAGCGGCTTTGAGTGATGTAAGATTATCTTCAACAAGGCCGTACGCAGTTGCGGTGGCACCTGCACGTCGTGCACATGCAGCAAGAGTATAGCTGTTCACATCACGAACCTGCCCGACTACCGGTTTTTCATCAATGGAAACAAGTTCGTCACCGGTCGAAATAATACCGACTTTTGGCGCGCTGACTACGGGAACTTCCTGAATGCCGAGAGCAGCAAGCATGCCGACCTCCTGAGGACGCAAGCGGGTGCCGGCAGCTAGAGCAACGTTTCCTGTTGTCGCATCTTCGCCTTTGAGCATGACGTTTTCATGAGGAGCGAGTGACTTGCGGATTTCAACTGTTCCTGCACCAAGCGACTCAGTGTGTTCAACCATTACTACAGCATCAGCACCGTCCGGCAAAATGCCGCCGGTAACGATACCGGCACATTCACCGTTTTGCAGGGTAAAGGATGCTGGTTTCTCAATGTCGATATCACCTACTGATTCGAGGTAGGCTGGATTAGCTTCTGATGCCCCGAACACGCTGGCAGCATCAATTGCGTATCCGTCCATGCATGAGCGGCTGGCAAGAGGAAGGTCTTCAGCTGCGATAATATCTTCAGCAAGGATACAGCCGTCAGCGGCCTCAATGGAACGTGTTTGCGTTTGTAACGGGGAGAAAGAGTAGAGTGCCTGAATAAATTCCTGCACGCTGAGTACATTGAAGAAATCTTTTTTCATATCATATCCTCGAATCAATAATAAAAGCAGGCACAGACTGATTACAAAACCGCACATTGCAGCGTTATTAAGAAAGGACTGCGCGAGGTAGCAGGGTAGCCTGTAACGATGAGTGGTGCAAGGCTGTTCCCCCGTAAAAGCATGGCATCTTAACGTTAGCCTGAATATAAAAAAACATCCGTCTGACCATGGAGAAAAAGGAAGGTACGAAGTTCTTTTTCTCCGTGTTCAAACGGATGTGCGGTGCGTTTTAAACGCTCCTTCGGGAAAAAGGAGCGCTTAATTATGGGATAGGACGTGTATTAAACAAATTTTTCCTCTGGAAGCGTAGGGAAATACGCGGTGTATTGTCTAATACCGGTATGGGAAGCTACCAGCGTCCTTAAGGATGCTTTATAAAAGCGCTATTCCTTGTTTGATGAGTCCTGCAGCGATCAGCCACATGACAAGACACACTGTGCCGTCAAGGATTCGCCATGAGGAAGGCTTGCGGAAAAGTGGTGCAAGAGCCTGTCCCCCGAATGCGAGAGCGCCGAACCAGATTGCGGAGGCGCAAACGCCGCCGATCCAGAAATATATTCTACCGTCACCGATAAACTGTCCACCCAGAGAACCCATAAGGACAACAGTGTCCAGATAGGTGTGCGGGTTTAAAAAGGTAACTGCAAGTGTTGTCAAAATAACATTCCGCAAAGAGCGGCTTGTATCAGCGGTGGTTGTCAGTACTCCCGGCTTGCAGGCTGATTTGAAAGCACAGAAACCATACCAGAGTAAAAAAGCAGCGCCGAAAAATGTGGCAAACAGTTTTACTTCAGGTGAAGAAGCGACAATTTGTCCGATACTGAAAACACCGAGCCCGATAAGAAGCATGTCGGACAAGATGCACATGAGCGCGATTGTAAGGTGGTGGTTTTTGCGAACACTCTGGGAGAGCAGAAATGCATTCTGTGCCCCGATCGCCATAATTAAACCACCACAAGTACCAAATCCTTGAAAAAATGGAGCGAGCATAGTTTGTTCCCAATCCTTAACTGCATCGTAGCAAGTAATTCGTAGTTATCATGGTAATAATGCAGAAGGCGTCCCTTCAGCAGAAACATGGGAAGTTCAGTGAGCGCTGTAACAGCGGGGTACGCTCAACACCCCGCCATTACATCTGGAACTTGTTTGCGGGAATATATGTAGAAGAAAAATTTGTAGAAGTGAAATTCATTGTTTTGATGTTGCATAAGTTTTGCTAATGTAAGTGTATGATTGATTACAAACAGCTCGAAGCCTTTGCTGCTGTCGTGGAAAACGGCGGATTTGAAAAGGCGGCAACAGTACTGCATATTACGCAGTCTGCGGTGTCCCAGCGCATCCGTCTACTCGAAGACAGGGTCGGGGCGATGCTTATTGTGCGCTCCACACCGGTTCAGCCTACAGCGATGGGTCAGAAGCTACTGGGGCATTACAAACAGGTCAGCCTCATGGAGCATGATCTTTTTGAAGATACGCTTGGCAAGACTGCTGAGGATTACATTACAGTTCCTGTGGGGATTAACGCGGATAGTCTTGCCACATGGATTCCTGATACTTTGCAGGAACTCCTGACAACAACAAATATTCTGGTCGATATTAGGCTGGGGGATCAGGACAAGACGCATGACATGCTGAAAAACGGGGAAGTGGTAGGCTGTGTCAGTTCTCAGCCCGGCCCTATGCAGGGATGTAAAACTGTCTATCTGGGTAAGATGGTCTATGTCTGCTGTGCAACATCAGATTTTTCCGCGCAATGGTTTCCCAACGGGTTTACACCGGAAGCAGTACGCGCAGCACCTATCCTTACATATGACCGGACAGATGAAATGAACAACGAGATGCTGTCACGGTATGGCATTCGTGCTGGTGAGTTTCCAACGCATTATGTGCCGGATTCACATATGTTTGTGGATATGTGTAAGAAAGGGTTGGGGTATGGCATGATTCCCAGCCTGCAAATAGAAGATGAATTGAAAAGCAGAGAGCTGGTGCCGATTGTGGAAGACTACTCAGTCACGGTCAGGCTATATTGGCACTGCTGGAATTTGCAGACACGGCACATTACAATGTTGACAGATGCGTTTGAAAAAGTTGCCAAGCTGCATTTGTCCCGTTAATCAATCAGGTGGGGGCGGTCATAAGGATTCCGGACTCTAAAGAGTTTCGGAAAAAAGACGAAAATAGCCAATACATCTCTGTACAAACAGAAGATTCGTCATTACCAGTAGCAGATACACATTGGTGAGTACGATTGCTAATGGTTATTTGCGTGTCTATTGAGCATGTGTTATATTTCACAATGCATGTTGACCTGTTATATTATCAAAACGCTATGTCCTTACTATAGCATACTATATGAGATTATGCGGTCCCGTATTTTTCCGGTTCTGCAATGGGAGGATGAATGACTCAGCCTTTTAAGGATGCCATCGGCATTTGTAAGACTATAATGCGTAACGGTTTCGATGCGTATGTTGTTAACGCCCAGCTGCAGCGCGAATTGCTTGAAGGCGCTGACGAAACCGAATTGGATATTGCGTGTGAAGCCCCGTTTGATGAGATTCAGCGCATGTTCCCTAACGTTACTGCCGGTTCCGAGCGCGGTGTTGTTGCATTGCTGAAAGAAGCAGACATTACCTACCGTTTCTACCCGACAGATGTAGAAGATGCCTCTCATCCGGAAGAAAGTATTGCCCGTATTACTCCTCACTTGCTTAAACGCATGGAAGAGAAGTTTGGTAGCATTCCTACACAGTATGCTTGCCCGTATGTTCCGGGTTCTGAAATGTATGAAGGCTTTGAAGACATTGCTTCCGGTGTTGTAAAATTTGCTGGCATTCCAGACGACACGTTGCGTCGTAACTACCTGCTTGGTATTCGCGCTCTGCGCTTTGCTGCAAACTATGATCTGCCGATTGATAACAATACTTGGATTGCTATTGTTAAAGCTACATCCCGTATTCTCGACTACGTGCCTTCCCACAGCATTATGGAAGAATGGCGCAAAGTAGAAGCTGAGAATATGTGGCGCTTTGTTGAACTGCTGTTCGATTCCATGATTCTGCATGGCCTCATGCCGGAGCTGGCTGCACTTTCCCGTTGTACACATATTAAAAATGAAGACACCGGTGAAGAGCAGTCTGTATTTGAGCATACTATCGAGACTATGCGTCATTACCCTGAAGAACTTCCGTACGACTGGTTCGGTACTTTTGCGGTTCTGTGCAGTAACATCGGTAAACTTTACACTGCAGAGTACAGTGACGAGACATGGACATTTAACCAGTTCTGCCGTGTCGGTGCAAAAGTAACCAGAAAGATCATGAACCGCTTGTCCTTCCTGCCGCAGGATATCGATCTGGTATGTCACCTTGTTAAGCATCACCAGTTCTTCCACAGCATGCTTACTGACAAAGGTATTCGTCGTTTCCGTTCTCTTGATGAGTACCCGCGTCTTATTGAAATGGCACGTGCAGATGTGAAAGCACGCGGCATTGCATTCACCGCTTTCAACCACAACATGAAGTGGCTTGAGCGTGCTGATACTCCAGAGCAGATGATTGAGCCGTTCCTGAACGGTAACGAAATTATGGAAGCAACTAACCTTAAACCTGGTCCGCACGTAGGTATCCTGCGTGATGAACTGCTTAAAGCACAGATTGAAGGTAAAGTTACTACTGTAGAAGAAGCGATTGCTTTTGTACGTGAATATAAAATGTAATATTGCGTGCGATTGCCCAGCATAATGCTGCGCTGACGACAATGACTAGTAAAGCCGGACAACATATGTTGTCCGGCTTTTTTTATTTTTTCAGGTCTGGAATTAATTCTGGTCGAGTGGTTGAGAGAGTTCGATGGCTAGTCCGTCGTCCTCACTAATACTCATGTCGATTTGAATTTCCTCGCCGGTATTCAGGACAGCTATTGCCCCTGTGGGTTCTGTACCCTTGTAGCTGATGGAGTGAATGCTGGTGCATGTGGCCTGTTTCTTTGTCTGATGCAACATATCTGTAATTATTTCAGGCAGGAGATCTGTCAGGGTTTCAGTATCAAAGATCATTTTATCTTCATTTTCATCTGACTCACGTTGCATTTCATTGGTTGGTGCCTTGCTGCGTTTTTTTTGAGGATCGCGAGTGAGGTAGGATATAACTAATAGGCCACATCCTATAGCAAGGCATAAAAGGGCTTTTGACGACCCACCTTCTTCCAGCATGGTATTGAAAAAGCCAGCCTGTAAGAGGAGCCCCAGTGCGCCTGAGAGAAAGTGAATAATTTTTCTCAGGGAAGAATATGTCTTTGTTCTGAAATTCTTACCTACGCCTATACCCACTAAAATTAATCCAGCAAGAGCAAAGGCAAGTGAGACTATCTGTCCTGTTGCAGCAAAACTGGCAAGCCGGTTTATAGCTATAAATAATCCCAGCAGAATAAGGGCAAATCGAACCAGAAAGAAAACTAACTTTACTATGTATTTGAAAAGAGCAGGTTGTTGTGGCTGAGAAGGAGTACCAATCTGTGCGTTTTCGCTTGTCAGAACTGTATACCCTTGGTTGTTGTTTTTCTTCATGTATTCTCCTGCTTGCTGTGAGTGGATTCAAGATATGGTCTGTGTACGGTGTTCAATTGTGGCAAGTGGGTGGTCACTATCGTTTGTGTGGGCAAAAGTCGAGGTGCATTCCTGTGAAAGATATCATTTAACTTACTGCCAAGTTGCATGATTTTAAATCAGGACTGTCCGCTTTTTTTACCGGATACCAGTAACTGCTGGTGCAACATACTGACAGGAAGGTTTATATGAGTACTCGTAGACAATTTTTAGCCGGTGCAGCAATGCTTGCCGGTGTTTCTGTAATTAAGACTGTTCCGGCATATGCTTGGGATTTCACAATGGATAAGGGGATTGTTTATACAGAAGATCAAACCGGTATGTGGAAAGGAAAGCAGAAGCTGCATGTTCCTATTATCGATACAAAAGATCTGGATGTGGTGA
Source organism: Halodesulfovibrio spirochaetisodalis (assembly GCF_001672295.1). GTDB lineage: Bacteria > Desulfobacterota > Desulfovibrionia > Desulfovibrionales > Desulfovibrionaceae > Halodesulfovibrio > Halodesulfovibrio spirochaetisodalis. The sequence continues at coordinate 60,363 of NZ_JXMS01000015.1, read as the reverse complement.
TAACAACACCGCATCCAATGAGTGAAGAGCATTACATTGTTCGCCACACAATAGTTGCAGAAGATGGTGAAGTCGTACATTCAAAGACGTTTAACTGGAAAGAAGATCCAGTTTCAAAAGCTGTCTTAAAGAAAAAAGGCAAGTACGTGGCTACCAGCTTTTGTAATCTCCATGATCTTTGGATCAAGGAGTTTACGCTATAGCCGGAGTGTAGTGCCTCCGGCGGGCAAGCGGGCTCTGCCCCTTGCATCCCCGCAAGGGGGAATACCCCCTTGACCCCGTATAGGGGGAGGTAACCTAATGCAGTTAATGGGAGTTGAAGTTCTCATGTCGTGAGTTCTTCAGCTCCTTTTATTTATACGTATGTTGAATGAGGATTTATGGTGTTGCCGAGCAAGAAGAAGTTTTGCAGTCGAGAAGAGTGTCCCTTTCGCGGGATGTAAGGGGCAGAGCCCGCTTGTCAGTTGAAGACTTGTTGGACATCCGCCGGAGGCATCCCCGATGAAAAAGGTATTTGATTAAGATATAGAAATAAGAAAGGAGCTGGAGTACTCGGCTTGAGTTTTCCAGCTCCTTTTATTCATTGAGTAAGGAATGATGGCATCACGTGCGAGAGCAAATGCCGCAGTCGAGAGGGAGTCCCTCTCGCGGGGATGCAAGGGGCAGAGCCCGCTTGCCCGTCGGAGACCCGCCGGAGGCTATCCCTGACGTCTTCTATCCTTCTTCATTCGTTCTAAACAACACGGGTTCCGCCAAGCCAGTGAGCTTTTACGCGGCCTTTGAGTGTAGAGTTCAGAAACGGTGTGTTTTTGCCTTTGGAATACATGGCGTCTTCTGTGAGCTTCCATTCTTCGTTTGGATCGAAGAGGAAGAAGTCCGCAATGTCGCCTTCAGCAAAAGTGTTGAGCGGGAGTTTGAATATTTCTGCTGGTTTTTCAGCCCACAGTTTGATGAATTCATCTTCTGTGATGGTGCCGTCCTGCACTTGAGTCCATGTAAGAGCTACGGCGCTGTCCATACCGGAGATACCGTTAGGTGCGCCCTCGATAGGGTGTTCTTTTTCATGGTCAGCATGCGGTGCATGGTCGGTCACAAAGATATCAATGGTGCCGTCTTTGACTGCTTCCTTCATTGCAAGGCGATCTTCTTCGCTACGCAATGGGGGATTTACTTTTGCTGCTGTGGAGTATCCTTTGAGGATTTCGTCTGTAAGAATAAGGTAATGCGGGCATGTTTCCGCAGTAACCTTAACACCTCTGGATTTTGCCCAGCGGATAAGATCTACAGACTGTTTGCAGCTGATGTGTGCAAGATGCACTGGCAGATTAAGGTATTCTGCGAGCAGAATATCGCGGGCAACCTGCATGGATTCGGCAACAACCGGCTGACCTTTGACGCCTATTGCTTCGCTCACGGTGCCTTCGTTCATGTGGCAGTCTTTGGCGAGAGTCGGGTCTTCACAATGGTCAATGATGGTTAGTCCGAAAGTGGCAGCGTATTCCATGCAGTGACGGAACATTTCAGCACCGCCTACCGGCATGCCGTCGTTGGAAATAGCAACGCAACCTGCCTCAGCAAGTTCACCCATAGGGGCAAGCTCTTTGCCTTTGAGACCTATTGTCGCAGCGCCGATTGGGTACAGGTATGGTCCGTTAGGCCATGTCTGCTGTGCTTTTTGCAGCATTGACTCTGTTACAGAGGCAGCGTCGTTTGTCGGGTTAGTGTTGGCCATGGCTAACACGCCTCCGAAACCACCATGTGCTGCTGCGGACAGGCCGGATTCGATGTCTTCTTTGTATTCATAGCCCGGTTCACGCAAATGAACATGGCAGTCGTAAAAGCTTGGGAATACGATGAGCCCTGAAGCGTCAACAACTTCTGTGTCTTCCGGTGCAGTTGTTTCCCCGTGTGGTTTCACGGAAACAATAGTTGAGCCGGAAACAAGAATATCGACAGATTTTCCACGAAGCAGGCCATTGGAAATAAACAAGTTTGTCATGGCTATGCTCCTTTATCTTTACGGGTTGCGTGGAGGTACAGAATCGCCATGCGGGTGGCGACACCTGCGGAGACCTGATTAAGAACTCGGCTCTCGTTGCAGTCTGCAAGATCAGACGCAATTTCAAGTCCTCTGTTCATTGGGCCAGGATGAAGAATTTTAGCTCCTTCCTTTGCCATCTCCATATGATTCCCTGTGAGGCAGAACATGCGTGCATACTCGCTGAGCTCAGGCAGTAAGCCTGCCTGTTGGCGCTCCAACTGCAAGCGCAGGCACATAACTGCGTCAACGCCTTCTACTGCTTTGGTAAGGTCGTGGTAAATTTCCACAGGCCAGTTGTGCACAGTGTGCGGTAGCAGTGTGCGCGGGGCGCATAAGCGAACCTTAACACCCTGACGGGTGAGCAGGTTGATATTGGAACGGGCAACACGGCTGTGTCGGACATCGCCGAGAATCAGGAGAGTTCTTCCTGCGTACTCGTTGTTCCAAGCTCTGCGTAGGGTGAAGTTGTCCAGAATTGCTTGCGTAGGGTGGGCATGGCAACCGTCACCTGCGTTGACTACTGCGCAGTCAAGGCGTTCTGCAATGAACTGTGATGCACCGTTTGCTTTGTGGCGCAGTACAATCACATCAGGATTCATTGCTTCCAGAGTCAGTGCTGTGTCTTTAAGGCTTTCGCCTTTGGTCAGACTTGAACTGCTGCTGGAAAGCGAAAAGGTGTCTGCAGACAAGCGCTTGCCTGCAACGTCGAATGAGGTTTTTGTCCGCGTACTTGGCTCTGCAAAAAAGAGCACAACGCTTTTACCCTTGAGGGTTGGAACCTTCTTAACAGGGCGCTGATTGATTTCGTGAAATTGCTCGGCTGTGTCGAGAAGATGAGAAACTTCTTCGAGTGACAGCTGACTAACGTCCAAAAGGTCCTTGTGCGGCCAGATGAAGTGTTTTTCTTGTGACATTTCATTTTCTCTGGTTTGCGGGCAACGCCCATGATGATTGGAAGCCTAAAAGTCTTCCGGCAAAATAGCGTAGTGGAATCGTTTTCCTTTGGACAACGTTCCCAGTTCATTCGTAATGCCGAGTGCTTTTGCGCCCGCAACAGTAAGCATGCGCAAGAGGGCACCGGCAGGTATATCGAAACTATCACGCAGTACGCGTGCTTCATTCCAAAGATTCAGGTCATGGTTCGAAGCAAGGCTGTCTGTACCGATGGTCAGTTGCAGGCCAGCTTCTAAAAAATTGCGTATAGGTGCAGTTCCTACCCCGATAAGCTCGTTTGAGCGGGGGCAGAGGCATACACTTGTTCCGGTCTGCTGGAGAATCGAGATATCATCTTGCGTGCAGTGTACACAGTGGACTGCAAGGGTAGTTTCATCCAGCAGGCCGAGGTGGTGTGCATAGGGTACTGCCCGCATTGCAGGCGGTGTAAAGTCTTTTGGCAGGACTCTGCGGGAGAGTTGTTCTCTGAAGCGTCCTGTGCCTGTAGTGAGCAGCTCTTCTTCGCCGGGGTGCTCTGCCAGATGGATAGAAAAATACCGCTCATTAGAGCGGCACCATTGTTTAGCAATTACCAACGCATCAGGGCTGGTAGAATAAAGAGCGTGACCGGAAAGGGTCATCCATCGTTTTTTTGCTTCAAGCGGCAATGCGGCAGCTGAGGATGGAAATAAATCATCAGCACATAGGGTGCCGTCAGAAATATTCGGGAAATCATAGCCGAATACTTCAAATTGAATGTGGCAGCTTAAGTCTGCGGTTGTCACAGCATCATAGACAGCTTCAGGAGCACGTCCATTTACATCAGCAATGTGTGCAGTTCCGCTCTCTTTCATTTCTGAAACTGCAGCAGAGAGGCTTTGTGCATCTACAGGTGCTGCCATGAGTGGCAATGCTGATTCAATCCAGCTCTCAAATCCTTTGCCAAACGTCGCCTTGCCCTTCAGGTGGGAAAGCTCCAGATGGTTGTGGCAATTAATGAGGCCGGGAGTCAGGGTTACGTCACCCAGATCCTCTGCTTTAATGGAGTATGCTTTGGAAAATGCCTTGAACGAAAGAACGTCCACAATAGTTGAACTATTGTGGACGATAACGCCGTCTTCAATGACATCTGGAAAAGAATAGTACCCCGAATCTGTTCGGGGGGAAGTGTTATGGCCTTCCATAGTGAGGATGCGACTGGCGCGGATGGCATTGAGCATTGAAAAATCTGATGGTTTTATGTGGTTAACTTTTTGGCGTACCGCCACACAGCTAAATCACACATGTTACGTGGTTTGTAAAGAAGAGAATTTGAGCTGAGACAATAAAAAAAGATGACGTAAAATAGCACTGTAAAATCGGGAGTTGTAGAAGGTAACGATTGTAAGCCAAATTTATATGAGACAGTTTTTTACATTTTCTGACTTGTATTGATGTGGGTGTATACTGCAAGTCAGTGTGTATTGACTTGTATTTTCAGGAAATTTTAAGAAACTGACAGTGTCGTCGAATAGATATTGAAGGGTACTACCAAACAAGTGTCGTGTAGGATGTGTGTGTATACATAAAATTATCTACATGCTCTGTTCTATCTACAATTGAAGTATGCCTGTTTTGAAGCAAGTCTTGTTGTGACAATATTTTCTAAAGTCCGGGGGGTATATGTTTAGAAGTATTAAAGCCAAAGTAACTGCTTTGGTGATGGTTGCGTCGATGGTTTCGGTTCTTTCAGTTCTTGCTGTGTCGAATATTATTGTGCGCGATAACGCTGTGGAGTCTTTTGTGTCTTCTTCAGAGACAAATGCGAATCTTGCAGGTGGGGTTGTAAGTAGTTTTTTCGCAGATGTTGTCAGAACGACAAAAGAGATAGCGTTGATGGAGGAGATTCATGAAGCCGAAGGGCCGTTCACGTTTAACAGTACTATTGATACTGAAATAAATTATACGCTGGACGAGCTGACAGAATGGGAACGGCATATTGCTGAAAAATTTTCAAATTCCCGTGTCGCCCATGAAGCATATGACATGGTGTTTTTTGGAAGCAATACTGGTGGTATTATTCTGTCCGACCCTACAAAGCTGCCACCGAACTATGACCCTAGACAACGTCCGTGGTATAAAGATGCGGTTGTTTCCGCCACTGGCTCATCTGTTTCGCAGGCGTATCAGAGTACGTCAGGGATGCCTGTGGCAAGCGCTATGACAGTTGTGAAAAACAGAAAAGGCGATGTGCTTGGGGTTGTCGCCATTGATGTGCAGCTGGCTATGCTTGTTAACCTGATGTCGGAGATCAAAATCGGGGAAACAGGTCGGGTTATTCTGCTCGAAAAGAATGGTACTGTATTGGCTGCTCCGGGAAATGATGAACTGCTCATGAAGCGATCTGGTTCTACCGGCGATGCTGTGCTGGATTTTTTTGCTGATAAAACTGACGGGGTGTATGAATGCGATTCCAGCAATGGTGATGTGTTGGCGCGACTGCACACAGTAAAAGATACAGGTCATAAGTTGATTGTTCTGCAAGACAAAGAAGAGGTTTTCCACGCAGCTGATGCAAGTACAAAAGCCACCTTGGCGGCAGGACTTGGTATTGCGTTACTCATCGGGTTCATTGGCTACCTTGTTGTCTTGAGAACGTTGAAACCGTTGTATCGGGTGATTGATTCAGCTAAGGATGTTACTAAGGGAACCTATTCGACCGTGCAAAAGGATCTTGGTGCTACTGGAGAGCTATTTGATTTGCATACTGCGCTGAAGGAAATGGTGAGCAGTCTTGTACAGTCATTAACGACCGCAGACAGACAGACCAAAGAAGCAGAAGAGCAGACTGCCCGGGCAAATGATGCGTTGCAGGCTGCTGCAGAAGCACAGGCGCAGGCTGATGTGGCGCGCAGGGAAGGCTTGAATCAGGCTGCAGGGCAGTTGGAAGTGATCGTAGAAAATATTGGTTCAGTATCACATGAATTGACTGATCTTGTTGAGCAGACACGGAACGGAACAGAACGGCAGGCTGCCCGCAGTGGTGAAACTGCCACTGCAATGGAGCAGATGAATGTCGCCGTTATGGAAGTTGCCAGAAATGCTTCTGATGCTGCTAAGCATTCTGATGCTATGCGGCATAGTGTCGTGCATGAAGCGCAGGCTGTAATGGAAGTTGTTTCTGCAATTAACGACGTTGCTGTCCGTTCGGAAGAAATGACAGAAAGCCTCGGCTCCCTTGGTGAGAAAGCCGACGGAATCGGTCAGATCATGGATGTTATTTCCGATATTGCAGACCAGACTAACCTGCTGGCGTTAAACGCGGCAATTGAAGCTGCCCGTGCCGGAGAGGCCGGACGTGGTTTTGCAGTGGTTGCTGATGAAGTTCGAAAACTTGCTGAAAAAACCATGCAGGCAACATCTGAAGTTGAAAAAGCTGTTTCCGCCATTCAGGATGGTACATCGCAAAATATTGAAGCGATGAAGCAGACCAGTGACGTGGTTTCAAACTGTACCGGCCTTGCCAGAGAGGCGGGGGATGCGTTGACGAACATGACGACGATGATCGAAAGTTCAACGGATATGGTGCGTGTTATCGCCACAGCTTCGGAAGAACAATCCGCAACGAGTGAAGAAATTAACGCCAGCGTCGAAGAAGTTACCCGCCTTGCTGAGGATATGGCTTCTTCAGCAGGTGATTCCGCAAGGACAATGGCAACACTTGCCAGTTTGTCGGATGAACTTACCGGAGTTATTAATACATTGAAGCAGAGTTAACGTTATCTATCCGGCAGACGTTGTACGTTTTACGGACAGTATGTTGAATAATATCAAAAGAGTCTTTTCCTCAGAACGGGAAAGGCTCTTTTTTGTTATAGCGGTGGTGTGAACGGGTTGGAGAAAATATTTGACTATAAAACTACTGACAGGAACAGTATCGGGAAGTGTGTCGGCAGCTCTTTACTGTTTTAATTTGTGTGATGCTGATGAGGAGTATGCCGTATTGATATAGCAGGAGAGTTATATGGAAATGCATGAGACTCAGATAGTGGCACAACATGTTGAACCTGTTGGTGATACTGAAAAAGAGATTTTAGATAGTTTACTTCAAGGTACCGGTGTAACTGTTAATGGTTTTAATGACTGGGATCCGAGGTTTTATAGTGCTGAGGTGGTAAACAGGGTGCTGGCTAAAGGCAATCTGGGGCTTGGTGAAGCATATATGGATAGATTGTGGGACGTACCGAAGCTTGATGAATTTTTTTACAGGCTTTTAAAAGGGGGCGTTGATACCAGAATTAAGCCGGTAAAGCTCTTCTGGCACGCAACCCGTTTTAAGTTGCTCAATCTAGAAACCGTAAAGAAAGCTAAGCGGATCGGTGAATTTCATTACGATCTTGGAAACAGTTTTTATCAGGCGATGCTTGATAAATATATGGCGTATAGCTGCGGATACTGGAAGGATGCAGACTCTCTTGAGCAGGCACAGGAAGCAAAGCTCGACCTTATTTGCCAGAAGATAGGGCTGGAGCGGGGAATGCGGGTGCTTGATATTGGATGCGGATGGGGAAGCTTTATGCGATATGCCGCAGAAAAATACGGTGTAGAGTGTGTAGGCCTTACCGTATCTTCTGAACAGGTTAAGCTTGGCAGGGAATTATGCAAAGGCTTGCCTGTTGAATTTCGCCTGAAAGATTACAGGAAGGAAACAGAGAAATTTGACCGGATAGTAAGTGTGGGGATGTGTGAACATGTGGGGCGGAAAAATTACAGGACGTATATGAAGCAGGCGAGTTGTTGTCTGAAGGAGGATGGATTGTTCCTGTTGCACACTATCGGCAAGCGAATCCGAAGTTCAGTCCCCGACCCGTTTATTGCAAAATACATTTTCCCAGTGGGACAGGTCCCTGCTTTGGAGTGGTTGACTCAGGCCGCAGAGGGACTTTTTGTGCTTGAGGACTTGCATAATTTTGGTGCCGATTATGATAAGACGCTTATGGCATGGAATGAACGTTTTGAAGCAGCCTGGCCGCAGTTCAAAGATGAGCTGGGGGATCGCTTTTATCGAATGTGGCGTTATTACCTGCTTTCCTGTGCCGGAGCATTCAGAGCAAGAGACCTTCAGTTGTGGCAGATCGTTTTTAGTAAAAAAGGTGCTTCTGGAGGATATTGCTCTTGTAGATAACAGGGGTTTCCTGCTACTGCCCGAAGTATGAAAGATCAAATGTCACTTTTTTCTATCGTAGTAAGTTCAGTGGTGCTTATCCTGTGGGTCGTTATCTGCTGGCGTATGATTATGCCGTTAAAAGCGCGTCCCGTAACCAAGATTGCTCTGGCTGGTTTATTGTTGCTTGGGCTTGGGATGCATCATATTACCCGCCTGTATGTGCATGAAGGGCTTCCAGTGGAAGTGCCTGCGGTAATTCGCTGGTGCGGGTATCTGTCATTCGGTTTTTTATTCCTCCTTGCGCCGTTCTTGTTTGTAAAAGAAACCTTACAGCTTGTGGGAAGATTGTTTACGCCCAAAAAAACTCCAGTTAACGGTGCACGGCGTGCCTTCATTCATAATGCGGGGAATGCGCTTGTGCTGGCGACAGCACTTCCTATAACGGCATTTTCTGTTGCGGAGGCTTTTCAGACTCCCCTGATTAAAAAGAATATTCTTCCGGTTAAAGAGCTGCATCCAGACCTGCAAGGGCTGACCATTGCCCATATATCAGATCTGCATGTGGGGTCTATTTTGGATAAAAAATGGTTGGAGCCTATTGTTCAACAGATTGAGACACTGAATGCCGACATCGTTGTACTGACTGGGGATGCCATCGACGGGCAAGTTTCCCGTGTCGGAAAAGAGCTTTCAGTATTGAAAAGATTACGTGCACCGCTCGGCAAGTTTTTTGTTACCGGTAACCATGAATTTTATTCCGGTGTAGACGCGTGGGTAGGGCAGATGCGCGAACTGGATTTCACAGTACTCAATAATGAACATACACTGGTGCAGAAAGGAAACGGCAAAATGCTTATGGCTGGTGTGTGGGATTTTCATGGCGACCGTATCGGGCAAGAGTATGCCTCTGATCCGTTTGCAGCCAAAGCTGATGCACCGGAACATGACATGTCTTTGTTGCTGGCGCACAATCCTCGAAATGTCTACAAAGCTGTTGAGGCGCAATACGATGTGCAGTTGTCCGGTCACACTCATGGCGGACAATATTTCCCGTGGACATATGCTGTGGGGTTATTCCAGCAGTATGTCTCTGGGAGATACCAGGTAGGTGGCACTGTGTTGTATGTGAATACAGGTACAGGTTTCTGGGGACCTCCTATGCGGTTTACGGTGCCTCCTGAAATTACACTGCATACACTTGAGCGAGCCTAAGTATAGAGTTCACCGTCCCATATTGATTCCAGAGAGTAGGGCGAATCATATTCTGTGAAGCCTGCGGCATTAAAGATCTTAGCTTTTGCATGTAATTCGGCAATTGTTGCGATATTTAATGGTGTGAGTGCCAGCGATGTTGCTTTGAAGTTTTCCTGTATCCGTTCAGGAGATGATGATCGCGGGATGACGGCAACTTCAATGGCCATCAGCCATGCAAGTAATACCTGTGCAGCCGTGGCATCATGCTCTTCAGCTATTTCATTAATAACAGGGTGAGTGAGCAACGGCGGTAGCTTTGTACCGTCTGCCTGCTGCATTGTATCTACTGAACTTCCAAGTGGGGAGTAGGCTGTCAGGAGAATATGATGCCGCTTAGCGTAGTCCCGTTGTAAATGCTGTTGCTGGTAGGGATGCATTTCTATCTGGTTGACTGCTGGCTGAATGCGGGCTGTTTCTGCTAAGTCATGTAATTTTACTGTACTGAAATTGCTGGTTCCGATGTCACGTACAAGTCCTTTTTTGACACAATGCTCCATTGCTTCCCATGTTTCGGAGAGTGGTACTTCTTCGAGTGTGTAATAATCTTCGTGTTGTGTCGGCCATCCTGTGCCGGGTCTGAGTGCAACCGGAAAATGCATCAGGTAGAGATCAAGGTAGTCCAGCTGAAGTTTATACAGAGAGTCCTTGAGAGCGGTCATAACATCATCAGGCTTATGGGCATCGCACCAGAGTTTTGAGGTAATCCACAAGTCAGGTCGCGGGTATTGTTTTAGCCCTTTTTGCAGAGCTGCTCCAATGGGCAGCTCATTTTTGTATATGGCTGCTGTGTCGATATGCCTGTAACCTGCATCCAATGCAGTCATGATTGCTGGTTCTATTTTTTCATGTTCAATTCTGGACGTACCTAGCCCGAGAGCGGGCATTTTTCTTCCTGTACAAAGTGTGAAGTGTTTCACGCTATTCACCATCCCATATGTTTTCAATTGTATAGGGCGAGTTGTAATGTGTGAAGATGCGTCCGTCGATGATACGGGCATGCATATCCAGCTCTGCCAATGCCGTCATGTCGTTTGTGTCCAGATCAAGTTTTGTGCTGGCAAAGTTTTCTTGTATGCGTTCCGGTGTGATTGATTTAGGAATAGCAGCAATGCCTTGCTTGAGGAGCCATGCAAGAAGTACTTGCGCGGGGGTAGCGCTGTGTTTTTTTGCAATGGAGATAATGAGTGGGTGCTTTAGTAACGGTGGTGGAAGACTGCCGTCCTGGGTAGTGATAGGTGTTCCTATAGAGCCCAGCGGACAATAGGCTGTGAGTGCAATGTTATGCTTTTGAGCAAAGGCAACTTGTTGCTTCTGCTGCTGGTAGGGGTGGATTTCAATTTGATTTACAGCAGGCTGGATGCGTGCCTGTGCAAGCAAGCTGGCAAGTTTATGCGTGCTGAAGTTGCTCACACCGATATTGCGAATGAGGCCTTGTTCTACACATGTTTCCATTGCCTGCCACGTTGCCTGCAACGGAACCTGCTCCAGTGTTATATAGTCTTCATGCTTCTGGGGTAATTCTACTCCCGGAGCCAGAGCTATAGGCCAGTGGATAAGGTACAAGTCCAGATAGGAAAGGTTGAGGTCTTTAAGCGTTTGCTTCAAGGCCGGAAGTACAGCATCCGGTTCGTGACAATCACACCAGAGTTTTGATGTGATCCAGAGATCTTCACGTTTGTAGGTGGCAAGTTCTTTTTGGAGGGCTGCACCGATGTCATCTTCGTTGCCATAGATGGCCGCGCAATCAATGTGCCTGTAGCCACAAGACAAGGCAGTTGAAATTGCCTGCTCTATCTTTTCCGGTGGACTGAGATACGTGCCCAGTCCCAAGGCAGGCATTCTATCACCTGATGGTAATTGAACGTACTTCATGTGGTGCCTCCGTTATGCAAGCGCCAGTTTTTGAAAATTGGTTTCAGCATAGCAGAGATGCTGCGCAAGTAAACACTATGTTGCGGCGGAGCCCAAAGGCATTAGAAGTTACTTATAATAATGTAAAAATAATACGAGGTAAAAGTTGGGTATCGTACTGAATTAGTATGAAAAATATTTTGGTTACAGGTGGAGCAGGGTATATAGGGAGTCATACTGCGGTGGAACTGCTGGAAAGTGGTTATAACGTGATTTGTATTGATAACTTTTCTAACAGTACAGAAGCAGTTTTTGAAAACATCCAACGCATCACGGGAAAACGGTTTACGTGGTACGAGGCAGATGTTCGTGATGCTGTACAGCTTGATTCTATAATGGGAGCACACCATATTGATTGTGTTATTCATTTTGCAGGATACAAAGCTGTTGGTGAATCAGTTCAAAAACCGTTGATGTATTATCAGAACAATATCGACAGTACACTCATATTGTGTGAACGGTGTCTGAAGCATTCAATAAACAACATTATTTTCAGCTCTTCTGCCACCGTGTACGGTCGTCCTCAGTATCTTCCGTTGGATGAAGCGCATTCGCTCAGTGCCACAAATCCATATGGGAAGTGTAAGCTTTTTATTGAGCATATGCTGAAGGATTTGCATATTGCGCATTCAGAAATGAACATTGCGCTGCTTCGATATTTTAATCCTGTCGGTGCTCATTCTTCATACAAGCTTGGGGAAAGTCCTCGAGGAATTCCGAATAACCTTATGCCGTACGTGTGCCAGACCGCACTTGGCATTCGTGAAAAATTGCATATTTTCGGGAATGACTACAACACGGTTGACGGAACAGGCGTACGGGATTTTATCCATGTGGTTGATCTGGCAAAAGGGCACGTTGCGGCAGTGCAGAAAATGGCAACTGACCCGGGATGTGTTGTGTATAATTTAGGGACAGGGAACGGAATTAGTGTGCTGGAGTTGGTACACGCCTTTGAGAAAGTAAATGGCATAGAGGTGCCGTACGTTATTGCCCCGAGGCGATCCGGTGACGTGGCAGAGTGCTGGGCTGACCCCGGTGCTGCAAAGCGTGAGCTGGGGTGGAAGGCGCAATTAACTGTTGAAGATATGGTGCGTGACAGTTGGGAGGCGCAAAAGGCGCTTGGTGTGCACGATATTTTGCAAAGCAGACAGTATACCGCATCGGTATAAGTAATAAAAAAAACCGCCGAATATGGCGGTTTTTTAATTAGTATTGAAAATGGATATTACAATCCCTGACGTTTGTATTCAGCACGGCGCAAAAAGTCTACTGCACGGTCTGGGAAGTCTGTAAATACACCGTCAACATTTACAGTGTAGTAGAAAATGTCGAGCATATCTTCAAAGCTGGCTGCATACTGAGGGATGCGGCCTTCATCGAGACGGAAGGTATAAGGGTGCACTTCCATGCCGTTATCGTGTGCTTCTTTAACCATGTCTGTGATGATCAGGTTATTGCGGGTTGAGTCGTTTTTAACAAGCATTGGCTTCCAAGGACCGATACCGTCAGCATATTCGGCAATTTTCTTCATTGCGCCTTTTTTGAACATCCAGTCGTAGTTGTATGGAACCAGCTTGCCGTTTTTAGGCTCCATGGTTTCGTTCCAGTCAGTCTCTGCAATAAGCTGAACAACTTTAACATTCATGCCAAGCTTAGGAAGCAGTTCCTTGCTGATACGACGGGTCTCATTAGGGTCAAAGCACTGTACATACACTTTATCTTCTTTTGTTGTGTAGCCGTACTTTTTAAGCATGTTGAGAGCCGCAAGGCTGATATCCTTGCCTTCAGAGCGGTGGAACCAAGGAGCTTTGATTTCAGGGTATACTCCAACATTTTTGCCAGTGGACTTGTTCAGACCTTGAATGAGCTGTAACTCTTCTTCAAAGGTAGGAACTTCAAAGGAGGACTTGAACAGTGGGAAGCGGGCACTGAAACCTTGTGTCTTTTTTCCGTCCTTAACTTTGAATCCTTCTGTAACTTTCAGACTTTTAATTTCTGGAAGTGTGAAGTCGATGGCAAACCAGCGTTTTTTACCATCTACCATGCGGTAGCGGTTAGGGAACTTCTCCATAACATCAGTAATGCGATCAAGGTAGTGATCATGGAGTACTACAAGCTGGTTGTCTTTTGTCATTACGAGATCTTGTTCAATGTAGTCTACACCCATAAAGTATGCAGCAGCTTTTGCTTCAAGAGTGTGTTCCGGCAGGTAGCCGCATGCGCCGCGGTGGGCGATTACAATCTTGTCAGCGTCAGCAAAAGCAGCAGTTGCACTGAACATCATAATGGTAACAGCGAGAAATAATAGCAACTTTTTCATAAATAACTCCTCTTTGTAGTATGTGCTTACATACCATAAGAAATAGCAATTGCAATATTGATAGCGTTTACAACAGCAAAGTCTAACACCATGTTGTACAGTACAACCTTGAGCAGTTGTACAATGATCAAGATCTATGCACCTACACGAATGATGCGACTCGTCTTGTGTATAGCAATAGCCAAAAGAAAAGCTACGTATACTCTATTGTATACGTAGCTTTGTGATATTTATGTTACTGATTTGTTTCTTCCGTTATCTTTTCAAGCTCTTTTGCCAGTTTGGAAACTTGTTTTGTCAGGTTGAAGTGTATTTCTGTGTATTCTTGCACCATGCGTTTGTTTTTAGATAGATCCTCTTTTGGAAGCGTTGCTATATCCTTCAGTCGTTCAACCCACATTTCAGCAGGCTCTGACTCTGGAATCAGCAGATCCTTCAGAGAGTCCGGCCAAGCTTCGTGTATTCCACCAACATCCCGCGCAACAGGAATAAGGCCGCAGGACATGGCTTCCAGAAGTGTATTAGGCAGTCCCTCAAAGAACGAGGGAAGAACAAAACAATCTGCCTGTTCAAGCAAAGGGAATATGTCCTGAACCCATCCGTGCCACGTGATATATGAGTCCAGTTGCAATTCTTTACACTGCTTCTTTAACGCTTCTTCTTCGGTTCCTGTTCCAACGATATGCCAGTGAAACGGACAGCCTCTTTCAGCAAGCAGGCCCATGGTCTCCATTAGTTCCTTATGCCCCTTGCGGACATTCAGCTGGCTGGTTGTTATGAACTGAACAGCGCCGGCGTGTGCTTGTGTAGATACATTCCGAACAGGTTTTCCTGTATATACAACAGTTGTTCGTGCTCGATCTACAAACGGAAGATGCTCAAGCATACCTTCACGATTATGGTCGCACGGGAATAAATAGTGCGGAGTAAGAATCTGGTCGAGCAGTTTTACTTTGGTGCAGCACTTCATGTCTTTTGGAAGTCCGATTCGTTGAATTATCGGGATTCCGAGAAGTTTTGCTGCGATGCCGACGGTTCTGAGCTCTTTACTCACGTTTATGAGTATTGCATCCACCTGCTCTTTACGCAGAAAATTCATAAATTTGATGATGCTGACAGGGCTGAAATCTGCGCCAAATGAGACTGTATAGGCTCGCATGTCCTTAGAAGCAGCACGCTCCCTGAATCGGTCGTCTTTTCCGACAACAACAACGTTGTGTCCTTGCTTCTGCAATTCTTCCGCAACGTCGATTGTCCATGTTTTTACTCCACCCCACCCGGCAGTAGCATTGAAGAATGCTATGTTCATACCTATCCCCAGTTACGACGTAAAAGATGTTCTTGGTGCAGCTTTACTTGCACCGGCTGTGCATGCGCCAAGCGTTATACCGAGCATTGCCATGCCGATTGCAAGCCACCATGGACGGAAGAAATCATGAGCAGAGATTCCGGTGCCGAGGTAGGCAAGGTAGCTGCCCCAGAAAAGGGCGGTATAGCGCCAGTAGTAGGCGGATGATTGTTCTTGTATTTCATATTTAATGTTCGGGCGTATGATTGCAAATGCATAGTACAGCAAACCGAACAGGAACAGCATGCAGATTGTGAAGCCGATAATGCCGCCGTCAGAGAGGAACTGGAGGTACATATTATGCGGGTGGGGGATTTCAGCACTGGCAACAACTTGCTTTAAGCCGAGCATATCACGTGCAGGTGCGTAGGTCTTGAGTCCTGCGCCGAAGATGGGAAATTCTTCAAATATTTTTAAGGAGAAAGACCATATTTCCCATCGAGGGTTTTGCATAAGGCGTTCAAAAGAAATTCGTGAAGGACCCAGAATAATCAAAGAGACAACGCCGGCAACAGGTAAGGCCAATTTATAGAGACGAAAAGGAGGCCAGACAAAGGCCCATAACGTAAACAGGGCAATGGCGACTCCGGCATAGCCGCTGCGTGTAAGACTGAATATCCAGAGGAATACTGCAGGAGTAAGCAAAGCGCAGCATACAAGTTTTCCCCATTTCGGGCCTTGTTGTTTTGCAATGTAGCATATCCCGAAAGCAGCAGGCAGAATGATCGCCATGTAGTTGCCAACCCGTGGTGTCTTCATGGAGCCGGTAAGCCTGTCTTCATAGATGGCGGTGCCGTGGATAAGATCAAAGCCTGAAATAGACTGCCAGATGCCGTCAAGTCCTTGGAGAAAGCCCGCACCGGCAAAGGCCATAATTAATTTTTTGAGGTCACGTTCTGATGTGACAAGTTCCATGGCAATGAATGGTATTAAAAATGCCTTCCACCAGTTAGAGCTGATTGCTCTGATGGATGTTGCTGGCCATTGTGACAGTACTACATTGAGAATGAGATAGGCGAAGAAAATAGCAAAGAATTTTTTACCACCAAACTTACTGAGGTTCGTAGTGTTGAACCCTTTAGCATAATATGCTGCCAGAAGGATAATAGACCCGATTTGCCCAATTTGGATGAAAATACGTCCGAAAGAGAAAAATAGCATGTAAAAACAAAAGGTATTTACAAGGGCAGTGTGTATTTGATCCTGACTTGTTTCATTCCACTTGGAACGTATTATCTCGATATATTTCATGTAAATCAGTGTCCGGTGCTGAGATGTAGTGACTTTATCAAAAAAAGCGTTAGGCAACTGCGCGTATAGCAGGGTCTATAGCTAAAAAAAATGCCTGTGAAAATTAGTAGCTCAAACATTCTATGTCAAACTATTTAAAAGATGACCTTAGTTGTCGGGATATCATGACAGTAAAATTAATTTCAATAGAGGGCTTTGCGTATTGAAAGAAGTGGTAAGTGGTTTTGAGTTGCTCTTTTGCATCAAGGGTGGCGTGTATGTTTTTTAGCTAGAAAAAACATATGGTTATGTTGTTGATTTGAACGTTGCCTAATTGCATCCTTTTTGTTTCGGCTTGATTATACAGATAAAATATAATGACGCACTCTTCATGTTTGTGAAAAAAAGAATAAATAAAGGGGATAAAGGGATAGTAGGTACTTTGATCTACTTCTTGGTTTGTTGATGCAGTAATGCAACGTTGTTGGGTGAGGTATCGTGTAAAAGAGAAAGATACCGGTTTCAAAGGGCTCATGCCGATTGATGAAAGGTTGAAAGCGAAAAAACTGGGTAGTTAGCCAGTGTAAAGATGTGAGGAAGAAAAAATTCAATAAAAAACATATTTCAATAACCATCTGATATAATAATATAAAAAACATTTTTGTGATGAGTTGTAAAAAAGTCCTGATTCAAAGTTGGTTGTTTGCACATTTATTGCTTAGTAGAAATGCTTGTTACTTTTCGTACAAAGCATTTTTCTTTGGCTGAAAAAGTAACTGCATATGCTGGAATAACGAAGTGAAGAGCGTTGATGCCACAGGGGTAGTGGTACATTCCGGCAGGTTAGAAAAAGGTTTTTTTAGGTTACTGAATTTATTTTGGTGCAAACAGCAACTTTCATCACCGGAAGGATTTGAGATGAGCTTTCAGCAGACAGTCGCACCTGTCGAATTTTACATGCCGCCAGTGACAGTTATCGGTTCTGGCGCAATTAAAGAGATTCCTGCAAGACTTGCGTCTCTGGGAGGTACCAAGCCTTTGCTCGTAACGGACAAAGGTATGACGCAGCTTGGAGTTACCGCTTCTATCGTACAGCTTATGCAGGCTGCTGGCATGCAGTGCGCTGTATACGATGAAACAGTACCGAACCCGACAGATGCAAACGTGAATGACGGCCTTGCACAGTATACTGCTAATGGTTGTGACTGCATTGTCACCCTTGGCGGCGGCAGCGCTCACGATTGTGGTAAAGGTATTGGCATCGTAGCTACAAACGGTGGGACAATTCACCAGTACGAAGGTGTGAATAAAGCTCGCGTGGCAATGCCTCCGTTCCTCGCTGTTAATACTACAGCAGGTACTGCTTCAGAAATGACACGCTTTTGCATTATCACAGACACAGCCCGCAAAGTTAAAATGGCGATTGTGGACTGGCGTGTTACTCCGGGGATTGCTCTTGATGACCCTGAGCTTATGGTTGGTATGCCACCTAGCCTCACAGCGGCTACAGGTCTTGATGCATTGACACACGCAGTGGAAGCATATGTTTCTACTGGTGCAACGCACATGACCGATGCAAACGCGGAAAAAGCAATTAAGCTTATTGCAAAATATCTGCGCCGCGCTGTTGGTAACGGTCGTAACTTAGAAGCCCGTGAAGCTATGTGTTATGCTCAGTATCAGGCTGGTATGGCATTTAACAATGCTGGGCTCGGATACGTTCATGCTATGGCGCACCAGCTTGGTGGGTACCTTAACTTGCCGCATGGTGAGTGTAACGCAATCCTCCTTCCTCATGTATG
This sequence comes from Halodesulfovibrio spirochaetisodalis, assembly GCF_001672295.1. GTDB lineage: Bacteria > Desulfobacterota > Desulfovibrionia > Desulfovibrionales > Desulfovibrionaceae > Halodesulfovibrio > Halodesulfovibrio spirochaetisodalis. The sequence continues at coordinate 42,375 of NZ_JXMS01000015.1, read as the reverse complement.
TGAATTTAACATGCTTGCTGCGATGGATCGCTTTGCAGAAATGGCAGAATTTTTCGGTGTACAGGGCACAGCCCGTACTCAGCGTGAAGCTGCTTCAAATGTGATTCAGGCTATCCGTGATCTCATGCAGGATGTTGGTATTCCGCCGTCACTTACTCTGCTTGCAAAGAAATACGGTAAGACTGTGAATCCGGAAGACTTTGAAGTAATGGCAGAAAGCGCAATGAAAGACGCCTGTGCAGCTACGAACCCTCGTGGCATGCGTAAGGAAGAGATTGTCGCTATCTACCGTAAGATTTTGTAAGTCTCGATTACACGTTGAAATAGTAAGCGCCTGAGAGTTTCTCTCGGGCGCTTTTTTGTGGCCTTGTGGATGGATAGTACTGTTTGAGGGTCGGGAAGGTGGATAGTGGTGTGGCGTATTGGCTACAGGCAAAACAAAATGCCCTGATTTCTTGGCAAGAGAAATCAGGGCATTTGTAGGGAGTGTGCTCCCGTGCCCAGACAAGGCTTGAAAGATGAGGGACAAAATGGGCTATAAGAAGCGGGGAGAATCTTGATAGCCGCGCGTGGTACCTGCGCTTATGTCTCCTCAAGCAGGGTTCGGAATGGAGTGTTCCGTAGGGTAACCGGAGATAGATGAACAGCCTTAGAGGCATGATCAAAGGAGGAGCTGGTCAACTATCCGGTTGCAAAAAATTTGTGTGCGCTTTTTGGCGCGATATACGTTCCTGTCTGCGTGCATGACGCAGACAGGAACGTGAGGAACAACGTAGTTGTGCGACTACTTGCCGAGACGTGCGAGAACTTCGGAAACGATGTCTTTCACGAGATCAGCAGAAGCTGCGCCACCTGCAACGGAAGCTGCTGGTGCAGATTCGAGGCCGAGGAGTTTTGCAGCGTTGTCATGCATAACTTTCTGACGAACTTCAGGAGTGAATGGAAGTTCGCTGTAAGTCTGAAGTGCCTGACGGAAGTCAATGAATGGGTGAGCAGATGCGTAAAGCAGCTTGTCGGAGATCATTGTGTTAGCAGCCTGAATGTATGCTTCAGACATTGGGGAGCGTTCGTATTCAGAGATTTCGATGAATACGTTTTTGTTACGCTCTGCAACAATGATAGCTTCGTTAACCCATGGGTAGCCACCGTGGCTGATTACGATTTTGAGCTCTGGGAAGTCACGAGCAACAAAGTCGATGTAACGAGGTGCAACGTGGTCAACTACTGCTGCAGGAACGAGAGTAGCAGGACCAGTTGTGAATACGAGAGGAATGTCGAGTTCACAACATTTTGCGTAAATTGGGTAGTACTTGGCATCGTTCGGGTAGAGCTGAGCAAGGTATGGGTCAACTGCTGCGCCGCGGAGGCCGAGAGTCTGAACTGCGTGGTTCAGGTCGCGGATGCCCTGCATGCCTTTGTGTGGGTCCATGCCGAAGAAGCCGATGAACTTCTCTGGATGAGCCTGAACAAAGTCGATAACACTCTGGTTGTTAGGCTTAGCACCGTAGGTAGTTTCACAGTCACGACCGGTGATAACAGCGCGCACAACGTTGTTAGCAGTAAGGTCCTGAACACACTCAGCTACGGTCTGAGCCTTCATTTTAGAAAAGTCGATGTGCTGGCAGAGGCCTTTGAACATAGTGCTGTTCTGGATTCCGCTCAGAGTTTCCGCAGTGTTTGGACGGAAACGGAAGTCAATCACGTTCATTGCAAATCCCCTATGGGTTTTCATCCATCGCCAGATGCATAAACACTATGCGTCGTGGCGTTATTAAACTAATCGGTAGAATTTAAAATACTGCCAGCAGTACAAAAGCAAGTAGAGTGCCAGAGTGAACGTAGACGCTCTTGTGAAAAGAAGAGTTAGAGATAATCTGTTTTGTAAAAAGGCTTGTATGAGAGGGGTTAACCGATTGGTTTGCAGAAATAGTGGTAAAATAGAGCAGGGTGGATTGATTAATTAATCAAACTTTTTCAAGAAAAAACACGTAGCTAGAGAAGTTGAAGAGGTAATTTTTACGCAAAATTTTGATGCGGAGTTGCACCATGCAACTTCAAATTATGCTAATTGTACGAAATGCAATACTTTGCGCAAAAAATGTGCATGTTGCCTTGTTGCAACGTAAGTAAAATTGTTACTTACTGTTAGTAAAACTGAAGAAACTAACGTGTTGAAATACTATAAATTGAATGTGTTAGTAGTAATCAGTATTAAAAAGTATAGTTATGCTGCAAAAATGCATCTCATGCCTTCTTGAACATAGTAAAATACTTTTGCATTTAGGTTGTGGAAAAAATCACAAAACTGAATGCTATTTTTTTTCAAAAGAATTTTTTGCCTCAACATGCAGAAAATAACACTTTATTTCTTATTCAATCATCATTTATAGAGGAGCTGTCCGTAACTACAAGATGGCTGTGTTTTTGTGCACGGTTGTTGCAAGAGAGCCATGTGCCTGCTCTCTTGTGCAGGCTTATATAAATGTTACGCGCAGGTTTTTCACAGCCTGAAAAACTTGGGCAAATGACTGAAAGCCCCATACACGAACAGCCAACACTGGAGGTACTGCATGGGAAAACGGATAGTCACCGAGGCTGACGTTCGCAAAGCTGTTGATAATGGTACTAACTCCATTAAACTTAAAATTTGTGAATGTATCATTACTCCACAAGCTCAGGATAAAGCCGAAGAGCTTGGAGTAACTTTCATTGAGTCTTCTCTTGAAGATGCTGCGCCTGCACAGGCTTGCAGTGCATCTGCTCCAGAAGCATGTGTTGCGCAAGCTCCGGCTCCTGCTGCTCCGGTAGCGCCTGCGGTTTCCGCTGGCGGTTGTACTGAAGCACAAGAGGTTGTGACGCAGGTTTGTGCGCTCCTCAAAGATAAGCTTCCTGCAGGAACAAGCGCTGAAGTGCTTGAAGCTGTGGTTGCCCGCGTTGTTTCCGCTAAACTTGGCGATACTGCGTGTCCGGCAACAGCACCTGCTGCATCGGTTGTTGAAGCTGCTGCTTCAAGCAACGGTATTTGCTTTATCGAAGGGCAGCGCCTGCAGAAACAGGGTTCCAGTCCTGTTCCAGTTGACGAGCAAGTCTTCATTGCAGATGCCATTGGCGCATGTGATGATGCTAAGCTTGCTGCTGGGTACATGGAGTGGGAACGCGCTTCCTTTACCCGTACTGTAGAGTCCCCTGAAGTGGGTATCATCCTTGAAGGCGAATTACATTTGACTGTTGGCGGCGAAACCAAAATCGGTAAAGCCGGCGATATGATGTACTTCCCTGAAGGTGTTGAGATTACTTACAGTACTCCTTCTTCTGTACGCATCGCTTGCGTAAACAACATCCAGTAGTCACGGAGTGTAATGTGAGCATTCTGGAACGTTGTAAAGAAGCATGCAGGCAGAATCCTAAGACTGTTGTGTTCCCGGATTGTCTCGACGAGCGTGTTCTCGAAGCCGTTACCCGCCTGAAGGCTGACGGACTTTGCGAGCCTGTGCTTGTCCAGTCTCCATTTGCTGTGCGCAGTAAAATGCGCGAAGCAAAAGTCCGTACTACAGGTATTACGGTAGTGGATCACACCAGCCCCACACTGCTTGAAAAAAATGCGACCGAATTTTTCGCAATGCGCGAAAAGAAAGGTAAGCCTGTGACAATGGATGCTGCTGTTAAAGCAATGCGTTGTCCGCTTGCTGGTGCTGCCATGATGGTTCGCCGTGATGAAGCACAGCTTGGTGTTGCAGGTAACATCTCCTCAACTGGTGATGTTATTCGTGCCGGGTTGCATATTTTGCCTAAACAGAAAGGTCTCAAAACCGTTTCTAGTTTCTTTTTCATGATCGCGCCTGAGGGCGGTAAGGACTACATTTTTGCAGACTGTGGCGTTGTACCTGCACCTAATGCAGCTACTCTTGCAGATATCGCCATTGCATCTGCGGATAAAGCCCGAAAGCTTCTTGGTGAAGACCCGCGTGTTGCTCTGCTGTCTTTCTCTACCAAAGGTAGTGCAAAGCATGACCGTGTAACACTGGTTCAGGAAGCTTTGGCAAATGTCCGTGAACGTGAATCTGACCTTCTTATTGATGGTGAATTGCAGCTTGATGCTGCGATTGTACCAAGCGTTGCAGCCTCCAAGGCTCCTGACAGCCCTATTAAAGGTGAAGCAAACGTATTGGTATTTCCATCTCTGGAAGCAGGAAACATTGCATACAAGCTTGCACAGCGACTTGGCGGATACACCGCATTAGGTCCGCTTCTGCAGGGCTTTGCTGCAGGCTGGCATGACCTTTCCCGTGGTTGTAGTGCAGATGATATTTATAAAGTTGCCGTCGTAGGCCAGTGCTTATAACGCGGCAAACAAAGTAAAAACATACGTCAGTTACTGACTAATCAATTGGAGGATACAATGGACGCATTAGGAATGATCGAAACTAAAGGTCTTACCGCTCTTATCGAAGCTTCTGACGCAATGGTAAAAGCTGCTCGTGTGCAGCTCGTTGGTTACAAGCAGATTGGTGCTGGTCTTGTTACTGCTATCGTTCGTGGCGACGTAGCTGCTTGTAAAGCTGCTACCGACGCTGGTGCAGCAGCTGCACAGCGCATCGGTGAAGTTGTAGCGGTTCACGTTATTCCTCGTCCTCACGGCGATCTGGAAGACGTTTTTCCATTTAAGCGCTAGTCGCGCTCTTTGTAGCCCTTAACGCACAAAGAAGAATGTCATGGACAAAGTAACACTTATCCGTTCGATCCAGAATGCTGGTGTTGTCGGAGAAGGCGGGGCCGGTTTTCCGGCCCACGTCAAATACGACGCACAAGTTGATACGGTCATTGCCAATGGTTGCGAATGTGAACCATTGCTCCACACTGATCAGTACATCATGAAATCCCATGCTTCTGACATCATTCGTGCCATGCAGGCTGTAGTTGCAGCTACAGGGGCTACACGAGGTGTCATTGGCATTAAACGGAAATATACCGAAATTGCAGATATTTTTGCAAAGGGTATGGAAGGTACCGGCCTTGAGCTTGCTCAACTCGATAACTTCTATCCTGCCGGTGATGAGCAGATTCTGGTTCACGAAGTAACCGGAAAAACCATCCCGCCTTTGGGTTTGCCTAAAGATGTGGGCGCTGTTGTGGCTAACGTTGGTACTCTGCACACTGTTGCAGAAGCTATGGACGGTAAGCCGCTGACACACAAAGTGCTTACAGTTACAGGTGAAGTAGGTAATCCTTCTATTATCCGTGTACCACTCGGTACCAGCCTTAAGGAATGTCTCGAATTCTGTGGCGGTGCAACCGTTGCAGACCCTGTATACATTCTCGGTGGTCCGATGATGGGACGTATGTGTGATTCTCAGGCTGCTTTTGAGAATGAAGTAATCACAAAAACAAGCGGCGGTCTTATTGTGCTCCCTCGTGGACACTACCTGCATAAGCAGGCGACCGTTGATCTTCACACCATGCAGCGCCGTGCTGCTACTGCCTGTATCCAGTGTCGCATGTGTACAGAGCTGTGTCCGCGTTACCTCGTAGGTCACAGTTTTGAAACACACAAAGTTATGCGCGCATTCGGCGGTGGTCAGGATGTAGCAATGGGTGCCACTCAGGCAGCCATGTGTTGTGAATGTGGGGTGTGTGAACTCTTCAGCTGTCCAATGGGGCTTTCCCCGCGCCGTATCAACAGCGCATTAAAAGGACAGTTCCGCGAGAAAGGTGTTCAGTACACCGGTCCGCGTGAAGTTCGTTCCGAACAGTCTGCAATGCGTCCGTACCGTAAAATTCCGGTACCTCGCCTTGCGTCCAAAATCGGCATTGCTGATTACATGAATATCCATCCAGAATTTAAAGGCGATTACAAACCTGCACAGGTAAGTCTCCCGCTCCGCATGCACATTGGCGCACCTTCTGTTGCTCAAGTTAAGGTAGGGGACACTGTAACTGCAGGCCAGCTTATCGGTGCTGTGCCGGAAGGCGCACTCGGTGCAACCGTTCATGCTTCTATTGCAGGTACTGTCGTAGAAGTTGGCAACAACATCGTCATTAAAGGAGCCTAGTTGTGGTAACTCAACTCCAGTCTGTTGGAATGATTGAATTCACTTCCATTGCAGCAGGTATTGAAGCAGCAGACCGCATGATGAAAGCTTCTCTTGTAGAACCTCTCATGCTTAAAACCATCTGCCCGGGCAAATTTGTTGTTGCGGTACATGGCGATGTTGCGGCAGTTCAGTCTGCGGTTGACGCAGGTATGAGCAGCTCTGACGGTACTGTTGCTGATCATTTTGTAATCCCGAACATCAACGAAGCTGTTGTTTCCGCAATGGCCTGTGCAACGCCGGAACCGTCCGGCTCAGCACTTGGTGTTATTGAAACTTTCTCCGCAGCGTCTTCTATTCTTGCAGCTGACACAGCATCCAAAACTGCTGATGTTGATATTGCAGAAGTACGCATTGCAATGGGACTTGGCGGTAAGGCTTTCTGTATCCTTACCGGCGACGTTGCAGCTGTAAACATGGCGGTTGAAGCAGCAGCTAATGTTGTTGCTCAGAGCGCTATGCTGGTTCGCAAAGTTGTAATCCCAAGCGCATCTCCGGAAGTTTTGCGTAATATTTTGTAGACGCTGCTTTCGCTGCGTCCATTGAAGAACGAAAGGAACGTATCGTTATGAACGACTCTTTAGGTTTAGTAGAAGTAGTAGGTCTTGTAGCTGCTGTTGAAGCTGCAGACGCTATGTCCAAAGCAGCTCGCGTACATGTGCGTAGCGTGGCGAATGCTGACTCCGGTCTCCTCACTGTTATTTGTGAAGGTGACCTCGCAGCAGTAAGCGCTGCTGTTGATGCTGGTAAAGCAGCTGCTTCCCGCCTTGGCGAATGCGCAGGCACCAACGTTATCGCTCGTCCGGGTGATGGCCTTGGTGACATGATCGCAAATAAAATTGGTTCTATTTTTGACGAACCAAAGGCTGAAAAGCCTGCGAAAGCTGCTGAAAAACCTGCTAAAGCAGGCCAGAAGAAAAAATAGACCGGCTTTTTCCGGTTTCTGTATATAAACAGGAGATACACATGGGCGACGCTCTTGGTATTATTGAAGTAAAAGGCATGACTGCTCTTGTTGAAGCATCTGATGCCATGACTAAGTCTGCACGCGTTGAACTCGTTGGTTACGAGCGCATCGGCGGCGCACTTGTTTCCGCTCTTATCCGTGGCGACGTTGCTGCTTGCAAAGCTGCTATCGATGCTGGTGCTGCTGCAGCACAGCGCGTTGGTGAAGTTGTAGCAACTCACGTTATCCCACGTCCTCATGCAGATCTTGAGGAAGTTTTCCCTATTAAAACTAAGTAAACTGCCAACGGAAGACCCCCTGACGGCGTTCAATAAGGAGATGCAAAATGGAATTAGGAAGAGTACGAGGACAGGTAGTTTCTACTGTTCGTGATCCCGGCGTGCCTCCAGTAACGCTGTTGTTGGTGGATCTTATTACCGCTGACGGTGAAGTTGTTCGTTCTGGGCAGGTTGCAGCCGACACCCTTGGTGCCGGTGAAGGTGAAATGGTACTCCTCGTTCGAGGCAGTTCCGCGCGTTTCACCATGAATGAAAGACCTCCTCTCGATCTCAGCGTAATAGCGATCATTGATCAGATCTCTGCTCAGGGCGAAACGGTTTACAATAAATAATATAGTTTGGAGATAACATGGCTATCGCACGTGAACAGATAGAGTCTATTGTTTCTGAAGTTCTTACTCAGCTGACTGGTGCTGCACAGACTTCTTCTGCTGCTCCTGCACCTGCTGCTGGCGACTGGGGCATTTTTGATGAGTTAGATGATGCTGTAGCTGCTGCTAAAGCTGCTCAGAAAAAAATCGGTACTATCGCAATGCGTAACAAGATTGTTGATATTATCCGTCGCGCTGCGCGTAATAACGCTCGTCATCTGTCAGAAATGGCTGTAGAAGAAACCGGTATGGGTAACGTTGAAGACAAGATTGCTAAAACTCTTCTTGTTGCAGACCGTACCCCTGGTACAGAAGTTGTTTCTGCTGAAGCAATTACTGGTGACAATGGTTTTACCATGATCGAAAACGCACCTTGGGGCGTTATCGCATCTGTAACTCCATCAACCAACCCGGGTTCCACTGTTATCAACAACGGTATCAGCATGATTGCTGCCGGTAACTCTGTAGTATTCGCTCCGCATCCTGCTGCTAAGCGCATCACTCAGGAAGCTATCAAAATCATCAACAAAGCTGTTGTTGCTGAAACCGGCATTGCTAACCTTCTCGTAGCTGTTAAAGAACCTTCCATTGACGCTGCAAAGCGCCTCTTTACTTACGAAGGTATCAACCTTCTCGTAGTTACCGGTGGTGAAGCTGTAGTAGAAGCTGCACGCAAGACCACGAACAAGCGCCTTATGGCTGCTGGTGCCGGTAACCCTCCTGTAGTTGTAGACGAAACTGCCGACATCGCTCGTGCAGCTGAGTCCATCTACATTGGTGCATCTTTTGATAACAACCTCATTTGTGCTGACGAAAAAGAAATCATCGCAGTTGATTCCATCGCTGACCAGCTTAAAGCTGAGATGAAAAAAGTTGGCGCATACGAGCTTACTCTTGAGCAGGCTAACACCATCGCTCAGACTGTTATCCTTGATTACGGTACTGATAAAGCTCGTGCTAATCCAAAATGGGTTGGCCGTGACGCTAAAAAAATCGCTGCAATCGCAGGCATCACCGTACCTGATACATGCAAGCTTCTTATCGTAGACGCTGGCCGTGATTCTGACTACGTGTTTGCTACTGTTGAGCAGATGATGCCTCTCGTACCTGTACTCCGTGCACACAACTTTGAAGAAGCACTCCAGTGGGCACTTAAGCTTGAGCGTGGCCTCAGCCACACCGCTGGTCTGCACTCAACTAACGTGTACAACATGGAAGCAATGGCTCGTGCTACTGATACAAGCCTTTTCGTTAAAAACGGTCCTCACGTAGCAGGTCTCGGCGCAGGCGGTGAAGGTTGGACTTCTATGACCATCTCCACTCCTACCGGTGAAGGCGTAACTAACGCAGCTACATTTACTCGTAAGCGTCGCTGCTGCCTCGTAGATTGCTTTAGGATCGTTTAATTATGGCCATTTCTTGGGAGTTAGCATGCGAGCGACTTGATCGCGCCGCAGCCATGATGAACGACACCGAACCTGTTTCGGTCGAAGGCCCGATTCACATCGGCATTGACTTAGGTACAGCTGATGTTGTGCTTATGGCTGTTGATGGCGAAGGCGAGCCGGTTGCTGTCTTCCTGGAATGGACAGAAGTTGTACGTGACGGTGTTGTGGTTGACTTTGTTGGTGCTTGCGACGTAGTGCGCAAATTCGTAGCTATGGCGGAAGAACGCCTTGGTATCGAAATCACCGAAGCTTCCACCTCTTTCCCTCCGGGGACAGATGCGCGTCTTTCCACAAATATTTTGGAAACCGCAGGACTCGAGGTAACCCATGTTGAAGACGAACCAAGCTGCGTAGCATCTCTTTTAGAGCTTGATAAAGCAGCAGTTGTCGATATCGGTGGTGGTACTACAGGTACTGCAATCGTTAAAGATGGCGAGATCGTATTCAGCGATGATGAGCCGACAGGCGGTAAGCACATTACACTTACTATTGCCGGTCACTATGATGTTGAGCTTGAGAAAGCTGAAGAGTATAAGCGCAAAGCAGAGGAGTACAAAATTCTCTCAATTGCAAAGCCTACTCTTGAGCGCGTAAGCGACATTGTTGCTGCTCACATGAAAGGGTACGAAGTTGATTCAATTCTTCTTTCAGGTGGTACTTGCTGCCTGCCGGGGATTGAAACCATCTTTGAGAAAGAGCTTAAACTGCCTGTACATCTTCCAAGCCAACCGCTTATGTTAACCCCGCTCTCTATTGCGTCGTTAGCATTGCGCTAGGCTGAAGTTATACGAAATATAAAACCGGCTGTCCGAAAGGACAGCCGGTTTTTTTGTTGCCTTCGGCGAGGGGGCGCTGCCCTCCACCCGCAAGGGGGAGCCCCCCTTGACCGGCTTGACGTACATGTGAGCTGTCTTTCGTAAACAGAGATTATGTAACCCACTACGTAAACGGATGTTAGGAGGTGAGGGTGGTTATGAGAAGTTCAGGTTCATCACAACTGCATTGCGAGATTATTTCACCTTCTTTATTCCAGAAAGCTGATTTTCCGGCGCAGATATATGGTCCTGAATGTCCTATGTAGTTCGCAAATCCTATCGTCACGCTGTGTTGCTGAGCGTATTGGGTAAACATAGCTGCATCTGCTGCATAGCCCTGCTTAGAAATAAGTACAGAAGCAATATAGCAATCAACATCCTTGTTAATCATGTGTTGAATGTGTTCTTGGTGTGTCGTGTCAGCGCAAATAGCGAGTCCAATTTTGAATGAGTTGATTGTGAAAATTTTATGGTGGATACCAGCTCTGAAAAACTGCTTTTCAATACCATGTAGGTGGATTTTGCTATAGTGCTGAGGAGCGTTTTCTGGGGAGAGTATAATCAATGAAAGCTCAGGCTGATCGTACCCTGTATCAAACGGAGCACCAGCAAGAATAGTCATGGAGTGTTTTTTTGCTAAGCTGTCTAGCAATAGTATTGGCTCTGACTCCAATGTCATAGACAGCTTTGATGCTAGCTCTGGCTCGTATCCGGTCAATGAAAGTTCAGGGAACACCAAAAGATCTACTCGTTTGTTTGCTGCAGTTTCTATGAGTGAAATATGTTGGGTGAGGTTGTCAGCAATGTGTCCTTTAGTAGGGGTAAATTGGGCAAGACCTATGGTGATGGTACTCATGAGTTCTCTCTGCTTGTAGTTTGACATTACGTGTATGTAAAAACAGTTAGCTACAGAATTTTTTGCTAAAAAAATAGGTAAAAGTACCAGGATATCTCTCGCCTATTTTTCTAAAAAAACTGCGTTCCACATAACGGGGTCAAGGGGACAAGTCCCCTTGCGGGGGTGCAGGGGGCGGAGTCCGCCTGCCCGTCGGAGACAACTCCAGCAAACACAATCAACATAAAAAAAGCGGAGAACCTTTTCAGGTTCTCCGCAATCTTTTCGGGTAGGGTTGAAGCACAAGGCTTCACCCTGCTACATGAGCATTTTCGGCAGGAAGAGAATCAGCTGCGGGAACATCACGAGCAGGAAGATAACACCGATTGTGACGCAGCAGAACGGAATCGCTTTTGCGGAAATTTCTTCCAGCGAGACGTCTGCGATACCCGAGGCGATAAACATATTTTCCCCTAGTGGTGGAGTAGAGAAGCCTACGCCACAGCAACATACGAGAACGATACCGAAGTGGATTGGGTCCACACCGAATGCTTTCATAACTGGAAGCAGTACCGGGGTAACGAGAAGGATGATTGCAAGGGTTTCCATGAACATGCCGAGGAACAGAAGAATAAGTACTACAAAGATCCAAACAACCATTACGTTGGAAGTAAATGCGAGGAGCATTTCAACGATCTGATCCGGAATACGGTACTGCACAAGCAGACGACCGAATGCGTAGGCGGTAAACATAATGATGAGTACGCGACCGGTAAGCCATGATGTTGTCTCAAGGGACTTCATCAGGGATTTGATTGTAAGTTCTTTGTAAATAAAGAATCCGACGAAGAGTGTGTAGAAGATAGCTACAATAGCTGCTTCTGTCGGTGTAAAGAAGCCGGAGTAGATACCACCCAAAATAACGATAGGTGCCATCATTGCCCAGAAACCTTCTTTCATGGACTTAAACAGAGTGGCTGCAGACCATCCTGCCATATCTTCGTGTACTTCCATTTTGCGACATTTGAACAAGTGCATCGCAATAAGGCCAGCTGCGATTAAGAGGCCAGGGATAACACCACCGAGGAACATCTTGGTAATGGATTCCTGTGCCGCTACGCCGTAGATAACCATAGGGATAGAAGGCGGAATAATAATACCTACACCACCCGCAGTAGCAGTTGCTGCTGCAGCGTAGCCAGGTTCATAATCACGTTTAATCATAGCCGGAATCATCAGCATACCAACCGCAGCAGTAGTAGCCGGGCCAGAACCAGAAATAGCGCCGAAGAATACACAGGCAAGAGCTGTAGAAATTGCCAGACCACCGCGTACAGGGCCAACGAGGTTCTCAGCAATAATAACTAATCGTTTTGATACACCAGCACATTCCATCAATGCCCCAGCAAGTACGAATGCCGGCAATGCCATGATTGGAAAACTGTTAACAGAGGTGAATGCGATCTGGATGAGCGTGCTCAAATCCTGACCTACTACCATGAATGAGAACATGGCAGACACACCAAGTGCTACGGTGATCGGTGCTCCCAAAAGCATGAGCACCAAAAATGTTAGAAATAATACTTCTGCAACACCCATGACTAACCCTCCTCACCCTTCAGAGCATTTTTACTCTTTTCAATATCAGCTTTGTCAGGGTCTTCAATTTCTTGCTTAAGAATCCATTTGATGTAGTTGACCTGCAGAATACGCAGAGTCATGAGGGAGAAGCTCAGTGGGAAGATCATGTACACCCAGCTCAACTGCCAGTCGAGAGCAGGGGTTGCGTACGGGAATTCGATCAGGTCCTGAATGGTCTGGATGCCTTTCCAAGTCATCACGCTGTTAAATACGATCCAGACACCATCCATGAGAAGCATGGAGATTTCACCCACGATAGGTGGGAAAAGCTTAAACTGGAGCGTCACACGGTTGTGAGCAGCGAGCCTTGCCGCGTAGGAAGCGCCGAAAAATACAAACCAAACAAAAGAGAAGCGGGCGACTTCCTCACTCCAGTACAGTGGTGTGCCAATTTCACGCAGAATAATCTGTAAGAAAAGAATCACAACAAAGAATGCAAGGAGTGCTTGGCAGATGTAGCTCTCAACATGGTCGAGAATATTAAAAAGGATTTTTTTGAACATCAGGTGTCCCCTAATTAAAAAGGAATGAGCCGGTGTCAGACACCGGCTCTTGAGTCTCTGCTAGATTATTTTTTGCCGATGTAACCGAGGTAACGATCAAGCACTTTCTGGCCGCCAACAAAGTCGGTCATTTTTGGCCATACGTTATCGATAGCAAGCTTTTTCCACTCAGCTTCGTCTTCGAGAGTATCGATCTGGATACCGGAAGCGATGAGCTCTGCTTTAGCGCGACCAGCGTCTACGAGCTGGAATGCGAGGCAGTATTCCTGAGCTTCACGACCAGCTTCTACTACGAGCTGCTGCATTTCTGGAGAGAGCTTTTTGTAAAGACGCTCAGAAATCATCATTGGCTGGAGCTGGTAAGTGTAGTGAACTTCGGTGATGTACTTCTGTACTTCGTTGAATTTAGCAGCCTGGAAAGTGATGTAACCGTAGCACTGACCATCTACTACGCCCTGCTGGAGAGCAGTGAATGTTTCAGCCCAAGAGATAGGCACTGGGTTTGCGCCCCAAGAACGGTAAGTTTCAAGGATAACTGCGGACTGAGGAACACGGAATTTCATGTCTTTAACGTCAGCAAGTTTTTTGATTGGGCGCTTGGAGTTAGAGAGGTAGCGGTAGTCGGTGTAAGTCCAACCAAGAACACGGAAGCCACCTTCTTTAATTGCAAATTCGTTAAGCATTTCGTGAGCAGGGCCGGTAGCGCCACGAACTACGTCGTACATGTTTTCGAAGAGGTAAGGCAGGGTAAGAATACCAAGCTTTTTAACGAAAGGAACAGTGTTCGCGATACCTACTACTGCCATGTCGAGGTTGCCGCGACGAACGTTCTGGATCATTTCGGTTTCATCACCGAGCTGACCACTTGGGAAGATCTGTACTTCAACTTTACCGTCTGTGCGACCTTCTACGATTTCCTTAAAGCGGGTTGCGATAGCACCCATTTCGGAATCAATAGGGTCGCCCATGCCGATGCGCAGAACCTGTGGATCCTGAGCAAATGATACAGAAGATACTGCCATCATTGCTACCAGTGCAACCAGCACTAATGCTTTCCTAAACATACTTCCTCCTGAATGTATTCCATATTTAGATACGACTCTAAGTAGAGCGTGTAACTGCCTGTATGGAATAAGGTTGTTATTCACCCCTGCAACTGGCCGAAAGTTGTTAGGGGTAGTATTTCTTATGCTGAAGAAATTTATTGTCCGGAGGGAAACGACATGTCTTTAACTGGTGGGACAGGTCATGCCGTTTCCCGAGGGCATAAACCATATGGTGGGTATAGAGCAAAGAAGAGACCAAAAAGTGCACATGTAAGAAAATTTGTTAGTATCGTTCAGATATAGTTAACAAATTACCTGAAGGCATGGTCAGGATGTTAGAAATAGATTGGAAAAAAGTGAGACAAGTATGTCTCTTTTTTTATTCTTTTTTCATAACATGCTAAAAATAAAAGAAATAATATTGAGACTAATTTGTCCCATAGTAGGTGTTTGTGAAAAAATGCGCGAAAAGGGGTTTGGTTGACGGGACAAAATAGTCCCAAAAAACAGATGGCTGCAGCGGGTGATGTATGATGGTGCGAATGTGCAACATAAACTTGCAGTTTTGACTCAAATTTTAGTTGTGATAAGGTCAATTTCGATCTTTTTTGGGTCATAATTGACCCGTTTTGAATTCTGTAAGCTCTGACGCAGCTTAGAGGTGATCAATTTCGGACATTACTGTCTCAAGTAATCCGTATAAAAATAATACAGCAACGCCCTATTGTGCCCTTGAAGAATATATTCTGATGTAATTTGAGTATGATGTATGTGGTGAGCTGTTATAAATTGTATATTCGCGGCTGCTTGTGCCGTAGATAACAAGCTGTTGAGAACGGATGTTGCAAGGCTTATGGCACGGAATACGTGGACTGAGGGCAATGTTTACAGCGCAACGTAATCAGCTTTTAGTCTGTCCCTATATATAATGTAGGGCAGTTGTCAGGAAGTGTTGGTTTGCATTGGCAGTGCAGAGCGGCAATGGATAAGTATCTATTAGGTAAACTGAGCGGATTATTCTCCGCATGGTTTCAGGAGTAAGATGAATGCGCCTGAAAATGTTGACTCTCCTTGTGTGCGGTATGTTGCTTCTGGGAATGGGAGCAATTTACAAGACCGTTCTTTCTTCTTTGGATTCCCGTGATAATACTGTTGAGCGGTTGATTGAAAACAAAGAGTTTGTCTGGGCGAATTTTTCACCTGAAGAACGTGATTGGCTCTCCAAGCATGGAACAGTCCGTGTCGGCATTGATAATAACTTTTTTCCTATTGAAGCAAAAAATGAGGATGGAAAGCATGTAGGCATGACCAGTGACTATCTGCGCATTCTGGAAAAGCTGACAGGATTGAAGTTTGAAATCTCCGCAGTTGGTGAATGGACGCAGGTTATGCAGAATATGCGTGATGGCAAGCTCGATATGATTGCTGCACTGATGCGTACCCCGAGTCGTGATAATTTCCTCAACTTCAGTGCGCCGTTTATTAAGATGCCGGGCATTATCGTAGTCCGCAAGGGAGATTGGAAGGATCTTACTCTGGATGACTTGAGTGGCAAACATGTTGCTGTTGTCCGTCGTTATGCGTGGCATGACTATCTTGAAGATTATTATAAGGATATCATTATTGATGTGGTCGAAAACAGTGCGGAAGGTTTGCAGCGAGTAGCTTTCGGGCAGTCGGACGCATTGGTAGACTATCAGTTCAGTATTACACATCAGATTAAAAAAAGCGGTGTTCTTGATTTGCAGGTAGGGGGTGTTGTCGGACTGACAGCGAGCCTTTCTATTGGTATAAGTAAAGATTTGCCGATACTGCAAAGTATTCTCAACAAAGCACTGCATAATATCACTTCAGAAGAGCATAGTGCCATTGTCGGTAAATGGGTACGCATGGAAGAGGTTGATCCTGTTTCAACGCGAGCTATTGTTCTTATCCTTATGTGTTTCACATTCCTTATTGGTGCAACATGCATAATTGTTTTGTGGAACCTTTCTCTTAAAAAGCTTGTAGATAAAAAAACCAGCGAACTTAACGCAGAGCTGGAAAAACGAGATTCAGTCGAGGCTGCCCTCCGAAATAGTGAGGACAGGTATCGGCGAATATTTGAGAATATTCAGGACGTATATTTTCAAGCTCTGCCCGACGGCAGAATTCGAGAGGTAAGTCCTTCGATTCAGCAGGTCTTCGGGTGGACGCCAGAGGCTGCTCAAAATGCAACTATCCATGACTTTATGGCTCCCAAGGTTGTTCGCAAGCTGAGGAAAGAGCTTCGCAGGCGCGGGAAGCTGGAAGACTTTGCATTTGTGTTTGGTTCTGGCGAGCAAGCAATGCACTGTTCTGTCACCGGTAAAATGCTATTTGATGCAGACGGCAAGCCTGCAGAGTTTGTAGGGTCTGTACGAAATGTAACTACCCGTGTTCAGTATGAAGAAATGTTGAGCAGAGCGAACCTTGAGCTGGAATCACGCGTTGAAGAACGTACCCGTGATTTGAGAGAGATGAACAAAGAACTGCAGCGTTCCAAAGAGGCTGCAGACGCTGCAACTCAAGCAAAAAGTCAGTTTCTTGCCAGTATCAGTCATGAAATCAGAACCCCGCTTCACGGTATTATATCCTTTGCAGAACAAGTACGGATGCTTGAGGCATCACCGCCTGTACGAAAGTATTTACGTAGCATTCTGGATTCATCTTTTACGCTGCTTGATATCATCAATGAGCTTCTGGACTTTTCCAAAATTGAAGCAGGACACGTAGCTGTTGAGAATATGCCGTTTCATCTTGATAGCACTGTGCAGCGAGTCTGCAACCTTGTCCTTGGAAGAGCCGCTGCGAAAGA
The DNA here is from genome assembly GCF_001672295.1 of Halodesulfovibrio spirochaetisodalis. Classification (GTDB taxonomy): domain Bacteria; phylum Desulfobacterota; class Desulfovibrionia; order Desulfovibrionales; family Desulfovibrionaceae; genus Halodesulfovibrio; species Halodesulfovibrio spirochaetisodalis. The sequence goes on along the minus strand of NZ_JXMS01000015.1, from coordinate 25,546 downwards.
TCTTGAATTTATTGTGGATCTTCCTTCCACTGTTCCGACAAGGCTGTGTGGCGATTCTGGTAAATTACAGCAGGTTATGTTGAACCTTACCAGTAATGCCCTTAAATTTACGCCTCCTGGTGGCACCATCTCGTTGTCATTCAGGTTTCATCAAATATCAGACAACAATATTCTGCTTCAGTGTTTTGTACAGGATTCTGGTATCGGGGTTCCATCCGGTTCCATGGAACAGTTGTTTATTCCGTTCCAGCAATTGAGTGCACCGGAATTGCGTAGTTATGGCGGTACTGGTTTGGGGCTGAGTATCTGTAAACAGCTTGTAGAGCACATGGGCGGCGAAATTTGGGCTGAATCTGAACAGGGAGTAGGAAGTCTTTTTGCTTTCTCTGTTCCGTTTGAGCTTGAAGCATCATGCTGTGACGTATGGGAACTTCCAGAGGAGCTGGCGAACATATCTGCCCTGATTGTGACAAAGTCAGAACAGTCGGGCAGTGTTATCCGTTCTCACTTCAATGCGATAGATATGATGTCGACCATTGCCTACGGTGTGGATGATGCAGTGCTTAAGCTTGAGTCCGGTGTTGTGCATCCTGACGTTATCTGTATCGGACATAATATTCCGCTGGCGGAGCGACCGGAACGGCTATTTAATTTTACTGCTGATGGTGAGCCGATACCTGTTCTCGTTATGGCAGCAAAGCATGGTAAGCTTGTTCTTTCCAGCTCAAAGCTTCCGGAGCATGTTTATTTGGCAACCGACATTCTGACCATGCGTACTTTGTTGAGTTCACTATGCTCAATGCTTGGTGCAGAAGGTGCTGTACTTGCCGATACAGACATGCCGGCAATGGGGATTCCTGAAGAAGATCTTTTTGAGGGAAAACGCATTCTTATTGCTGAGGATACGCAGACAAACCGTGAGATTGTAACCATGCTACTCGAGCCGACTGGTGGCTTGCTGACATTTGTAACCAACGGTCGTGAAGCCGTGGAAGCTGTCCGTAAAATTACGTACGACGTGGTGCTCATGGATATTCAAATGCCGGAAATGGATGGGTACGAAGCAGCTTCAATCATTACAAAGGAACAGGGTGTGGCAGCACCGCCTATGATTGCGTTGACGGCACATGCCATTAAAGGAAGCAGGCAGAGGGCTCAGGAAGCGGGTATGGAGTATTACCTGTCAAAACCATTCGGTAAAGATTCGTTATATTCAACTATCGCAAGTGCATTGAATTCAGAGGAAGCTATGGAACAACCAGTGCGTGATTATGCAGAGGAAGCTCAGTCATTGGTCGTGCCGTATGGTATATGCGGAGAGGTGGCAAAACGTCTTGGTGTTACTCAGGATTCTTTTGATCAGCTTTTAAGACTGTTCGCGCAAGAGCATGCTGATGTTATCGATAAGCTGCGTAAGGCAAGGGTTAATCATGAGTATGAGCAAGTGATGAAAATCGCGCATACGATTTCTGGTGCAGCTTCAAACATTGGTGCAGCGCAGGGGGGGGCCATTGCAAAGCAGATTGAAATGCGTGCAGAGCGGGTTGTGAACGGGGAAAGCACTCCGCTCGGTGTTGACGATCTTATTCTTTCTCTTGAGCGGGAATTAACTCCGCTGCTGGAGGAAGGAGTTGTGCAGGTAGAACCTGTGAAAGAGCTGGAGAGTCTTTCTGCTGCTCAGCCGCTGACAGACGAAGAGTTTTCTGTAGCACAAAAATTAGCTTCAGCTTTGGAAGCCGCAGACCCTGTGACAATTGAAGAGTTGTTACCAAAAGCTGCTGTTTTTTTACCGCAGACTGTGTCTGCCACACTTGAATCTTTCGTATTTCAATACGATTACGAAAAGGCGCGGGAGCATCTGTTGGCTTGTGAGCAGATTTCCGGCTTTGCAGAAGTATAGGCAAGGGGAGACACACTGTGAGAAAAAAACCATTAATTCTGGTAGTTGACGATAATCCGGTAAACCTCCGCATTCTCGTTGATAATCTGCAAGAAGAATATGCCCTTGTTGTGGCAAAGACCGGTGAAAAAGCATTGGAACACGCTGTGGTGCAGCGTCCTGATCTCATTTTGCTTGATATTGTTCTGCCTGATATGGACGGATTTACTGTCTGTGAAGAGTTGCAGCAACAGGATTCAACTCGTTCTATCCCTGTCATATTTATTTCAAGCATGCAGGATCCCGAGCATAAAACCAGAGCGTTCAGCGTCGGGGGCGTAGACTACGTTACGAAGCCGTTTCATCAGGCGGAAGTAGTTGCAAGGGTTCATACGCATCTGTTGCTCAAAGGGATGCGTGAGCGTCTTGAAGAGAAGAATGTGCTCGTAAAGCAGGAGTTGAGCGAAAATAAGCGTCAGTTGAATACGCTGATGGATAACCTGCCGGGCATTGCGTACAGAAGCGATGTGGATCCGCAACGAACAATGCAATTTATGAGTGTCGGAACTTACGAATTGACCGGTTTTCCTCATACGCATTTTACAGAAGGCGGAATGGAGCCTTTTCTGTCAATAGTTGTGGAGGAAGACAGAGCCGAATTGACAGAGCGGTTGCAGGCTTCTCTTGCAGCGCGTCTGCGGTTTGAGCATGTGTATCGTATCCAGACTGAATCTGGTGATGCGCGCTGGGTTAGAGAGCAGGCGGTCGGTTTATATGATGATGACGGGATTCCGTTTGCTATAGAGGGATTTATTTCAGATGTGACTGAAAGCAAGATGCAGGAATTGGGGATCTGTGAAGAGAACCGTCTGTTGAAAAGCAAGATGAAGGCACATTATTTTGGGAACATTGTCGGTGATTCAGAGCCGATGCAGAATATTTATGAAATGATTCTCAAAGCTGGCGCAACCGATGACAACGTGATTGTTTATGGTGAGTCCGGTACAGGTAAAGAACTTGTATCGCGAGCTGTACACGACAATAGTTCACGGTTTGAGCGCAATTATGTTCCGGTAAACTGTGGGGCTATCCCTGAACAGCTTTTTGAAAGCGAATTTTTTGGACACAAAAAAGGTGCGTTTACCGGAGCAGTCGCGAATCGAAAAGGATATTTGGAACAGGCTGATAATGGTACGCTCTTTCTTGATGAACTGGGTGAGATCAGCTTGATCGGACAGATCAAATTATTACGTGCGATCGAGGGCGGTGGCTTTACCCCTGTTGGGGGGACTGAGTTGGTTCATTCACGCCCCAGAATTGTCGCGGCAACAAACAGAGATTTGATGGAATTGGTACAGCAAGGGCAAATGCGAAGCGACTTCTATTACCGCATTCATGTTGTGCCGATTTATATTCCCCCATTGCGTGAACGCAAAGAGGATATTCCATTACTTATCGATCACTTCCTGAGAGTGTTGCCGGATCAGGACAATCGACCGCCAATTACAACAGAAGTGTTGAATGCTTTTATGGCATATGATTGGCCAGGTAACATAAGGGAGATGCAGAATGCACTGCATCAATATTTGAATTTAGGAACCCTGTCACTTGGTGGAGAACGGATTATTACAAGAAGTGACAGGGGAGGAATGCAGGTACTTCAGGAACCACTTGAAACTGCGATGTCCCGCTTTGAGCGTCAGTACATTGTGGACATTCTAAAGGCTAATGACTGGCATCGTTCTCATACAGCGCGAACTTTGCAAGTCGATAGGCGCACGTTGTTCCGTAAGATGAAGCAATATGAAATTGATCAGGAATAGCAACGTAAGCTAACGTTCAATCTCCTTGAAATGTTATGATTAATAAAGACCTTCCGGCCTGTCGGGGGGTCTTTTTTTGTTCACAAGAGTGATGCGTAAATGTTTTTTTATTGTAAGTCGACATGATAAAAAACGATTCAAAGAAAAATGTATTAATTTTCATTATCTTACCGATAAGTAAACACTGTACACAACTGAAGTGCACAGTCAGCGGATGTACCATAATCTAACTGGGAGGTGACTCAGAAAGATACGCTCAAGAGAGCAAGTGAGTGTTTATTAGCGCAGAAAGAGGATGCTTCAGCTGGCACCTAAGTATCCTTACGTAGTTTGTTAGAGTGTATAGGGCTAAGTATTGCTGAGTATGTGTACTGCTCACATATATTCAGATTGGAAGTCCGGTGACTAGGTGTGGTAAACTTGGAGGAGTCACAAATGCTTGGAACAATTCGAGCCAAAGTAACTGCGGCCTTGATAGTCTCGTGTTTGATATCGGTCGTGGTGGTTTCTATAATGTCGTATACGCTGCTTTATGAAAAAGCTCGTGAAGATTTTACAAAAGAAGCTGAGCAAAGCGCTCAGCTTGTAGATAACTATGTTTCTTTGTTTATGAAGTCTACGCAGAGTGATGCAGAGCAATTAGCAAAGACACCATTGGTGAAGCAAGCCATTGGGAAGTTACAAACATTTTATAATGCAAAAGAAGATAGTGCGAGTTCACAGGAAGCAACTAACCCTGACCAAAAAAAGATTAGTTCCCTTTTTAGTAATATTCGTAAAACGCACTCCAGCTATGGCATTGTTTTTTTAGGGATGGCAGATGGAGGGTATATTCAAGAACCGGACGATCGAGTCGGAGCAGGCTATGACCCTCGAAAGCGTCCTTGGATGATGGAAGCACTGGCAGAAACAGCGCCAGCATCTGTTTCAAGTGCTTATATGAGTACATTAGGGTATCCCGTAGCCAGTGCAATAGCCAAAGTACTGGATGATTCTGGCAAAGCAATAGGTGTGGCAGCTATTGATCTTGAGTTATCTATGCTAGTGGATGTGATGGATACTATTAAGCTGGGACGCACAGGGCGTGTTGCCTTACTTGAACAAAATGGGACTATTCTGGCGTATCCAGGGAATAAAGACATTACCATGAAGCGGTTAGGAAATACTTCTGTCGCAGGCCTTGATTCTCTTTCTGATAAAGGAGATGGAATCTATGAAGTGACGATTGGCGATGTCTCGAAGTTGGCATATGTTCATAATATTAAGGCGTTTAAATATAAGCTTATTATCTTAAAAGATATGGGTGAAGTTCTTGAAAGTGCCGACCAGACTGCTCAGTCAATATGTATTGTCGGCTCCATAATCACAATAATTCTTGGGCTACTTGGCTACTTATTGGCACGATCAATTGTAGCTCCGTTAAATGTAATGGTGCAGAGAGCTAACGCTATCAAGAACGGTGAATATGGCAACCCGCCTTCAACTGAGTTATTTAGTGGTGAATTGCTTGAGTTAAACACTGCCTTGCGTGCTATGGTAATGAGTTTGGTAGAAGCTCTTGAAATGGCGGAACAAAAATCAAGAGAAGCAGAAGAGCAGACTAGCAGAGCAACTGAGGCGCTTGAGGCTGTTGAGAAAGCACAGCGTGAAACAGAGATTGCTCGCCGTGAAGGAATTATGCAGGCCGCACAACAGCTTGAAGCAGTTGTTGCTGGCGTTTCAGCTGCATCAAGTGAATTAGCTGAGCAGATAGATCAAACGCGTATTGGAACAGAAAATCAGGCAGCAAGAACTGGTGAAACTGCTACTGCAATGGAAGAAATGAATGTAGCAGTTGTTGAGGTCGCCCGTAGTGCCTCTGATGCTGCCACACACTCTGATAATGCAAGAGAACAAGCAGAGAAAGGTTCTGAAACAGTGAAGAATGTAATCTCGGCAATTAATGATGTTGCAGAGCGTTCAGCTGTTATGAAATCGCGTTTGGGCACTCTTGGTGAGCAGGCTGTCGGCATTGGGAAAATAATGACAGTTATTACAGATATTGCTGATCAGACAAACCTACTTGCATTAAATGCTGCCATTGAAGCAGCCCGTGCAGGTGATGCAGGTAGAGGGTTTGCTGTGGTTGCTGATGAAGTCCGTAAACTTGCTGAAAAAACAATGCAGGCAACAAATGAAGTTGGAGATGCTGTCAGCGCAATTCAAAATGGTACTCGTGACAATATTGAGGCTATGGATCAAGCGACGGAAGCTGTTGATCGCAGTACAGCGTTGGCAAGCGATGCAGGAACCGTTCTGGATTCAATGATGAATTTGATTGAAGGCTCTGCAGACATGGCGCGTACAATTGCGACAGCTTCAGAGCAGCAATCTGCAACCAGTGAAGAGATAAATCAGGCTGTCGAGGAAGTAAGCCGGCTAGCAGAAAATATGGCCTCTTCTGCTACTGCTTCTGTCCGTACCATGAGTCACATGGAGAAGCTGACAAATGATCTGCGTAGAATTATAAATGAGTTACAACAATAGCAGCGGCTATTTTGTTGGGACGCTGTACTCCCTATTGAGCAAGTAACACAAGGACACCCGATAATTTTCAGATTGTCGGGTGTTCATTTTTTACGGCATGCAGGGTTTTCCTGAACTAATAGAAGAAGTTGTTCTGTAAGGTTATCGGCAAAGTGGGTATCCAGCGGAGCATGACCGGTAAGTAGGCGATACCACATTGGGCCGAAGATAAGATCAATAAGTAGATCAGAGTCGCAGATTGGGCTTACCTCTCCTGTCTCTGTAGCATGCAGAAGCATGGAGTGTACGATTTGTCTGCGCTTGTTGGTAAAATTTTCACGAAATCGTTCTCTAAATTCTTTGTCTTTCTGGGCATGTGCCATAAGAAAACGAAGGTGAGCACCACCCCATTCATTTAAGGTTTGCACGGACTGTCGTAAGAAGAGTTGAAGATTCCTTGCAAAAGGTGCCTCGTGATGCACACAGATTGCAGAATCTGCCTCGCGTAGAACAACATCCAGTACAATGTCTGCAACACTTGGCCACCAACGGTATATTGTTGGTCTGCCTACGTTGGCCTGTTTGGCAATTGCCTCGATAGTGACTCCATTGCCGCCTTTTTCTGTCAGTAAGTTATGCGTGGCTTCAAGAATGGCCTCTTGTGCTAATTCGCAACGAGGGCGCCCCCTTTTTCCTTTTGTCATATCTTCCTCTTTGTGCTGTGTGTGGTAACTTTCTGCCATACTTGACAAATATTTTCAAATTAATTTACGTTACATTCTGTAATTAAAATCTGTCATGCTTTGTAATGATCAGAAAGCAATGAGTCTAATGAATAGAAATAGTGTAATGAAGTTCGCGGGGTAAATACGATGAATGTGGATTCTGTAACGGCTGTGTATTTTTCACCAACAGGGACATCAAGAAAAATTACAGAAGGAATTGTTAAGGGAATTAAGCCTGCTAGAAGTAACGTGGTAGATTTAACTGATGCTGAAAGGCGGATGATGCCTTTACACGTTTCAGAGAAAGACCTTCTTGTGGTCGCAGTTCCTGTGTATATGGGGCGGGTTCCGGCTTTGGTAACAGAGTGGCTATCAACACTGACGGCACGGAAGACCCCTGTGGTTTGTGTTGTTGTGTATGGTAACCGCGTATATGATAATGCGCTGCTGGAACTTAAAGATACTCTGGCTGCTCGTGGTTGTGTACCAGTTGCTGGTGCCGCATATGTCGGTGAGCATTCATTTTCTAGTGAAGAAATCCCAGTTGCGCATGGACGGCCTGATAGCAGTGATCTGGCTCATGCCGAAGCATTTGGCAGAGCTGTTCGGGACAAAATGGATGCTGTTGCAGATTCTTCAGCTATGCCTGAACTGCATGTTGCGGGTAGCCGTCCGTATGAAGGGATGACCACATTGTGGGATGTGGATTTTATTGAAGTCGCGGATAGCTGCACGCAGTGTGGTGTGTGCGCGCAAATTTGTCCTTTGGGAGCAATAGATACTCAGAACAGTGCGTTGGTTGATATAGCGCAGTGTATCACTTGCTGTGCATGTATTAAGCGTTGCCCTCAGCAAGCAAGGAGCATCAAGCCAAGTCTGGTAAAGGATGCGTCGCTTAGACTGAACAAACTGTTTAGTGCTCCAAAACAACCGGAGAATTTTTTATAGATAATCATAAGTTCCGGCCATCATGCTGGAATATGTTATGAATGAAAAGGACTTACAAGTGTATTTGTAAGTCCTTTTTCAATAAATATGTTTGACATATTGAAGTGTGATTACATTTTCAGCGTGTGTTCTGCGTGCGTTAGCAGGATATGCAAGTCATCAATGTGGCCTTGCAGAAATCCCGCCTCACAACTGGCCAGATAGTAATTCCATGTCCGCTTGAATTCCTCGTCAAATCCCAGCTGTTCTACATCAGACCATGAACTGTTGAACTTTTCCCGCCACTGGCTGAGCGTATTGGCGTAGTGTTGCCCATATGCGTCGACTCTTTCTAGCGCAAGGCCAGTATTACCGGAAACAACCGTACAAATACGACTTAAGGAAGGAAGCTCGCCCCCGGGGAAAATATGCTTACGTAGCCAGTCGGTTCTGCAGCAATAGCGGTTATATAAAGAGTCTTTAATGGTGATCGTTTGTATTGCAATTTTGCCCTTGGGATTGAGGAGTTTTTCCAGTTGCTGAAAATATTCTGCATGGAATTTATGCCCGACTGCTTCCAGCATTTCAATGGAAACTATTTTGTCGTACTGTGATGTAAGGTTCCGATAATCAAGCAATTGTATGTCGACGAGGTGTTCTAGCCCTGCCTGCTGTATGCGCTGTGTTGCGTAGTCATATTGCTCTTGCGATAAGGTGACTCCAGTAACTTTGCATCCACGTTCTTTTGCGGTTTGTTCTGCAAATCCACCCCATCCGCAGCCGACTTCAAGCACATGATCTGTCGCGCTGATTCCGGCTTTGTCAGCGAGTTCTCTGTTTTTTCTGAGTTGTGCTTCGGTAAGATTTTCATGCACATTATCGGGTTCAAGGAACAGTGCGCAGGAATACGTCAGTGTTGGATCAAGGAAGCAGCGGAACAGGTCGTTTGAAAGATCGTAGTGTGCTGCAATATTAGCTTTGGAACCTGCCTGATCATTATGCGGGGCAGTTGCATGCACTTGTTTACGTACTAAACCCGTTCCATATGCCCATATATTTTGTAAAAAATTACTCGAAGTCGCATATATTTTCCTATTTTTTAAAAAAAATTGGATGAGACTCACCACGTCTTTAGACTCCCAGAGTTTCTGGGTGTAGCCTTCTCCTAAACCAATATCTCCGTGCAAAAGTATGTTTCGAAAAAGTGCATACGAATGTACTGAAATACTCGCGGTGGGGCCGGGGAGTGTGCCTGTAAAATGCACCGACGTGTCGTCCGGTAGTATGAGGGTGAGTTGTCCGTACCGGACTTTGTTTAGCACGCGCTTGATGATAGCGAAGGCGAGTTTGTCTTTTCGGGATATGGTAGTCTTGTGGCGAATTGTCATATCGTTGTCCGGTTCCGGTTTAGGATGATAGCGGATGCCTTTGCCCAGATGAATTTTACCGGCTTGCCACAGAATACGCGGCATTGTGAGGTGTGTGGTGAAGGGCTTGGTTACAACTGTCTTCAACAATGTCGCATCTGCCAGAGGAAACCGTTCCTCTTCGATGAGCGTTGCTTCGAAAGCTTTTGTGGTGTCGTGGTAAAGCGTGACGGTAACATCGAGAGTTTGGCGTATGTCCTCAAATGAGAATGCATAGCTGCCCTGCATGTCCATAAACGGAGAGACGTGAAATTGCTTCGGGCTGCTGTACTGTGCGGGGAACACATCGGTTGAGGCAGTGGGATGGGAGGTATCATTTTCCTGAGATAGCTCCGCTTTTTTTGCCATACTACCTGAACCGGGAAGTATGTAGATGTGTTTCTCACCAAAGGTGTTGTTCACTTCAGCAGCGCAACCGTGAAGCGCCTCATCACGAAAAATCCAGTAGAAGCATACGGGGTTGAAGGCATAATTCAAAAAGCGGGCAGAGGTTACAAGAAAGACAGTGTCAGTAGCTCTTAGCTCAACGTTTTTTGCAGAAAAAAGATGTGTAAGCTTTGTGCGAATGGTTTCGGAGCCGCGTTCAAGGTAATCGGCATCGTGAAGTGAAAGCAGGCGCTTTTTGTTGTGTCCGAAGAGTCGTAACTGTGTGTTCAGTAGCGGCAGCTCGTCTATATCAAATAAACAGGTGTAGAGCGGGTATGAAAAGCTATGTTCTTTAGGTGTGAACCGCTGGTGCTGAACACGGCATGTGAGTAACCGGCTGTTCATAGCGATTCTCCAAAATGCCGTGCAACTCTTGCACCCGATGCTGCGCCGTCTTCATGAAATCCGTATCCGTGGTATGCGCCGCAAAAAAATGTCCTGTTTATGCCGTTCAACTTTGGTAGATCGTTCTGTGAGGCAATAGCATCAAGGGAGTACTGGGGGTGGGCAAAGTGCTTATCCTCAAGCAGCGTGTTGAGTTTCGGTTCCCGTACTGGATTAAGCGTAACAACGTATGCTTTGTCGGCAGCAATATTTTGCAGACGGTTCATATAGTAACTTACTCCGACACTACCTTGCTTTTTTTGTAGTGGATCACGGATTACATTCCATGAAGCCCGTCCGGCAGCTTTGGGAGGAAGAAATGAGTCGTCAGTATGAAGAACCACGCGGTTGTCTGCATACATCCACGGGGAGAGCAACGTGTGCTCTTGTTCTGTAGGATTGGTCAAAATACGTAACGAAACATTGGCGTGTGTTGCCAGAACAACTGTATCAAACTCTCCGCTTCCTTTGTCGGTCATTACATGTACATGGCTTGCGTGGCGTGTAACTGAGGTCACCGCTGTGCCTGTGTGAATATCTCCTGAAAATTGTTTGCGAAATGCCCGGACATACGTATCACTACCGCCCTCAATGTAATACCATTGCGGGCGCATTGTATATTCAAGCAATAGATGGTTATCAAAAAAGTGCACCAGTGTTTCAGCGGGGAATGATCTTATGTCCCCCTCCGGTGTTGACCAGATGGCCTCTGCCATAGGGAGCAGATAGTTCTGGGTAAAATAATTGCCGTATTTTTGAGTGCGGAGATATTCACCAAGCGTTTTTCCCGAGAGCTTTCCGGCAAGCAATGCCTGCTTTGCTTCAACGCCGAATTTGCGAATACCGTACAGCATCTTCCAGAAATCAAGCGAGATGATGTTCTTTTTATGAGCAAAAAGCCCTCGTAGCCCTGTGCCTGCGTACATAAAATCAGTCTCAGGATTATAGAAGGCAAACGACATGTTCGACTTGGCGCGCTTTACGCCCAGTGCGTTAATAAAGGCATTGAAAACAGGATAATTGGGGATGTTGAAAACAATGAATCCCATATCAACAGGAAGCGTTTTTTCTTCTCCAGAGGGGGAGTGGGCTGGAACTCTGGCTGTATAGGTGTGTCCCCCAAGGTGTGCTTCTTTTTCGAAAATGGTCACACGATTACGGCGTGAAAGCAGGTGAGCTGCAACAAGACCGGAGATGCCTCCGCCTATGACAGCAACCTTCAGTCCTCCCGCTGTGTACGCTATTTTTTCTTGTGACATGGCAACGTTATACAACAGCAAATAAGCTATGGAAAGTATTGGCGGGAAGTTATCAGCGAGTAGCCGTAAAGGTTATTGTCTGTTTTTTTGTCGCATTTTTTGAAGGAGAACTGTGACGGGATAATAGCAGGCAGGAGCGACAAAAAGCCATGCAAACATCCAGCCCAGAATTGCATGCAGCAGAGGGATTCCAAGGATAGCAAAAGAACCGATAGGGTCGGTGAAAACAATAGTCAGGATTTCCGGAACGGAGGTTTCAAAATGCGGAACGCCGAGCAAGGTTTCGCCTAGACGAAGAAAAGGGATCATCAAAAGATATTGAAGAGGGCTGAATACAATACTTACTCCTGAAACAATGGCTTTATTGCATCGGGTTATCCACGAGAGCAAAATAGCCATAATAGGATTTGTCCCGATTTGCGGCCAGGAAGCAGAGATCAGCCCAAGGATGCAAGCCATCGTTACCTTAGGCATTGTTGTCCCTATTGAGAGCTCACGAAGTATCGGGGCGCGAACTCTTCGACGCCAGAATCGGACAGGCCAGCTTGGTTTGGTGGAGTGAGAGGAGGACATACAAAAGCTATATCCTTTTTTCAGGGGAAAAAATATGCTAACGTTGCGGCTTGAATCCTTTCTTTAACTTACGGGGATTTCTCGTGCAGCACGTACAAACAATCTGGCTTACAGGAGCCTCCCGCGGCATAGGTGAAGCGCTGGTGAAGCGGTTTGTTGCAGGAGGCAAGCAGGTCGCCATAACCTCTCGCAATAACGAAGCGTTAGTAAAAGTTGCCCAACCATTCGGAAACTCAGGACAGGTATTGTGTGTTCCTGCAGATGTTACTGACGAGCAGGAACTGATGCTCGCATATACTCATGTGAAAGAAGCCATGGGGGTGCCCGATTTAGTTGTGGCTAATGCTGGAACACATATTAATATGCCTGCCAGCGAAATAACGTTTGAAAAGTGCAGGCAGCTTTTCGAAATTAACCTGCATGGTGCTGTTGCAACGCTGCTTGCACCGCTCCCTGATATGATGGAGCGAGGAAGCGGGCACCTTGCCGGAGTTGGCTCGCTCTCATCCTACAGAGGACTGCCATTGGCAGCAGCTTATGGAGCCACCAAAGCGGGACTGAATAACTTTTTGCAAAGCCTGCAATTTGATGTTGAGACCTATGGAATTTCAGTTACCGCAATCAATCCCGGTTTTATTAAAACCCCCCTTACTGATTTGAACCCGTATCCTATGCCCATGCGTATAAGCACCGAACGTGCAGCTGAATATATCTGGAACGGCCTTGCAAAACAAAAGGCAGAAATTCATTTTCCATTTGCGTTTTCATGGGCATGCAAGCTGCTGAGAGTGTTACCGTACCCTGCGTACCATTATCTGGTTCGCACTATCACCGGCAGTAAAAACAGGAGAGGGTGATGAGTACTTTTTTTGATGGCAGATCAAACATTACAGCTCAAAGCAATGCTGCTGGCGGAGAACCCTTTGCACTTGAAGAATTTTTTGCAGGAGAATTGGCAGCACATGGGGTCATGCTTGGAAGAAACGGAAGAGTTCTCCGGTCATTTACTGCTGTGATGCATGGCTCCTGGCAACAAAACACAAACGGGATGCAGGGGCATCTGACAGAAAATTTTGTCTTTGATAACGGGGAGAAAATGCAGCGCTTCTGGGAATTCGTAGGTACCGGTGACAAGCAGTTTGAAGGAACGGCAGCCGATGTTCAGGGCGTTGCAGAATTGGTCTGGTATGGCAATGCGTTGCGAATGGATTACACGCTTGTGGTGCCGTTTAAAGGAAGAACGCTGGCTGTACAGGTTGAGGACTGGTTGTGGCGCATGAATTCTGAGGTTGTTGTGAACAAAAGCATCATGCGTAAGTGGAGATTTCGTGTAGGTGAAATTATTACGACCATTATCAGGAAGGATGAATAACCTACGTAAGTACCATGAACTGTAAGTACTCAGTATGAGTAAAAAAAGGAACTATGTATTGGTCATAAATAACGTAGTTCCTTTTAATAATTACTTGTATTTATCGTTTGAAGAGCCTGTGATGCATTATGCAATACGGGCTTTATTCTTTTTCTTCGGTAATCTTATCCTGACCGGTTAATACGAGAATATCGTTTGCGGTTTTGCCATCCATCGCTGCGTAGACTTTCTTTTGGATGCCGGATGCTGAAAGTGTACCTTCCAGCGTTGCTTCAAGTGTCTTTTTTACTTTGAAAACAGCAAAAGCAGCTTTAACTCGTAATTTATCTTTCTCCGGAACATCATCCATTACTTTTTGGTATGAAGCAGTGAAAGCTTCCTCTGAAGTGCCATCAATTGTTGGAGTGCATCCAGCTAGTATAAATACAAGAGTAAATGGAATGAAAAAAGAAATAACACGTTTCATATGTAGTCTTTTAGATAGAAAGTAGAGCATGCTGAAGAATGTATATAGCTGCCCTAAAAGTCAACTACACATTTGTTTACATAAACTAAGTGTGCTGTGGGGGACGACCCCTATTCAGTGACATATTGAATGCTGTTTGCAGCTACGTTCATGAGGTGCGTTTCAACTATCGGTCAGGACGGTTGCTAAGTGCTTTCTTCAGTGCTTGGTTCACTGCTGGAGCAAACAGGTATGACAATTTCAAATGTGCTTCCGTGCTCTTCAGAGCTGACAACAGATATTTCCCAGCCGTGTTCGTCCACAATTTTTTTGACGGTGCAAAGTCCCATGCCCACGCCGTCGGGGAGAGAAGAGAAGAACGGGTCGAAAATAAAGCTGATAATCTCTGACGAGATGCCGACGCCGTTATCTGCGACAGTAAGGATGCATCCTTCATTAAGAGGTGAAGCGGCAATAGTTATGTGGCAATGTTCTTTTTTGAATACCACTGCATTGAGTATGAGCTCCTCAAGCATACGGACAAAGAGTCCTTTGTCTGTTTCAATCATAAAGTCGTCAACAGTTACGGTCATGGTCGCAACGTCGGCTAACGCAATGTTTTTAGCAGCAAGTTGTTTTTCTGCTGCAGTATATGCTTCATTAATAAGATTTTTCAGCAGGATATGCTCTTTGATGCCACGTGTGAGTGAAGCATAGTCAGATACGGACGCTACAAGCGCTTCCAGACGGGAGGCTTCGGTTCTGATGGTACTTAGGTGCGACGTGGCATCTTCTCCGGCAGAAAGTTCTCTGACGGCGATATTGGCAAATCCTGCGATACTCATGGTTCTGTTACGAATCTGGTGGGCAACAGACATGGCAAGTTGCAATAGGCTGTTACGATTTGTTTCTATTGTTTTTAAATCTCGATACGAACGCAATGCTGTGGTTATGGTGACGTATAACTTTTGCGCTGTCAGTTCTGTTTTTTGCTTGTAGTCATTAATATCAAGTTCAGAAATAACCTTGTTTTCAGGTGCTTGTCCCGGTTGTCCTGTGCGTAGAATGATACGGGTAAAGGGGTTGTTTAATTCTTCGCGAATACGCTTTGCTACATCAAGACCAGTGTGGTTCTCTTCCATAACGACGTCGAGAAGCACAACGGCAATATCGTCTACTTCTTTCAGCAGCTCCATAGCCTCTTTTCCGCTATACGCACTGAGCATTTCCAGTCCGCGCCCTTCGAATGTGAAGTCGCTAAGCACCAGACGCGTGACAGTGTGAACCTCTTCCTCATCATCAACAATAAGTATCTTCCAAGGCTTAGGCTCATGGGCAACGGTTTCAAATTCTTTTTCATCAGCAAACAGCAGTTCGTCGGTACTTGTCACAGGATTTATCTCCTTTTAGGCTTAGCTCTTTGCTTCAGAGGGTGGTGCGGCAGGAAAGGTAATGATAAATTGAGCACCGTGGCCGAGTGTGCTGTGGCATGTAATGGTACCGCCCAGTCTGCGTGTCACAAGATTCCACACAATATGCATACCGAGGCCGGAGCCGCCGGTACCCATCTTTGTGGTAAAGAACGGTTCAAAAATGCGATGAATCTGTTCCTTGGTCATACCTTTTCCATTGTCTTTGTAATCGATGCTAATGTTACCATTTGTGCGGCTCAGGACAATTTCTACAATGCCGTTTTCCATTTCTTCAAAGCCGTGCACAAACGAGTTGCTTATCAGGTTGGATATGATTTGCATAATGACACCGGGATAGGTTTTAACAACGATTTTTTCGGCATCTCCTTTCGCATGCAGCTCAACAGTATGCGATGTACGCTTCCAGCGTGGACGTAAACTTGTGAGAACTTCGCCAAGGTATTCATATAAGTTAACCTCTCGGAGTACTTCAGAAGTTTGATCCACAGCAACCTGCTTGAAGCTTTGCACCAGGCTGGCAGCCCGCCGCAGGTTTGTGACTGTGGCAGTTAGCCCTTCTGTGGCAATTTGCATAAATTGTTCAAGTGTTGAACGTTTGAAGCTTCCTGCTTTATATTCTTCTTCAAGTTTTGTGAGGCGCTCTTGCAGGTATGTTGTACTTGTAAGACCAATGCCAAGCGGAGTGTTGATTTCATGAGCAACTCCGGCAACAAGACCACCCAGTGATGCTAGTTTTTCTGCTTCAACCAGTTGTTGCTGTGCACTTTGTAAATTTGTTACTGAGGCTTCTAATTCTGCCGTACGTTGGTGCACGCGCTCTTCCAGTTCCTGATTCAGCTTGGCTAGTTCGGCCTGTGTTTTTTTCAGATCCGTAACATCGGTGATAAATCCTTCCAGCACTGCCTCGTCACCATCTTCTTCTGTATCCTCCACATATCTCCCACGCTCCAGCACATGTCGCATTTTGCCGGATGAAGATTGTAGACGGTACTCAACAGTAAAGCTGTTGCTGTGTTCTAGTTGTTCATGAATGGCAGTTTTAGCATTGTCCCGATCATCCTCCACAATGAGGGAGGCAAACGAAACACCGCCATCTTCCAACAATTTTTCTGGGGGATATTCAACAAGCTCTTTGCTGCCGTCGCTGACAAAACGCATAAGCCAGCTAGAGCCGAATACGCTTCTGTAGGCCATCCCCGGCATATTTTTCAGGAGGATAGAAAACTGCATGCGGCTTTTGCGTAATTGTTTTTCAACAACTCTTCTGCGGGCAATGTGGATCATCTGGAGAAGAACAATGATGAACAGCACTGCAATGATGATCTCCACCAGAATAATATATTCACGGTACATTTCGAAAAATGAAACAGGTCGATCAAGGATAATGCTGCCTTCTGGCAGAGACGTTTCCGGAATGTTCCAGCGCACCAGTTCAGGATAGCGGAACATAAACCTGTTTGCACCGGTATGGAGAATAGGGATGCTGTTAATATCCGTACCGTTTAAGACACGCTTTGCCATTTTTGCAGCCGATTCTCCCTGAAAATAGCCGCTGATGACATCGCCTCCGACGACACCTTTGCGTAAGTTGAATCCTAACAGACAGTAAACAGGAACTGGCGTATCTGCTGTAAGCATTTCCCCTACTGTTTTTGACGGAAAGAAGCGTCCGTTGCTGTCTCGGAAATAGACTCCAAGCAGGACAGCAGTGTCGCTTTTCAGTGCAAGAAGTTTCTTGCGCAGTGCACTGATGGGCTCTTTAATATTGTGCTCAAATGTTATTCTGTCTTCGAGACCTTCTAGCCTTTTCATAAGGTACGGGCGCCAACTGTTGCCTGTTATGGAGTGGTCATTAACTACAAGAATTTTTTTAATATCAGGATGGTTGCGGAGCATTTGTTCCACTGTCGGGCGAGGCGAGGGGGCTTCTTCAACGCCTGTGATAAGTGGCGTTGTTTTTTGTAGGTCTGGTGGAAGGTTTGTTACTCCACAGAATACAACAGGAACATTGGGCCATAGTTCATCGCGATTGTTACGGAGGAAGTCAAAGGCGTAGTTGTCGGAAGAAATGATGATGCTGAAAGGGATGCCTTTGTATCGTTCCTTAAGCAGTTTTTTGAACGTGGCAAAATATGTTTTGGAGAACACCATCTTGGTGTCCATGTTTTCAATGTGGAGTATCAAGTCGTTTTTTTCAGGCTCCAGCACATCCTCTACAGCTCGGGTGATATTTTGCACCCATGTCATCCGTTGATGATACGAGTTTAATAACAACACATGCCGCGGGGCTTTTTGTGCATACACGGATGAGGGCAGCACGACCAAAGCTGCCCATAGGATTCCCAGTAAAATCGCATAAAAAGAGAGTCGTCGTTGTTTCATTCAAGTACCCTTCATCACCCGTTATTCAGGCTGCCATCAGTGTACGTTATGCACGCCGCCATCCCATTATTATAAAAAACGAACTGTCTTTAATTTTTCGTAAAATAGGAATGAAAATAAATTGTTGTTTTGAAAAACGCAGAGGGCGCGTTATGGCCGGTGCACTTAAGAACAGTAATCACGATTGGTATGTGCTGTATGGAATTGTACTGTAGGTGGGGAGTTACAGGGCTTCAAAGCAGACAATGTTTTTCCAGCTGACCATTCGTAGAAGTATTTGGCGAATTGGACAGAGAAATTCCATTTCGGTGCTGTAAACAGCCACAGCGACATTGCTGCCGAGAGGTAGGTTGTATTTGCTCATGTCTTCATCCAGTGTGATAAAAACGGGAACACGTCCGGCTTTATCGTCTCCTTCAAAGCGCATAAGTGTTCCACTTGGTTCAAGTTGGCCTTCGCCGAGCGCGTTCATAATTTTAGTAACACGTCCTCGAAAGGCGCGTCCCGGGAGTGCAGGAAAAATGACTTCAGCCAGATTTCCGATCTTAATGTTTTGCAGAGGGTTTTGTTTGAATTCACCTATAATGTAAGATGCATCGGCGGTAATAAATGTCATGACAGGTTTTAGTGGTAAGGGAACTGCCATCATTCCTGCACGCAGGCGTACTTGCGTTACAGAGCCGTTGGCTGGGGCACGAACGACAGTGCTTTCCAGATTGAACGCCGCAGTGTCCACATCTGCCTCAGCTTCTTGGATGACTGCTTGTTGCGTTTCAAATGCATCCAAACTTTTTTGCAGATTTGCTTTAGCCTTGGTTAGCTGTTCTTCTGCTTCAATGGCATTGGCGTTTGCCTGATCATACTCCTGCTTTGAAATTACTCTCTTTTCCCACAAGCTTCGTAAGCGTTTTTCGGTTACTGCAGCTAACTGATTTGCTGCATCAAATTTTTTAAGATCTGCCTTCGCACTTATGATGTTCTTTTGAACTTGTGCCAGTTGGGTCTTGGCTTCTGCAACTTTGGCTTTGGCGTTGTCATAGCTCGCTTTATAGGGTGTAGAGTCTATTTCAAAAAGGATGTCTCCTTTCTTTAACTGCTCGTTATCCAGAGCTTGTACACGGAGTACTTTACCGCGTACCTGCGGTACTATTGGAGTGGTTTGAAAATATATTCGACCTTCAGGAGTGTACGGGTGGAAGTAAGCCATGGTGAGAAATATTGAACCGACAACAAAAAAGCCACTGACAACAGCAGTTGTAACTGTCCATTTATTTACGGGTATTTTGAATATTTTGAATGCGGCAAAAACTAATGCTGCATAGGTGAGTTCAATAAGTATATCCATCTTACTCTTCCGCAGGTGGAGCTTCTTTACTTGAAGCAATTTCGCGTTCCAGCTCGGTAATGCGCATTCTGAGCTGAGCTATCTCGTCTTTTTCTTCAGCGTGGCTAACAAGGCCGTGTTCCAGAACATCATTTGTTTTATTACTTGTTCCCGGTTTATAAAGTAGAGCCCATATCCATAGCAGAGGCCAGATGACGTGGAGAAGAAAAAGGCTCAGCCAACCTGCAGCATGGATAGCATCTTGATGCGGGTGAGAACGTTTCTTTGCTATTTCGTATGGGATATCGTGTATAAATATAATGCCATAAATAAAAACGAGAAAAACGAAAACGAGCAACCCTGCACCAATCCAATCTAAGATGCGTGTTGTGGTCTCTATCATTTTCATTCCCCCGTTACCGTAGTTCTGATGAACAAATACAATATTCCTGAAAGTGTATCAGATTAGTATTTGCTGTGTGGCATTATCAGAACAAAAATAATATTTCTGGAATGGCAGGTAGCTCTTTTATTTATACGTGAATATGACCAGAAAAGAATTCAGGTCAAAAGAGATAGAAAAGGTAGTTGTGGTGGGCAAAAATATGAAAAAGATATGCAATTAAGCCACATAGATTCGATTGAATGTTTAGAAGAGCGAACTGCAGTGATCGTAAAAACGGTCTATCGTACTGTCCAAGCTATAAATTTTGCGGTGGCAGCAAGTTAAGATCAGAAAACTCATTGATAATGTGTTTGATCAGGTTCGACTGGATGCTGCTTTTATCATACGGCGGGTGGTACAGGCAGATATTTGCAGAAGGCAGTACCGGAAGTTTATCAGACGAGATTACGCGCAGATTGGGGGTAAATGTACTTGCGCCAATGGGTGCTATAGCAAGACCGGATTGCACTGCTGCTACTATTCCTGAAATGCTGGGACTGGAGTAGGCTATTCTGTAGCGTATGGAATTTTTTTCAAGTGCTTCAATTGCCCACTGGCGATTGATACATTCTTCATTGAACATTGCCAGCGGCAACGGCGATTCTCTTTCCGGTTCGGCATCGTGTGCACCAACCCAGACGAGTGCTTCTTTTCGTAAGAAAACTGCATCAGTTCCAATGGTTGCTGTGTTTCGTAAGCAAAGCTCCAACTTGCCTTGCTTTAGCATTTTTCGAAGAGAATCTGAGCGATCGCAGTGAAGATTGACCTGTACCAGAGGATATTTTTCAGCGAATCGCTTTAAAATTCGTGGGAAATACAAGGTGGCGTATTCTTCTGTTGTGCCAAGGGTAATCTGACCTTTTATGTGTGATTCAGAAAATGTTGCGATAGCTTCGTCGTGTAATCGAATGAGCTGGTTGGCATATTTCAGCAGAGACTTTCCATGCCTTGTTAATGTCACGCCGTGAGGAACACGCTCAAAAAGGGGTTTTCCTAACTCCGTTTCCAGCTTGCGGATTTGGTGACTGACTGCAGACTGCGTGAGACTGACTTTCTGTGCTGCCTGAGTAAAATTTTGTGTTTGTGCAGCAGCCACAAAGGTTTTTAATAAATCCGGCGTTAAGTTCATACTCATCTCCATTACAAGTATTCATATCTGAGATGATAGGTATTCGTTTGTTGAATGTCAAAAAATGGTGATTATGAAGGGGAATGCACAGGATATTTTGTTCTGCGCAATGTAATTCTCGAATAACACAGGAGTAAGGCATGTCGAACAGTGCAGATTCCAGAAATATCCTTGGAAGAACGTTGGAACTTCCATGTGGTGCAGTGCTAAAAAATCGTCTTGCAAAAGCGCCGATGTCTGATTCCCTTGGAAACGGAGAAGGCGGTCCAACAGAAGCTCAGATTCGTCTTTACGAACGATGGGCGGAAGGTGGCAGTGCATTGTCTATCGTTGGTGAAGTGCAGGGAGACTTTCGTTTTCCAGAAAGACCGGGGAATTTGTTGTTAGGGCTTAAAGAGAATCAAAACGCTCTTCGTCTGCTCACCAAACGGGCTACAGTTAACGGTGCGCATATATGGCCGCAATTGGGACATGCAGGTGCTCTTGCCTACTTACCTGTCAGTCAGCCTAAGGGGCCTTCTGCGTTAAGTATTGGTGATTTTACATGTGCAGGAATGTCCGCTGAGGAGATTAAAGCACTACCTGTTTCGTATGCCAGAGCAGCACTGGACGCAAAGGACGTCGGCTTCAGCGGTGTTCAGATTCATGCTGCGCACGGCTTTCTTTTGAGCCAGTTCTTATCCCCGTTGTTTAACCGCAGGTCTGATGGATATGGAGGCTCAATTGAGGCACGGTGCCGCATTGTCCTTGAAGTAATCAACGAGGTTCGGCGTGTTGTTGGGGCGGAGTTTCCCATAGGAATTAAAATTAATTCTACAGATAAGTTGGTTGGTGGCCTGACGCAGGAAGAAGCGTTGGAGGCACTGCGGTTACTAGATACTACCTCGCTCGATCTAATCGATATAAGCGGGGGGACGTATTTTCCTGGAGCAGCATCGTGCTCAGACAACTCCAGCAGTGAGCCATATTTTCTTGATTTCGCGCGAAGAGCAAAAGAACTGACTCAAATACCGTTAATGGTGACTGGAGGATTCAAAAAAAGTGAGCAGGCTGTGCAGGCCGTAACAGAAGGTGCAGCCGACATGGTGGGCGTGGGGCGTGCTATGGTGTTGAATCCTTGTCTTGCAGAAGAGTGGGTGCATAACAGTGGTATCGATCCGGAATTTCCCCGATTTGAATCGCCACCAGAAGGTGGAGTCACTGCATGGTATACAATGCGATTAACAGCGTTAGGAGAAGACGCTGAGAAAAATTACGATCTTGACGTGCTTTCTGCACTTCGCATTTATGAGGAACGCGATACAAAACGTGTTAGTATCTGGAAGAGGAAGTTTTCAGGTTGATGCTTACTAGCTAAAATTCCCAATGTATCAGAAGAAGTGCGGGGGGATTGCTAGTGCTTTTTTATGAAGAGTTAGGCTGCGATCTTGCTCTTGGAAATAGAGGATTTAATCGAGTTTTTATATTTACTTAGGCGTGTTCTGGAGGTTCGACTTTTGGTTTCGGAATCACGCCTCAGATTCTTCATTTTAAAGCATTACAGGAAACCTTGACGCAGAGCACTTGCCGGTGTTCTTCTTTGCTAGGATCCCTTGTGACGGTTGATGATGTGGGTGCTTCGACAAAATAAGCAGAGGAAGTTGGCGGAAAACTCATTCTTTTCCCATCACTGGCATCTTCGGAGTCGGGCGCTATTGTGTTATCGTGACCCGCAGGATGTCAGCCTGAACTTGATTACTTATAGGGCACAAGCAAAATAAGACAGGAACAAAGAATGCCTAAAGGTTGCAAAACATATTATGAGCAGGAAGTGGAGAGAATATTTGCGCATGCCCAGCTAGCTCAAAAGCCTTACCTACAGCTACGTCGGTCAAAACAATTTATGCAGACCAACTATCCGAAAAAAATAAGCATCACACAAATTGCAGAAGCCGCATTTCTCTCGTCATCGCACTATATTAGAATGTTCAAACAAGTTTATGGCATAACACCACGTCAATACTTACGTGACTTGCGAATATCAAAAGCCAAACAGCTACTTCAAGACGGAAGCTCTGCCACGCGGGCGTGCTTTGAAGTTGGATATGAAAGCCTCACAATGTTCTCGACAGCTTTCAAGCGGGCTACAGGGGTTTCGCCTAAAAAATATCAAAAGATGAATCTGCGCAATCTGGAATAAGTTTTTTGAACAACAAACAGCTACATTCAGTTTTTACACATTTGATGAAACGCAAGAGGTAAAATCACATGCTCAGAATCAACATTACCAGCGTCCCTGTAGACGACCAAGAAAAGGCTCTGGACTTTTATACAAATGTTTTGGGATTCCTTAAAAAAACTGAGGTTCCCATGGGAGAACATAAATGGCTTACCGTCGTTTCTCCTCTTGAACAAAGTGGCGTAGAACTATTGCTTGAACCCATGGCTTTTGAGCCAGCCAAAATCTACCAAAAAGCGTTGAAAGATGCTGGGATCCCATGGACATCTTTTGCAGTCGAGGACATCTACAAAGAGCACGAGCGGCTCTTAGCATTAAACGTCCATTTTTCCGTCCCCCCAAAGGAAGTGGGAGCAGTCATTATCGCTGTGCTGGATGACACCTGCGGAAATTATATACAGCTAGTCCAAACGTTATAACGTTTCACCCTGCCCCCCTTTTTTCTGCACAGAACAGTCTCAACATCCCTTCTGACGAAAACGCCCTGTCTCCGAAGAGTCAGGGCGTTTATTTTTTGTGGAGCTTTCAAGTAGAATTGAACTGCTGACTTCATCCTTACCAAGGATGAAGTATCCTTAGTTTGGTTGATAGTATCTTTGTATTTATCTAAAACGCAAAAAATCCCGCACAGGCAGCTGTGCGGGATTTTTACTTACGAAAATGGCGCGCCAGGAAAGATTCGAACTCTCGGCCGACGGCTTAGAAGGCCGTTGCTCTATCCAACTGAGCTACTGGCGCGCGTGAGGGATGTTGTCTATCGAACCTGCGTTTGACAGTCAAGTAAAAAAGCGTAGCAGACAGAAAAGTTTACGATTTTATAATGATAGTACACGAAGGTTTTGTTCTAATGAAGGACGTTTTGGTTAGTTTTTGTATTCTATGATGTTATAAAAAAGTAAGTATAGAAGCGCATTGGCGTGATTGTCTGAATTCGGTTGGAGTCCGTACACAAGTAGGCTTCGGCAGATCGGACATGCGTAAAGTACTGCAGAGAGTTTCAGCAATAAAAGAAATGCCCCCTTGGATGGAATGCCAAGGGGGCTTGTTCTTAAATAACTGCGGTACGATTAGTTCGTGAATAGTTTTGACAGATACTGTTCCCCATATAACATATCAAAGTGGATGAGTTCTAACTTGTCGGCATTATGCTCGTCACTGACGATAGAATCGATTCCACGAAGAGGGAAAAAGCTTTTCTTGAGCAACATGGTTGCAAGCTCGTAGGTAGCAAGGTCGGAATTTTTACCTGTCGGCAGCTGGCCTTTCGAGTCATACAGTAGATAAAAGAGTGAGCCTTTTTCTTTCCTCATTGAAGACAGTGGCGGGAGGTGGTCAGAGTACATTAACACCAGGGTCCTGCGAGGTAGCGTGTTGACCTGTTTAATGAAGGCAGCAAGATCGTTTTGTGTGTATCGGAGTCTGCTGAAATAGTTTGCAAGTCTTTTGTTTTCAGCATCACTGTTTTTGGAATTTACATTGAATGCAAACTTAGCGTGTTTTTCATCATATGGATGGTGAGGGATAAGCGTTAATGCATGCGCGAAAATAGGGTTCATTGACTTTTTCAGTTTGGAGAAGATGCTGCTGAACATGGTAGAGTCATGATAGAACCTCTTCACGCATATTGTCTTGTCTGGATAATTCTCACGAGTGTAGTATTTTTCAATACCCATTTCTTTGAACACTACGTTGCGGTTATAGAATTTCTGCGTCCCCATATGGTACGCAAATGACTGATAGCCCATCTCAGACAAAAAGCTCGGCAATGAATAAGTGTGTCTATTGATTTCCATAAATGGAACTCGAGTCGTTGGCAGAGATTTTAATGGAAGTGATGTAAGTACCTCATACTCGGCATTGGCTGTTCCGCCGGGAACACTCAGTCTGCCGTATAATGATTTTTTCTTTAATTCTTCTAAAAATGGAGTCGGGTAAGGCTCAACCTTAATGTCTGTAAGACGGCTTGGGTCAATCGTACTTTCAAGAAGCACTAAGACAATATTCGGTAATGTGTCCGGTCTCTCTTTACTGGAGGAATTGACAGGAAATGATTTCTGGATGGATGCGGAATACCCTTCAGGTGTCATTGATGCGGCTTTGTACAACTGGGAATAAAGGATTCCAAATGCACCATGACGCTTTAGGTTATCCATTTGATTATAAATGTCCGGTTCAACATTTTTCATTGCAAAGATGATTGTACCAACTCCAAGAAAAGGGAGGATAAGCATCCACGCATAAAATTTTTGCACCGGCTGTTTTTTCCAGAAAAGCAGAGAATAGACTACAAGCGTTATGCTGGAATATAAAAAGGTAAGCTGGGCTTCATGGATTTCCCAGAACTGAGAAATGTCAGAAAGTCCATCGACATTAAGAAGCTGCAACACCATTTGGAAGTCATAAAGCTGTAAAGGAATGCCCAGTAATTCTGTTTTGATGCAGGAGCTGAGTGAGATGCCTACAGCGACTAAGAATGTAAGTACGAATGATTGCTTTCTATTGAGAAAAAGAGAGAAAAGAAAGTAACAAAGAATGGCAGTGCCATATGTTACAAGGCTACCCCAGATGTTTTCATGTCTGATTGCAATAGAAAGAATAAATAAAAAGAATAGTTCACAAAGATGTTCGGGAATTGCTGCTGCAAATGCACAAATCTTGGAACCTATCGCCCTGTAATTCAAAACTACCCCTCCATAAAAAAACACATGATCCCCACATGTGATTATTGAGAACACCAAAGCACGTTTAGGAATTTATTACGTATGAGTCAGCAAGATAACTCAAATAAATTCTTAGATGGTATTTTCACGAGTTGCCTGAAAGCAGTATCCATCCAAAAGTTTAGTAAAAAATTTACTGCAAGAAATATG
>NZ_JXMS01000014.1 GCF_001672295.1 Halodesulfovibrio spirochaetisodalis | reverse complement strand
TCCCGCCGACAACTTAGAAATTCATTGAATTTTTTGTTATTAGAAATTTTCTTTAAAAAAAATTTGTAAAAAATAAAAAAAATCCCTGTTTCTTCCGAAACAGGGATTTTGAACACTAAAAATAACAGTGATGCTATATTTTTTTAGAGAGCAGATCTTCTAATGCTAATGCAAACGCATCAATATCTTCTTTGGAAATGACAAGAGGAGGAACAAGACGCAGCACACGCTCCTGTGTAAGGTTTAAGATAAACCCGCGTTCAATAAGCGCTTCCCAAACGGCTTTGCCGTCCTCTGCAAGCACAACCCCTATCATAAGGCCATGTCCGCGCACTTCGTCAATGGTTCCCGGATGACGCTCCCCGATCTCACGGAAAAGATTCATCGCGTATTCGCCAAGCTCATGCGCCTGTTCTGCAAGCTTATCATCAACCATAATATCGATGACTTTTGCAGCAACAGCAGAAAGCACAGCACCAGCACCAAAGGTTGTGGCATGACTTCCCGGTTCAAACCCTTTTGAAACCTCTTCAGAGCAAAGCATAGCTCCCATAGGCAGACCGTTTGCCAAAGCTTTAGCACAAGACATTACATCCGGTTTCAGATCAAACAGCTGATGCGCCCAGAATTTTCCTGTGCGGCATAAACCGGTCTGAATCTCGTCCACCATGAACAGAATGCCTTTTTCGCGACAAATGCGCTCCACGCCTTTTGCAAAGTCAGCAGTCATAGGACGGATACCGCCCTCTCCCTGAATAACTTCCACAAGTACGCCTGCTGTTGATTCAGTAACAGCCTCTTCGAGAGCTGCTAAATCTCCCCACGGGATTTGTTTGAATCCTTGCGGAATCGGCGCAAAACCGTCAGCAAATTTTTCCTGTCCGGTAGCAGCCACGGTTGCCAGCGTTCTGCCGTGGAAGGCTCCAGTAAATGTTATGATCTCTCCGGCATCGCGCCCTTTAACCCGCTGAATATATCGTCGGCAAATTTTAATGGCTGCTTCGTTTGCTTCTGCACCGGAGTTGCAGAAAAATGCTTTATCAAAATGGCAGGTTGCAAGAATCTTTTCTGCAAGCTCAAGCTGCTCTTCCTGATAAAACAAATTGCTCACATGCACGAGTTTTCGTGCCTGCTCCGCCATCACATCGGCAAGCTCCGGTCGGCAGTGCCCGATGTTGGTCACTGCAATGCCGGACAACAAGTCAATATACTCTTTGTCTTCAAAGTCATACAAACGGGCACCATCACCACGCTTGATAGCAAGCGGGTACCGCCCGTAGGTGCGGCATAAAAGCTTTTCTTCACGCTGTTTCAATGCATCAAAACTCGTACTCATTCTCTGTTCCGCTTTTTTACCGCTCAATGCGGGTTACAGGGTTCTACTACATTGTTCCGGTATGTCCGAAACCACCTTCGCCACGCTCAGATTCTTCCAGTGAGTCCACTACGGCAATCTGTGCACGGAAAAACGGCTGAAAAACCAGCTGCGCTACACGTTCACCACGGGTAATCACACGATCTTCGCCGGAAGTATTCAATAATGAAATAAATATCTCGCCACGGTAATCAGGATCAACAACCCCTACTCCCTGACTGACAGTCAGTCCTCTTTTTGTGCCAAGCCCGCTGCGGGAGTAAAGAAAACCCGCCACGCAGTCACTCTGCGGATCAATGGCAATACCAGCAGGAACAGCATAGCGCCCGCCTGCCGGAATCATAACTTCATCCTCTTCAAAACAGGCACGTAAGTCCAGTCCAGCAGAACTTGGTGTTGCATACGCAAGTCCTGAGACACCATGTGCATCTGCACCATATAATTCAGCCGCGGCATCACGCACAAAACGTACATTCACCTGCAAGGACATTGTATTCTGTAACGATTCCTGACCGTTCACGGATAACTCCAGAAAGTTTTTCAAGTAATTTTGTCAAAACAATCTCATTCAATATTCCAGACACGCAAGAGAGTAAAGATACTAGAGCCAACCATTCTGTTCTGCTTTTTTTATCCATTCCTCTTTAAAGTGCAGTGTTTTCAAGGCGCAGCACCCAGACACACGGGGAATAATCATCAAAAACACTGCGAAAAAAGCTACTCTGTGGCATAACAAAGCTTACATGTTCTACCAGCACGCAGGAGAAACAGCATGCAGCCGTTAAAAATATTCAACGTTGTCCCAAAACTACCGGAAGGTCTGGAAGATTTATGGCGTCTTGCCTACAACTTCCGTTTTACGTGGTGCGGGCATACCGATAATGTTTTTAAACAGATAGATCAGCAGCTATGGGCTCAAACAGACCACAACCCGTTGCATTTTTTGCATCTTGTCAGCCCTAAACGCTTACAGGCTGTTGCAAAAGACCCATTCTTCCAGTCACAGCTCAAACTCACCATAGAAACGCTGAATGAATATTTTGAAGACCGCCCTTCACCGGTTATTGAAGATGCCTCGCCGGAAAATCCATCTGTCGCATACTTCAGTTTCGAATTTGGTATCGCCAGTTGTATGCCTATTTATTCAGGCGGGCTGGGTATCCTTGCGGGTGACCACTTAAAGTCAGCTTCCGACCTCAACATTCCTCTCGTGGGAGTAGGGTTACTCTACAAGCACGGCTATTACCGACAGTACCTGACACCGGACGGCTGGCAACAGGAAACCTATCCAGATCTGGACTTTACGCAAATACCAATTCTTCCTCTAGAGAACGGAGACGGGGAGCATGTGCGCATCACCATTCCCCTCGGCTCACAGAAACTTCACGCACAGATATGGAAAGCCAATGTGGGTCGAATCACGCTCCTGCTTATGGATACAGAAATTGCGGACAACCCTCCGGAATTCAGAGCCATTACTGCAAGCCTCTACGGCGGGGACAAGGAAATGCGCCTGTGGCAGGAAATCCTGCTCGGCATCGGCGGTATGAAGACACTGGAAGTCTGCGGCTATCACCCTCAAGTTATCCATATGAACGAAGGACACTCTGCCTTTGCAGGTGTTGAACGAATCCGTTCTTTTATGCGCAAAGGACTTTCCTTTGAATCCGCCACAGAAATTGTGGCATCCAGCTCCATATTTACAACACATACACCGGTTCCGGCGGGCAACGACAGGTTCAGCCCGGAACTGATGGAAAAATATTTTACAGAATATGCCCGCGACCTCGGGCTTGCCTTCAAGGTGTTCATGTCATTCGGGCGCGAAAACCCGTTTGATGATCAGGAACATTTCTGCATGACAGTTCTTGCTCTCAAACTGTCCCGTTTTAACAACGGGGTCTCCAAACTGCATAAGCATGTTTCACGCAGAATGTGGAAGAACCTCTGGCCGATGTATCCTCATGATGACATTCCGATTTCTGCACTGACAAACGGTGTCCATGCTCCAACTTGGACAGCTGATGACATGTGCGAAGTCTATGACAGATATCTTGGGAACAACTGGCGGGAAGACCCAGACTCCAAAACGATCTGGAGCCGCGCCGCAAATATCTCGGATGCGGAACTATGGCGAACACATGAACGTCTGCGCGCCCGCCTTGTAGATTTTGCCCGCCGCCGCCTGCGTGATCAGTTGCAGGCGCATGGCGCACGTAAACAAGAAATACAGAATGCAGATGAGATTCTTAACCCGCAGGCACTCACCATTGGTTTTGCCAGACGTTTTGCCACATACAAACGCGCAAATCTGATTATGCGCGAAAAAGAAAAGCTTCTGCGTCTGTTCAAAGATGTTGACCGCCCTATCCAGTTCGTCTTTGCAGGTAAGGCACATCCTGCGGACACCGAGGGCAAAAAATATATCAAAGAAATTGTCTCCACCTGCCGCAGCCTCGATTACCGTTTCCATATGGTTTTTCTGGAAGACTACGACATTGAGATTGCACAGCAAATGCTCGGCGGTTGTGATGTCTGGCTCAACACTCCACGAAGACCCTACGAAGCCTGCGGCACCAGCGGCATGAAAGCAGTGTTCAACGGCGTACTCACCTTAAGTACTCTGGACGGCTGGTGGGATGAGGCTTACCTGCCGGACAACAGCCTCGGATGGGCTATCGGTAAAGGTGAAGAATATACTGACCCTGACTATCAAGATTATGTGGAGCTGCGCACCCTGTTCAATATTCTGGAATTTGAAATCATACCGGAATTTTATGATAGAGGACGTGGAGGGCTTCCGCGTCAGTGGATACAACGCATGAAAAAAGCGTTTACCACGCTGGGACCGGAGTTCAACTCGCACCGCATGGTTATGGATTATGTCCACAAGGCATATAAGCCTGCCTACGACAACTACAACAAACTCTCACGTTACGATTTCCAGCCTGCCCGCGAGCTGGCAGACTGGCGTAATGACATTATGACCAAATGGAGCGGTATTGATCTTCGCAATGCGCACATCGAAATTAAAGATGAAGCATTTGTAGGACAAACCATCCAGATCAGTATCGACATTAAATTAAACGGAATTCACCGCGACAGCCTGCTGGCAGAAGCGTACTTCGGTCAGGTACAGCAGAACGGTGAATTTGCGTCACGTAATGTCCGCAAACTCACTCCAGTAGGTGATACCTCCGAGGACGGCTGGCAACATTTCGAGGGAGAAGTGATTCCGTCTAAACCAGGCAGGTTCGGCTACACTGTCCGCGTCATTCCAACTCATCCACTGTTGATCGACCCACGCTCACTTGGACTCATCCGTTGGGCAATTCCGCAGGAAACTGTCTGACCATACCCGTAAAAATATACAGAGAGCATTTTCATCCTATCATTATATAAGGGCGGAGGAGCAGTACAGCACCTTCGCCCTAAACTGATAGCAACAGTCCTTACTTGCCAGTTTGATGAACAATCAGTGCAGCACAAGGCGCACAGACCACTCAAGAGAACAGCATATTGAACAGACATGAGCGGTTGGGCGGTTTGAAGGAACCCAGCAACGTACTGACAGCTTCCCAATCTGGGTGCTCTTAGTAAAAGAGTTGCTAATCTGAAGCCAATGGTCTATTTGACGCACATTCCCATAGGAGGCTTCTGTGTCAGAACTATCCAATATTGCTATTATCGGCGGCGGCCTTGCTGGCTGTGAATGTGCCCGCAAACTCTCCCGAGCCGGAGTCGCCGTTACCATATTTGAAATGAAGCCGGAGCAATACTCTCCGGCACACAGCTATGAAGGACTTGCAGAGCTGGTTTGTTCCAACTCATTCCGCTCCGACCAGCCGGAAGCTGCTGTCGGTGTCCTTAAACAGGAAATGCGCGAACTCGACAGCTTAGTGCTGAAAGCTGCTGAAGCTACCCGTGTACCTGCGGGCAAAGCGTTGGCTGTTAACCGCGAACTGTTCAGCGACTACATCACTAAAGCAATTTCCGAGGATGAAAACATCACCCTCATCCATAAGGAAATCACCTCACTTGATGCTGAAGAGCTTAAAGGTTTCGACGCAGTTGTTCTTGCAGCCGGCCCCCTTGCCAGTGATGCGCTGAGCGACTCGCTTGCCAAGTCCCTCGATTCAGAGCACCTGTACTTCTACGATGCCATTGCACCGATCATTGCGGCGGACTCCGTTAACATGAATATCGCATTCTGGGGCTCCCGATACAATCCTGATGACAAGGATTACCTCAACTGCGCCTTGAATGAAGAAGAATACCATGCACTTCGTGAAGCGCTGATCAGCGGTGAAAAAGCCCCGACAAAAGATTTTGAAAAAGAAATCCACTTTGAAGGATGCATGCCGATTGAAGCACTTGCAGAACGCGGTGAAATGACACTTGCATTCGGCTCCTTCAAACCAGTAGGCTTTACTGATCCACGCACAGGCGAACGCCCGTTTGCACTGGTTCAGTTGCGTACTGAAAACCTGAACAAGTCCATGTTCAACCTCGTGGGCTGCCAGACCAAACTTAAATACAAAGAGCAGGATCGTATTTTCCGTATGATTCCAGGACTTGAGAATGCAGAGTTTGTCCGTTACGGCAGCGTCCACCGCAACACGTACGTCAACGCGCCTAAGACATTAACGCCTGAGCTTGCATTAAAAAACCGCCCGACTATCTACCTCGCCGGTCAGATCACCGGTGTGGAAGGATACGTTGAGTCTGCTGCATGCGGTTTGTGGCTCGGTACCATGCTTGCTGCCAAAGCTAAAAAGCTCACACTTGCAGAACCTCCGGCAGAAACATGTTTCGGCGGCCTGCTTGCACACCTGCGCACTGATCAAAAGAACTTTCAGCCTGCAAACGTCCAGTTCGGTCTCACTCCGGAACTGAACCGCAAAGCACGCAAAAAAGAACGTAAAGTGCTCTACGCACAACGTGCCCGTGAACGCTTTACTGAATGGTTTGCTGACCAAAAAGAAACGCTTGATGAGTGTTGTTTATAGCACATAAAAACGCGCCCTCAGTTCANCATACTGAGGGCGCGTTTTTTCATGTATATTTAGTTATTACAGCTACTTCACAGACGTAGAACGAACCACATAGGTTCTGGCAGTGCGAGGCGGAACAGAAACAGTAAACTGTCCTTTCACGGCCTTCACTATTTCTCCTGTCTGTGCTTCTTCCAGCTTGCTGGCGTCTCCGGCAACTCTTTTAAGCAGCGCAAATTTTTCCTGCGCAGTCTCCTCACCGAAGTTTATTACATTCACAGCCGCAATCGCTTGCATGCTGTTCTTTTGCGGCAACTTGAACACTTGGATAAGCATTCCCTTATCCTGCACCTGTGGAAGCTGGAGCAAACGTGCATGCTGTATCCCCAGTGCGTTGCGTAATTTGATAACACGGCGCATGGCACCGGCAAACGACTCTGTCATGCGTGTTTCAACATCAAACTTGCCAAACGCAGCAGGTGCCTTCGGCAACCCGAGTTCTGTCAGAATATTATTACCGGCACGGGATGTCAGGTCATACCCACCTGCGACATTCTGCCGGAGAGAATCTTCCTCTGTTGTATATTCAAGCAATCCGGCCGGAACCGGCAGCACACCGGTAAGCTCATCTGCTGACAGCATGAAGATACCCGGTTGCATTGCTTGCACATGTCCCAGAAAACTCAGACCATTATTTACAGTCTGCTTCTGCTCCACTGTCATATTACGAAAATCACGAATGCCCTGAACCGTTGCCACAAAAGCTGCTGGTGTCAGGTACAATCTGCTTCCGTGGAAAAAGACATCCCCGCCACTGGCAGAAAGTTTCTGCTGTACAGTCCGCAAGTATGCTTTGCGCTGTTCGCTGTTCTGCTTTTGTTCAGGCATAAACATAAACGGAAGCGAGAAATCTATGTACAGTTCAGGTTGTATTCTGTTGATGAAGCGTCGTTGATCAAATCCCAACTGAAGTATCGTATAAAGGCTTTGCCCCATAAGGCGTGCATCACCTGTTGCATACGCATACTGTGCAGCTGTTGCTAGCGCATGGTTAACAACAAAGTCTGCTCCACCATCGGATGCAGCCTTTAGATCCGGCAACGGCAGGTTATCTTCAAGGAATGTCCAGCCGCCATATCGGCGTACTTCCTGCGCCACTTCACGTGCGGCCTGTACTGCCGTATCACCCAGAGCAAAACCGGAATTCCCTGCATCAGAATATGCTGGCTCTGTGCCATACAACGGCGCAACACGCACAGTTGTCACAGCAGAATGGAGCATTCCGATTTCCTGAATAATCGAGCCGGAAATAAGACGCCGTGCTGCCTTGGAGGGGTCATTCCAGTTCAATAACGGGCGTGCATCCGAGCCATATCCTAAATAGAGAAAACGGCGACCGTTGCCATCAAGCCCGCGCACAACGCCGGTAGCATACCAGTTCATGGGTGTCAGAGAGATATCCAAAGAATCCCGAACTAACGGAGGAGGAAGAATACGGGCATTGCGCAACGCGTTGAGCGCGGCAGAGTCCAGACGCACGGCACGGGTACGGGTTGTAATCTCAGGCAGCTTGTCCCAGAGCTTACGCGGCACCTCTACCATACAGTATAATCCCTTGTATTCCTCCACACCGCGGGTGCTCAAAAAGTAGTCAGCACCACGCCCTGTGGCAAACGGCACTGATGTGTCGCCTACTATCATTCCATGTTGATTGGCTTTGCGCAAAAAGGCATTAAAGCGAGATTCATCGCCAATGCCTTTAGAGAAAAGGTAACTTACCGTATCATCACCAAGCTGACGTTCTTCAGAAGCATTTCCCCAGATAACACCGCTCTCACGCATAGCTCTGACATGTATTCCGCGCACGCCGAGATCACGTGCCGCCCGTAAAAAACCATCGCTTTGCAATGCACTGATAACGGGTTCTGAACCGGAGGTAAGTATACGGTTAGCATCCAGCGTTACCCATACCGGTGCGATATTGAGCATCATCTCAACACGCGGCTTTTCATACGGAGCAAGCCAGAAAAGGTTGGTACCGGAAACAACAGATGTTAATTTTTCAGAGGTGGTCAGCATGGCTTGCTTTTCAAGCCACTGGATATACCCCGGGTTTGCTCTCCCCATTGTTTCAGCCTCTAGAGACAACGGGGACTGAGCTGAGGAGCTGGAAATTTTTGGAGGTGTACAGCCTGACAATACAATCGCCAGCGCCACCGCCATAACTAACAGAACAGATTTGATTCTCACAAAAAAACTCCGCAAGAGGCTCAGCTGCAAAAGCTTCAGCCACATACGTAATAACAGGATAAGATTAGATGATAATAGAGTAGAATCACAGTGATTGTAGCAGAGTACACATACTGCATCATATAGCAGTGTGTGCGTTTATTCTGCCAGTTGGCTATATCAGCCGCTGCATACACTGCTAGGAAAATCGCGAACAGGCAAGTGCTTTACGTATGGATGCCCACTATTTTTTGGCAGAAGACAGAACCATCTAAAATGACTTGAAATCATGTGTAATGTCTGCTCTAGTAACGCCATATCAGGAGCTGCACTATAATTTTTTTCTTTACAGAACAAGAAAAGTGTTCAATCAACCAATCTGCTTCGCGACCACTGCTATTTTCTATCCCTTCATTGATAATTCAGAAGACCTTTTCGTAGCACGCTCCACCTACATCATCTCCGGCTCCCCGCAACAACGGCATCCGGAACCTACTTTACTGTCATTCCACGCGCGCTCAGATCGCGAAGCTATACTTAAACGAAAACGAGGATAACACGTGTCTTTTTATTCTGTAGAACAAACCAAGTGTAAAAAATGTCTTATCTGTGTAGAAGTTTGCCCGAACAAACTGCTCCTTAAAGATAAGGAAAGTGGACTCCCTAAGATGCGTATAGGTGCAGAATCTGCTTGTCTTGCATGCGGACACTGTGTTGCAGCATGCCCAGCGGACTGTATTACGTTGGAGCCGATGCCGTCCGAACAGTTTGTACCTGTTGATAAAACACTTGCCATTTCTGCAGAACAGGCAGACCAGTTCATGCGCACACGCAGGTCTGTACGAGCATTTAAATCTAAACCTGTACCGCACGACCCCCTGCAGGATATTATCTCCCTCACCGACTTTGCTCCGTCTGCAAGCCACAAGCAACCAGTGCAGTGGATTATGGTTGAGTCACCGGAAACTGTCCGTACTCTGGCAGAAATGACCATTGAATGGATGATGGATATCCGCAAAAACAACCGTGAACTCGCTAAGAAATACAGTGTTGCGGGTCTGATTGCGGGATGGAAAAAAGGACAGGATCTGATCCTGCGCGGTGCGCCACACCTTGCACTCTGCTACACAGAAAATAACCTGACATGGCATGATACCGACAGTGCAGTTGCTCTTACATACCTTGAACTTGCAGCTCATTCCAGAGGTGTAGGTGCTTGTTTTGCAGGCTTCTTTACCTATTGTGCCAACGATTATAAGCCGCTAAGAGATCTGTTAGGGCTTCAAGAAAACCACATCTGCTGTGGTGGACACATGCTCGGCTACCCTAAATTTACCTACCCACGGATTCCAATGCGCAAAAAATTGTCCGTGAACTGGTTATAGCCGCAGCCACTGTCTTTTCTTGAGCCAGTGAAACGGGCAGCATCGCATGCCCAAACATGGAGAAGAAGATGGCAGTTATCAACGGCACAGATCACTTTATCCAGAAAAAAACTGAAGTTCAGAATGCTGATGCAACAATGACCTTTGGTAAAAAAACTGAGCTGGATACATTTTCAACACAGGATGGCATTCTTTTTCTGATCGGCTTTACCGGCAGCAAACGCAATGAACTCGCAGCCCTGCTTGCAGATCGGCTTACCATGACAGTGCAGACACCGGATACACTCGATTCGATGGCAGACCTTGAAGCGCTCTGCGCACACAAAGGCAGCATCATCGTTGTTCCTCAGTCTGCCATGCGTGACGATGAAATACGCAGCAGCCTGCGTGAGCAAGGAAAGGTATTCTATCTTATGACAGAATTGCTTCATCTGGCGCAAAACCTTGGACTGGATGCAGAACAGGGACGCGAGCAGATAGGGGCAGACTTTATTGAGCTAGAGCCACATATGCTGGCATCTCTCCACTTTATCCTACATGGATGGAAAGAACCGGAAGACCTTGTTGAAAATGTGCTGGAGCCACTTGGCTTAGCATAACCGGCTATCAGCAAAGAATATAAAAAAGCGGGTGAGTCCTGTACAGACTCACCCGCTCTTCTTTTATCTATCTACATTGCACCGCGCCATATCTCCAGCAACCAGCGCCCAAGTCCTACCGCAAAAAGCAAGCCCCCTTCCATTCGGGTAATCTTGCCCTGTGTGCGAATAAGCAACCACAGCAAAGCAACTACGCCCACAGCAAGAGTCATGTTCAACAACTCACCCTGCTGAATTGCAATCGGCTGGATCATAGAAGTAAGACCAAGCACGCCGGCGAAGTTAAAGAAGTCACTGCCAATCAGGTTACCGAGCACCATATCATTTCTGCCTTTAAGGGCAGCAGAAAGACAGGTGACTAGTTCAGGAAGCGACGTACCTGCCGCAACAATGGTTACACCGATAAGCCACTCGCTCAACCCGAACACACGCGCAACGCCGGACGCCCCGTCAATCACAAACTGACTGCCGAAGCTTACTGCAACAAGCCCGATCGGAAGCAGCATATACTCCTTCCAAGTAGCTTTTTCACCCTCGGTTGGAACATCACACAGTGCAGTGCCGTCATCAGAAAGCGGCTTTTTACAGCGGAAGTACATCCAGACAAGATAGCCGATGAAAATTGCGGAAAGAATAAGCCCTTCAAATCTGCCCAGATGCCCGCCGATAACCATCAGACGAATCAGCAATTCAACACCGAAGAGAATTGGAATATCCCGTGTGATAAGAGCGTTGTTGCCGGAAACGCTTTTAATCATCGCAACTGCGCCCAGAATGATACCCAGATTGAAAATATTTGAGCCGACAATGTTCGCAAAAGAGATTGAAGGAATACCTTCCAGTGCCGCAGTTAACGTCACCAGAAATTCCGGCAGGCTGGTTCCCATTGCAACAATGGTTAAACCGATTATAAGCTCTGAGATGCCGAAACGACGTGCAATGGCTGCTGCCGAATCCACCACCCAGTCTGCTCCTTTCCATAAAAGAAGCCCGCCTGCCAAAAGGTATGCAATGTATGAAAGCATAACGCTACCTGATACTAAGGTTATTGTGCATGCCCAACGCGAAGTTGAACACGGTCTTTGACAAAGGGGAGATGTAAGATGTGTTGCCACACTTGTCTAGCGTTTGCTGACGATTCAATATCATATGGATTCTTGAAGAAATACCGCAGCAGGAGTATTCTTGCCGTACATTCAGTTAACTTTACCTAAAAGGATATACCATGTCTGTGATAGCAGAACTTTCCATCTTTCCAATGGATAAAGGTGTGAGCATGAGTCCCTACGTTGCCCGTGTTGTTACCGTGATCAAACAAAGCGGCCTTGCCTACGACTTCGGCCCAATGGGAACAACCGTTGAAGGTGACTGGGATGAAGTCATGCAGACAGTTTCCGCATGCTATAAGGAACTGGAAAAAGACTGCGACCGCATCTACCTCACGCTCAAAGTGGACTCACGAAAAGGCAGAACTAACGGCTTGAAAGGTAAAACAGACTCTGTTGCTGCCAAGCTGGAAAAATAAAAAAATAGTCCGCTTGAAGTATCTTCAAGCGGACTGATAGTTTTTAACTTTTCAAATTGTTAGCTAGGACGCTTCGTGTTCCAGCATCTGTATCTGCTCCCACTTACCGGATCGGAATCTGGTAAAGGCAGTCACAGAAAGGATACAAACGTATACGATCAACAATGCCCATAAGGTATGCAGTCCAGCATCAAATACAAAGCGGGCGACAATCACCGGTACGCCAAGGCAGAAGGTTGCACAAAGTGCAATTGCCCACATTACGTACATGGTATCCCCTGCTCCCTTTAACGAACCGAAGAAAATAAGCGCAATGGCATCCTGAATGCAGAACAGTGCCACATACGCCAGCAGAATCCGGCACATTGACTGGATCGTAGCAAACTCCTCAACAGAGATTGCTTCCGGCCTGAATAATGCTGTCAGCTCATACGGGAACAGCAGGAACAATGCACCAAACGTACCCATCCAAAGCAGCGCGACATGCAGTACACTGTGCGCAGCCATACGTGCCTGTGCAGCATCTTTACGTCCCATTGCCTGCCCCACAAGAATAGAAGCGGCAATATGCAATCCAACAACAGGCAAAAATGCCAGTGAGTTGATAGACAGAACGATGTTAGAAGCAGCAAGCTCCACTTCACCAAGACGTCCAACAACCATAATGAACACGGTGAATGCAAAAACATCGAAGAAGCTATTCACACCACTTGGAATACCGAAGCGCATCATACGGAAAAACAAGCTGGCATTAAAACGCCATGCACGCTTAACAAGGAATGTTGCATCATTCTTCGGGGTGAATACCAGCCACGCATACATAATAAGCTGCATAGCCCATGAAGATACCGTTGCCAGAGCCGCACCGGTTATTCCCATTTCAGGGAAAATCCCCACACCGTTAATCAGCATGTAATCAAGCGGAATATTGATCACAACCGCGATGATATTCACAACCATATTCGGACGAGTCTGTCCGAGACCAGTGAAGAAACAACCAATGGCATTAGCAATGATTGCGAACCCTGTTCCCAGCGTCAAAATAGAAAAGTATGTTACCTCTTCTTTCTGCACTTCGGGTGCATGGCCTATAAAAGCAAAAAACGGTTCTGCAACAAAGACCAAGGACGCAATAAGTACCCAGGCAAAGCAGCAGAAATATATTGCCTGCCATACAACGGAACCAACCTTCTCGCACTTACAGGCACCATAATACTGAGCAATGAATACAGAGCTGTAAGACGAAATGCCCATAGCAAACAGTAAGAACACCAGATTGACCATCGCCGCAGGCAACGCAGCAGCAATAGATATCAGTGAATAATTACTCAAAAAGATTCTGTCCGTGAACTCCATGGCAGTCGTGGAGCCGAGGCTGACAACAAGAGGCAGTCCCACATTAAGGACATCGCGATACCCGAAAGGTTCGTTCCAGCGTTTTTTAAACCGAGACAACATATATTTTTCTCCTGAGGTAATCCCCTGCAATCATACATCATATCAACAGAATGCATATAGACAGGACGTTGTACTAACAAAGCTGAAACTCGAATACGCATGCTTTGTCCTGAACACAAGTAACATTTTTCTACACCTGTATTCTTGAACAAGGCAGCCCTGCGAAAACGTATCAACTTTCTTCAAACTAACTTAATCAACTTTATTTGAATTAATAACATCAAATTTAATTGAAATAAGAAGAAACCTTCTACGCAAGCAATTTTTATTTTTCAAGAAAAAGATCGATAAAAAAGTTTATCCTTTGAGCACAACACGTTATCTGCATATGGTTAAATTCTGTACGCTGTTCATTTATCCGTATGCATTTTAACCCTAGTATTTTCTTGAGTTTCTCATCCAATCCAGCTTATTTTATGCTACCTTTGAATGCACAACCTAGTTTTTTAGAAGCGACTTAACCATACAGGATATATCATGAGCGACTTTTCTGACCCAACAAAGTCACAAGAGAACAAACCTCCACGGAAAAAAGAAGCGGTAAATCCCGAGCTTGAACAACAAGCTACAGATGAGGGACAACCACAGGATATTCTTTCAGAAGAACCACCTGCATCCGCAGATGACTCCTCTGAAAAAGTAACTGAAGCATCTTCTTCCGAACAACATACTGAACCTGAAGAGACTGTTGCTGAGTCCGAAAAAACTGACGAAGAAGAGGATGCCTCTCCGGCCTCACAGGAGGAAGGCAACGAGGTGACAACTTCTGATGCGGCTACGACCGATTCTTCAGAAGCACAGCCTGCATCAGACGAACAACCATCAGTTGAAAACGAGCCTGCTTCACATGCTGCCTCCGAGCTTCACGTAGAAAAAGATAATGATACTCAGGATACTGATGATGATTTGATTGTTGCCGCTGCTGCTTCAAAAGTAAGCAGCAGATTCGGTAAAAAGCGTCCAGAGACAGCGCAACCGGAACCAGAAAAAACAGAACCACCTGCACCAGAACCTGATAAGCCGCAGCATGGCACTGTTTCCGCTGAAGTTCCGCCAAAGTCAAAAGCAAGTAAAAAGAAAAAAGAGAAAAAGCCGAAAGAACCGCTGCCGGAAGTCGCTCCTGAAAGCACTCTTCTGAACACCCTTTCTCTTCTTCCGTGTCTCACCCTTGTCATTTTTGCAGCACTGCAAGGCGGCATAGCTCTTTTCTTCAGAGATTTATGGCCATTGCAGGAAACTCAGACTGCTGCTGTGGTGCAGGATACGCTTGCAGCCACCAACTGGCTGACACCGGTGCTGGACGGCAAACCGTACAGTGGCGCAATGCCACTCTACTTCTGGTTCAGCAGCGCCGTTGCCCTTATTCCGGACATCGCACTGACCTTTGCTGTTAAAGCTGCCACCGTCATCAGCAGCATCCTGTTTGTGCTCGCTACATATCTACTTGCCCGCGCAGCCGGAGTCTCTAAAAAAACAAGCCTCACGGGTGGGCTGCTCACCATGGCTGCGTTCCTCCCTGCACTCACCATGCAGCTAAACGGCATGGAAACACTCTTTGCAGCACTGGTGACATTCTCCCATGCCGCATTTGTCATGGGCTGGAAAAAACACCGCTCCTTCTTCTGGATGACACTCGGCTTCATCAGCGCTGCCGCAGCAACTCTCACAGGCGGATTCCCCGGTCTGTTCCTGCCGCTCTTCAGCCTCATCATTACCAGTTGCTGGCGTAAGCGCCCTACCCGCTTCGGCGAATGGGATGTAGCTGGCGGATTCGGTATCTACCTTGTCATGGTGCTAAGCTGGTTTGCGTACGTATACTTTGCTGTACAACCGGAATATCTGCTTAACCTTGTGCCGAATGTTCTGGCAGCACCGTTCAAAGGCGCACTGGCGCACCTGCCATACTGGTGGCACATGCTTGCCATGCTGCCGTTCATACTGCTGCCGTGGCTCATTGTTATCCTTGTACTTCCATGGACAAGACTCTTCGGTCTTTCCTTCTATAAAAATGTACTGGCTACACGTACTCCTGAGCATATCGGC
Source organism: Halodesulfovibrio spirochaetisodalis (assembly GCF_001672295.1). Taxonomy (GTDB): domain Bacteria; phylum Desulfobacterota; class Desulfovibrionia; order Desulfovibrionales; family Desulfovibrionaceae; genus Halodesulfovibrio; species Halodesulfovibrio spirochaetisodalis. The sequence continues at coordinate 74,346 of NZ_JXMS01000014.1, read as the reverse complement.
ATTGCCTACCTCTGGGTTTCAGCAGTGTTAACCTGCGCAGCATACTGTGTGCTGGATTACATGACTCCGGTGTGGCTGCTGGTTCTGCTTCCTCAGCTTGCCATTCTTGCAGCACGTGCAATTGCAACCTTTTCACCGCTCCGCAGTACTGTCTTCTACAAACTGCTTGCCGTGCTCTTCCTTGCAGCAGGTGTAGGGCTTATTGTTCTGGTAAACTTTACAGAACTTATTCCGTTTGCAGTTGAAGGGTGGATGTACCTTGCAGCCATCCTCTTAGCCGCAGCAGGCATATTCTGGATACGTTCTCCGTGGAACAGCAGACTTGGCGTCGCAGGTCTGGCTCTGGTCATGACCCTTCTCATGCAGCCTCTGCTCATCATGTCAGCTCCGGCAATTAACAGCTTTTTCTCGGTTAAAGAGATTTCACAAAGTTTGAATGAATACGCTGAAAAAGACTTTGTTCCTGTCATCTATAATACAGATCCGGCTCCATTCGCATACTTTGTGGATAAGCCTATCACCCATATATTCGGTATGCATGCCTTGACCACTCTCTTGAATGCCAACAATGATGTTGCCATCATCATGAGTGCAACAGACTGGGATAACTGGCTCACAAAGCCAGACACACTTACTCAGGTAGGTACCCAGCAGCCAGCTATTGCTCATCTGGGTAAAGGCTTTGTCCTTGCTATTCAGGAAAAAAGTGCAGGAAACTACCGAACTCCTCAGCAGCAGGATTCTGACACAGATCTCCCGCAAACTCAGGAAGATCCGTCAACAGCACCTACTGATGAAATGAAACCGGCTGTTCCTTCAGACACACCGCCGGAAATCGACTTGCCACAAACGGATAATGAAGAGGATCCGGCACCGTTCAACCAGCCTGTGCATGACAACAGCACCACTGCCGATGCATCATCTGAGCAGGAAAACGTTGTGGCAACGCAGGCTGAGCCGACCCAAACCGCTGTGCAACCTGCACCGGAACAGACAGCACCTGAGAACTAACAAGACAGATTAAGAACAACAAGTAATACAACAAGCAAAGTCAGATGCAGAATCTTTGGTTCGTATCTGACTTTGTTATGTAAACAGTTTCGAATAGTTCTGGCAGACACAAAAAAACGCGCCTCATGTGCATGAGGCGCGTTTTTTACTGACTAACTATTATTTCTTTTCTTCATCAATCGGCTCACAGTCAATAACTACTGCCTGCCGCGGAGTCTGTTCAGTGTCATTTTTAATTTCACTGAAAATGGTCTGTTCATCTTTCTGCTGTCCGCCGGAAGAATGCCATGTGTAGTACGTAAAACCGGCATGATTCTGACTTCCACCCTGAATGGTTGCAGCGCTGAACTGCTTACGCAGCCAACGGGCCATAGGTTTACGGGTTAGCGGAAGCAACAAGGCCAGACCCGCAAAGTCTGTAATAAACCCCGGTGTAAGCAACAGCAGACCTGCCACAAGAATAAGAAGTCCTTCCACCATTTCGTCAGCCGGCATTGACCCTTCGTTCAGGGACTGGCGAACTTTCTGCATGGTGTAAAACCCTTCCATACGCGCAAGCCACGCACCGGCAATACCGGTAAGAATAACAATCCCGATGGTAGGCAGTCCGCCGATAACGGAACCTACAGAAACTAACATATATAATTCAAGAATCGGGATAAGTGTAAACAGTAAAAATAATCTTCCAAACATATTGTTATGCCCTTCAATGTCTAAGCAATCTATCCGTACCACAAACAACTAATCATTTAATAGAGGATGACAAGTTGATTCGGGTAAGTTTCCCACCTTGCTTGTGCGAGTATCCAGAAAATACAGCAAAAGCCACCACACTGTTGCTGCATACAGCACACAGGCTGTATGTTGTTTTCTGTCCTATTGTATGCATATTACACGCAATAAACAGGTCTTTCGGGAAAAATCATCCGCATAAAAAATCCCTGCCTGCAATTCTTAGTAAAGAAACTTACGGGGAAAGAAAAGGCTGGATAAGGAAAAGTAAGTTTTCACTGATCACATTTATATATTACATAAAAAAAAATCTCACCATTTCTGGTGAGATTTTTTCTTTTCTTGTCCAATCTGGATCGCCGAAAAAGCTTAAGCACTCTTGGTTGCTACAGGCTTAACAACAGCTCCAGAACGAAGACAACGGGTGCAAACGTTGATAGATTTTACCTGACCGGTAGGGAACTGGTGACGTACACGCTGAAGGTTAGGCAGAAAACGACGTTTGGTTTTGATATGAGAGTGGGAAACATTGTTACCAACCTGCGGGCCTTTACCGCAAATAGCACATTCTTTAGCCATGGCGATTCTCCGTATATTTAAAGAAAAAAATTTATTACTTTGATTTTCACACGAGAGGATCTTTTGGTAAAAGTATTAACTCCCACTCGCGCAAGCAAAGAGATGGGAGTATTATACCTTCGGTACAAAAAAGGCAACCCTTTTCTTGACAAACAAATACTCTCGCATGTAGAAATCCCCTTCCGCAAGAGGACATCAATATGAAACAACTTTGGCTAGCAATCAAGGATCTGCCTCCTGAAGGCAAGGAAATAATCATCAACGACCAATCCGTATGGCAAGGTCCCATTGATGAATTTGCTCTTCCCTACACTATAAAAGAAGAGCTTGCAGCCTGTATATTTCTTATCCCGCAAGAACAGGGATGTATCGCACACGGCAGCATCACAGGTGCTGTTGCCCTGCCATGCAACCGCTGTACACAGAATGCGTTAGTTCGCATTAACCAAAATTTTGATGAAGTTTTCATACTTGACGAAGACCTTAGTTCGGATGATACCGAACCTAACGTTCGCATCGCCAATGAAAGTACTGGAATCGAAATTGAAATTGCAGGCGTTCTTTGGGAAGAATTTGTCATCGCCCTTCCGGTCAAGCCTTTATGTAAGGAAGACTGCAAGGGTCTTTGCGCTGAATGCGGCAAAGATTTAAACACTGGAAAATGCGAGTGTGAAGATTCAACACTCGATCCACGCTTTGCGGTTCTCAGAAACCTTAAAGTGAATAAATAACGATTACGTCTTTCGGAATTCATTCGAAAGCAGAATAAAGAGAGGATCTGTCATGGCTGTAGCACAGAAAAGAAAATCCAAGTCCCGTAAGGGCATGCGTCGCTCCCACCATCGTGTGGCTGTACCTTCCGTAGTATACTGCGAATGCGGCGAAGCAGCGCTTCCACACCGCGTTTGTGCATCTTGCGGCTCTTACAACGGTCGTCAGATCAGTAAGGACGATGCATAGCATTCCCGTTATAGCCGTGGACGCAATGGGCGGTGACATTGGCCCGTCTGTTAACGTCCCGGGTGCTATTCAGGCTGCTCGCACCTTCGGTATCAAGGTTATTCTTGTCGGTAACGAAGAGTTAATCAATGCCGAACTCGATAGGCTACCCCTAAAAGGGGTGGCCTATGAAGTAGTGCACACTGACGAAGTGGCGGGCATGGACGAAAAGCCTTCCGACATCCTCCGCCGCAAGAAGAATGCGTCTATCCAGATTGCATGCCGCCTTGTTAAAGAAGGTAAAGCAGACGGTATTGTCAGCGCCGGTAACTCCGGTGCTACTGTCGCATGCGGTATGTTTATCATCGGACGTATTGCCGGTGTAGAACGCCCAGCACTTGCGAGTGTCATGCCTACAGAGAAGAATCCTATCGTTCTTCTTGATGTAGGAGCCAACGTAGATTGCAAGCCTCAGCACCTGTTCCAGTTCGGCCTTATGGCTAACGCTTTTGCCCGCGACCTTCTGGAGTATGAATCTCCAAGAATCGGTCTTCTTTCCATCGGGGAAGAAGAAGGCAAAGGGAATACACAGGTAAAAGAAGCCTACGACCTGTTTAAGCTCACCAACGACATCAACTTTCTTGGGAACGTTGAGGGACGCGACCTATTTACTGGCGAAGTAGATGTTGTTGTGTGTGACGGTTTTGTGGGCAACGTGGCCTTGAAACTCAGCGAAGGCCTCAGCACCTCTATGGGTCGGCTATTAAAACGACAGTTGATGTCGAGTACTATTGCAAAAATAGGCGCATTACTGGCTAAAAAAGCGTTTAAAAAGTTCGCAAAAATTGTGGACTATGCCGAATACGGCGGCGCTCCGGTTCTGGGTCTTAAGGGGATCGCAATTGTATGTCACGGCGCATCGAATGATAAAGCTATCTTCAACGCCGTAAAAATGGCATCTACTTTCGTACGCAAAAAAACAAACGAGCGTCTCGTCGAAGCAATCAGCGCCAATGAAGAGCTGGCTAGCCTCGGCAGAGCGATTAAGAACTAAAGCTGAGGCGGTGCAGTGTAACTGTACCGCTTTGTGGCTTTCCGGAAACTGCAATGAAAAAGCAATGTTACATCCGGGGCTTCGGAGCATATGTTCCTGAAAAGGTTCTCACGAACTTAGACCTCGAAAAGATGGTCGACACAAGCGACGAATGGATCAAAACTCGTACAGGTATCGAGCAGCGCCACATTGTGGCAGAAGGTCAGTCAACATCAGACCTCACCGCTCACGCAGCAAAAGCTGCCCTTGCTGATGCGAAAATGGACCGGGAAGAGTTATCTCATATTCTTGTGGCGACATGTACTCCTGATGCGTACTGCCCGAACACAGCGTGCATTACCGAAGACAAGCTCGGTTTAAAAGGCCGTATGGCACTTGACGTAAACGCTGCTTGTTCCGGTTTTGTATATGGGTTGAAAATGGCAAGCGCTCTTGCCCATACAGAAGATGATGCAAATATTCTTCTGTGCGGCGGCGAAACCATGTCATCCCGTACCAACTGGGAAGACCGCAACACATGCGTTCTTTTTGGTGACGGCGCAGGCGCAGTAGTCATTTCCGCCACTCCTACAGAAGATTCTACAAAGATTGTAGACATCGAGCTTTCCTCTGATGGTTCTTTGTGTGAATTGCTTACCATCCGCGGTGGCGGCTCTTCTTTGCCGTACAAGGTGGGTCAGCAGGTTCCTGAAGAACATTTCATTATGATGCAAGGACGCGAAGTCTTTAAGCATGCTGTACGCAGCATGGTAAGCGTTTGCACCACAGTTATGGAGCGCAACGGCCTTACCCCTGACGACATCGATATTCTCATTCCGCATCAGGCAAATATGCGAATCATTGAAGCAGTCGGGAAAAAGCTTACCATCGACAGTGAGCGTGTGTACGTGAATGTAGACAAGGTAGGTAACACATCTGCCGCGTCTATTCCGATTGCACTTGGACAGGCCAAAGCAGCCGGCACACTTGAACCGGGCAAGAACATTCTGCTGACAACATTCGGCGGCGGTTTCACCTGGGGTGCGGCTCTGCTTAGAACCTAGAGATCACCCAGCCTGCCTTTTCCCGACAAACGTAAACGTTATTAAGATGTTACACAGCCATTTTTGGGAATTGAAGTTATACTCTCTTTAGGGTATAAGGCAGTGCTTTTAACACCTAACCAGAAGCGATTTATCATGGAATTACTCTCAACTGCACTGGTTACCGGCGGCTCACGCGGAATTGGCAAAGCCATCGCTGAACAGCTGGGAAAGGCCGGATTTCAGGTTTACCTCACATACGTTTCTAAGCCGGAAGAGGCTCAGAGCGTTGCAGCTGCCATTGAAGCTGCTGGTGGTAAAGCAAAAGCGTTCAAATTAGATGTTGGTAATCCAGAAGAGATTGCAACATTTTTTAAAGAAGAAATTAAAGACAAGGTTAAGCTTGATGTTCTTGTGAACAATGCAGGCATTACTAAAGACGGCCTTCTTCTTCGCATGAAGAATGAAGACTTCGACCGAGTCATTAACGTAAACCTGCGCGGAGCTTTTGTTGCTTGTAGAGAGGCAGCAAAACTCATGAGTAAGCAGCGCTGCGGCCGCATCATCAACCTCACTTCTGTGGTTGGTCAGATGGGTAACGCAGGTCAGGCTAACTACTGCTCTGCAAAAGCCGGTATCATCGGCATGACAAAATCCATGGCAAAAGAACTCGGTGCCCGTAATATCACCGTGAATGCTGTTGCTCCGGGTTTCATCAAAACCGATATGACCAACGCTCTTCCAGAAGCTGTGCGCAGTGATTACGAAAAAGCAATTCCTCTCAAACGCATGGGCGATGTAGAAGATATTGCAAACGCTGTAGCCTTCCTTGCATCAGACGGTGCTGGCTACATCACTGGGCAGGTTATCGCCGTAAACGGCGGTATGTACTGCTAGCGGACCCGGTCCGTTATAAAACTTTACTGCTTTCCCCTGAGAAGGCAAAATCACAGAAAAGAAAACAATCCATTGGAGGAATCCATGTCTGTAGAAGCAAAAGTTAAACAGATCATCATTGAGCAGCTCGGCGTTTCTGAAGAAGAAGTAAAAAACGAAGCTTCCTTCGTTGAAGACCTCGGCGCTGACTCCCTCGACCTTACTGAACTCATCATGGCTATGGAAGAAGAGTTCGGTGTTGAAATTGACGACGACGACGCACAGAAAATCCTGAAAGTTCAGGATGCATACGACTACATCGCTAAGCAGCAGTAGTCCGCACTGTCAGAGCGTTTTATATACAGGCGTCTTATGCACCAGTGCATGAGACGCCTTACCCGCTTATTTTGACAGCACATAAATGAGGTAGTGTTGTCAGGCGCAACATGAAGAGAAGCGGGTTGATTTTATCTCTTATTACAGCGCAATTTTCCCCAGGAATGAAGCATATGACTGAAAAAAGAGTAGTAGTAACCGGCCTTGCGACCATTAACCCGCTCGGGAATGATGTTGACACAAGCTGGGAAAAACTGATTGCCGGTGAGTCCGGTATCGGTCCTATCACCCAGTTTGATGCAAGTGAATTCACTTCACAGATTGCAGGCGAAGTTAAAGATTTTAATGCGGCCGACCATATCCCGCCTAAGCAGGCCCGCCGCATGGACCGTTTCGTACAGTTCGGCGTTGCATGTGCAAAACAGCTCATGGAACACTCCAAGTACGAAATTACAGATGAAAATGCTAAACGCGTAGGTGTAATGCTCGGCGTTGGACTCGGTGGTCTTAACACCATCGAAATGTTCCACTCCAAGCTCACCAGCGCAGGCCCTAACAAAATCAGCCCGTTCTGGATTCCAATGCTGATTTCAAACATGGCTCCGGGTCAGGTTTCCATTTTTACTGGTGCAAAAGGCCCTAACCTTGTGTTCACCAGTGCCTGTGCCTCCGGTACCCATGCTATCGGCCACGCATTTGAAGAAATTAAAACAGGCCGTTGTGATGCTGTCATCACAGGTGGTGTAGAATCCACCATCACACCAATGGGTGTGTCCGGCTTTACCGCACTTAAAGCACTTTGCAGCAACCGTAACGAAGAGCCAACTAAAGCTTCCCGTCCATTCGACGGCGAACGCTCAGGCTTCATCATCGGTGAAGGCGCAGGACTCCTCATGCTTGAGTCCCTCGAATCTGCACAGGCACGCGGTGCAAAAATTTACGCGGAAGTTGTGGGCTTCGGTTCCACTGGTGATGCATTCCACATGACTGCACCACGTGAGGACTCCGAAGGAATGGCACAGTCCATGATCAATGCTATTGAAGAAGCAGGGATCGAGACTGGTGCTGTAGACTGCATCAACGCACACGGTACTTCTACCTCTCTTAACGATAAGGCAGAAACCGGTGCGATGAAGAAAGTCTTTGGTGATCATGCGTACAAGCTGCGCGTTTCAGCGAACAAGTCTCAGACTGGCCACCTTCTTGGTGCTGCTGGTGGCATGGAAGGGGTTTTCTCCTGCCTGACACTTGATAAAGGAATTGTTCCTGGAACCGCAAACTATGAAACACCTGACCCAGATTGCGATCTGAACTACATGGGGAGTGGTTCAGAGGAGTATCAGGCTGAGTACGTTCTCAGCAACAACTTCGGCTTTGGCGGCACCAACGCAAGTGTGCTGTTCAAACGTTTCAACGGGTAATATGTGTTGGGCGTGCGCGGGCTGATGGCTGCGCACGCCCTTTTTCTTCCTCATTTAACTAGTAAGGGGCATCACTCATGGATGAAGTTTTTATCCAAGATCCCGAAGTAGGCCGTTCCATTTTTCAAGAGATCGATCGCCAGACCGGTGGACTTGAATTAATTGCATCAGAAAACTTTGTATCGACAGCAGTGCGCCAGACTCAGGGCTCCGTACTTACGCATAAGTATGCGGAAGGCTACCCGGGCAAGCGTTACTACGGCGGTTGCGAATACGTTGACGTAACCGAAAACATTGCTATTGAGCGTGCAAAAGAACTCTTTGGTGCAGAATATGTTAACGTGCAGCCGCACTCCGGCAGTCAGGCTAACATGGCAGCTTACTATGCTATCGCTAACGCTGGCGATACAGTACTTGGTATGGATCTCTCCCACGGGGGACATCTCACCCATGGTAGCCCTGTGAACTTCTCCGGTAGATTCTTTGACGTTAAAGCATATGGTGTGAACCGTGAAACCGGCCGCATCGATTACGACAACGTTCTGGAACTTGCTAAAGAACACAAGCCGGCGGTTATCATCGCAGGCGCGAGTGCATACCCTAGAGAGATCGATTTTGCGAAGTTCCGTGCCATTGCAGACGAAGTAGGCGCGAAACTGTTTGTGGACATGGCACACATTGCAGGCTTAGTTGCAGCAGGTTTGCATGTTTCCCCTATTCCACACGCACACGTGACCACTACCACCACCCACAAAACTCTGCGCGGTCCACGCGGCGGCATGATCCTGTCTTCTGAGGATCTCAGCAAGCCACTGAACAGCCAGATTTTCCCGGGTATTCAGGGTGGTCCGCTCATGCACGTTATTGCAGCTAAAGCTGTTGCCTTCGGCGAAGCATTACGTCCTGAGTACAAGGTCTACCAGCAGCAGGTTATCGACAACGCTAAAACAATGGGTCAGGCTCTTCTTGATGAAGGCTTCAACCTTGTTTCCGGCGGTACAGACAACCATCTCCTGCTGATTGATCTGACTAACAAAGATATTACCGGTAAAGATGCTCAGCTTGCTCTCGACAAAGCAGGCATCACTACCAACAAGAACACTGTTCCTTTTGAGACCCGCAGTCCGTTCGTGACCTCCGGTATCCGTATCGGTACACCTGCGCTGACAAGCCGCGGTATGAAAGAAGCAGACATGCAGAAGGTTGCAGCATGGATGGTTGATGCGCTCAAGAACATCGACAACGAGACCTACCTTGCTGACATCCACAAGCAGGTAACGGCGTTTGCCCGCCAGTTCCCGCTCTTCGCTTGGTAAAACCAAGCCCTTATCTGCCGGATAGAGATAACTCTGTGCAGAACAAGGAATATGAAAACGTCAGAACCATCACCTAACCATGTGTGAACATCTGCGTTTTTCTAAATGACGCCGCTTCGTGCGGGGTTGTCATTGATCTTAAGCCGGGGTTGCTACCCCGGCTTTTTTTGTCCGAATTTCGGGATTGAGCGCTTTTATACTTTGGGTGCGTTTCCAAATTATATATGGTTCCTTGACTGCGACATGCGACACACATATCGTATTTGTCCTGTTTTATTTTTTCATCAACCAACGTCCCGTTGGAAACCCCCGTGTCGGAGTTACTACACATGCAGCAGAGACTTCCCTGGCCACAATATTTCATGGATATCACCTACATGGTCGCCGAGCGCTCAACCTGTCTTCGTCGAAAAGTCGGTGCCATCGCAGTAAAAGATAAGCGCATACTGGCTACCGGTTATAACGGTGCCCCTGCCAGCACATCCCACTGTCTTGATGTCGGATGCCTCCGTGCTGAACTCGGAATTCCATCCGGTCAACGCCATGAGATGTGCCGTGGTCTGCATGCAGAACAAAACGTCATCATTCAAGCGGCTGTTCACGGAGTTTCCCTTGCAGGCGCAGAAATTTACTGCACCACCATGCCATGCCTTATTTGCACCAAAATGCTGCTCAACTGCGGTATCAAGGGCGTATACTATGTTGAAGGCTATAATGACGAGCTTGCTGCGGCTATGGTGAACGAAGCAGGCATTCCTTTCACTAAAATCGATCACGTGGTTCGAGGCGCATAATGCAGCGGCCTGATGCCCATTTCATGCGCCGCGCTATAGAGCTTGCAGAAAAGGGACGCGGCGCGGCTGCACCTAACCCCACTGTAGGGGCTGTTCTGGTTAAGCACGGACAGATCGTTGCAGAAGGCTATCACACTGCCTGCGGACAACCTCACGCAGAAATCGAGTGTCTGCGCAATGCTGCTGAGAACGGAATTACTCCGGCTGACTGCACCATCTATGTTACGCTTGAGCCCTGCAACCACTATGGGAAAACCCCGCCCTGTTCCAAGGCAATTCTGGATGCAGGTATAAAGCGTGTAGTTATAGGCTTAAAAGACCCTAACCCTAAAGCCAAAGGCGGAGCAGACTTTCTGCGCGAACACGGTGTACACGTTGAAACGGGTGTTCTGGAAGCAGAATGCCGCGACCTTGTTGCAGACTTCCTGACATGGATTCAGACGCCATACCCGTATTCCATTTTGAAACTGGCTTCCACGTTGGATGGCAAAATTGCCACCCGTACAGGCCACTCACAATGGATCAGCGGTGAAGAATCCCGCAAGCGCGTACATGAGCTCAGAAAAAAAGTTGATGCTGTTATTGTAGGCGGTGGAACATTCTACGCAGACAACCCGCAGCTCACCTGTCGCCTCGAAGGTGTTGAGCAGCAACCGCTCGCAGTGATTGTCACGAAACGTCTTCCGGAAAACCCCGAGCAATTCACGCTGCTTTGCGACCGGCCGGAACAAGTTATTTTCTGGACAAACGAAAAATCAGCCTTATCTGATGCAGCAAGGAAATTGCAATCATCAGGCAGCACTGTACTCGCTGTGCCGGAGCAAAACGGAGAGCTCGACCTTGCAGCAGGCCTCAGCTGGCTGCGGCAGGAAAAAAACTGCCTCTACACCCTTTGCGAAGGCGGCGGAAAATTGGCATTATCGCTTTTAGAGAATATGCTCGTAAACGAATTCCAATTGCATATGGCTCCGAAAATTGTCGGAGATCACAGCGCGCCCGATATTTTTTCCGGTAGAAGCATAGCTACAATGGATGAAGCGCTCCAATTGCGAATTATCAAAACGGAACTCAGCGGTGATGATGTTATCGTAACATTACGCCGACAGGAAATGTAACATGTTCACAGGAATCATTCTCGGACAGGGCGAAATCCGCTCCGTTCAGAACATGGGCAAAGAGACCCGCTTCACAATCAAGCCACGCTGCGAATTAACCGACTACGTTCTCGGTGAATCCATCGCCACAAACGGCGTGTGTCTTACTGTTGAAGATTTCGGCGCTGACTGGTTCAGTGTTTACGCATCTGCAGAGACTATGGGGCTTACCAACCTCGGCAAGCTCAAGTCCGGCAGCTACGTAAACCTTGAACGCGCTCTGGCAATGGGCGACCGCCTTGGCGGACACATTGTTAGCGGACACGTTGACTGTATCGGCACTGTAGATTCTGTGCGTCCTGCAGGACTTTCCAAGATCTACAGAATTTCCTTCCCGCAGGAGTTCGAAACACAGGTTATCCCGAAAGGTTCTGTAACGCTGGACGGAATCAGCCTCACAGTTAATGCTTGTGGAAACAGTTTTCTGGAAGTAAACATTATCCCTGAAACTCAGAAGATTACCACAATAGCCCAATGGAATCCGGGCTACAGTGTTAATATAGAGACCGACGTTATCGGAAAATATGTCCAACGCATGCTTGGTGCATGGCAGCCCAACGCAACGCAGGAGTCTTCGGCTCCATCCTCTATTACGGAAGAGTTTCTCAGAAAGAACGGATTCTAATTTTCGCATTCATTAATCTGCTTCGTGGGACATGCAGTTTAAGAACATACAACGAGGTGCGACAATGCCTATGTGTACGGCCGAAGAGGCCATTGAAGAGATTAAAAAAGGTCGGATGGTTATTCTCGTAGATGACGAGGATCGCGAGAACGAAGGTGACCTTACTATTGCTGCAGAGCATGTAACACCAGAAGTTATCAACTTTATGGCAACTCATGGACGCGGGCTTATTTGTCTTGCGCTTGCACCTGAATGGGTAGACAAGCTCGACCTGCCAATGATGACCCAGCGCAATGGTTCAAAATTCGGCACCAACTTTACCGTATCCATTGAAGCCCGCACAGGTGTTACCACCGGTATATCTGCCAAAGACCGTGCTACAACTATTCAGGCAGCAATTGCAGACGACGTAAAACCGGACGACATTGTTACTCCGGGTCATATTTTCCCGTTACGCGCACAAAAAGGCGGCGTACTTGTTCGTGCAGGCCAGACAGAAGGTTCTGTTGATCTTGCCAAACTCGGCGGCCTCAAAGGCGCAGCGGTTATTTGCGAAATCATGAAAGACGACGGTGAAATGGCACGTATGCCGGATCTCGTCGAATTTGCTGAAAAGCACGACATGAAAATCGCCACTATCCGCGATCTCATCCGCTACCGCATGCGTCCGGACGAACTGTCCGTTACCCGCGTTGCAGAAGCGGAAATGCCTACCAAATACGGCGAATTCAAAATCATCGCCTATGAAAACGAACTTGAGCCGGAAACTCATGTGGCTATCGTTAAAGGGCCTATTGATTCCAGCAAACCGGTACTCGTCCGCGTACACAGCGAATGCCTTACCGGTGACGTGCTCGGCTCCATGCGTTGCGATTGCGGCGACCAGCTTGCAAACGCCATGTGCAAAGTTCAGGCAGAAGATCAGGGCATCATCCTGTACATGCGTCAGGAAGGACGCGGTATCGGCCTTGCCAACAAAATTAAAGCGTACAACCTGCAAGATCAGGGTTACGACACTGTAGAAGCAAACGAAAAGCTCGGCTTTAAGGCTGACCTTCGCGATTACGGCATCGGTGCACAGATGCTGGTTGATCTCGGTGTTCGTAAAATGCGCATGATGACCAACAACCCTAAAAAGATTGTCGGCATCGAAGGGTATGGAATTGAAGTAGTTGAACGTGTTCCTATTGAAATGAATGCATGCGAATTCAACGAAGATTACCTGCGCACTAAAAAAGAAAAAATGGGACACATGCTGGAACATCTTAATGATTCCAAGTAGTCACCGTTATTTACAGTAAATATATGCTCCCTATCCCTAAAAATAGTTCTTTTCAGGGCTAGGGAGCTTGTTCTATACTTACCGACCCGCTTTTGCTGCTGGAGCAAATTGCGGTCACAAGAAGGAGATTATACATGCTGCATATCAAAACTATCGAAGGTCAGTTCGACGCTAAAGGTCTTAAAATCGCTATCATCGCAACCCGTTTCAACGATTTCGTTGTTGACCGCCTTGTGGGTGGCGCAGTGGATTACCTTGTGCGCAACGGCGGCGACCGTGAAGACATTACTATCGTAAAGCTTCCTGGTGCATTTGAAATGCCTATCGCTGCTAAAAAACTGGCTGCAAGCGGTAAGTATGACGGCATCGTAGCACTCGGCGCAGTTATCCGCGGCGCTACTCCTCACTTTGATTTTGTATGTAATGAATGTGCAAAGGGTCTTGCACAGGTCAGCCTTGACTCTGACGTACCAGTTGGTTTCGGCCTGCTCACCTGTGACTCTCTTGAACAAGCAATCGAACGCGCTGGCTCCAAAGGCGGCAACAAAGGCGTTGAAGCCGCATCCGCCATGCTTGAAACATACCGTGTTCTGGAGCAATTGTAATATATGGCTAACAAACCAAAAAAAACACCACGTAAGTTGGCTCGTGCACAAGCATTCCAGTTTCTGTACGGCTTAAACTTTTCTCCGGCTATGACTATTGAAGCATTGCAGGAAGCCTACATGACTTCCCCTGACAATGCAGATAAGCCGGAAGCCCAGTGCCAGCCGGAAGGCTTCACCTGGGATCTCATCGAAGGTGTATGGAGTAACTACCGTGCTCTCGATGAAGTGATCGCTCAATTTTCCCGCCACTGGAAAGTGGAACGTATCGGTAAAATTGAAATCACCCTGCTCCGCCTTGCAGTTTTTGAAATGCTCTACCGTGAAGACATTCCACCAAAAGTTGCAATCAACGAAGCAATCGAACTTGCAAAGCAGTTCGGTGATGACCGTTCCCGCCCGTTCGTTAACGGTCTACTAGATGCTGCAGCAAAAGCTCTCGAAGAAGGCAAACTGGAACTGAAATACTAAAATAGAATACAGTAAGAATGCCTCCGGCGGGCAGGCTCCGCCTTGCATCCGCAAGGGGGACGCCCCCTTGACCGCGATTTGACGAAAAGTTTTTTCTCAATGACCAAGTCTTCGGCTTCTTTATGTACCTCTTTTCAGTCGCCTTCATATATAGCGTTTTCTTGTGCCCGGACTCCTTGAAAAAGGAGTCCGGGCATATCCCGTTAAAATAACATTTTTGCACAAAACAAGCCCCCTTCTCTTGCCGAAGAACAGGTTGTTTTGTATTGCAAGGCATTAAAAATAAATATGATGTTCCAGAAGCTCCATATTGCTGTAACTGCATAACAGGCTTCTATGTAACTATATATTTTTTATAGAGAATCAAAAAACTGTTGTACACATACGGATACCTTCATTGCTGCGACTTCGCACAGAAACTATCCGTATTCGCGGTCAAGGGGGCGTCCCCCTTGCGGGTGAAGGGCAGAGCCCTCCCGCCGGAGGCACCTCTCCATGACGCATTTTCACAACAGACTTTTTTAATGAGCGAAAGATTAAAGGAACTGTCGGCAATGAAATATGATCCGCAAGCCATAGAAACGAAGTGGCAGCAAACTTGGGCTACCAACGGCGATTTCCACACCGATCACACATCGGACAAACCTAAACACTATGTGCTGGAAATGTTCCCGTACCCTTCCGGCAACATTCACATGGGTCATGTTCGCAACTACTCCCTCGGTGATGTTGTAGCGCGTTTCATGCGTATGAAAGGCAAAAACGTAATGCACCCTATGGGCTGGGATGCGTTCGGTCTTCCTGCAGAAAACGCAGCTATCAAAAACAACATCCACCCTGCAAAATGGACTCACTCCAACATCGACAACATGCGTAGCCAGCTCTCCCGTCTCGGCTACTCTTTCGACTGGCGCCGTGAGCTTGCTACCTGCGACAAAGAATACTACCGCTGGGAACAGCTGTTCTTCCTCAAATTTCTTGAAAAAGGTCTGCTCTACCGCAAACGTCAGGCTCAGAACTGGTGTCCTACCTGTAATACTGTTCTTGCTAACGAACAGGTTGAAGACGGCCTTTGCTGGCGCTGTGACACCGTTGTTGAACAGCGTGACCTCGCACAGTGGTTCCTTAAAATTACAGATTACGCTGAAGAGCTTCTTGCAGACCTTGAAAAGCTCAAAGGCGGCTGGCCTGATCGCGTTATTTCCATGCAGGAAAACTGGATCGGTAAATCCGTAGGTGCTGAAATTCAGTTCAAAGTTGAAGATTCAGACGAAACTATTCCAGTCTTCACCACCCGCCCTGACACCGTCTTCGGTGTAACCTTCATGAGTCTTGCTCCTGAGCATCCGATGGTTGAAAAACTTATCGAAGGCAAAGAGCAGGCAGAAGACGTACGCGCATTTGTAAAACGAATCACCAACATGGATCGCATCGAGCGTACCTCTGACAACCTCGAAAAAGAAGGTATCTTCACCGGCGCATACTGCATCAACCCTATTAACGGTGCAAAGATTCCTGTGTACGTGGCAAACTTTGTTCTCGTTGATTACGGTACCGGTGCTGTTATGGCTGTACCTGCCCATGACCAGCGTGACTTTGAATTTGCACGCAAATACGATCTCCCGCTTCAGGTTGTTATCCAGCCTGAAGGTGAAGAGCTTGATACTGCAACCATGACAGAAGCTGCTTCTGCTCCGGGTAAAATGGTTAACTCCGGCGAATTCACCGGAATTTCCAACGAAGAAGGTAAAGCAAAAGTTGCTGCATGGCTTCAGGAAAACAACTGCGGTGAGAAAACCATTAACTACCGCCTGCGTGACTGGAACATCTCCCGCCAGCGCTACTGGGGTGCTCCAATCCCTGTAGTATACTGTGATGAGTGCGGTATTGTTCCTGAAAAAGAAGAAAATCTTCCTATTGAACTGCCTCTCAACGTGCAGACACACGAAGACGGCCGTTCTCCGCTTCCGGATACTCCAGAATTTGTAAACTGCTCCTGTCCTCAGTGCGGTAAGCCTGCACGCCGTGAGACAGACACCATGGATACATTCGTTGAATCCTCCTGGTACTTTGCACGCTACACAGATGCACAGAACCACGAAGCACCGTTTACTCCGGAAGCACTCAATTACTGGGCACCAGTTGACCAGTACATCGGTGGTGTTGAGCATGCTATCCTGCATCTGCTCTACGCACGCTTCTTTACCAAAGCACTGCGCGACTGCGGTTACATGAACTTTGACGAACCATTCGCAAACCTGCTCACTCAGGGCATGGTACTGATGGACGGTTCCAAAATGTCCAAGTCCAAAGGCAACGTTGTTGACCCTACAGACATGATCGCGCGCTACGGTGCTGACACAGTTCGCCTCTTCTGCCTCTTTGCGGCACCACCTGAGCGTGACTTCGAATGGTCAGAAACCGGCATTGAAGGTTCTTTCCGTTTTGTAAACCGCATCTGGCGCCTGATTGAAGAGCTCGAAGGCGAACTCCTTACTGTACAGCCTTGTTCTTCCACTGCTGACGACTGCACTTGTAAAGAAGCAAAGTCCATTCGTCTGAAAGAACACGAGACCGTTAAGAAAGCAGGCGACGACATTGAGCAGCGCTTCCAGTTCAACACAGCTATCGCAGCTGTTATGGAACTGGTAAACGAACTCTACCTTGCAAAAGACGCACTCAAAGGCGACGAAAAAGGCCGCAAAGTGCTCTCCTCTGCAATCAGCACTGTTGTTAACCTGATGTCTCCATTCACTCCGCACCTTTGCGAAGAGATCTGGGAACACCTCGGACACACAGAGCGCCTCGTACACGCCATGTGGCCGACCTACAGCGAAGAAGCAATGGTTAAAGACGTGCTCACCGTTGTAGTACAGGTAAACGGCAAAGTTCGCGCCCGCCTCGAAGTGCCTGCATCTGCAAGTAAAGAAGAAGTGGAAGAGCTCGCTAAAAACGATGCTAACGTTATGAAACACGTTGAAGGAAAAACAATCCGTAAAGTGATCGTTGTTCCGGGCAAGCTTGTTAACATCGTAGCAAACTAGCACAGCCTGCGACGCATACGTTTCGTCCCCGACGGACAAGGGAGATCATCTACCTGCCCCCGTCAGACGACGCATAGAGATTATTCGTTGCAGTTTACGGCGTAACGCCAATAATAAAAAAGCCAAACTCTACCAGACCGTATGGTCCCTGAGAGTTTGGCTTTTTTATTTGGAAAAGATTTTTGCTGAAGGAACCTCTGCCCATCCGTTTCAGGTACCTGCCCTACCAAACGAACTGTGCCAGCCCTTACGTTATTGTAATGATATTGTAATGTTCAGCAAACCCATCAACAAAATAAAGTTTGAACCTCAGCCTTTTATTTTTAATTAAAGGCTCTTACCTGCTGTAGATGCGGTTCAAACTCCTATTATCCAGCAATTGACTGTTCTGAAATTTGCGCCTCTTCAGAAAGAGTGAATAAAATCGCCCTTGCGAATCCACAAACGTATACTTACTCTATCTAAAAGCATTGCCATACGGCTACAACGTAGCAATCAACTTTTCGGGGCGATGCATGCAACCTATTCATAGACTTCGAACCTTCTTCTCCGTGCTCATGCGCACGGAAGCACATGGATTTACATGCAGTCAAAGCTTAAACTTCTCCTTATCTTACTGAGCGGTGTCATATGCATCGCACTTGGCTCGCTGTTACTTTCAGGTATACGTACGATTGCCGACCTTTCAGCATATATTGATCCGGCATATGTACCAGTTGTATTCTGGACACTCACCATCTCCGGTGCAGCTCTCCTTGGTTACTCAGCCCTCACCATGTTCGTTTTTCCCAAGCCGCTTCTTCTTCCGGATAATCCAACAGAAGAACAGCTGAAGGAATACCGCAACGCGTACATTGATCGTCTGCGGCGTAACCCTTACCTGAAAAGCCAGCAGGTGACGTGTTCAACAGAACAAGAAATTACAGACGCGATCGAAATTCTTGAAGCCGAGGCCAACAGACTTATTGAAGACACCTCCAAGCGGGTTTTCATAGGCACTGCCACTGCCCAGAACGGCAGACTGGATACCCTGATTGTCTTCGCGCTCATCACCCATCTCATCTATAAGGTCACCAAGCTGTACGCGCAGCGTCCACACATGAATGACCTGATTACACTGTATAAAAACGTTGCCGGAACTGCTTTTTTTGCTGGTGCGTTAGAAGACATTGTTGTCGAAGAATATACGCAGCAAATTGTAGCTCCGCTTGTAGCAACTTCCGCAGTCGGGAGCATACCCGGAGCACAGGCTGTTGCAGGAGTCATCACCTCCTCTATCCTTGATGGTTCCATGAACTCCCTGCTCACCATGCGCTGCGGCATTATTGCCCGCAACTACATGAGTCTTTACTCTGATGCTGACCTGCAATCACAAAAAGAGCTCAGAAAGTCTGCAACCCGTGAAGCTGCCGCCATGTTTATGAGAACATCAGGCGACACCATCGCAACTGTGGCGCAACTGCTTATTGCCGGAGCCTCCAAAACCGTTAAGCGCAGCATGGCAAAAGCATGGGATGCTGTCCGCAGTATTGCACCTTCTGGAAAAAAAGGCTCCACAGCCGAGCCTGAAAACAAGACAGAATCTGCAGAGCGTGTTGAATCAGCCGACACCCCAAACGACTCAATAAAGAAAGAACGCTTTAAAGCAGCACGGGAATGCGTTTCAGATACCACCGAAAAGATTGTTGCAGGAGCCTCTGCCACAGGCAAAACTATTTCACAGGCTTCAAAAGATGCAGCCACTGGTGTAGCAAGCGGCGTTTCTAGCGCAGCAGCAACCGCAGGAAAGGGCGTTGCGGCTGCCGCATCCGGTGCCACTAAAGGCGTCAATGCAACTGCAAAAGGTATGGCTGCGGCAGCAAATGCCACAGGAAAAGGAATCAGTGCAACCGCTGCAAGTGTTTCCAGTGGTATTTCCACTGCAGCATCAGCCGCGACGTCTGTTGCTGGCTCGGCCAGCAACGGCTTAAGTTCTGCTGTTTCAGGTGTCACTGACAGCATCAATACGAGTGCAGCGGCTGCGGCCAGCACTATTCAAACCGCGGGTAAAAAAACAGTTTCTGCTGTGAGCAATGCTGACGCGGCAATCAAACACAACGTAAAAAAGTCCGGCAAAAAAATATCTTCTGCTGCTGGAAAAACTAAAAAAGTGCTGGCACGTCCTTTCTCAAAGAAAAAGCGTAAACAAGAGAACAATAAGACAGCAGAATAGATAGAACTCTCTGGTTGTCTCCGACGGGCAGGCGGGCGTTGCCCCCTGCACCCCCACAAGGGGACACCGTCCCCTTGACCCCAAGTATACGCGAACAACCCCGTTGCTTACGAAGTTGGAAGCCGCGAACACGCTACCTTTCCACAGCAAAAGTAAACGAGCTAACAGCACCCTTTCCGGCCAGATTAAAGCAACCCCATAGGGTAATACGCAAAAAACTCAGAGGCTCACATATCCTATGTGAGCCTCTGAGTTTTTTGAAGCAACGCCACAAATACAAATTATCTGTAAACTGAAGGGTAGTGATGCATAAGCCACGAACTTACTCTAAAAACGGGCTGAAATCGCATATGAAAGTTTCTGGAGATTCTTAAGAACCTCTTGCAAGAGGTTCTTAAGCCGCCGGAGGCATCTAAAAAATAAAGAACTAAGCCCTAAGCTTCTTCTTTCAGCCTGCGTGTAACAAACTTATCCAGCTGATTTGTGAATTCCTGCTTGTCACGCGCACCGAGCGGTGCTGGTCCACCGGAGACCATACCGCCACTTCTGAGCTCTTCCATAAGGTGCCGCATACGCAGCAGACCTTTTATGTTGTCCTCTGTGTATAACTGACCGCGTGGATTTAAGCCGGTTGCGCCTTTTTCAACAATAACATCTGCCAGTGGCACATCTGCTGTTACAACGAGGTCGCCAGTCTGCACCTGCTCTGCTATTTTCTTATCGGCAGCACCAAACCCTGCCCCTACCTTTATGAAGTCTATATATTGGGATGCCGGCACTGCCATCCCGCTATTAGCGACAAGCGTTGTCTTTACTTTGCGCCGCTCTGCCACTTTAAAAAGCACTTCCTTAATCACTTTGGGACATGCATCCGCATCAACCCATATTTGCATAGGTACTCCGCAGCGCCACGTTGGACGCAATAACATCTAAGAATATTATCATGCTACATCGATAATCTGCCCAAGCACATCCGAAGCTAGACGTAATTACACTTCATCTGTTATCTAATATCGTCTTGGTATCACTTTGCTTATACAGGGTTATGCCGACTGTCTTTTCTTTTTTCCACAAATCAAACAATACAGGAACCCGCTATGATGCTTCCTCGTTTTTCCGCTGTATCCCGCCTGTGCGCAATCATCACGCTTTTTGCTGCCCTTACCCTTACAGGATGCGGATACACGTTTACCAACAACCAGCCAAGTCTCTTTGGTGATGGTTCCTCCACAATGCGTATACGAGAAGTGAAAAACTCCACGATTTACCCGTGGATTAATCAAGTATTACGCACAAGCATGTACGACGAAATTACAGACAGGGACATTGCTGTAATGACCGGCTCTGAAGACGCCGACTACAGCATGGTCATCGACATCCAGAAATTTACCATCGACAGCCGTGTACGTGGCAAGAAAAATGAGACACTGGATTACACGATCACCCTTACTTTCACAGTTTCTGTCTACAACAAAAATAACGAGCTTGTATGGGCGTCGGAGCGTACATCACTTGCCAGATCGTACCCGACATCCGATGCACGTCTTGCAGGTACACAGATTTCCAACCTGCTTGTAGAGAAAATTGTCGATAAGATGCGCAACACATTCTAACTTCGCAGCGCATACCATAGACCTGCGCGATACCATTGTATATAAAGAGGCTCGGAGTTATCACTTCGAGCCTTTTTTATTGAATACAGCACAACCCGCTGAATATCATTTTGCTTCACTGCAAAGCCTACTACTAGTGCTTGCTGCCCACTTGAACACAAGAAAACAGGATATACCATGTCTAGACCCGGATTTTACATTTGCGTCTGCCCGGATATACAGCTGACTAAAAATCACATCGACACTCTTATGCAGGATAATCCAGCTCCCGAAGGAAGGTGGGAAAAACATGTATACTGGAGCGATGAAGGGCTGCCTCCTGTTTTTTGGGAAAACCTGACACTGCAAGGACTGTTTGCTTCTCCTAAAGTACTTATTATCCGCAATGCGCAAAACCTGCCTATTGATGCATGGCGTAAACTGAGCACCAGCTTAGGGCAATTCAACCCGCTGGCATGGGTTATTATTTGTCTTGAGGCACCATATGACCGAGGCAAACCTAAGATCCCTGCTGCAGTGAAAAAACTTCCATGCTGGAAGCTTGCTGAAACCAAAGCGTGGATCTGGCAATCTGCCGGACTTAATGAACGCGCCATGCGCGGTTTTATAGAGCAGTGGGCTGCAAAAAATAAGGTGCAGATCGAGCAAAAGATTGTTCATGCCCTGTCGCAGGTTCTGCCGCAGGATGCTTCGGCAGCAAAAAACGAGCTGGACAAACTGGCGCTCGCAACAGGTGAATCTCGAACAATAACTGCCGAACATATTAAAGATATTTCCCATGATGCTGATATGGACATATTCGCATTCATTAACGCGCTACAGTCCGGCAAAGCACCAGACAAAGTGTGGAACAAGGTCATATCCAGTCAGGAAGCCGGAGACGCCATGATCTTTTCGTTTCTGGCGATGCTCCTGCGCGAAGCTCGAATTCTGTGGCAACTCTATGCTGGAGAAACGGTTCGGCTGCCTTCAAATGTCATGCAACAAAAAAAGCGTCTAGCTACCAGTCTCGGCCCTGTACGTCTCTCAAAAATTTGGGATCTTGCTCTGGAAGCTGAAACCGGCATCAAAACGGGTGAACGTAAGCCAGAACAGGCAATGGAAATTTTAGTAGCCGGCCTTCTTGCACTTTTTTCTCCGCAAAAGTAGTTATTTTGCATATTTTTATATCTTTTTGATATATTTTTTCCGAGTTGATGATCATTTTTTGTTAAAATATAATTAAATTTCACCTGTTACCGCTTGCCACGTCGCAATTCCTGTTTATTATGACAGAAAAAGCTCACTATCATGGACACAGAAAGCGTCTGCGCGAAAAATTACACAAAGACGAACAGTCCCTCGCGGACTACGAAATTCTTGAGCTCGTGCTCGGGACAGTAATTTTACGCTCAGATACAAAGCCACTGGCAAAAGAACTGTTAAATAAGTTCGGAACGCTACGTGGCGTACTTGACGCGCAGGATGAAGAGCTCCGAAAACTCAAAGGATTCGGCGATTCTCTGATAAGCCACTGGAAGCTTTTGCGAGAGCTGTTTTCCAGATACATGGAATCCGGCATTCGTGAGAAAAAGCAGCTTTCAAGCCCTGCCGAAGTCGCAGAAATGGCGCGTACCCGACTGGGGCGCAAAGAAAAAGAAGAATTCTGGGCTGCGTTTCTCGATAACCAGAACAGACTTCTTTCGTGGGAGCGAATTTCAACAGGAACAGTAAACACCACCATGATCTACCCAAGGGAGCTCATGGAGCAGGCTCTGCAACGCAAAGCAAGCTCGCTGGTTATTGTTCACAACCATCCGGGTGGAAACCTGACTCCTTCCTCACCGGATATAGAAATAACACGGCATATCGTTCAGGCTGGACGAATTTTAGGCATCCGACTGCTCGACCATCTGATTATTACCGCGGATACGTATTACAGCCTGAAAGATGAGGGACACATGTAAAACCTTCCAAAGGAGGCGTATCATGGCCAGACAGCGTTATATTGTAACGGGGAAAGTGCAAGGGGTAGGATTCCGGTATTGGACTCACCACACAGCTTTTTCGTTGGGATTACATGGCTGGGTTCGTAATCGTCCTGATGGAAGTGTCGAGATTGTTGCCGAAGGAGACCTTGGCAGTTTACGCCAGTTCGAAAAAGAACTCTGGCAAGGCCCTGTCAGCAGCCGCGTTGCTGACGTAATACCGTGTGATACAAATTTACAGGAAGAACTTACTGAATTTTCAATGCAGTAACTGCATGTCACTGCCAGGGCTATGGCAGACAATATATAACACCGTACCAGCTCGGCTGGAGGGCACCCATGACCGATGATATGATGAACAACACACCGATCATAACCGAAGAAGAAGTTCTTGCAGGCGCATTAGATCACGATTCCGATGCGACTTTGCCGGAATTTCCTGCAGATCTGCCAGTACTTCCGGTTCGAGATATCGTTGTCTTCAACTATATGATTCTTCCTCTCTTTGTTGGACGTGAAAAATCTATCCAAGCTGTAGATGCTGCGCTCAACGGCAGCCGCTACATGATGATCACAACACAGAAAGATGAAGCAACTGAAGATCCGACACCTGAGGATCTGCACACTACAGGTACCGTTGTGATGATCATGCGCATGCTTAAAATGCCTGACGGACGCCTGAAGGTGCTCGTGCAGGGTGTAAGCCGCGCTAAAATTGAACGTTTCACTAGCACTGAGCCGTACCTCACTGCTGAAGTAAACGGTCTTGAAGAAATTGAAATTGAAGAAGTTTCCGTTGAAACAGAAGCTATGATGCGTGCTGTTCGTGAGCAGAGTGAAGAAATTCTCTCTCTTCGCGGCGTTGCCACATCAGAAATCATGTCTGTTCTCAACACAGTGCATGATCCGGGACGCCTTGCAGATTTGATTGCAGCAAATCTACGAATGAAAGTGCCTGATGCCCAATCCATTCTTGAATGCAATGACCCGCTCGAACGCCTTGATCTTGTTAACAAACAGCTTCAAAAAGAATCTGAGGTTGCAAACGTACAGGCTCGCATTCAGTCCATGGCTCGCGAAGGTATGGACAAAGCTCAGCGTGACTACTACTTGCGCGAGCAGCTAAAAGCTATCCGCACTGAGCTTGGAGAAGGTGAAGGTGCTGAAGAAGAAGCCGAAGAGCTTGCAGAAGCACTTGATAAGGCAGGCTTACCTAAAGACGTACGTAAAGAAGCAACAAAGCAGTTGCGCCGCCTCACCGGCATGCACCCTGAATCCTCAGAAGCAAGTGTGGTACGTAACTACCTTGAGTGGCTCTCCGAGCTTCCATGGAAAAAACTTTCCCGTGACCGTCTGGATATCCTGAAAGCACAGGAAATTCTTGACGAAGATCACTACGGTCTTGAAAAAGTAAAAGATCGAATTCTTGAATATTTATCAGTACGTAAACTTAATCCAAAATCCAAAGGGCCTATCCTTTGTTTTGCGGGCCCTCCGGGTGTAGGTAAAACGTCTCTCGGACGTTCCATTGCCCGTTCACTCGGTCGTAAATTCCAGCGTATTTCTCTTGGCGGCATGCGTGACGAAGCAGAAATCCGTGGACACCGTCGCACATATGTAGGTGCGATGCCGGGTCGTATCATCCAGACAATGAAGCTCATGGGAACACGCAACCCTGTTATCATGCTGGACGAAATCGACAAGCTTGGCTCAGACTTCAGGGGTGATCCATCTTCAGCGTTACTTGAAGTGCTTGACCCTGAACAAAACAGTAACTTCTCAGACCATTACTTAAACGTACCGTTTGATCTGTCCAAAGTTATGTTTATCTGCACCGCAAACCAGCTTGATACCATCCCGGGGCCGTTGCGTGATCGCATGGAAGTGATCCAGATTCCAGGGTACACCATGCAGGAAAAAACTCGCATTGCCCGCCGCTACCTGTTGCCTAGACAGGCTGAGGAAAACGGTCTGAAGACTGATGAGGTCTCTATTGCGGACAGTGTCCTTTCCAAAATCATTCAGGAGTACACCCGCGAAGCAGGACTGCGTAACCTCGAGCGTGAAATTGGGTCTGTGTGCCGCAAACTTGCCCGTCAAAAAGCAGAGGGTACTGCTGGTCCATACAAGGTAACGGCTAAGACTCTACAAAAACTACTCGGCATTCCACGCTTTATTGATGAAGAAAAAGATGCTGACCAAATGCCGGGCGTAGCACAAGGACTTGCATGGACTCCATACGGCGGGGTTATGCTCAATGTAGAAGTCACCCTGATGAAAGGTAAGGGAAAACTCACTCTTACCGGCCAGCTTGGGGATGTCATGAAAGAGTCTGCACAGGCAGCATTGAGCTATGCACGTGCACATGCTGAAGAGTTAAAGATAGATCCTGACTTCCTTGATACCCACGATATCCATATTCATGTTCCTGCAGGTGCCACACCTAAAGACGGTCCGTCAGCTGGTGTAACGTTGTTGATTGCACTTCTCTCTGCACTCTCAGAAAAACCTGTAAACAACGAACTGTGCATGACAGGTGAAATTACCCTGCGTGGTCGAGTTCTGCCTGTCGGTGGTATCAAAGAGAAAATTCTTGCTGGAGTAGCCCGCGGTCTTAAACACGTGTGCATTCCAAAGCAGAATGAAAAAGATCTTGAAGATGTTCCGGCTGATCTCCTCAAGAAAATTGAAGTGCACACAGCCTCTCATATTGAGGATATTATTCCGCTGGCCTTTAAATAATCAGCCGCCATGAACCGCACAGTCTGGACTCATGTCCAGCCTCCGGCAGCCGAACCATCTAGATATAATATACAGCCCAAGGCGGTGAACACGTGTTCACCGCCTTGCTTTTGCAAAAGGATATAGCAAATGCAGACTGATGACACCACACTGTCCAACCTTCACCCCTTATTCACGCGTCTGTCCGGTCAAGTTGTCTGGCTGCTAATGGAAGAGCATGAAGCTTCAGATGAAGACCTCAATGCATTCATGGATGCCGTGATGGAATGGAGGACAGAACATTTGAAAACGATGAGAGCACTCGTTGAAGACCGTTGCTTGTACTTGGAAATAACCATTGATCACATTGAACATCTTGCAGACAAACAACAAGCATGCGCTACCTGCGAAAAGCTACGCGGAAAAATTATTGCAGCATCGCATCCAGATTTTATACGCATGCTACCTCCCTACTCACTTGGCTGCCGGTGCCGTGGGAAAATACTCACCGCAACTGAGCTACCTGAAAATCCAGAATTTCTGACTCCGGAAGATTGCCCAACACACTCTTTTATGTGCCCAACCGGATGGTTTCTGGATTACCCTTGGGCAAATAAAGCAAACCTTGCTTCCAAATCCAGCTAACCAAAAACGGAGCCAAGGCCTTCCGCGCAAAAACTTTGCTAAGCGCAACGTCATACGCTATCTTCCCGCACACACGAGGGAACAATGAATCAAACTCCACTAGAGATCCTTAGGACGACATACGGCTTCAGAGACTTTCGCGGTAAGCAGGAA
The DNA here is from genome assembly GCF_001672295.1 of Halodesulfovibrio spirochaetisodalis. GTDB lineage: Bacteria > Desulfobacterota > Desulfovibrionia > Desulfovibrionales > Desulfovibrionaceae > Halodesulfovibrio > Halodesulfovibrio spirochaetisodalis. Next base: position 47,774 of record NZ_JXMS01000014.1, on the reverse strand, counting down.
GAGATCGTTAATCAGATGATTAACGGCGGTGATGCTCTTGTTATCATGCCGACAGGCAGCGGAAAGTCCCTATGCTATCAGCTTCCATCAATTGTCCGGGACGGAACCGGAATTATTGTATCGCCACTTATTGCTCTCATGCAGGATCAAGTTAATGAACTTGTGCAAATGGGCATTCGGGCAGCTTTTTTAAATTCCAGCCAAAGCCCGCAGGAACAGGCACAAGTAGAACTGCAATTGCGCAATGGTGAGCTGGACATGCTGTATGTCGCTCCAGAACGCCTTGTGACTCCCGTATTTCTCGCACTGCTTGATACTATCAGACCGGCATTGTTTACCATTGATGAAGCGCACTGTGTATCCCAGTGGGGACACGACTTCAGGCCTGAGTACACCAGGCTCTCCATTCTGCGTGAACGATTTCCGCAGGTTCCTGTCATCGCACTCACTGCAACAGCCGATGGCCCGACGCGCAACGACATTGCCGAGCAGCTTCATCTACAGCAGGCTCCTGTTTTTGCAACTGGATTTGATCGCCCGAACATTACGTACTCTATTCAAAACCGGGAAAGAGGATACGACCAGCTTTTCAGTTTTATACGCAGCAGTTACAAAGATGAATCCGGAATTATCTACTGCCAGTCACGTAAAAAAGTTGAAGAAATTGCTGAAAAGCTTATTACCGCCGGTTTTAATGCGTTGCCTTACCATGCAGGTATGAGTGCAATTCAACGGAATCACAATCAATCAAAGTTCATGATGGAAGAGAGCGTCATCATGGTTGCCACCGTTGCATTCGGCATGGGGATCAACAAGCCTAACGTTCGTTTTGTTGCACACTTAGGGCTACCCAAAAGCCTTGAAGCCTATCATCAGGAAACCGGACGTGCAGGGCGTGACGGTATCCCCGCGGATGCATTATTGCTCTACAATATGCAGGATATTGTACTTGCGCGACGCATGATCACACGCTCTTCAACTAATCGCGCCATCATTGAGCAACACAAATTCAATTCTTTGCTTGGCTTCGTAGAAACAACCGAATGCCGCCGCAACGTTATCCTTTCTTACTTTGGTGAAACTCGAAAAGAAAAATGCGGCAACTGTGATACTTGTCTGTTTCCTGTGGAAACTTGGGATGGCACGATTGCAGCCCAAAAAGCCTTGTCCTGTGTATTCAGAACCGGCCAACGATTTGGCGCTACACACCTGACTGATATTTTAGTCGGTAACTTGACCAAGCGAGTTTCAGAACATGAGCACAATCTCATAAAAACCTTTGCTTGCGGAAAAGAACTTGGAAAGGAAACTTGGAAGGGAGTATTCAGACAACTTGTTGCCTTGCAGCTCCTTGACTCCGATCCTGAAAACGGAAGTTTAAAGCTTAACGAAACAAGCTGGGAAATATTACGCAACGAGCGAACCGTTTCCCTGCGTAGGGAATCGCTTTCTGCAACTGCTGCCAAGCATGTGAATAAAAAAGAACTTGATGCTGCCATGGAAGATGCATTGAGGCGCCCTGATGCGACCCTGTTACTTGACTTGCTTAAGCTGGAACGTACAAAAATTTCACGCGAGCAGAATATCCCGCCATATTCTGTTCTGCCAGACAAAACACTTCTGGAATTGACCGCTTATCGTCCAATAGAAAAAGATGATCTCTGCAACATTCACGGCATCGGACAAACAAAACTTGCCATGTACGGAGATATGCTTCTCAACGTCCTGCTCGCGTTTGAGGCTGAACACGGAAGGCCGGAGACTCTCCCCCCGCTTCCACAACGTGCAGCTGCAAAGCAAAAGAAAAAAGACGCCGATAAAACCATTACAGGAACTGTCCAAAAATCTATCGACCTCTTTAATGAACTGGGTGATATCAATTTAGTAGCAGCTGAACGAAATCTCGTTCCCGGTACTATCTACGGACATATAGCCCGTGCTGTGGAATTAGGAAAAGTTGAGCTGGCGGCTGTCACAGCACAACTTACAGCGCAGGAAGTAGAATCGGTTCGTGCAGAAGTTGCAGCTGCGATTGGTACAGGCACAGGAATTAAGGGAGCGCATACAGCTCTGCATGGTAAGTATGATTACGGGCTGCTTCGCTGCATTGCTGTTGAGCTTAAAAACAGCGGCTCTGAAGAATGGTAACGTAGCCTCTTTGCTATTATCACAAAAAAAGCCAAACCCATGTCTATATATGGGTTTGGCTTTGTACTTTTCTTGGGGTGCACAGACTTTTCAATCTATCAGGCAGTCGGTTTTGTACTCAAAGTGAAGATTAACCACCGCCTACGGCAGGGAAGAGCCCAAGGCGATCTCCTTCCTTAAGCACACTCTCCAGTGCTTCGTGCTTTCCATTAATAAACATAATTTTAACGTCTTCAACATTAATGCCGAGCAAAGTTATCACTTGCTGGATGGTGGCACCATTTTCAACTGCAAGCATATTTCCTTCCGGCGTAAATTCAGAAAGAGTTGCAAAGCATTTTACTTCTATCTGCATAGTATATCCTTTTGTTTACATCCCGCATGAAAACAATAAGAAAGAAGCTGTTCAGGCACAACTCGTAAGTCTACCTGCTGCAAAAAATTAAATCCCCTCAACCACCGCTGTTCCGTTGTGCATCTCGTCTGTAGGAGCCAGTACACCTCTGAGAACTATATTTCCGCTACGTTCCAGAGGGGTAAGATGCAAGGTCACGATTTTCCGTCCCTCCAGCGTATTTAAGACCGTCTGCGTTCTCATTGAACTTTGCGGCTTAGCAAGGGACTCTGTCTGATATTCTTGAGCCGGAACACCAAAGGCATAACAACTGATCAACAATGATGCTATGCGCTCCTGTTCCTCAGGTACTAAGTATTCTATGAAAGATCGTTTTTCAGGAGCAGCAAAGCTTCCCAGTAATTTTCCAGCAAACTTATTGGCAAAAAGAATACGTCCATTTTTCCCTATATCCAATACACCTGCAGGAAGTGAATCAGAAAAGGCTACAATATCCTCGCCACCACACTTAAAACACTTGTACAACTCAAATGCTTCTACTGCAGATGCGCAGTTTTTACAGACAATGGATAATAAAGCCATTTCTACTGCCGTAAGGTTGCTGGCACCTTCAGAAAACACCCCTACAAACATGCCACGAACACGTGATGATGTTTCCAGAACATGCAGCAATACTCTTCGTTGTACCTCTACAGCATGAACAACAACCGGCCTTCCTTCTTTCAAAGCAAAAGAAAACATTCCGCTATCAATAAAGGACGTTGTGGCTGACTCTATCTTTTCACTCCACTCTTGCCGGTCTGAATACGCCAGATAAAAATCTGATGTCCCCTCATCGACAAGATATACAGCAGAAGCGGTAAAAGGTGTAATCGTAGCTACGCGAGTGACTACCTCCTGTAAAAGTAAGGTAGGTTCATGTAGCGAGCTTATGCTCGTTTGAAAATCTCCAAGTGATGCAGCCAGCTCAAGCGCATCCAGAGTAAAACGGGCCTGATCTTCCAATCGTGCAACCTGCCCTTCCAGAGACTCTACGCCAGCAGGTGCAATGTTACTCTCCATATGCCAACCGTATAATTTCTTTAGACTTCAAATAAATAACTTCCACAAGCTCGGAAAATGAATCTTCTGAAAAATTCAACATAGCCCACACATCACTGTCTACAACATGAAGAGGAATATCATACGCAGGATTAAACGAAAGAGACTGCGCAACAAATGCTGCCACATTCATCACCGCATGTTCTCTAGTCCCTACTTTATTAAAAGGAATATGATGCTCCCGTACATTTTTTTCAATAGAAGCTGGAAAACCAAGCCATTTGACTATACGTCCTCCCAGAGCGGCATGGTTTATCCCTATATAACGCTCTTCAGCTGTACATATATCTAATTCACCACAAACAACTTTCCTTCGTACTTCTTTATACGCAACAGGAAAGTTACGAACATAAAACAAGCATCCTATGTTACGCAAGAAACCTCTGGAAAAAAAGCATTCTCCGCCACATCCACCAACAGCGGCTGCAATGTATCGTGCAGCGACACCCTTTGTAATAGCACATTTTATATAGTGCAACGTTATATTAGAACAATCTTTTTTTCTGAGATAGTCTATATATACAAGCATTATTGCTAAATACAATACAGTTCTGCTACCTAGAAAAGCTGTACAGCTATATACAGATTTTATTTCACAATTTGAAATATAAACCAAGCGCTCACATATTCTTAATAATTTTTCCTTCAGATCCTGTTTTTTTTCTATTGCTGCAATTATGGCTTCTGGCGTTATGTATACGTTATTCAACATTTTGATAAAAATGAAGAATTCTTCAGGAAAATCTTTATAACTATTTTGAATATCAGCCATACTTATGCGTCTAATCGCATCTATAGAAGGATTAGCTTGTGCTTCGGAACGCGTCTCTTCCCCAAAAGACAAAAACGCTCCTGCACTATTCTTTTTCTCACAGCAAGCTGAGACAAAACCTTCTTCGATACGAAAAGAGTCTGGAATTATACCGGCTCGACGTTGTTGCTCTAATACCCCCATGGCATCAAACGAACAGGTAATACTGCGATTGCGGTCTGCGGATACTGTTTTGCAGGGAGAGCACGTTGACGCACTATGTAACGCTGCTCCCTGTACCCCCCAAATTTTCAACACGCGCAATGTTTGTCCGGTAACAATATGTCCGGCTGAAAACAGCCGCCTGCCATTGGCGAGCTGTACATCACACGAAAGAGTCTGCCCAATTTCAAGGCTGGAAATCGTCATCGGTTTGTCTTTTCCCCTGATAAAAACATGCAAATAACAGATTATCTTTTTAGTTTGACAAAAAGTACCTACAGTTACTTGCAAACGCAATTCCTATTGTGAAAATCGTGTTCTTTTCCACCGGGTCTTTTTATGCTACTACCCACTAAGATTTAAAACCGATTACTTTTTCTGTGGGCACTACATGAACTATCTTGATATCATATTCATTATTATTACTGGATTTTTCTGTATCCGGGGCTTTTTCCGGGGTCTCGTTTTAGAGACAGCTTCCATTGCTGGTGTCATCGGCGGCTTTATTCTAGCCAACAATTATTACAGACAGCTGGCTACTCATCTTGATGCTTTCATCTCTCCTAAATGGACAGGTGTTGCTGCATACGGGTTAATTTTTATTGGCGTTCTCATTCTTGTAGCCATTATCTCCGGCTTACTCAGAAAGATTATTGGTGCTGCTGGTGCTGCTTGGCTCGACTACAGCTTTGGCGGAGTTCTCGGCGGGGCAAAAGGCATTCTGCTTTGCTGCATTATCCTTGCATTCATTTTACACTTCTTCCCAGCATCACAAGCTGTTCAATCGTCCATGCTTGTTCCCCATTTAAGCACCGTCACAGATATGCTGCGGCAGTTTATTCCTGCAACGTTATAAACAATTTTTTGAATAACTGCCCTTGCCTAGCCAAGGGCTTTTTTATGTGTACCATCTTAACCAAATAAACGAAGAGCGAAACAATGACTAAAAGTACTACCGAAGCCCTGCTTGCCCTGCGTAACGTAATTGACGAGCTCATCGGTGAAAACGGGTGTCCTTGGGACAAAGAGCAGACTCCACAAACTCTCTGCGACTATCTACTGGAAGAAACATACGAACTTGTTGATGCAATCCGTAGCAACAAAAACGTAGATGTTCGTGAAGAGATGGGCGATGTTATGTCTCTCATCATCTTTATCAGCAGCCTGTATGAAAAAGAGGGTTTCACTCTGGCTGATTCAATGCAGGAAAACGCTGCAAAAATGATCCGTCGTCACCCGCATGTATTTGGTGAACTGGATATCCAGAATGTTGAAGAAATTTGGGCAAACTGGGAAAAAATTAAGCGAACCGAAAAAAAAGGAAGCAACGCAAGTAAACCCAAGGGTACTTTTGACAGTTTACCTGCGGGACTGCCGTCCTTACTCAAAGCATACCGCCTCAACTCCAAAGCTGCACGAGTTGGTTTTACATGGACAACCGATGCAGAAGTTGAAAAACAATACGAAGCAGAATGGAAAGAATTCAACGACGCAGTCGCATCTGGTAATCATGACGCAATTGAATCTGAATTTGGCGATGTTCTCTTTACATTGGTGGAACTTGGCAGACGCAAAGGGATTAAAGCAAACACTGCGCTTGATAAGACAAACCTTAAGTTTCTTGATCGCTTTGAAAAAATGGAAGCACTCGCACACGAACGCGGTTTAGTCTTTTCCGACCTTTCCTTTGAAGAAATGGACTCACTCTGGGATGACGTAAAAAAACAGAGTGCCTAAAGAGATTGGGCATACTTACCTTTTCTCGCAACAATAGAGAACTGCTGTTCATGCAATCCACTATAAAACAAGTTCATTCCATCATCTGTGACTGGCTACAGTCAGGACAGGAATTCACAGCAGACGTCAAGGAATACGCTGAGACAATCCTTGGCGTCTGTTCATTTTCCGAGCTTGAAGCAATCTTCTCAGATATGGACAATCCAGATGTTGAACCTTTTTTTGAGTTCATTCTTTTCCCCGACACAGTGCTGCGCCATACACTGGAGCCCCTTCTCACCACCCCATTCACTACATCGGAGACTGAGCGCCTTACCTCGCTGCTGATAGAAGAAGCACCATCAGTACTGATATACAGAGATAACGACTCCCTGCAACTACCCGTTCCAGAATGGATGTGGAGCGATTTTGTCAGCCGCCTATACTTCTGTAACTCTGTAGTTCCACTTCTTAGGCAATCTGCTCCGGAGATATTCAAAAGCTTACCAGTATCAGTACCAAGCTGCATTCGCGCGTCCAATCTGCCTGAATCTGCGGCAACACATACTGCGCTCACACTATTTCTTACTTCCATTCCAAGACATGACCCGTTGTTTTCCAATCTGCTTAGTATCTGGATTACAACGCTAACCTCATTGCCTTGCATGCTGGAATATGAAGAAGCCACCGTGTTTCAACACGTAGAAACATTCAGGCGACGCTTGTACAAAGCTATCTTCGATGCTGCTGAATTTTCACGCAAGCTCCAGCGATTTAACATGGAAACCCTTATGCTTTCGGGTGACGTTCCGCCTGCAATCAATGTGGATGAAGCTCGAATGCAAATCCGTCTTATTGACCGCCTTTCTATTGCACTTTTCACAAAAAATGTCGGGGCAATTGAAGAACTGGAAGACAGAACCTGGGGAGATTATACGGACTACCGTAACGATCTTCCTCTACTCCCCCATAACGAAGAATTTCGCCCCCATCCATAACACTGCATATAGACGTATAATGCGCATTTTTTATTGGCAGTTGAAATCCATTCTGGCTACAATACCATCATCTTGTTTGTAAACATACACGCAGGCATCCTGCCTTTGCGTATGAACCCATAGTTGGAAAACTTCGCTTATGACTGAAGATCAATCACAAAATACACATAACGGATGCAATAACGACCATACAGGCCCGACACTTAAATTTCCAAGAAACAACCTGTTCCGTTATTTCACCATCCTTCTTCTCCTTTTTTCTTTATATCTCGTATATCTTATTGCGGCACCGTTTCTTAACACGATCATCTTGTCGATTGTAGTCGCAGCGTGCTGCTACCCTATATACAAACGTATTCTTGCTAAAGTAAACGGGCGTGAGATATGGGCATCAACCATTGCAATGCTCTTACTGGTTCTGTGCATTGCAGCACCAATGACTTTTTTCATTGCAAGCCTTATCCCGCAGGCAGCAGACAGTATCCACGCAGTAACAACTTGGCTTCAGCAGTCCCAGTCAGATTCATTTCTTTCGAACATCCAAAATGACCCTGCTCTTCAGTGGTTTCATGCCCAACTCCCTTTTATCGATGTTAACGAAGCTGCCATAAAGTCATATCTTGCAGCTATTTCTAAAGCAGTTGGTCAGCAGATTGTTGAAGTGGGTACGACTGCCCTTGGTGACACATTGAACTTTGTTGCCAAATTCCTTCTGATGTTACTCATTGTTTTTTTCCTGCTTAAAGACGGCAGCAAAATGGTTGCAGGGCTTAAATACCTTTGGCCAATGCGTGAGTCTCAGGAAGATGCATTATTACATTCCCTGCGCTCCACATCACGATCCGTTCTGGTTGGAGGGTTACTGGTCGCCATTCTGCAGGGACTCGTCGGAGGAATCGGCCTTGCCTTCGTGGGGATAACTCCTTTGTTCTGGGGAACAGTCATGAGCTTCTGCTCTCTTATCCCTATTGTGGGCACCGGCCTTGTCTGGATCCCGGCCAGTGTATACCTGCTGGTAACAGCAGGCTGGCAGCAGGCTCTCTTTATGGTTCTCTGGGGTGCAATACCGGTTGCAGCAATCGACAGCTTCCTGCGTCCGTATTTCATGCGTGAAAGCGCAGGCGTTTCTGTCTTCTTTATTTTTCTGTCCATCCTTGGGGGACTGAAGACATTTGGCATGCTTGGAATTCTTTACGGCCCACTTATTTTAAGTTTTGTAATGGTTATGCTTAAAATCTATGGTGAAGAGTACCACCACATTCTATCTGAAAACTCCCGACACTAACTTTCCGGCTACGCAAAAGGTATCCTTATGACTCAGCTCACAATTACTATCGACAATACAGATACTGCCCGCACTACATGGAGATACCTTACACAGTCAGCATCTGAAATCTCTGCTGATATCGGTAGCAGCATGATGGACTTCCTGACAAAACGTCTGGGATTTCCTGAAGAGTATATTGATTCACAAATCAAGACGATATTCATAAATGGAAAGCCGGTAGACGACCTTTATTCTGCCACTATTCCAGAAAATGCCCGTATTGCGCTCGGTGCTGTAGCACCGGGCGTTGCCGGCATGACTATGTGTCGCAACAGCCCTATTTCTGCACTGCGCGGTGCAATCACCTACGAAAATGCTGATCAGCCCCAAAACATCAAAGAGGGGACAGTCACCTTGCTGCTCTTTAATGCTGTGATGGAAGACAAGGGACTTGAACTCCTGAGCAAGGGCTTAACAGTCCAGGCAACAAAGATTGAACACGCCCTTTCTGATGCCCCAGAATCCGTGCTAACTGCAGTACTGGACAAAACCTCACTGTCCACTCAGAAACTTATTGAATGGATACAAAAAAACCCGCAGTTGAAAGTACAACTACGGGTCAAAGCAAGTTCAGAATAAACGAAGCTGCTACTGTGGATCAGATTCAAATCCCGGAATAGTAAAGCTGCCGCTTCCCTGATCCTGTCCGTTTCCTTTAGGACAGTCCGGCTGCAGGTAACAGATGTCACATGCACCTTTGAACGGGTAAAATGTAAGTACAGCAAAACGACGGGACAATGCGGAAGCATTATCGTTGTATGGGCAACCGATTTCTTCCAGTACGTCAACAAGACCATCTGTCGGTCTTGGAGCCGGAGCACAGCCTGCAGTTTCAACATCAGGGAGGATAGAATAGATACTGCTCATGATAAATGCCTGTGCAAGGTTAGTAATCATGAATGCATCAGATGGAGATTCGTCCCATGCATTGTCAGTATCTTTTTCTGCTTCTTCATCCAGCCATATTGCAAGGTACTGGATTTTTCCTACCTTTAACTTTTTCACAGTAAGATGACCAAGCCACTTTTCCCATAAGCCAGCCATCTTATCCATCAAGTCACCGTCAACACGAGTCTCCTGACTCAGTTGCAGCAATAATTCCATATCGAAATATGGTTTAGCTTCGATATTTTCACTCGTATATTCAGCCATAATCCTCTCCCGGGATGGTTGATTTCATGAGCAGAGACTGTGCGGTATAACGGCAAATCAGTCAAGCCCTGCAGTAAGGGGAAGCCTTTGCTAACCAAACAACTCCTGTGTATATTGCACTTCAGCTTAACATGCTGGTACATCAGTAAAACTAACAGGCAAGTACCATAACAACATGTATGTTCAGGAGACACACCATGCCCCGCAATTTTAAGCTTCCATCAAAAATTCGCTTTGAATACGACATTCGTGAAGGTGTCAAACAACAATATACCCACGGCGTTTGGGGCGGGATTAATTCACAGGCTGAAATTGAAATGAACTTCTACACAGAATCTGACAAACTTCCTGCCTTCTCAGAGCGCACAATTAACCCTGATGGCACCCTAGGGCCGGAACTTATTGCTCAGACTGAAGAAAAGACTCTTGTACGGGACGTACATTCAAGAATTGTCATGAACTACCATGCTGCTCAGGCTCTTCGCCAATGGCTTGATGAAAAGCTGGCTACCATCGAAACTGAAGAGACTGATCTTACTGATGCATTTTTTGCTGATACGGAAGGCGGGCTTGAACAGTAAAGTACACCCTAATGCTGATGCATCCTCACGCATCAACTGCGACTGCTTTTTACGCTTACATTTTTTCATATGCAACGTAACTGAAGACCGGCACTGAGTGGCGGTCTTACTTATACCATACCTTCCGGCGTATTTCGCTTACCCCTTCAGGTAGTTTTTCTCTGGCTGCAGTGTCCACTAAAATAGACGCTGTGGTACCCACGCGCAGCCGGACATGGGCAGGGATATGGGTAAAAAGTATCTTTACAGGGATGCGCTGTGCTAGCCGTATCCATTCAAATGTTGCACTTACTTCAGGCAATAAATTGTAGTTTAGCTCTGTATTCATCTGTGCAATGCCCCACCCGAGGCTTTGCACTACCCCCTGCAACGGGCTTTCAGGGTACCCCATTAGAGTGATTTCAGCCTTATCCCCCTCACGTATGTTCGCCACATCCGTTTCTTTAAAATATCCGTAGACCCAGTATGACGATACATCCACCAGCGAAATCAGAGGAGTGTCCGCTACAGACATTGTCCCCTTGTACAGGCTGTAGTTTGTTATATAGCCTGACACAGGTGCATATACATCAGTATACTTCAAGTTAAGTTCAGCAGTCTCCAACCGAGCCTTTGATGCTTTTACCTGAGCATCTGCAGCCTGCCATGCATACTCATACTGAACCAGTGCCTGACGGGCTATTGCATCCACATCTTCCTCAACCAGCTTTTTTGACCGAACCAGCACATCAAGTGCTTCTGCTGCATTAGCCTCATCCACCAAAAGCTGGCCTTGAGCCTGATTTACGGCAGCAATGAATGTACTCTTATCTATGGTGAACAGCAGCTCACCTTTTTTTACAAACTGATTATCTTTAAAATACACATGCTCAACAGGACCGGTTACGCGTGAGGCAACCGTAATTATATCCGCCTGAACCTGCCCGTCCCGCGTCCACGGCTTAATCAAGTAGTTCTCATAGCGCAGCAGCAGAGCAATGGCTGCTGTTGCCACGAACACACCTGTGAAGAACCACTGAATAAGACGCTTCATACTTCAGACTCCCGTCAAGCCGGAATCACAAACTTACTTAACAAGCAAGTGTACAAGACTACCAAAGAAATAAATACCAGAGGTGGATACCCAAGAAGCCGCGACATCCTGAGGTGATTCAGGACAAAAGCAGTGCCTAAAGCCAGCAATAAACCCAACGCAAAATTTGCAAGTATGGGAGGAAAATAAATTCCTATAAACGATAATTCATGCGGCATAGCACCCCCTAAAAACGAACCTTTGCCCACTTTTCCCAGTCTACCTGCTGCGATGCAGAAAAATACTCAATAACGGCGTTGGAAAGTCCCCTGTTGCGTTCAAGCAAGAGATACAGAACCTCATTCTCTTTTTGGCTTACTCCTTTGCCGCTCTTTTCAGCTTGCTCATTAAATTGCTCTATTCTCTGCTCCATAGAACTAAGACGTTTTCGAACTTTTTTCTGAAGATCCTTAACATCAATATCTGGAGTACAAATATCTTTTTGCAACTCATTGAAAATTAATATCTTAGATTTTCTCCATTCATTCAGCAAAGCCTGTAATTCGTCCGGTAACGTAACATCCCGCCCTTTCATATGCGTACGGTAAAGAGAAAACAAAGCTTCCCCCAGCAATTCAAAAGAAAAGATAACCTTCCCGACTTCTCCACGAGTAACACCTATTAAATCTTTATCCAGCCTTCCGGCCAAACTCAGCATTGTCTGTGGAAGACGAATAAAGTTCTGCAAGCAAATTTTCAGTCGCATTTGTTCGAACCACGACAACTCACGTGATACACCTTTGGGCATTAGCTCAAGCAAAGAGGTTGCACTCGCAAAAAAACGTCGTCTTTCACGGAGAAAATGTAATTCTGCTATGGGGTACGAAATGAAGTACAACCCCAAACTGGCAATTACCCCCGCAAGCGCCATGCTCATTGCGCTATTGACGACACTTTGGAAGTCGTACACCTGCACATTTGAAAATTTAGGAAAAGCAAGCCATGCAAGTAATAGCGCCAACTTTAACAACACCTGATCTGGTTTCACAAAAACAAAATACACTATAAACGTTATGCAAAACATGACGGTTCCTAACCCATAGTATGTAGTTAAATTCTGTAACGTACATACATAAACAACCGTCATGACCAAGGATGCAAGTGCGTACGACTTTGCATCCTGCAGTGGAGAATGTGTTTTCACAAATACAGAAATAAGCGCAAAGGCACCGCCAAGCATTAAGAACTGACCACTATTTAATCCGGGCGGATAACAAAAATACCATATGATAACGACTGTCGAAAACACCACCATGCTTTGCAGCGCTGCAATCAAATAATCTACATTCAACGGCAGCTCCCATGTAACTTTGGGCAAAAAAGATACAGGTTGCGGCAAGGAGTAGTCATGAAAATAACAATGATAGTGCATTATTGCATGAACAAGACTAGCCATTTCATTAAACGCACTTTGAACAACCACAACTTGTGCCTGCAGGTAGTACGGTAATTTTGTAAATTCTATTTCGTTACGCTCCAATTGAACCGGAAACGGCAATGCACTCAGATGCTCTGCATGCGAGCCTTGCTTCATTGCTATCAGCCTTGCTTCCATCTGTTTTATTTTTGCCGATAACTCCGGCAGAGTTTTCTTCATATATTCTTTTCGTAGCTCCGGAACTACCCATCCCCAACGGAGTTGGGCATGAACCAAAGCGCGCGAATGCTGAATAAAAGAATGCCAATGTGTTCTGTTTTCCCAAACCTCAAATGAGTCCGTTACGGCAAAGCCTACCAGCTCTTCAATCTTATCCAGAAGACGTAGCGCCTTTCTCTGTACAGCAAAAACTTTTTCATTATCATTTGTTGCAATTCTCCGCATTTGTTCTTTAAACAAGTCAGAGTGCAGCGTTGTCATGACTCCCACTTTTTCCTGTAAGATAGGCCACGCACTACGGCGCCATAACAACAAGGTCACAGTCGTATATACCGTCATTCCCAGACATGTTTCTTCCAACCGCGCCAATGCATATGCAAAAACTTCATCGCTATGAGGGATGGATGTTGTAATTACCACAAGTGCAACAAACGAACTGGCAAAAAAGAAATATCCATTCACTTTGCAGGCCTGCAAAAAATACATGCAGATGCCGCTGTATAAAATAAGCGTCGGAAACAAAAAAATAGGAGCCTGAGGAAATATGGAAAAAATGGTAAGAGCTGCCAATCCCCCTACGATTGTCCCGGGAATTCCTACCAGAGCTCGCCTGAATGCCTGACCGGATGTAGAAAAGCTCATCATAAGTACTGCAAATGCAGCCCAGTAGGGTTGTTTAAAATCCAGATAAAAAGCAAATCCTACTGAGATACTCATGGAGATTGCCGGCTTTACTGCATCAATCACACGAAACTGAAAATCTTGTGATACGCCGTGCTTGCTCCAATTCTGCACCCGCTGTTTCCAGATAGTACCTACCGTCATACGTGCCCCAAATGTTCAGTGCATCAACTTTTGCTATAGCTCCAACCACCCCTTGTAGCGCCATATTATTCATAAAAGCATGCTTCAGAAGCTTAGTCTCAGTAAAACATACATCGTGCCGATCCCACGTTATTTGTCGGGTTTCATTCATAATTTGTCACGTATCGTACCGCTACAAAAGGCATAAAAAAACTCTCCTCGCATCCACAAGGAGAGTTTTACAATCTTCATATACGTAGAGTATGGCTCAAGCACGCCGTAATATTCGTCCTTTAATAAAGGAAAGAACAGGCTCAATCGCTTTAGGAGCAAGCAATAATGAGGTGCCAACATAGAGTAAGCAAAAAAGGATTCCGCTTACAGCCAAGGAAGCAAAAGCTCCTGTCAAAGGACGCTCAGCCAGCATCAAAGTTATCTGCTGAACTGCATAGATAGAAGCAACCATCGCAGGTATGCAAAGCACTGCTGAAAGCAGGAACATACGTGCCACACCAGAAAATGCGTCACTACCAAATTTACGTGTCCATACAGCGGAAAGAGCCAGAGTGTACACTACAACAGACAGGGTACCAGCCAAGGCCACACCCATTACACCAATAGTCCGACCAAGATACCAATATGCCGGAATCGCCAATATAGAAACGATACTTCCAACTACAGCCGGAGTAATAGTATCCTTATGCGCATAAAAAGCACGCCCGATCATCTGCTGGACACCCCAGAAAGCAACTGAAGCCAGCATGATCTGTAAGAGAGGGGTTGCGGCAAGAGTTTCATGAGCACCGAAACTCCCTTGTTGAAAAATCAGCCTGAGCGTAGGTTCTGCTGCACTTATCATCCAAAAAGAAAGCGGTACAATGAACAGCATTGTGTTCCGTAACGCCCTGCTCAATGTGGAATTGAACTCCATCATATCACCTTTGGCAACAAGAGCTGCCAAAAATGGATATGAAGCAACCCCAGCAGCCTGCGCCACAACCCCCACGGGAACAAGCATAATCCGGCGAGAATAGTTCAGTAAGCTTACTGCACCATCCCCAGTGAGAGACCCGAAAATACGAACAAACTGTTCATCTAGAACTACAATGGATTGCCCGATCATCAACGGCAAAGCCAGCAGTACAAACTTTTTCAGTCCTGGATGATGCAGTGAAAAACGCCACTGCAAGCCGCCGCTCCGCACTGCTAGAAAAGGAAGCATAAAGCTACCGGAAGCAGCACCAAAGAGTACCCCCCAGCAAAAACCTTCCATCCCTCTATCAATCATAAGCAAGCCGCCGAGTATAATGCTAGCATTATACACAAGCGGAACGAGTGCCGGCACCATAAATTGCTTTCGCATATACAGCACGCCGGACAGACATGAACCAAGAAGAAAGAAAATTTGTGCCGGAAGAATGATACGTAAAAAATAGGTCAACCGAGCCAGTGAGGCTGCATCGAATCCCGGTGCGGCTATTTTTGCTAAATACGGTGCACCAATCCATGCCACACAGGTTCCAGCAGTAACAACTACCCCAACCCAGAAAAGTACTGTGGATAAAAAAGTCCACCCTTCCTCTTCATTCTTTCCAAAATATTCAGCGAGTAACGGAATAAGAGTTATCGAAAAATATCCTCCAGCAAGGAGGTAATTCAAAAAATCCGGAATAACAAACGAGGCAAAGTAAATATCAGACTCTATGGATGCCCCGTAATAAAAAGAAATAACTTTATCACGGATCAACCCCATAAATCGCGACAAGAATATGCTCACGGCCATAATAACCGCAGCAACTCCCATATGCTGTCTGCCGGTAAAAAACGCCATATATGCGGTAGCTCCTTACAATAATTCCCTCAATAGCATCACAGGTTATGCGTGCTACCTGACCATACATCAATCTGTATTACCTACCCCATCAAGGGTTGAATGACCACTCATGGATTCTGGCTTTATTTTGTCGAATTTCACATTTATGAAAAGACATTAAAAACTTATCTATTTGTTTTTCTTTATATAACGCCACTCAACGACAGTAACTTGTTGTAAAAAATACAATATCTTTTTTTGCACATTTACTGCTTGACTTTATAAAAAACTGGCGCATACTAGATCCATACGCTCATGCAGAGGACACGAGGGATCTGGCCCGAAGACTGTCCGGCAACCTGTACTGATTACAGAACAAGGTGCTAAGCCAGCCGCTTTTGCGGAAACCATGAGGCTGTGTAGATACTTCAGCCTCTCTTATGAGAGGCTTTTTTTATGCTTATACGGGCGGATTTATAGCATTGCGCGTCCGATAAAAATACAGCTAATAGCTTTCCGGATGTTCCGGTCACAAGGAGATTATTCATGTTAGCCTTTTTAACACAATTTGCAGCAGCCCCGAAAGCAAGTATCGTGTTCCTTTACCACGACTCCACCGATCAACCAGCACCATCGCAGTATTCTGATCTACTGGAACTCTTAGGCGACATTCGAATGCTTCACCTTTCAACGACACAAAAAGATGAACTACGCGCCGCATTGCGCAAAGATCTGGCCACAGGTGATGAGAAAGAAATCTGGCGTCATCGTGCGCTTAGAAAAAATCTCATCCACTCACTCGGACGGATTGTATAACGCATATCCAGCCTGCTTTTTGGTCACTATCCTTCTGCTACGTCATTACTAAAAAATCCGATGCCGACATGCTATTCATGTCGGCATCGGATTTTATTTTTAAATTGCAGATCATCACATAACAAATCTACAATATATTTTATAAGCCCTGAAGCGGCACTAAAATCCCAAAGAAAGAAGTGCGTCATCCAGTTCTGCGAATGAATGAATCGTACGCACACGTTCTTTTTCCCTGCGCTCATCGGAGTGTAGATTAAGCCAGATTCCATATAAGCCAGCCTCAGTGGCACCCCAGATATCATCCATATAGCTGTCACCTATCATAACAACCTTGCCAGCTGGAAGCTGAAGGTCATTCAGCGCATAGCGCCAAAATTCAATCCAAGGCTTTGGGCGCCCTGCTCTTCCAAAACTATAGACAGCAGAAAAACAGTTTTGAATGCCCAGTGGCTCAAATGCGGCCAACATTTCTTCATCACTAGACTCCGAAGCATTTGTTGCCAGTGCCACCCGCCAGCTTTCGCTTGCCTTCTGCACCGCTTCAACAGCTCCATCCACAGCAGGCACTGTTGACCAGCCACGCCCCTCTCCAAGATATACAGGCATGGTCTCCATCAAGGTTCCGCCCCAATCAAACAATAATGCTCTATCAAACATGGATGTTCCTTTACTTCTCAATGCGCGAAAAAGCCGAACACGTAAGCGTATTCGGCACAATATCCTAGAGTATAATGTATAAATTACACGAGAGGGATATCTAAATAAAAAATCAAACCATTATCTTTGCGAGTCGCTGTATCTGCCAGCTTATGATGATAAAAGGTTGAATGTAATCTAAATCCATACTTTTCATAAAACGAAAAGGAACAATCCAGATCGGTCCATAAAAAAGCAGACTTCAAACCATTTTTCTTGCAAAACCCCACATATCTGTCCATCAAGGCTCTGCCAAAACCGCTCCCTCTCAACCCTTTAGCAACAATAAATAAATTTATCTCACTTGCGAATTGCTCTGCATACTGTTCGCCGAGCATGTCTGTTTCGGTTAAAGCAGATATCTCTTTCAAAGCCGTGGATCGGCATCCCAAACGACCCAACATCACGTGCAAAAAAATCCAGATCCCCAATGCCACTTCGTGAAACTTGTACTTAACAGAACGAGTAATTGTTTCAGCCTCAATACTGCCAAACAAAACGCCGCGAACGGTATCATTTTCGTCAATCAGCAGTTCGCAGTGTTCAGAGTAGTTGTAACATGACAAAAAATAATATTTATAGAGAATATCCAGCTGGTTAGCATTTTTGAAACTTTCATGAAAACTCCACGTATCACGCACTAGCTCAACACAACTATTCAAATATTTTTTTTGGTAAGTTACAAATTTCAACGACGCACCCGACTTCTTACTAAAGTTTGCTCTCGATTTTATGCAACGTCTTCGTCAGAAAAGTTATTTCATCTTCCGTCAACGCTGAAACAACACTCTTAAACAATTCAGCCTCAACACGTGAAATCTCAGCAAAATATTGCTTATACCCGTCATGCAGCTGTAATCGATAGACCCTCTTATCCGTTTGAGATTGAACCTTGCTAAGATAGCCCTTCGCTATAAACTTCTTAATAATTTGAGTAGCTGCCGGTTTTGAAACATTAGCAGCATCCGCAAACTGTGAAAACGTAGGATCATCTAGATAGTATAAGATTTCTAGATAATGAGAATCTGTGACGCTTATTTCAGAAAGACCAGAGAACGATTCTGCTTTATGCTGCAAACACTTAGCAATATATTTCTCATAAATCCTTTCAATGCTATTTTTGAGTTCATCCATTGTAAATTTAATTCCATATTGTTGCACGTGCCTTCATTTACTTACCTTACCTAAAATAAGTTTACATTAGCCGCAAGGCTGATCGCCCTGCTAAACTCTTGCCTAATGCGCGTACTCTCTCTTTATAAATATAGTTAATTTACTTAATTAACTATATTGACTTCATGGTTCATCCCTTTTAATGAAATGCAAGACCAAACCGCCAGCCACAAGCACACGACCACAACAGGAGCTTAAAATGAATCTCAAGTTAAACCGAAGGCGTTTTATTACAATGCTGCTATCGTCTGCAGCAGCTAATGTGCTCTCTCCAATTCCAAGCGTCACTAACGCCTACGCTACTGCAACAGTAAAAGACACCGTAATTATAGGTGGAGGAATTTCTGGCTTAACCTCAGCATTTCATCTTCAGGATAAAAACATCGTGCTACTGGAGGCAGAAGAATACTTCGGTGGACGTACAGTCTCGGGTGAACACAATGGCTGGTCGTATACTAAGGGTACTGAATACCTAAGTAAGCCCTACGGTACTTTTAAACGAATGCTTACTGAACTGAATTTGAAAGCTATTGAAATCCCTTCTCCGATGGATCAGATATGGCATGAAGGTAAGCTATATAGTGGCGACAACGGAAGATTACAGTTATTGGCTGAAAAAGGCGGGCTGGACGAACTAAATAGTTTTTTGGAGACCCTGATCAACATCGCAAATTCCTATGATGAAGTACCAGACTTTGATGAAGAGAGCAGGATTGCCTATCTAGACAGGCTCACCTGCAAAGAATGGTTTGACCAACTACAATTACCCAACATTTATTCTGAAATTTACAATGTAACCTTCCGCGGTTTATTTGGCGCCAATATTAACGAAGTCTCTGCAATGGGGGCTTTCCCAGAAATAGCTTTTGACTTTATCGGACTTGATTACCCCGTCACAAAAGAATTCTTACAAAAAAATAAGGATGAAAGAAATGAGTCCAGCGGGGCATACTCTTTCCCCAACGGTATTACTGACGTAATCAATGCCCTTGTAGGCAGGCTTGGCGATAAGGTTATGACATCGGCAAAGGTTACCGGCGTAAAGAAAACAGCAGATGGATTATATAATGTTGAGTACACTTCAAACGGTGACACTCAAACAATCAAAACACGCAGTGTTATCTTCGCAACACCGATGCCGGTTACACAACGTATTGGTTCACAAATACTCACACAGTACCAGCAGCACTTAATAGATCAAGTCCCCTACGGCCCCTACGTGACTGCAGCCCTTTTCAGTGACGAACCTATTTTCACTGATGCTTTTGACTTGGCACTCCCGGACGGATTGCTACCGACAGATGTCTATGACTCAACATGGATTCAACGAAAGCTTGGGGAATCGCATAAAGGATACATTGCCTCCCTCTATATAGCGCCATTCTCATATAAAGATAACTACCTGCTAGAAGCCACTGATGATGAGTTATTGGAAAGAAGTTACACTGAACTCGCAGAGATTTGGCCAGACCTTAAGCAAAAAGTACGCGGATATGACATCCACAGATTTACTTACGCCTACCCCGTCTCCACAGTAGGTGCATACTCTCGTCTTACCAAGCTATATGGTACATTGAATGGTGGAGTTCAACTCGCTGGCGATGGTATGATTTACCCTGTCTTTGAAACAGCCATTGAAGCAGGAGTGATTGCAGCAAAACGAGTTAGGAACTACCTACACATCTAACTCAACAGCCCCTAGCTCATTAATTCCCACATTTGAGCATCCGAAGTACCCAACGCTATCAACGCCCTACCCAGATATATGAATTCGTGAACAGCACCGCACGACCAATAAAAAAGCGAAGCCACATTGTGACTTCGCTTCTTTTATTTTCAGGACATGAATAACGTATGCTAAAAAGGTACGTCGTCCATTCCACTAGCTTCTGATGGAAATGCGGGACCAAGGTCTTCATTCCCGGAATTATACTGCTGCTGTTGCGGCTGGAAATTGTTGTTCTGCTGCGGACGCGGAGCGTTGTTCTGCTGGAAGGAACGGCGTTCGCCGCCCTGCTGCATTGCATCACCTTTGCGATCAAGAAACTGCACACGCTGTGCTTTAATTTCCGTAGTATAACGGGTCTGTCCCTGCTGATCCTGCCATTGGCGGGTCTGCAGGCTGCCCTCAACATACACAAGGCTTCCTTTGCCAAGGTAGTTAGCGCAGTTCTCAGCCACACGCTGGAAGACAACCACGCGGTGCCATTCAGTACGATCCTGTTTGTTGCCTTCACGGTCTGTATAGGATTCGTCTGTCGCAACGTTAAAGTTAGCGATAGGCGTACCGTTACCCGCGTAGCGCAACTCGGGGTCTGCACCGAGACGACCGATGATCATCACTTTATTCAGCATTATTGAGGCTCCTTAAAATTAACTTTATCTACGATTCTTACTCGTTCGGTAAATCTTTTTCAAGGTCTGATAATGCATCTTCGATTTTGTCTGTAAGCTGGTTAGCTTTCTGCGGATTCCATTCACTCAATGCAGCCTCGAGCTCTTTGCAGAGCACAAAAAGAACATCAAGCGGTTTTTTGGCGTAGTCTTTTAATTCATCAGACCAGTCAGCAAAACGACACGCATCCACCAGTGTTTCAATCATTTCAATCACACCGGTTTTTGCAACGTAGAGTTGCTGTTCTTTAGGGAAAGCCAGTTCATACAACCGCGGCCATTCCTGTCGAACTTCATCTTCTGAATATGTAGACGCCCAAACACGAACCTGCAGAACTTTACCCATGCTTACTCCTGTTCAGTCCACTCGGTCTGTACGCGGACAACTACGTCTTCAATAAGAGCAAGCTGATCCGGCGGACATACACCGATAAGCGGAGCACCTGAGTCAATGTTCTCGTTATGCTGGAAGTAGACGGAGTAGATTACGCCGTCAGGTCCAGAATAGTTGAGCGGTGCCTCACGCTTCATGCGGGACATGATAAACAGTTCCATTCCATCGTGCACTGTCACACTCTGAGAACCGGAACTTTTAATCTTGCTATCCACTTCAGGTGCAAAATAGTATTTTGCACGTTCAGGAGCTTCAAACAAGTATAAGGCTTTTTTAAGAATAATGCTGAGGACTTCTTCCTTGGAAAGGAAGTGACGCAGGCGAACTAGTTCAGTGCCTGCTTCTACAAATGTGCCTTCAAGCTCAGTGTAGATTTTTTCCACAACACCTTTTTGGGTAGCGCGAATAATTTTATCATTACGCTCACGCTGCAAGGTAGCAAGAGGAGTACCCGGAATTTCATTCCAAGTACCTGTTGCTCCGATAACACGGTCGCCCTCTTTGACAGAACCAAAGGATACTACGCCGGTGTGAGGAGCTGTAATAACAAGCTCTTCGTACGGAGAAGCTTTAATCTCTTCAAGAAGTTTTGTAATGTCGAGCATCTAAAGCCTCCACTAACGGTAGTAAAGGTTACGGCCGCCCATCGTCATGAGTGCCTGAGATAAATTATGTCGGGAATCACGACGGTCCCAGATACCCTGGATGTGACCACGGCTGAGCGCCTTCTGTGCACGATGGTAATCTGGTGGAATATCCATACCAGTTGTCTCTTTAATTACACCAGGACCTGCAAAACCGATGTTAGAAGAACGGATTGCAAACTGGTACGGAGAACAACCAAGGAAACTCGCAAGCGGACCTGCATAAGAGTTAGTGTCGTACAATACGAGATACAGACCACCAGCATCGATGTAACGGCGAACAGCCATTGTACATCGAGGCATCTGAATTACGCCGTTAACACCTTCCTGAATACGAATACCGGCAGTGCCGTGAACATAACTGATGAACGGGAAGCGTTTCTTCTTCGCACGTTCTGCAGCCTGAATAAACTTTTCACCTTCTGCAGCACCCACAGTACCACCGCGGAACGGTGCAATGAGGGTCGCAACAACAACTTTAACGTTGTTAATACGTGCCTCAAAGGTCGTGCAGGAAGATTTAAGACCGGTTTTATTTTTTGCCTGCTCAAGCTTAAGGTCAAAGCCCTCAAAACCAAGCGGGTTAGCAGATTCTACTTCGGTATTAAACTCAAAGATAGAGCCCGGATCAAAGATATTGTGCATGTACCACTGGTATTCCATAGGGAAGTGGTGGCCACAACTGTTACACACGCCAGCGTACTCACCAAAGAGGTCAGGTGCCCAAAGGTCCTGACAACCATGAGTATCTGCATTCGGACATGTGATCGCACGGTCATCTTTAGCACGTGGAGAAATGTAGCTCCACTGCCCTTTGCCCTGATCTTCCTCGTCCCACTGAGAAAGCATTGTAAGTTCTTTCTCTTTGTCAGCTTTGGAAGTGTTGGCAGGAATTGCCTTGGTAATTTTTTTCCAAGGGGCTTTCACTTTATCCATCAAAACACGGGCTTCCGCATCCACCTCTTCTACTGCGTACATCAGTTTTTTCTGATGTGAACGCCACAGATCGTATTTAAAGTAGGAGTAAGTATCCCAACCTTTTTCTACGAACCATGCTGCCACGCGGCGATGTACCGGACGGCGATCGATGAAAGCAGATTTGGAGAGTTTATTAAACTTCGCGTGACGCTTGGCGATAAGACGAGCACGAGCCTTTTTGCTCAGGCTCCAGCGTACATGAATGTTCTCGAGATCAAGATCTTCAATGGACTTGCCTTTGCGACGACGAAGCGCCATTGCACGGAAAGGAGAAAATCCTTTTACGTTCAATACAACTTCATCAGTTGCACGGATAACTTCCTGACGCAGACTGCGGAAGAAGTCATAATGGTACGGACGTGCACCAAGGGCAGGCTCCTGAATTTTGTGATCAATGTAGCCCATGCGCACGTTATCATCAGCAGTGATTTTAAGCTGATGTGCGCATTTTTCTACAAGTTCAGAGCCAGCGCGCTCTCCACCACGGATACGACCCTCAATAGCAGCCGCACCTTCAGGAGAAATAACAGAGTAGTACCCGTGTGAAAGCATCAGACGGCTGTCGCCAAGGCCAATAGCTTCTGCACCGCCAGATCCGCCTTCAGAGAAGATGGATACAACAGGTACACTGAGTGCTGCCATTTCATACAGGTTCTTAGCAATCTGCTGTGCTGCGCCCGGAGCGTCTTCAATCGGGTATGAGCCCGGTGTGAAAACAAATGTGTGCACAGGAATGTTCTCGGTTTCGGCAACCTTCATGTAGTGCAACGCCTTAGCATTACCCCATGGTTTTACAGAGCCACCGTTACGGAACTCTTCGCCGTGACCTTTTTCCTGACCAATAACCATAACCGGCTGATGGTAGACACGCTTACCGCTGCGACGAGTAATGTACGCACGAGCAATCAGCATTGACGGGTCAATGCTGTTTTCGTCCTTACCACCGATTTCGGTGTAGTTATCGTATACGTTTTCTAAGATATCACGAAGGCAGATACGCTGTGAGTGACGCACAATGCGCACCTTGTCCATCGCGGTAAGTTCATTTTCAAGATTGCGTTCTACAAAACCAAAAAGATCTTCAAGCGTCACGAGAGCTGCAAACTTGTCATCATTTGACAAGCCGTTCTCGCGCTGCATGAACTCTTCAAGTTTTGATTCAAGCAGACGGATATTTTCCTGCTGCTTATCACCGAATATGTCTTTGATGTACGTAAGACGTTCGGTTAAATGCTGTGTTCTCTTTTCGGTATCCATATATTCTCCCCCGCGCCGCTAGGCGGGGTTGATAATGCTTTACTGAGCGTTCCGGATGTGCACTAAAACTTAAGGATTTCGTCAGTCTTAATGCGCAGGAAGTTAACATTGGACTTGAGTGATTCCTCACCCTGATTGCGACCTGTAAGACGCAATTCATCCAAGAATTCCTTACCGTGTTTTTTTACCTCAGACAGGTCCTTACCCCAGATAATAGCAAGGGCAAGGTTCGGGTCAAACTCGGTCGGAATATCGTATGCAACATCTGTCGGAACATGTGTGTGCATCTGAAGCCATTCGTGTTTATCCCAACCGAAATCCTCAATGCGTCCAACCCATGGAGTAAATTTCATCTCAGGGTTTTCAGCAATAAGGCGGTACTCAATACCAACACCTTCGAAGGTGACGGCATCCTGAGTGTACCCAAGAGGTTCTCCCAAACCAACGCGGATCTGCTCTGCAATAAGGTCTACACCAGCCTGTCCGTTAACGCGGGAAATCATAGCAGACACACCGTTCTCAACCTGAATACGTGTGTTTACTTCCATGAGGAACGGGCGACCGTCGCGGGTCACAATCCACTCCCATGTGCCTACGTTATCGTAACCAACCTTGCGCGCCATAGCGAGAGAGTATTCGGTAATATCGTCCAGAACTTTCTGGGCGTCGAATGTGTAGTTAATGGAGCTAGGGTCAAAACCCGGGGCGATTTCAAGGCGTTTTTGAAGACCGGTAGACTGGATAGAGCAGTTACGTGTGCCAAAATGTACTGGATTTTTTCCAGTACGGTCGGACACGATCTGTACTTCCAAGTGGTTGAAGTCTTTGATGCGCTGTTCAATAAGCACACCTTCGTCGCTGAACTGACGAAGAGAATAGCTGCGGATACGACGGTACACAGATTTAAAGAGGTCAATATCATATACCTCTTCAATACCCATGCCGCCACCACCTGCGGATGCTTTTACAAGTACCATAGGGCGTTCAATGCCCTGTTCTTCCTGAAACTCGAAAAGCTGACGAGCAATCTTTTCTGCTTCAAGTTCATCGTAAACCGGACGGTCAGAGCCCGGCACGGTAGGTACTTCCAAGCTTCGCGCAAGACGCTTAGTATTAATTTTATCGCCCAGTTCACGAATAATTCTCCATGAAGGACCGATAAAAATAAGTTTATTTTCGCGCTGCGTTACACGGCGTGCAAAACGATAATCTTCTGCAAAAAAGCCATAGCCCGGATGAATAGCAGTCGCACCTGATTCATCAGCCACAGCTAACAGTTCGTTTGCATCCTGATAAGAAGAAACACGATAGAGGCTTTTTTCGCCCCCGTGCTCTTTGGCCATGCGAACATGACCAGAAGCACTATCTTCTGCGGTGTAAACGCAGACAAAACCTAAACCAAGCTTTTGACAAGCCTGCATGATACGGATGGCAATCTCCCCTCTGTTCGCCACCAGTACCTTGTGGTTTGTATTCTGCACGTATTACCCTCGATTTTTGCAACCTACTCAGTTGCAGATTTTTCTTTTTTCTTAGCGATCATTCGCTTTTGTAACTCAAGCACAAGCCGGTCAAGCCGTGCTTCCTGTCTGCGATCAAGAGTGCGGAAATCGCAGCCAATTATCCCATTATCAAGTATTCTGACCACTCTACAAGTAAGATCGGAAAGATAGCTCTTCCCTGCAACATTGATAGAAATTGAGTGTTCAGAGCCCTCTCTTAAGAATGCTAAGTCATTTTTTATCGCGAACCCTGTTACACTGACGTCCAGAATATCGCAAGTCACATTTTGCTCATCAAAGGTTACAGACACACCGTACGCCTTTGCTCTAAAAGCTCTGCGACGCTCATTACCATTTGTTGGCATAGTAAATTCAAGATTACTCATGGCTACTTGCCCACCCGTCTTTCAAAAACAAATTCAACTCGTCGGTTCTGCGCTCTGTTCGCTTCATTAATGTTAGGCATGAGCGGATCAAGGTCACCAAGCCCGGTTGCTGTCAACCGCTGTGGCTCAATGCCATGCTCAATATAGTAACGCAGAACATTGACTGCACGCAATGCTGATATTTCCCAGTTATCTCTGTATCTGCTTGAAGGGCTCGGTTGCAAATCATCAGTGTACCCTTTGATGTTGATAACCTGAGCTTTATTCTTCAAAAATAACTGGCGCATTTCCTCTAACAACCTGTAGCCTTCGCTGCTTAACGTCACTTTGCCGTTTTCAAACATAGCCGCAGCAGGAAGACGAAGTGTAATTACACCTTCATCAAAAACAGCCCCGATCTGCCCCTCAAGCCCCTTCTTGTTAAGGTAGGTACGCATATCAGAATATACCTGACGCTGCGCTTCGATAAGCTGTTTTTGTAAGCGGACAGATTCCAAAATTGCGGAATCATCCTGTCGCACTTTTGTTGTCAGCAAGTTCTGGTCATCCCCACCAAAAACCTGCCGAACAGTTAAAAACGAATCTGTAAATTGCTTTTCATCAATAACAGACATGGAAAAAAGGAGTACAAAGAATGCAAGAAGCAGGGTTACCATATCCGCAAAAGTCGTAATCCAAGTGTCTCCTTGCGCTTCGTCTGCAATCTCTTCATCAACATATTCATCTCTATCGTCGAACATCTTTTCTGTCCTCCGGTGGAATGAATGAGCTCAATTTTTCGTATACTAATCGAGGGTTGTTGTTTTCAAGAATACACTTTGCACCCTCAAAAATAACATTCAGCTGAATCTCTTCCTGAAGAGTTCGCGCTTTAAGCTTACCAGCCATTGGAAGGAAGAGCAGGTTAGCAAGCAACGCACCGTAGAATGTTGTCAAAAGCGCAACAGCCATTGCAGGACCAATACTGGAAGGGTCATCCAGATGAGCAAGCATCTGAACCAGACCGATAAGAGTACCGATCATCCCGAAAGCAGGTGCAACAGCACCCAGCCTGTTAAAAACTGCTATGGCAATATTTTGCCTGCGTTTCATTGATAAAATTTCAATTTTTAATGTGTCGTGGATAATATCTGGATCAGCATTATCAGCAATAAGCTGACATGCTTTTTTGAGCAGCGGACTTTCACTTTTAATATTTTCAAGTGCAACCAGACCTTCACGGCGACTGATTTCAGCAATGCGTACCATTGTGTTAACAACTTCGGCAGGCTTAGTACGTCGGGAGGCAAACACTCTCACTACACTTCCGATAGCGAATGCCACTTCCTCTAAAGGAAAAGTTACAAATATAGCTGCACCGGAACCACCGAATACAATCATTGCTCCCGGTATGTTAATGAAGTCACCAACACTTCCCCCCATAAAAATGGCGCCAGTAACAAGAGCAAAACCAACAACGACCCCGAGAAGAGTTGCAATATCCATATATTAAACCTATGTAACAGGCGGGTTCGTATAATTATCACAAAATGTAACTGCATCATGCTCCGTCAAACCCATTACGGGGCATGTTCTCCCTACAATCTACAATAGGTATAGCAGGTTATGCAAAGTTTGAATAAAGTACATAACGCAGTACAGTCAATCAAAGAGCTTGCAAAAACCGATCTTAATCCTAAAATCGGTATAGCTCTGGGCACTGGCCTTGGTGATTTTGCGAACACAGTCGCAATCACCGAAACAATTTCCTACAACGACATCATTGATTTCCCGCATTCAACAGTGGAATCTCATGCAGGACAATTTGTTTTCGGCACAATTGCCGACGTTCCTGTAGTACTCCAGCAAGGAAGAAATCACCTGTACGAGGGCTACTCACCTGCAGAAGTAAGCATGGGCGTCCGTGTTATGGCCATGCTCGGCATTGAAACATACATTGCCACCAATGCCGCAGGCTGCCTTATTCCCCACTGGGATGCCGGAACACTCATGGCAATTACCGACCATATCAACTTCACAGGACGCACTCCGCTCTCCGGAAGCAATGTCGACGAATGGGGCCCGCGCTTTCCTGACATGAGTCAGGCGTATGACCCGCAATTGATCGCCTGTGCCATGGAAGAAGCAGCTAAAATTGGCATCCGTCTTGAGCGTGGCATCTATGCCGGAGTACACGGTCCTCAGATGGAAACTCCTGCCGAAACCCGAATGTACAAACAGCTGGGTGCTGACGCGGTCGGAATGTCTACCGTTATGGAAGTTATTGCCGCACGTCATCTCGGTTTAAAAGTTCTTGGCATATCATGCCTGACAAACAAAAACCTTCCTGACTGCATGCAAGATGTTCCGCTTGACGAAATTATCCGAACTGCTAGCAAAGCTGGTGCCAACCTTTCTGCACTGCTACAAGGCGTTATTGCCAAACAGTGCTAGATGCAGCTTCGATTCCGGCAGGCACATTTCTTTACAATGCCCACTGGATCTAACTGATTCTTCACCCTGCTTATCGGAACATCGTGCGGTTTCATTAGTTCGTTGTGTCCATGAATAAAAAAACACCGTAAGCTCTATTTTCTCCAAGAGAGCTTACGGTGCTCTATTTTACGTGCTTTGCCCCTTTCTGCATGGTACATTACGTAAAAACCCTCTTATGAGTGCTTGCCCTTTCCCTCACTTGGGTATATGCCACCGACACAACGCATAACCGCGAAAGTTTTCCCAGCCGCACAAAACCAGCAGCAACAAAAGAACTTTTGCATTATATAAGGAATTATCTGTGACTCAGACTACTCATAACGATGCAATTCGTAACGTTGCGATCATCGCGCACGTTGACCATGGTAAAACCACCCTTGTTGACGCTATGTTTAAGCAGGGCGGCATCTTCCGTGAAAATCAGGAAGTAGATGACCGTGTAATGGACAGCATGGATCTCGAACGCGAGCGTGGCATTACCATTGCTGCTAAAAACTGTGCTGTTTCCTGGCAGGGAACAAAAATTAATATCATCGATACTCCGGGTCACGCCGACTTCGGCGGTGAGGTTGAACGTTCCCTCACTATGGCTGACGGTGCAATCCTGCTCGTCGACGCATCCGAGGGTCCACTTCCGCAGACTCGCTTTGTTCTGAAAAAGACACTCGAAGCAGGTCTCAAAGTTATTGTTGTAATCAACAAAATTGACCGCCCTGATGCACGCATCGATGAAGTACTCGATGAAGTATACGACCTTTTCATCGATCTGGAAGCAAACGACGACCAGCTCGAATTCCCTGTACTGTACGCAGTAGGTCGTGACGGCGTTGCCATGACGTCTCCTGAAGAAGAACAGAAAGACCTTACACCACTGTTTGAAACTATTCTTTCTGAAGTTCCGGGCCCTAAATACGACCCAGATCAGCCGTTCCAGATGCTTGTGGCAGACCTTTCCTACTCAGACTACCTTGGTCGTCTTGCAGTAGGCCGCGTGTTCCACGGCAGTATCCAGAGCAACGACCAGCTTGCATGTGTCGGCGCTGATAATACTCCGCGCAACCTGCGTGTGTCTAAAATCCAGACATATCAGGGACTGAAACTTGCTGAAGCAAGCAAAGCCAACCCGGGTGACATTGTTGTAATTTCCGGTATCGAAGATGTTAAAATCGGCGACACCATCTGTACAAAAGAAGCACCAAAAGCGCTTACTCGTATCAACGTTGACGAACCAACAGTTTCTATGCGCTTCAGCATTAACTCCTCACCGCTTGCCGGCACTGAAGGTAAACACGTTCAGTCCAGTAAAATCCGTGAGCGCCTGAACCGCGAAACAATGCTCAACGTTGCTATTCGCGTTGAAGATAGTGAAGAACGCGACAGTTTCATCGTTAAAGGTCGTGGCGAATTCCAGATGGCTATTCTTGTTGAACAGATGCGCCGTGAAGGGTTCGAACTCACCATCGGTCGTCCAGAAGTTATTTTCAAAGAAATCGATGGAAAACTTTCTGAGCCTACAGAAAAACTTTTCATCGACTGTGATGATGTATTCATGGGCGTAGTGACTGAAAAACTTTCCGCCCGTAAAGGTCGCATGACAAACCTCGTAAACAACGGTACCGGTCGCGTACGTATGGAATTCTCTATTCCTTCCCGTGGCCTTATCGGCTACCGTGACGAGTTTCTCACCGACACTAAAGGTACTGGCATCATGAACTCCCTGTTTGCTGGTTACGAAGAATACCGTGGAGAGTTCCCTACCCGTCACACTGGCTCTCTCGTATGTGACCGTGCTGGTCAGTCTGTTGCCTACGCTCTCTTTAACCTTGAGCCACGCGGTGAAATTTTCATCGATGCAGGCCTGCCTGTATACGAGGGCATGGTTATCGGCGAACACAACCGTGACAACGATCTTGACGTAAACCCTTGTAAGGGTAAAAAACTCACAAACGTTCGTGCATCCGGTAAAGACGACGCTGTTATCCTTACCCCTGTACGCCCGATGACGCTTGAACGCGCTATCCACTTCATCACAGAAGATGAGTGTGTCGAGGTAACACCGGAGTCCATCCGCCTGCGTAAGAACATCCTTTCTGCTCAAAACCGCCATCGCCTCGCAGGCAAGAAAAAGAAGGCTGCTGAATCCAAGTAAGCTTTCATTCAATCGAAGTATTTAAATAGCAAAGCCGTGGAACGCGTTACGCATTCCACGGCTTTTTTTATTCAACTAACTGGCAGTGAAAAGAGTCTTTTCTTGCACAATCACTCACTTCTACCTAACGAGAACTCCTTAACAGCGTCCTGAAACTTGACCAAGGAATTCCATTGCACGAATTTCCGACCAGTAATAATCATCATCTGCAATGCGCACAAACCCAATGTGTCCACCATCTGAAGGGGTTTCAAGATAGAAATACTTACTGCGATGCGCTGCACCTGTCGGATAGCATGTGGGCCACAGGAATGGGTCATTACGAGCACTTATGAGTAACGTAGGCACACGAACTCTATCCAAAAACTGAATGCTGGAAGCTTTTTCCCAGTACTCCAATGCGTCTTTGAATCCATACCATGGAGCAGTATACGTTTCATCAAAATCTCTGAATGTTTTCAACTCACTCAATCGGCTAATATCAACCAGATCAGGATAAAACTCATGCTTTTGCGCCACCTTTTCTTTCAACGTGCGCATAAAATTTTTCAAATAGATTGCATTTGACGACTTATCCATCGCCTTAGCCGCGCCTACAAGATCACAAGGTACAGAGAAAACAACTGATGCTTGAACGCTGGGATGAACCAGACTATCGGGGTGTCCAAGATAATTAAGAATCTGGTTACCGCCCATGCTGAAACCTATAAGAACTATCTCTTCATACCCTTTTTGTGCACAATAACTAACTACAGAGTGCAGATCTTCTGTAGAACCGCTGTGATACATATGCAATGTCCTGTTCATAGAGCCACTGCACCCTCGAAAATTCCATGCGGCAGCATCCCACCCAGCTCTTACAAGCGCACGAACCATCCCTTTTATGTAGGAACGTTTGGAATTACCTTCCAGTCCATGGGAAACCACTGCAAGGCGCTTCTGCGGGCTGTTTGGTGTTACATAATGGAAATCAATATCCAAAAAATCATTATCGGGGGTTGTTATTCGTTGAACAGTACAGGCGGGCAAGTCGAGAGTCCTGAATAAAGCAGGATACAAGGTTTGCGCATGTCCGCCGCGTAAAAAGAACGGAGCCGGATACAGTATGTTTTCATAAATCGGCATAGTGCTCACCTCAGAGGATAACGTGACAATTCCATCATAACAGTATACGTCCCTTTGGCTTCGTGTAAGCAGTAACGACACTTTTTTTCAGGAGCACGCATGAATCACCATGACGTTATCATTCTAGGTGCAGGCGCTTCCGGCCTCTGGGCTGCACTTACAGCTGCCAAGCGAGGCCGCAAAGTTCTGGTCGTTGACCATGCTCGCAAAGCCGGACGAAAAATTTTGATTGCTGGCGGTGGTAAATGTAATTTTACCAATATAGACCTAAGTGCGGTTAACTACCATTGTAAAAACAAACACTTTAGTAAGTCTGCCCTTGCACGTTTTACGCCATGGCATATGGTTGAATATCTTTCACTCCACAATATTCCTTGGGAAGAGCGTGAACACAGCCAGCTTTTCTGCACACGCAGTGCGGCAGATATTACAGAAGCTCTCTACAATGATTGCCTTGAACAAAATGTACGCTTTCTTTTTTCCGAGCAAATTACAGACGTACAAAAAAATGATGAACTTTTTGACGTCACATTAACAAATTCAAGTCATTACGCACCATCTCTTATAGTTGCTCTGGGCGGAAGTGCTTGGCCTCAGGCAGGTGCTACTGACGCAGGGTATAAAATTGCCCGCAAGTTCGGACACAAAATAGTTCCAACCTTCCCTGCACTTGTGCCACTGGTTATGCCATCCAACTGGCAGCTTAAAAACCTCTCAGGGATCGCCCTCCCTGTTTCTATCCAGTGCAATAAAAAGCAATTTACTGAGAACATGCTCTTTACCCATAAGGGAATCAGTGGGCCTGTAGTGCTACAAATTTCAGGACACTGGAAAAAAGGTGATGCCATCACCATTGATTTTCTTCCCCATGCTTCCCTTGAGGATATCCTTAACGACGCAGGCTCAAAACCATTGCTCAAAACCGTACTTAACCGTCAATTCCCTGAACGCCTCGCTGCAGCACTTGTCCCTGCAGAACTGGGAGAAAAACAAATTGCCCAGCTAAGCAAACAAGATATGCACAAACTGAACTCATGTATTCACGCCTTCGAAATTGTTCCATCTGGTACCGAAGGCATGAAAAAGGCTGAAGCAACTGGTGGAGGAATAAATACTGAGAACATCTCCTCTAAAACTATGGAGAGTAAGCTCTGTTCAGGCCTCTACTTTACGGGTGAAGTTTTAGATGTTCTTGGCGATCTTGGTGGCTTCAATCTTCACTGGGCATGGGCTTCAGGCAATGCTGCGGGTGAAGCTGTGTAATTTTACAATATATACGCAAAAAGCCTACCTTAAACAGGTAGGCTTTTTGCGTAGTAGAAATAGCATGCTGCTACAGCAAAACACGTAACAGCGAAACAACTAGCCACATCAAGCCGCAGCCAAAAATTGCTGCAAGACGGATGTGTTTAATCAATTGCACCAACGAATGCTCATCCCATGCTTCTTCACCTGAACCAAGCACAGGCTTATCCTTCACTTTTCCAAAGTATACAGCCCGGCCTCCCATAGGTTTGCCATATAAATGCGCTGCCATTGCCATAGGCCAGCCAGCATTTGGGCTTTCCATTTTGGCTGCATCACGGGTTACATTATCCCATACACCTTTACCTGTCCCAAGACCTGCCAAATTAGCAGTGCACTGCAAGAACATGGCTGAAAATCGTGCAGGAACATATGCAAGCAGGTCATCAAACTTAGCACCTGCCCATCCGAGATCATTCCATTTTTTATTCTTATACCCCCACATGGAATCCATTGTGGAGGTTGCTTTGTACAGCCACAACCCGACAGGGCCTGACAAAACTAACCAGAAAAACGGTGCGATAATTCCGTCATTGAAATTTTCAGAAAGAGTTTCAGCAAGCGTCTTATACAACTCTTCTTGCGACGACTCCGAGACGTCCCTGCTTACCAGCATGGAAACAGCCTTGCGCCCTTCTTCAAGTGAGCCAAAGGCCACAGCACTGACTGCTTTTGTTCCTTCGTTGAGCAAACTTCCCAGAGCCAACCCAGACCATGCAAAATACAGTGCAAAAATCCAGCCCGCATATGGCAGTCCTGTAAGTGCACTTACTATTATGAATACCATTAGCAACAGGACGATAAGTGAAAGCACCCCACCAATCCTGTTGGGGAAATTTTTTCGTGCTATCTTTTCCAGCTTATCCAGCATGCGACCTATAAGCTGAACAGGATGCGGTACATTTCTGGGATCTGCGAAAACAAGATCAAGGCAAAACGCAGCCAACGGTATCCAAAAAAGATTCATATACACCTACTTTCCGTTTAACACTCCAGTTGCAGCATATGCCTGATATAAAACAATGCCCACAGCTGTAGATAAATTCAGACTCCGCACCTCACCCCACATGGGAATGCGCACATGGTTCGTATATTTGTCCATAAGATTATCCGGCAGCCCTCTCGTCTCAGGGCCAAACACAAGCGCGTCATTCACATCATATTCCACTTCATGCACAGCGATGCCTCGCTTGGCACTTGCCATCAGGTGCCTGTGCTGATGCCCTGCTGCTTCTATATACGCATCCCAGTCCGGCCATACAGAAACAGAAACATGTGGCCAATAATCAAGGCCAGCACGTTTAAGATATTTATCATCAAGACTGAATCCCAGTGGTTCAATCAAATGCAGATCTGTCGCGGTTGCCGCACATAATCTGGCTATATTTCCGGTGTTTGGTGGAATTTCCGGTTCAAACAATACAACATGCATGTAACATACCCCTTTATAAAAACAAAAAACCGGCTCAGGATTTACCCCGAGCCGGTCATTATTGCAACGACAGATAGTGAACAGAACCTATCCCGTTATGGCAACTTAGAATGCGTAGCCAACAGTGATTGCACCAATATGTGTTACACCGTTTTCGGACTTACCTTTAGATACGCCACTGGAAACAGAGCTATCGTAGTTAACACTTTCTGCAATGATGTAAGTGTATGCAAGGTCGATTGTCCAGTTGTTGATTTTGTAGCCAACACCAGCACCAAGAAGGTGACGGTCAGCAGCTGGAATCATGTAATCTACGTACTTTGAATTCTCAGGTGCTTCATCATAGGTGTAGCTACCGCGAACAGTCCAGGTATCATTAATTGCATACTCAGCACCTACACCAATACGCCATACGTCTTTCCAGTCTTTAGGCTGTGCAACAGTTTTATCACCAGCTGGAGTTTCAACAGAAAGGTCAAAGTTTCTGTATGTAGACCAACGGGTGTTCACAGCAGCAACCTCAATGCTCAGCTCTTCAATCGGGTAATATGTAACACCAAAGCTGATCATATCAGGAAGCACGATAGAAGTAGAAGTATCGTACTTACCGTTCGGCAATGCACCTGCGCCTACAGCTGCAGCGTCGTTTGTGCCGGAAATTTTAGTTTTACCGTCAGCATCTACTTTAGCCTGACTGTGGTAGCCCACACCAAAGCGCCATTTATCCAAGTTGTAATGAAGACCAGCAGTCAGAGCTACGCCGTCACCATTACCGGTAAGCTTGGAAGTACCACCGAGCAGCGGGTGATATTTTTTCTTAATAGCTACATCTACGTGGATGTATTCAACACCTACAGCTGCAGACAAACGATCTGTAATTTTGTACGCAACGTTAGGGTTTAAAGAAAAGGACTTAATCTGAGCATCATATACGTTGTATGCACCCGGAAATTTGTCTTTGTCGTAGCCGAAGCCAAGACCGAAGCGGGAGTATTCACCAAAACCAACAGCCCATTTGTCGTTAATTTTGTGTGTAACGTAGAAATGCGGAATCGGGAAAACAGCATCTTTACTACCGGTTGTAGTTTCAACACCGGTTGCAGAAGTTGTTTTAACATCAGTGGAAGGAGCAGCAAGAGATACGCCAAGAGCAATTTGAGTGCCGTCAAGCTGTGTCATACCAGCAGGGTTGTATGCAACGGCGGAAGGATCGTCAGCGCGACCGATAAGAGTACCACCGAGTGCGTTACCACGCGCACTCCATTCATACAACGCAAAGCCCGCAGCAGAAGCAGATGTAGCCAGAGCCAACAGCAATACACAAGACGCAACAATAGACAGGAAATGTCGCTTCATTTTTTCCCTCGTATTCATGTTTGGCATGTCTATAAGTGCCTGTTCAGCACCCTGCTCAATGTTTTCAAAAGGATATGAAAACTGAACAGTGTTTCCCCTCAAGACATGCAAAATGAGTAAGCTGCAAGGCCCCTCTGCCAAACTGCGACTTACTCAATCAATTAGATACAGGGTCTATAATAGTATCACTCGCACTTGGCAATATTTTTTACATTTTTCTACTATCTCAGTAGGCTATACGTAACTTGACTGAGTGGTCATATAATTCTCACGTATAAAAAAAACTGGATGAAAAACTCATCCAGTTTTTTTACTCAGCCTGCCCAAAAAAATGCTAATAAACCTGACCACCTTCCACCATACGCCTTGTGAGCCGTTGCATATCAACAACCGGCTTCATAAAGACATCTTCTGAAGAAACACCCAATTCAAGCAAATCAGCCGGCAAGCGATACTCAACAGCCCCAGTATACACAAGGCAGTGTAACTTCGGATAATCTTGTAACGCATTTCGAATAAAGTCTTCTCCCCCCATTCCTGCAAGACGAATGTCAACAATTGCAAAATCTATTTTACATTTACCAAGCTGTACCAACGCACTTTCTGCACTGTCAGCCGCAGACACTGCAAAGCCCTCATCCTGAAAAAACGCAACCAAATTCAAGCGTACAATTTTCTCGTCATCAAGAATTAATACTCGTCCCTGCCGTTCCATACTATCACCTTTAGTCGTTCATTCGTACTTTGCTACCGTAGCAAAAGTAACACTCTCAAAAACGTATCCAAAGCAGCAAGCTACGCCTTGTACGGAAAAACGCCAACAACAAAGCAATTCTACGCTTTTATTCTAAGAACTTACAGCAACCAAACAACTATGCTACCCACGATCGAAAGCACTATGCACATTACAATCGCAACATCTCTCCATAGAAAAACAAAAAAGTCAGGTATGATACATACCTGACTTTTTTACAAACGACGTTATCTACACTCGCACCCAAAACGAAGTCACGTTTCAGGCAATTGCCATTTTTCACAAAAAGGCTAGCTGCTCCGTATGACAATAACTTCCTTACGAAGAACACACCACACAGGGCGCTCTCCATCAGTTAATATTGGCCGCCCTTTCGGGTTTGCTATATTACACCTGCGCTTTTCATTCTGAAAAAAGAACGGGCAGTCCTCGCATTCATCAACAGCAACGGCTGGAAGACCGCTATTATTGGATGCAGACTCAGTAACGCGCAAAGCAGCATCACGGACAGGACACCAGTCCGGCTTTGCGGACTCAGGATCAACATCAACTTCCTTCAATTCCGGAAATCGCCCGCTACACTGGCCACCGTGATCTGAAAGGTAAAACGGACAAGCGGCACAAGCAGACACAACATAAATCATAGTTAGCTCCTCACAACATATTCACAGGATCTATATCCAGAGAAATCCTCAGCTTGGAACCTCGAGGTACGGCGTTGCGCATTGCATAATACAATGTGCGAACACTTATCCAACTGTCAGACTTCAGCGTCCATTGAAAACGCTTTCGGCCTCGCAGGATAGGTAGCGGTGAAGGCGTATGCCCCAACACTCGTACATCATGCTCTTTTCCAAGTGTTCTTGCGACTTGCGTCAACGATTCTATCCATTCCATTCCTTTATTCCAGTCCAGCGGGTAACTGGCACGGACAAGCGCTAATTTAACGAATGGAGGATATTTTCGCTTTCGTCGTCGCTCTATTTCTTCTGTAAAAAATCCATCATAATCTGCACTACCAACAAATTGCCAACAGTAGTGCCCGGGGTCTCGCGTCTGGATAAGCACACGACCTGCCTTTTCTCCACGCCCAGCACGCCCTGATGCCTGAACCAGCAACTGGAAGGTACGCTCTGCCGCGCGATAATCAGGAAGATTCAATCCGAGATCCCCATCAGCTACAACCGCAAGGGTTACATTCGGAAAATGATGCCCTTTTGATAGCATTTGAGTCCCGACCAGAACTTGGGCTTCCTGATTTGCGAATGCATCAAGAATGCGCTGCATCTTACCGGGGCGACGGGTAGAATCTCTATCCAGACGTAAAATTTTTGTATCGGGGGGCAATATGTCTGAGAGATGCTCCTCCAGTTTTTCCGTGCCCTCGCCCATAGGCAGGTAATGGAGTCCCTTACATTTGGAACACACGACCGGATAGGACACAGAATGCCCGCAATAATGGCAAATAAGCCGTTCTCTCTCCTTATGGTAGGTCAATCCGACCTCGCAATGAGGACATCGTGCAACATGCCCGCAATCAAGACAGTACATGAGCGGCGCATACCCACGGCGGTTGAGCAAAATGACGACCTGCTCTCCGCGTTCCACAACGTCCCTAATTTGCTGTTTGCACTCAAGCGCCAAGATACCGTCTGTACGTTTCAACGTCTTAATATCAATAAGAGTAACATCCGGTAAGCGTCCTTCACCGGCACGCTGCTTCATGACACTCATGGAGACAGCCTGTTGCTGCACCGCATGAAACGTCTTCACATCCGGCGTTGCCGAGCCAAGAAGCAACAGTCCATTGCTCTGCTGCACCCGATAATATGCCACTTCTTTCGCCTGATAGACTAGTCCCTCATCCTGTTTAAAGGAAGTATCGTGTTCTTCATCAAGAACAACTAATCCCAGTGGAGGAGCAGGAAGGAAGAGTGCAGAACGCGTCCCCACGATGATGCAAGGAGCTGTTCGCTCTGCAAGAGTTCGAAATGTTCGTTCCCTCTCTGCCGGAGACTGATAGCCGTTATAAAAAAAGCATTCTTGGGAAGGAAAACGGCTACGGACTGCGCTGTCCAGTTTGCAGGCTAATGCAACCTCCGGCGCAAGAAACATAACAGACCGTCCCTGCGCAAGAGCTTCGGCTGCCAACTCCAGATAAACGACAGTCTTTCCGCTGCCAGTTATTCCATACAGCAATGCAGAGTTGGGAGCATCCTCATGTAGCAACCGTGTAAAATCATCAAACGCAGCTTGTTGTTCCGGTAAAAGTGTAAAGCCTTCATCAACCTTAAAAGAGCATTCAGGCTCATCCTCTACACACGCCTCACATGTCCCTTCTTCACGAGGACCTATCCGTACAAGCTCTCGTTCTGCAAGCGTATTCAAAGCAGAAGACACACTTGATCCCAAGTCTTGCAACAGTCGAGTACGGGAAAGCATTCCCTTATCCTGTAAATATTCAAGTACTTCTATCTGCCGTTTGGCAGAAGGACGCACAGGCCAAGGAGGATCAACAAGCAAGCTGCACAATTCCTGCTCTTCGGCATCAAAAGAACTGTCCAGAATTTCAACACGGTTGTCTGTCCATAACGCACCAATAGAGGCACGTTCTGTTTCTGACATTTTGGCAATATCGCGCAGTGAAACTGTCCGCGGCTTGCCCCCATCCAAAACTCTCAGGCGAAGCTTAGAAGTACGAAGTCCTGCAGGCAGAAGCCCTCCAAGCACCTCACCTTCAGTCACCATATGACGTAACGCAAGCTGCTTAACCATTGCCAAGTATTCAGGACGCAACAACGGTTCACGCTCTGCAGGCCACAAGCATTCTTTCAGGACGACCCCGTCTTTGACAGGAGCCTCTGCATCTATGGAGACGATAATGCCTGCCCGAAGCATGCCACCCTTGCCCAGCGGAACCACCACACGCTGTCCGCACTTCCACACAGACGTCTTAAGCCATGCAGGAGCTGCATAACTTAACGTGGCGTATGGTGGACTTAAAAGAGAAATGGACAGCATTATATATATCCCTGAAAGTAAAAAAGGCGATCATAGAGACCACCTTTTTGAATTCGAACTTCAAACCGCATTCACTAAGGCAACAGCGGCTTCAGATGTTTTACGAGATCATCGCGGATAGACTCATCCTGCAATGCAAAGTAAATATTAGCAGTAAGATACTCTGCCCAGTTACCGGCATCAAAACGCATTCCACGCATTTTTACAGCCAGCAGGCCACGCTCTTTTGCCACAGTACGCAATGCATCAGTCAGCTGAATTTCACCGCCGGCACCGGCCTGAGTTTTTTCAAGAGCAGGGAAAATTTCCGGAGTAAGCACATAACGTCCAACAATAGCCAGACGGGACGGTGCATCATGAACTGCCGGTTTTTCAACAAGGTCAGTTACACGGTACGTGCCCGGAGAAATCTCTTCACCGGCAACAATACCATACCGGTCTACTTTATCAGCTTCTACTTCCATAACGCCGACAACAGGCATGTGCTCTGCTGCTGCAACTTGAATAAGCTGTTTTAATCCCGGCTCCATGCCGAACATTAAATCATCGCCAAGCATTACGCCGAATGCGTCTTCATTAATTAAATCTTTCGCACAGAGCACAGCATGCCCGAGGCCGAGCTGTTCTTTCTGGCGAATAGAAATAATATTCGCCATACGAGCAACGTCCTGCACAGTACGCAGAAGTTCTTCTTTACCGGCCCGCTGCAATAATCCTTCAAGCTGAAGGTTTTTATCAAAGTGGTCTTCAATAACTTTCTTCTCACGGTTAGTGACGAAAACTACATCATCAAGACCGGAGCGAATTGCTTCTTCCACAATGTACTGAACTACAGGCTTATTGTAGATTGGAAGCATTTCTTTCGGGATATTCTTGGTGGCAGGAAGAGAACGGGTTCCCCAACCGGCAACAGGCACAACTACTTTACGAATATTCATATTATTTCCAGAATGGTTACACCAAGTTTTTCTGTGCAGACTCAGCAAGATATGACGCAAGGCGCTTAACCTGCTCTCCGTCTTCACCTTCGACCATTACGCGACATAAAGACTCAGTACCGGAGTAACGCAACAGTACGCGTCCCTTATCACCTAATTCTTTTTCAGCCTTTTGCACATCTTCAAGCAGTCCCGGACACTCTTCAAAAGGAATTTTACGATCAACACGAACATTGATCAACTCTTGAGGATATAACTCCAGCAAGCCTGCAAGGCTGGACAACGGCTTATCGCGCTGACGCATAATACGAAGCAACTGAAGTCCGGCAAGAAGGCCGTCACCGGTTGTGCCGTAGTTCATGAAGACCAGATGCCCTGACTGCTCGCCACCCATTGTTGCATGCTCTGCCCGCATAGCTTCTACAACATGGCGATCTCCCACAGGAGTACGCAGCAGGCGTCCGCCGTGCTCACGCATAAACACTTCCAGTGCCATATTACTCATAACGGTTGATACGAGGGTCTTCCCGACAAGATCGCCGGAAGCCATCATATCCTGAGCACAGATAGCCATAATCTGATCACCGTCAAGCACAGAGCCATGCTCATCACAAACAATGAGCCTGTCTGCATCACCATCAAGTGCAAGGCCGATATCAGCACGTACTTCACGCACTTTTTCTGCCATGATCTCAGGATATAACGAGCCGCAACGCTTGTTAATATTCAGACCATTCGGTTCAACGCCGATTGGAATAACTTCTGCGCCAAGCTCCTCCAATACAAGTGGAGCAACTTTGTAGTTTGCGCCATTAGAACAATCAAGAACTATGCGCAGACCTTCCAGAGAAAGGTTCGTCGGAAAACTGTTTTTCAAATAAACAATATAGCGACCGACAGCATCTTCAATACGCTTTGCGCGTCCCACTTTGTCCGGTGCAGGGTAATCCCACTGGTGATCAGGATTAAGCACCATCTCTGTAATGGCATCTTCGACAGAATCTGCAAGTTTAAAACCACGGTCGTCAAAAAACTTAATACCGTTGTCATGGTACGGGTTATGTGAAGCAGAAATAACCACGCCCATTGTTGCACGCATATTCCTTGTCAGAAAAGCAATAGCGGGAGTTGCCATCGGGCCGACAAGATACACATCCATACCTGCGGCACAGAAGCCTGCGGTAAGTGCATTCTCAAAAACATAACCGGAAAGACGGGTATCCTTTCCGATAACTACTCTATTTCGTCCAGTTTCAGTCCGGAAAGCAGTTCCTGCTGCAAGTCCCAGTCGCATAGCGACTTCAGGAACCATCGGGTACATATTCACAGTACCGCGCATGCCATCCGTTCCAAACAAGCGTCTTCCCATGGAAGCTCCTGTTTATCTTATTTAGTGTGCAAATAAATTTAGTCTGCCGGAATATAGTAAACGCTGTTCGCGTGTCCGGCTATCAAAACAACATACCCTATTACCTTTCTCGTTTCTGACAAGATAAACAAAAGGCGGGTATGTCTGTATCAACGATAAAATAGATTGAAAAACAAAGCCTGAGGAGACTACATTATTTCTTGGAAACAGTCACGGTTAGGGTCTCCGGCTCTGTGCCGACCACTTGAATCCGGTCAGGCAATTCCAGTCGGTAAGGAAGCTGATGTTCTCCGGGAGCAATATCTTCCGGCAACTCTAAAATAACTCTGATACTATTCAAAAGTGTAGCATCGTCTTTTAAAGAATCTGGTACTTCAATTGTCAGTTTCACAGAACGCTTGGCGAGTTCTATATCTAACCCTTCACGAGGAATAACAATTACATTGCGGGTAATTGTGCGCTCCTGCGAGAGCAGTCCCAGAATATAAGTAACCTCCACTATCGGTGGAGTGGCTTTAGCTCGTAACGACAAAGAAACTGTGCCGTCAAGTTTTACACTACCCGGATTTTCTATAGCCGGAGCAGGTGTTACAGCCTCAACATCACTCAATGCAGACAATTCGGACTCTGGTCCACTGACTGTAACATACTGCGGATCTGCAGTGGCAGATTCAATAAAGAGATCAGGTGGCAATTCGCCAGACCAACGAGGCACGACAGGCAGCTCTTTCTCCACAAGCTTATCCACTTCAAGGGTAAGACGTGAAGGGCGAACCTCCACCACATCAAATGCTTTCCCAAGTCGTATACCATTCGCCTGTATAGGCAGAACATTCAGCCCCGGTCGGACTTTAGAAAGATCGAGCACGTAGGTAAGCTGGCGATTTGTTATTGTTCGAACCAACCCTTTAGGCCCGCGCACGCGAATTTCAATTTCAGGAGGTAAACCACTGAGCAACGTCAGGTCTGTAGGCATCCCTTTTAACTCAACAGATGCTTTTTCCCATATTTCAACTTGCTCACGGCCGGAAATGACAACCCATAAACAGGAAGCCATTACAAAAGCCAAAAGTAAGTGACGCCAACTCACACGCATGCGCTACCGCTCCAAAAGGTTACGTAACACCCGCTTTAAGCGGATTCTATCAAGATTGCTGGTCAATCTTCCGTTAACAGCCACTGTAATTTCTGCACGCTCTTCAGAAACAACCACAGCAATAGCATCTGTTTCTTCCGTAATGCCTAGAGCAGCCCTGTGCCGTGTACCGTATTCCGGTCTGTCCTGTTCACCCACAGCAAGGGGCAAAATACAGCCTGCCGCTGCCACACGGCCACGTCGTAATATGACTGCACCATCGTGCAGCGGACTTTTCATCTGAAAAATAGTTACAAGCAATTCCTTTGAAACAGCCGCATCCACAACAACGCCACGCTGCGCGACGTCTCCAAGTGGTACATGGTTCTCAAGAACCATGAGCGCGCCAACTTTACGCTTGGACATGTTCACGGCAGCGCTGATGACCTCATCAAGAAACTGATCCTCAATTTTTCGCTTCTTAAAAAAGCTGCGCGCGCCCATATTAGAAAGGCCGCGTCGTATGTCATCTTGGAAGAGAATAACAACAAGAAGGAAGAAGGAACTGAGGAACTGCTGCAAAATCCAGTGCAGGGTATAAAACCCGAAATATTCAGAGAAGGCAAAAACAGCAATGAGCAATAACAAGCCGTAAATAGCCGATACCGCCCTTGTCCCTTTAATGACTATCATCACCTGATAGAACAGCAGGGTTACAAAGGCGATGTCTAACGCATCACGCCATGTAATACTGATATATTCCAATGTATCCATTGAAAACACGCTGTCTCCGTTTTCTAGCGACGCATCGCTTCCGCAAGCAAGAGAGTTTCACGGGTTTTTGCCACATTATGCACTCTATGCACTTCTACCCCGCGATATGCAAGGATAGCGGTTGTTGCCTGTGTACAGTTCTCACGCTCGCCTGCTGGTGCGCCACACACTTTTTCAAACATAGAC
Organism: Halodesulfovibrio spirochaetisodalis; assembly: GCF_001672295.1. Taxonomy (GTDB): domain Bacteria; phylum Desulfobacterota; class Desulfovibrionia; order Desulfovibrionales; family Desulfovibrionaceae; genus Halodesulfovibrio; species Halodesulfovibrio spirochaetisodalis. Next base: position 3,938 of record NZ_JXMS01000014.1, on the reverse strand, counting down.
TTATTGGATACTCCAGCCATCACCGGAAAGCCGAGAGCCTGAAATGCATCTATGTTTTGCAGGATTGTTATATTATGTTCGACTGTTTTCCCAAAACCGATACCCGGATCAATCATAATACGTGACTCAGGAACTCCTGCGTCTGTCAGTGCTTTAAGCTTACGCTCAAAAAAAGCCAGAATGTCATCAACGACATTCTCATATACAGGTGCCTGTTGCATAGTATCAGGTTTTCCCTGACTGTGCATGAGAACATATCCGGGCTGATATTGTGCAACAACATCCTTTAATTCCGGATCAAACTCAAAGGCAGATATATCGTTGATAATATGTGCACCTGCTTCAAGCACTGCAGCCGCTGTTCCGGCTTTATACGTGTCCACAGAAACTGCCCACGGCAGCGCTGTGTCAGAACAATCCCCCAGCACACCCTCCACGATAGGGAGAACACGTCTTATTTCATCATCTAAAGAAACCGGCTCAGCAAAAGGACGGGAAGACTCGCCGCCTATATCAAGCACATGGGCACCTGCTGTGGCCTGTTTTCGTGCATGCGCAATGCCCGCCGCAACAGAGTTGTATTCTCCACCGTCATGAAATGAATCAGGTGTTACATTCACAATACCGAATATACAAAAAGGGGCAGGGCCTATGGACCTGCCCCCTCGTACTTCCCAGGAAAACGGGGTGTTCATTATTTCTTCTCTTCAGAAGGTTCGGTTGCAGTTTCCGGTTCTTTCTTTTCCTCCGGCTCCGCAGCAGGTTTTGCGTCCTGCTCTTCGGTTCCCAGAATAAAGTCTCCAGAATCTTCTTCCGCCGTATCTTCTGGCTGCTGCTCTCTATATGCTGCAGCGGCTTTCGCAAAAGCATCCTGAGCTTCCTCCGGCTTTTCAGGCTGAGTACTCATATCTTCCTGAGGTGGGAGCTCTTTGCCCTCAATCAACAGGTCAATGTCTGCACCACTGATTGTTTCGCGCTCAAGCAGAGAATCTGCAATTTTATGCAGAACATCAATATTATCTTCAATCAGCTGACGGGCAGTGCTACGTGCTGTTTCCACAATACGCTTCACTTCCGCATCTACAAGACGTGCAGTCTCATCACTGAAGTTACGGGACTGTGCCCATTCACGACCAATGAATACTTCTTCGCCCTGTTCGCCAATATTAAGCGGACCAATTGCATCAGACATACCCCATTCGCAAACCATTTTACGAGCCATCTTAGTAGCACGCTCAATGTCGTTACCTGCGCCTGTTGTAATGTCTTCAAAGATAATTTCTTCTGCCACACGACCACCAAGAAGAACCACAAGGTTCGTTTCAAGGAAGGTACGTGAATATCCATAACGATCCTCACCCGGAAGCTGCATGGTAACACCAAGAGCACGTCCACGTGGAATAATGGATACTTTATGAACAGGGTCAGCTTTAGGAAGCAGCTTAGCACAGAGGGCATGACCGCCTTCGTGGTACGCTGTAATTTTCTTTTCTTCCTCGCTCATAACCATGCTGCGGCGCTCTTTACCCATAATGAGCTTGTCTTTTGCCTGTTCAAAATCGAACATATTAATCTGGTCTTTGTTCTCTTTGGCAGCCTGAAGAGCTGCTTCGTTAACAAGGTTTTCCAGATCAGCACCGGAGAAGCCCGGGGTGCCTTTAGCAATGGTTTCCATATTCACATCAGCTGCAAGCGGTGAACGGCGTGCGTGCACTTCCAGAATACGCTTACGGCCTTTAACGTCCGGTACAGGCACAGTAACCTGACGGTCAAAGCGACCAGGACGAAGAAGAGCAGGGTCAAGAACATCTGGACGGTTAGTAGCAGCAATGAGGATTACACCCTCGTTGGATTCAAAGCCATCCATCTCAACAAGCAACTGGTTCAAAGTCTGTTCGCGTTCATCATGTCCGCCGCCGAGACCAGCGCCACGCTGACGACCTACTGCATCGATTTCATCAATAAAAATCAGGCATGGAGCATTCTTTTTACCCTGTACGAATAAGTCACGCACACGGGAAGCACCAACACCTACAAACATTTCTACGAAGTCAGAACCGGATATAGAGAAAAACGGAACGCCTGCCTCACCTGCAACAGCACGTGCAAGCAAGGTTTTACCTGTACCCGGAGGGCCCACAAGGAGAACACCTTTAGGAATGCGTCCACCAAGACGGGTAAAGCGCTTAGGATTGGAGAGAAAATCTACAACTTCGCTCAGTTCTTCTTTAGCTTCATCAACACCGGCAACATCCGCAAAGGTAACTTTGGTCTGTTCCTGTGAAATGAGTCTGGCACGGGAACGACCGAAGGACATTGCCTTTCCGCCGCCGCCCTGCATCTGACGCATGAAGAAAATCCATACACCGATTAGGAGTAACATAGGGAACCATGATACAAGCAATGTCATGTACCACGGGGAATCTTCTTTAGGCTCTGCATTAACAACAATACCCTTACCCACAAGACGATCTACAAGCTTAGGATCATCAGGTGCGTAAGTATTGATAACGGTACCGCCATGTTCTTTGGCAAGGAGCTTTTGCCCCTGAATAGAGACTTCAGCAATGTCGCCCTTGTCCACCAGCTCTAAAAACTTTGTGTAGCTGACCTTTGTCTGCGAGTTTTGAGGCTGGCTGAACATGTTAAACAATACAACCATAAGTAGGGAAATTACAGCCCAGAGAATCAAGTTCCGGGAAAACTGGTTCAAGGTATCTTACCCTCCGAAGTTAGAATCGGATTTAATTTACTTGCTAAAATGAATTTTCTTACTCGAACTTTTATTTCTAATAACTAGAACGCGATTTGACAATGGTAGAAACGCTCTTTTTTCTAAATTACAGTGAACTTTATTCCCAGAGCATCTTACTCTTGCACCTGAGAAGGTTTCCTGCTAGAAGGCGCATTGTTACAGACAATCACGTTAAGGAAGCGTTTCGTCACCGGTGTGGCGTCCGGTCTTCAAAACCGGTGTAGGGCAGTGATGTCCTAGGTAGGTTCGACTCCTATACGCTTCCGCCATGCATTTCCGCCCTGCTTTTGCAGGGCTTTTTTTGTATCTTATGCTGTTCTGTATCAAATACAACAGGTTGAACAGTAAAAGCATGGTAACATGTCCATACAACAAAAAAAACCTTCCGGTTCAATTTACCCTGTAGCTTAAAAGAACTCATGCCATAGCAACTGCTCTAGATTCATAATCGGTTGATGCAATTCGAACATTATTAATCTGATATTTTTTCTGGCTGACTCAGCCTTATTCTTTTTGTTGGTTGCAGCAAAATATATTTTGAGCCGACTGGTTCAACCTCCACCATTCAAATCCACAGATTATGAACGTCCTGCGGGTTGATCGCCTCGCCCATATTCATCATCGAGTCTGACAATATCATCTTCTTCCAGATAGATGCCGCTTTGCACTTCGACAATCTCCAGATTGACTTTTCCCGGATTCTCCAAGCGATGCACCATACCTACCGGAACAAACGTGGATTGATTCTCTGTAAGCAAAACCTGTTCTTCACCGCGGGTGACTAACGCTGTCCCACGCACAACAACCCAGTGTTCAGCACGATGAAAATGCTTTTGCAATGACAAGCGCTGCCCCGGATATACAATCAGTCGCTTCACCTGATGACGTTTGCCGTAATCAACAACCTGAAACGTACCCCACGGCCTGAATTCCTTATTGGCATATTGAGACGCAGAGCACACCCTGTTTCCTGTCACAACTGAAACACGCTTTGTTCTTTGAGTACTCATCCCCTTCCTCCTGAGCTATCAGCATCCATATACATCAGCATACAATAACCACGTTGTTATGGTACCCCCGTATAGAAAAAACACAGCTTCAGCCTTTTTCGTGGCATTGATATGTGTCTTCCGGCTAAAAAAAACAATTCTATGCGTGCTTACTTATATGTAGATAAATTTTG
>NZ_JXMS01000013.1 GCF_001672295.1 Halodesulfovibrio spirochaetisodalis | reverse complement strand
TGCTGCCTCCCGTAGGAGTCTGGGCCGTGTTCCAGTCCCAGTGTGGCAGGCCACCCTCTCAGGCCTGCTATTCATCGTTGCCACGGTAGGCCGTTACCCCACCGTCTAGCTAATGAAACGCGGACTCATCTACTGGCGAGAGCTTTCAAGAAGAGGCCCCCTTTCCCGTTACCAGCGTATACGGTATTAGCAGTCGTTTCCAACTGTTGTCCCGTACCAGTAGGTAGATAATCCACGCGTTACTCACCCGTGCGCCACTCTACTCATCTCCGAAGAGACTTTCGCGTTCGACTTGCATGTGTTAGGCACGCCGCCAGCGTTCAATCTGAGCCAGAATCAAACTCTCCAGTTTAATAATTCTGTATTGTGACATCCACTACATAAGTAGCAGATGACGCTAGCTGATCTCTAAATCAATCCGATTCGCTATTTAATTGTCAAAGAGTTTCAAAGCGACAACAAAAGACCAGTTGTCTTCCGAAGTGCGAAAAGCGTTTTGCCTTATCTCTCTTCGGGAGTCAACCTCTTTTTTCATCTTTTTTTTCGAAGAAGTTGTCTTTTTATTTTGCGTCGTAATTTGAAAATGAACAGCTGCCGTTGCGCCCTGTTTGGGCTGCTCCGTTGCAGCGAGAGACGTTCTATGCAAACACGCCTCTATCGTCAACAACTTTTTGAAAGTTTTTTAGTTTTTTTCTCAACAAATGAGATCTTAAATGCAATCCAGCCTTGAATCTTAAATAAAACCAGCCAATTATCAGCAGTAGAGTCTCATTAAAAAAATAACGGATTTTCAAAATTTTCGAGATCATACCAGCAGTCTTTATCGATGATCTGAGCATCTTCTACAACAAGAACTCTGTTTTCAGCATTTGTAAGCCACTTTGAAAGAATACCTTCTCCCTCAAAATTGCCTACTATAGTGATGGTGTCCCCGTCTTTTAATCCGATTTTTGAAATTTTTACGATCTCATCTTTTTGTAAAACAACTATCACACGTGAATTCAATTCAATAAAAACATCATTCAGCTTGCTTTGGTCTATGCGTGTAATGGTGCCTTCCACATGAACGATTTTTCCGTCCAGTTTGAGGATAACCTTATCTTTGGCCAAATATCCCCTATACAACTCATTTGCACTATAGTTCTTTAGCTTACTCATGGATGCGCAGCCTGCACAAAGCAGCATACAGCTACATAAAACAATAGCGCATACTGATCGAACCTTACTCATATTCATTACGCAGTACCAAAAAAAGCCCGGAGAATTCTCCAGGCTTATTTATACTATTAACTGTTACACGACTGATCTTAGAGGCGTAGCAGACTTTATAAAACATATTCCTGAATTATTGTCGGGAATATGTTTACACGTAACTACCAGCTAAGTCCATTTTTCAACAGGCGGTAATGGCAGTGTTTGAATAGTTTCTACCAGCTGATCAGGTGTGACCGATGCAGCACCTACATGCCCTACAACCACACCAGCTGCATAGTTAGCAAGGACACAAGAATCCACGAGTGAACAACCGGAGGCAACTGCTAGTGCTGCTGTGGCAATAACCGTATCACCAGCTCCCGTTACATCGAAGACTTCCTGTGCCATTGTTGGAACATGCCACACCGTGTCTTCGTCATCAAAAAGAGCCATACCAAGCGGACCAAGCGTAGTAAGCAACTTATCGCAACCAAGCAGGCGGAAGATCTCGCGACCGGCTTCTAAAATCTCTTCTCTGCTACCAACAGGAAGATTTGCGCCTTCGCTTGTTTCTTTTGCATTCGGTGTCAGGATAAATACGTTCTGATACAGCTTAAAGTTACGGGTCTTAGGATCAACAAAAATCTTTGGACGACGCTCCTGAGCATCACACAGGAAGCTCAAACGTTCCATAAACTCTTTGCTAACAAGCCCCTTACCGTAATCAGAGACGATAACAACCTCGTATTCATCAATACAATCTTCTACTCTCTCCATGAGCTTATCAAGCTCTTCACCTTGGATGGTTGCCGTATCTTCTCTATCGATACGAATCATCTGTTGATTGCTGGCAAGAATACGAGTTTTGCGAGTAGTTTTACGGGTACCGATCTGCAGAATGTCGTGCTCGATTTCTTCAGAATCCAAGAGAGCATTCAATAAATCAGCGCCCATTCCAGCACCGGAAACTGTAATAATTTTTGGGGCACCACCAAGTGTGCGAACATTTTTCGCAACGTTTCCGGCACCGCCGAGAACGTGTCTGTCGCTACTCACATGAACAACCGGAACAGGAGCTTCTGGAGAAATTCTGTCCGCACTACCCATCAGATACTCATCAATCATAATATCCCCGATGATGAGTACTTTTGAGCCTGCAAAGCTATAAACACGCTCTGCGAGTGTATCTTTATTTACCATATATATAGTTATCCTCAGAACAATGACACTGACAAGTTAACCTCAGTCTGCCATCTATCCTAATATGATTCCGAATTATCCAGCTTGTTTTATACCCAGCTTTCCTAACAGCTCATGAAGCTCTTCTTCTGAACTGTAGGCCAAAGTTACCTTACCTTTTTCTTCTGTACCGCTCATGGTAACTTTGTTGCTAAAAAGAGTACTCAACTGAGTTTGAAAATCTCGTAACACTGCTGACTGCTGAACCTTAATGCTTTCTTTTTTAGGCGCATCAGGAACCGTAAAACTTTTGTGCTCCTTCCAAGATGCAGCGATAGCTTCCGCCTCACGAACTGTCAGCATTTGAGAGACAATAATACCAAGAAAATCGATTCGGGCAACATCATCCACAGAAAGAATCGCACGGGCATGGCCTGCTGTAATACTTCCTGCTGATAACGCGTCCTGTGCCATATCTGGAAGCTGAAGAAGACGCAATGTGTTTGCAATGGCTGAACGGCTTTTGCCCACCTGCTTTGCCAGATCTTCCTGAGAAAGAGAGAATTGATCCTTCAACTCCTGAAGCCCTTTTGCTTCTTCAAGCGGCGTTAAATCCTCACGTTGCAAGTTTTCAATCAACGCGATGGCAAGAGTTTCCATATCGTCCAGTTCGCGAATAACTACCGGAACCTCACGGAGACCAGCAAGCTGGCTTGCTCTGAAGCGGCGTTCACCGGCAACAATCTCATACACACTTTGTCCGTTCACCACTGTCGGCCGAACAAGCAACGGCTGAAGCACACCTTTTTCGCGAATGGAAGCAGCTAAATCTTCCAGTGCTGCATCGTCAAACTGCTTACGAGGCTGATTAGGATTTGCCTGTAGAAGTCGAAGCGGAAGTGTATTTGGGCTCTCGCTTTCTTCAACATTTTCTGTATTTTTAAACAGTGCATCCAACCCACGACCAAGGCCTCTTTGTGCGCCTGCCATATTTATCTCCTTGACAATATGTCTTTTGAACATGACTCTTGGATATTCACACCCATAAACAATCGGCACGTTATGGAGGCTGGAATGTCCGAATATGAAACCCATGTGAAGCCACTATACGACCGTGATGGTAATCTACACGGCGTACTGCTCAGCCCTGAAATTTGGGCGAAAGCTGGCAAAAAAATATCAGAGATTCTTGATCAGGCTCAGGGCAAAACCGACTCTGAGATTCATCAAGAACCTATTGAAGACTGGAACATGTTTAAAGATTACTGGGACTTTAAATATCCGTTCAACCCTAAAGTCACATGCAAAGCATGTGGTGCAGAGACCGAGAACTGGGAAGAGGATAATCCTAGAATCTTTCACCTTTCAAATGCTTCATTAAGCGGCCTGCTTGTTTTCCATTGTGAAAAATGCGGCGGTACTGTTCGTAAAAAGCATTTTAAAGATCACATTTGTTTTGAAGCTACAACACACACCGGCGAATCTTGTGAGCCGGAGTGTATCTATCCAGAATAGCTGCAACGTATACAATCTATCTCACAGGCGCAGTGGCATTACGCATTGCTATTTCTTTAGCAAGTGCAAGATATGCTGCTGCGCCTTTTGATTTAATATCATAGTGAATGATTGATTTTCCATAGCTAGGTGCTTCGGAAAGCCGCACATTACGAGGAATAATCGTCTCAAAAATATGCTCAGGGAAACAACGCTCTACTTCATTTTTTACCTGTGAAGAAAGCTTGTTTCGCTTATCGAACATGGTAAGCACGACACCGAGTAATGACAGATTAGTATTAAGACGTTTTTTTACCTGCTCATAAGTCTGCAATAATTTTACAATTCCTTCCAAAGCATAAAATTCGCACTGAAGCGGAATAAGAACTTCCTGCGCTGCACAAAGGGCATTCAACGTAATAAGCCCGAGTGATGGCGGGCAATCTATAATAATGTAGTCGAATCGGGATGCCACATTGTTCAGCACATCTTGCAAATAGTATTCGCGTCCCATCTTATCAACAAGTTCAAGTTCAACAGCTACCAAGTCAGTAGAAGCAGGCAGCACAGAAAGATACGGGGTACGTGTGGGATAAATAGCGTGCAGGGCTTTTTCGGGTGTAAAAAAAGTGCGGTATAAATTGCTGGAAAGGCTTTCTACATCAAGGCCGATACCACTTGTTGCATTTGCTTGCGGATCACAGTCAACGAGTAAAACCCGCTTTTCCATTACAGCCAATGATGCTGCCAAATTTACAGATGACGTAGTCTTGCCTACCCCACCTTTTTGGTTAGCTACAGCAATAATCCGTGCCACATGAACCTCTCTTGTACAGTTGAAGAAGGAAAATTATGTAGTTTGTTTCACGTGAAACGTCACAAAAACATCCAGTCCCACCCTCTCAAAAATCAAATTTTCCAGAATAACTTTTCCATTGCTAGTGAAAATAATGTGTTTATGTCAACACAAAGCAATGAACATTGCCTAACAAAAGAGACATCATTTCTCCTGTTATACTCGAATACCAAAGGTAAACTAATTAGAAAGTGTATTTGAACTTTTTTTGTGTTTCACGTGAAACCATCACCTGCAATTTCACATTCAACACAACTTTACTCTAATAAACTCTCCTCTATAATCTCCAAATACATTTGCCTTTGTATTATGTGTATTCAAAATAAAAGATGGGAAACAAGAATGCACAAAAAAAGGCTCTCAACTGAGAGCCTTCATTTGTTTCACGTGAAACGCTGAACTACACTTTGTAGTATTCGCGATACCAATCAACAAACGCACCAACGCCTTTTTCGATTGGAGTATCCGGTCTGAATCCAACGTCGTTCATTAAATCATCAACATTAGCATATGTTGCTTCAACGTCACCCGGCTGCATTTCCATCATATTCTTGATAGCTTTCTTACCGATTTTTTCTTCAAGTACTTCAATGAAACGACCTAGCTCAACGCAATTGTTGTTACCGATATTATACACACGGTATGGAGCAGTGCTTGAAGCCGGATCTGGATTATTGCTATCCCACTCCGGATTTGGCTCAGGAGTTTTATTTGTTACGCGCACCACACCTTCTACGATGTCATCAATGTATGTGAAGTCACGCTTCATTTTACCGTGGTTGAATACGTTGATCGGCTTTCCTTCAAGTATTGCTTTAGTAAACAGGAAGAGTGCCATATCAGGACGCCCCCAAGGGCCGTACACTGTAAAGAAACGCAGACCGGTTGTAGGAAGACCGTAAAGGTGACTGTAGGTATGCGCCATAAGTTCGTTTGCTTTTTTACTTGCCGCATACAAGCTGACCGGGTGGTTTACTGCCTTATGAGTGTCGAACGGCATATTCGTATTTAAGCCGTATACAGAGCTGGAAGAAGCATACACAAGATGCTTAACACCGTTATGACGACAGCCCTCAAGAATATTCCCAAAACCAACAAGGTTGGCATCAACGTAAGAATCAGGATTTTCGATGGAGTATCGAACACCAGCCTGACCAGCAAGGTTTACAACATGGGTGAACTGCTCTTCTGCAAACATCTCACGCATAGACTTGCGGTCTGCCATATCAAAATCTGCATGGCGGAAATTTGGATTTTCAATAAGAGGGGCAATGCGGTCTTTCTTAAGCTGAACGCTATAGTAGTCGTTCATATTGTCCAGACCAACTACTGAATGACCAGCAGAAAGAAAACGCTGGGACAGAGCAGAACCGATAAAACCGGCAGCTCCGGTTACAAGAATATGCATTCAAAAGCTCCTGAAGGTGCAGTGAAAGTGTATGTAATCCGAGCCGCCGGTTATCGTTCCGTTGGGTCGGAATTAAGTATCGTCAGTTGATTCAACGCCTTTTTGTGGCATGAGTCGAGTCACTATGTCCAGTGGTATTGGAATCAGTGTTGAGCCAGCGTTACCGGACATTTCCTGCATAGTCTGAAGGTAACGCAACTGAAGCGCCTGAGGGTGACGAGATATAATTTCAGCAGCCTCTGAGAGCTTGGCCGCAGCCTGATATTCACCTTCTGCATTAATTACTTTCGCTCTACGCTCACGCTCTGCTTCAGCCTGCTTCGCCATAGCGCGCTGCATCTCCTGTGGTAAATCAATATGCTTCAACTCAACAGAGTTTACCTTAATCCCCCACGGAGCCGTCTGCTTATCCAGCAAATCCTGAATCTGCATATTCATTTTTTCACGATGAGCGAGCAGCTCGTCCAACTCTGCTCCACCACAAACACTACGTAATGTGGTTTGCGCTAGCTGTGATGTGGCAAACAAAAAGTCTTCTACTTCAATGATCGACTTAGTAGGCTCGACAACTTTAAAGTACACAACCGCGCTCACCTTAACTGACACGTTATCACGAGTAATAACGTCCTGAGATGGAACGTCGAGTGTCAGGACTCGCATGGAGACTCGAATCATACGGTCAATAACTGGAATGAGAATGATAAGTCCTGGCCCTTTAGCATGAAGCACACGTCCAAGCCGGAATACTACCGCCCTTTCATATTCATTCATAATACGGATAGATAACACCAAAAAAACGACTACTACACCAACTACTGCTGAAATCGTATACATAATCGCTCCTGAAAATTGTATCAGTTGTGTGAGTTATTTCATTACCACTTATTCTTTATCAATAGTCACGGTAAGATCGTGTACTGCTTTCACAATAACTTTTGATCCTTTGGGCAAATCTATTCCATCCGGATGTTTCTCTGGATCAACAACGGCATTCCAAAGAGTCCCGTACGCAAAAATCCGTCCCTTTTTTCCCTGCCATGTAGAAACTTCCGCAGGTGAACCAATCATAGCCTCAATACCACTTGCTGGTTTTTTCCGTAACGCTTTTGCTGCAAGATAGGTTGCTCCCCCCATAATAAGGGCAATCGAACCTGTGGTTCCCAGAACCAAAGAAACAGGGAGCGCCATATGCCCACCCTCTTCAGGAAACAAAATGAGGGAACCAATAAGCAGTGCAGCCACACCTCCTACCGAAAGTAATCCGTAACTTGTTATGTTGATCTCAAGAGCAAACAGCACAATGCTGAATAAAATGAGAAGAAGCCCTGCGATATTTGTAGGCAGAATAGACATGGCATACAGACCAAGCAAAAGAGAAAGCGCACCGATTATTCCGGGTATCATTGCTCCTGCATGAGTAAATTCTATGAAGAGACAAGCTATACCTGCCAGTACAAGCAAGTAGGCAACTTGTGGGTCAATGAGCCACGAGAGCACTCTATACCGGAATGTTGGTGTATATTGAATAAGATTAATCTGCTCCTGAGAAAAGTATGTTTTCCCAGCTACTCCATTGATTCCATGCTTTCCGGCCTGTATCAGAAAATCCTGAATACTCGGAGCAACCACCTCTACAACACGGGCTGTTGCTGCCCGTTCACTGGTTATTGTTGTGCTATTACGAACGGCATCTTCATACCAGTTTAAATTTCTGTCATGTCTCGCTGCAATTGTTCTGACCAAACTTACCAGATCATTCACCACTTTCTTACTCATGGTCGGGTCAATGTTTTCTCCCCCCGCTCCTACAGGAGACGCTGCCCCCATTGTTGTTTGAGGAGCCATTCCTGCAAAAGCAGAAGCTGCTACAATAAACACTCCAGCACTGGCTGCACGTGAACCGCTGGGGCCAACCCAGACAAGCACAGGAATGGAAGAATTGAGCATTGTTTTTACAATGTCCCTCATAGATGCAACAAGCCCACCCGGAGTATCCAATTCAAGCACGACAAATTGTGCCCCGATATCTGCTGCCTGTCGAAGCACATTATCTGTTAATTCAACCTGAGCTGGGCCAATTCCTCCCTCGATTGAAAACTGCACAATTGTAACTTGAGATTTTTCGCCATTTTTTGAGGTCTCTACGAGCGTTTTTTCTTCGGCAGGTAGGGTGTTTGCTTGCAAAAACACAAAAAACGCCGCAAACAGGCTAATAAGTGCTATAAAACACGAATGGCTCATTTCAACCTCCAAACTAGCAGCTAACAAGGAATTATTACTAAATAGTACCTTAGTCTAAATCGGATTAGGAGATAATACCAGTATGGAAATTTCTTCTTTCACTCACATTTCAAAAAGCTTCACGTGAAACAAAAAAACACCCTCTTCTCAAAATATGAAAAGAGGGTGTCTATCAATACTGTCTATAAAACGAAGTGACACATTTATTGAACCGATGTTGTCGATCACAAACAGGCAACCATGTGCACACTATATTCTATGGTGTTACCTCGGCAACCTGATTGCAGTTCTGAGATACGCAACTACCGGAGCAAGCATGCTTGGAGATTTCACAAGGTAATCTACATCCGGCAATGCAATAAGTCGGTGTCCAAGAAATTGAGTAAACAAGTAAGGACGCAATGTAGAATCCGGCATAAAGCTTTTTAATGCCTTTGAACCGAAGACAACACTGTAACGCGGACGTAGTCTGCGCAGACCAGCAAGAAAAATTTCCGGTGCTGGCGTTAAGTCATCGGCAACTTGCCCACTTGCAGCCACAGGCCAGAACGAACTTGTTCCGCGTGGAAGGTTGATACTACTGATAAGCTTCTTGAGCACTTCTCGCCGCTTAGGATCAGCATGACCGGAAAGATCATCACCCAACGACCAGTATGTCCATACAACAGGACTCGGAACCTGTACCTTACTCCAGTAGCCTTGCCACTGTTCAGGCCATTCTTCGGGCGGCTTATTTGTGGGATGAATAACAAGGGACGGCATAGAACGCGGCGGAACCGCAGATGATTGCGGTGCTAGTCGCTGAGCACGTTGTGTCTGCTGTGCCTGTTGCGGGTGTCTTTGCGCAGGCTGCTGCGCTACTTCACGGGATTGTTGAGGAGATGATTGCTGATACTGCTGTGGTGCTTGCGGTTGAACAGGCGCAACTGAAGACTGGGCTGGCTGAGACGCAGCTGCTGAAGCATGTGCATCAGCCATGGTCTGCGCAATGGAGCCATCCTCGTCAAAAAGGAAGCGGAGTCCGGCGTTATGCCAAGGACGAATCTGTTCGCTAAGAACTACAGTTGAAGAAGCCAATCAAAAACTCTCCATGCAACTTCCGGTTTAGGTGCCAAAGGCCAATCTTCCTGTCTGCCGTTTTTATCTACAATGCAGACTTCATTAGTGGCAGTACCAAAACCGGAACCACTTTTAGCAACATTGTTCCCCACAATAATATCTGCATTTTTTGCAGCAAGTTTCTTTTTCATATTATCGTGAAGATTGTCAGTTTCTGCCGCAAAGCCGATGACCTTCTGACCATCCTGCTTAGCAGTCCCAAGGGTTTTAAGGATATCTACAGTCCGTGTAAAGGAAACAGTTAGGTCATCTCCACCCTTTTTAAACTTGGAATCACCAAAAGGAACTGGAGTGTAATCAGCCACAGCAGCTGTGAACACACCTATGTCGATTGCATTCCACAAAGAATCAGCTGCTTCATACATATCTGCCGCGCTGGTTACATCATGGCGTGTAATTACCGAAGGCAGCCACGGTGTTCCCTGTCCGCAAATGGCATGAACTTTTGCCCCACGCAGCCATGCTGCAACCGCAAATGATGCTCCCATTGTACCGGATGAAGGGTTTGACCAGAACCGGACACCGTCCCACTTTTCACGGGTAGGCCCGAGCGTTACCATAACAGTCTGACCAGCCATATCCTGCGGTGCTAATGCACGAAGGCCGTGCAGATAAATGTCTTCAACCGCAGCAAGACGCCCTTGCCCTTCTTCAAGGCATGCAGTACGTCCGCACCCCGGTTCAACAACAACGTGTCCGCGATTACATAGCTTTTGGATATTTTCCTGTGTAGCTGCATTGTGCCACATACGAGGATTCATAGCCGGTGCAATGACCAGCTTTTCAGGAAACGCCAGCGCCTGACAGGAGAGCATATCGTCTGCCAGACCATTTGCAAGACGCGCAATCGTGGTCGCTGATGCCGGTGCAATCACAAAGGCATGGCAAGCTTCTCCGGGCATAAGATGACCGAAAACATCATCACCAACCGGATACATCTGAGAAAAAACAGGCGACGCGCCAAGCGCTTCAAAGCTCAACGGAGTGATAAACTGCTGTGCAGAATCTGTAAGAGTCACTCCTACATCAGCCCCGCTGTCTTTAAACATCCTCAGCAGATCGAGGCCCTTGTATGCAGCAATAGAACCGCTGACACCAAGGTGCAGGCGCTTTCCGAGAAAGCCTGTAAACGCTATATGAGACTTCACCTAGCTATCCAATCCTTCTTCTGTAGCCATATCGGATACCGGAGCCTGAGATGCTGTTGATTTTGGCGCTTTTCTAGCTGACTGAGGTTTCTCAATAAGCGGAAGCGGTTTTTCCAGCATCATAGAGTCCTGTTCCGGACGTGGAGACACCCAGATTTCAAGATCTGTTCTAAACGTGTTTGTGTCCGTAATGTTAATAATAGCAAAGCGGGTAGGCTTGGTGAAGAGCAATAATGTGCGCGGTGACGCAAACTGGAAACGCAGTTCCCAACCGTCCTGCTGCATTGTTGAGATCATTGCTCTTGTAAGAGACATAAAATCAACATTACCGGAAAAAACAAGAACACCTGTCTGCTTGTGCCCCATACCATGGACAAACATCTGAGATTCGTCAGCTTTCATTTCAGTAGGCACACGAACATCAGGAAAATTGTAATACATGAATTTAGATTCAGCTGCAGCCTGAGGATTTCCTGGAGGCTGTGATGTGCCGGAAACATTTGAGAGAGTACAACCGGATAGTATCACGCAAAGAGCTACGGTAGAAAAAAGTAATCGGGCTCGCATTGGCCGCTCCTTTATGATTGAGTCTTATGAAGTTCAGGTGTAGGCACATTGAGTGCACATCATGTATATATAATGTTACGTGGCAATATAAATAGCGCAATGCACGACAAACCGCAATTTACCGCCATCCTTAAATAGTAGATGAATGGATTATTATCATGGAACGAGACAGTCACTGTACTCACAAAGACTTACAAACAATTCCTGAAGACTTCAGGCTCTCATCATATACATACGATCTGCCTGAAGATCAGGTAGCTCAACATCCTGCAGATAAACGCGGAAGCTCCCGCCTGTTTGTTATTAATAGAGAAAGCGGTGAAAACCACGCCGCCATGTTTACAGATCTTGCAGATTTTCTTCCGAAAAACGCTCTGCTGGTTGTTAACAACTCCAAAGTATTACCGGCACGTCTGTACGGTCAGCGCCCTTCCGGTGGTAAGGTAGAGTTTTTAATGCTCACTCCGCTTCCGCTGATTGAGCCTATAGAAAGCGGTGAATGGAAAAGCGCCACAGTCGAAGGGCTCATGCGCATGTCCAAGCGCGTAAAAGTAGGTACCAAAGCTGAATTTGGTAATGATCTTTGGATTGAAGTAACCGAAACAGCCGAATTCGGACGCTGCGAAGCAACTATGCACTGGCGTGGTGAGCTGCGCGACCATTTCCTCAATCAAGGGCACCTGCCGTTGCCACCATACATCAAGCGTGAAGACACAACAGCGGATAAAGACAGATACCAGACTGTATACGCAGATGACAGCCAACTCGGCTCTGTGGCAGCACCTACTGCCGGTCTGCACTTTACCGAAGAAATGCGTGAACAACTTTCACAAAGCGGAATCGAATGGGCAGAAGTTACGCTGTATGTTGGGTACGGAACATTCTCCCCTGTGCGTTGTGACGACATCCGCGAACATACAATGCATAAAGAGTTCATCGAGCTGACAGATGAAACCGCACAAAAAATAGCCAAAGCCAAAGCAGAAGGTCGTCCGGTTATAGCAGTAGGAACAACCTCTTCCCGCGTACTGGAAGGTGCTTTTAAAGAAGCTGGAGGCATTGCGCCATTCAAGGGCTGGACAGATATCTTCATCTATCCGGGCTACAAATTTAATGTGGTTGACCACATGATTACCAACTTCCACTTACCAGAGTCGTCACTACTGATGATGATCAGTGCATTTGCGTCTAAAAAGCGCATTCTGGAAGGATATGCAGAAGCAATTGAAAAGGGCTTCCGAGTATTCAGCTATGGCGACTCTATGCTGATTATTTAAACAGTTTCAGATAATTATAAATGGTATTGTAATGCGTACTCACTTTTGACATACTTGTCGCCGTTACTCTATCAATAAACCGTTTCTCATTTCACATGAAAACGACAACTTACTGATCTTACTCATAAAGTCGAGGTGAAAACATGGCACGGGTTGAATTCCGCGAAGAACGGTGTAAGGGCTGCATGCTCTGTTCTACCGTTTGCCCAAAAAAAATTATCTGCCAGTCCTCCCGCTTTAACCAGCAAGGGTACAAAGTGGCAGAGGTGAAAGCAGAAGACATGGAAAACTGTACAGGATGTACCTCCTGTGCGCTTATTTGCCCTGACCTTGTTATCAAGGTCTACCGCGAAGAGAAAAAGGAGAAGTAGCCCATGTCCAAAACCAAACGAATTTTCATCAAAGGTAACGAAGCTATTTCCCGTGGTGCTCTTGCTGCTGGTTGTACCTGTTACTTCGGCTACCCTATTACTCCACAGAACGATATTCCTGAATTCCTTTCCACCAAAATGGCAACCGTCAACGGTGAATTTGTTCAGGCTGAATCCGAAGTTGCTGCTGCAAACATGCTCCTCGGCGCTGCTGCCGGCGGTGTTCGCGCAATGACTACTTCCTCTTCCCCTGGTGTATCTCTCATGCAGGAAGCTATTTCCTACATGGCAGGCTCTGAACTTCCTGGTGTTATTGTTAACGTAAACCGCGGTGGACCGGGTCTTGGTGATATCGGTTCCTCTCAGGGTGACTACTTCCAGTCTACCCGAGGCGGCGGACACGGTGACTACCGTACTCTCGTACTCGCACCGGGCACCTGTCAGGAAGCATACGATATGATGATCGAAGCATTCGATCTTGCATTTAAATACCGCAACCCTGTTCTTGTTCTTGCTGATGCTATTGTCGGCCAGATGAAAGAACCGGTAACTCCGTGGGAGCCAAAAGCTGCTGACAACCACGGTGCAGAAGACTGGTGCATTGATGGTGCTCAAGGTCGCGAAAAGCGTCTGCTCAAATCCCTCTTCCTCGAAGACGGTGCACTTGCAGGGCAGAACCGCAACCTGCAGTCCAAGTATGAAGCAATGCAGGCTGAAGCACGCGCAGACGTTTTCGAATGCGACGATGCTGACCTCGTAGTTGTAGCGTTCGGCTCCATTGGCCGTATCGTTAAATCTACCGTTCGCCGCCTGCGTTCCGAAGGCAAAAAAGTCGGTCTGGTACGTCCACTTACACTGTACCCGTTCCCGTCTGAAGTACTTCGCGATCTTGCCAAGCAGGGCAAACGCTTCCTTACTATTGAACAGAACTGCGGCCAGATGGTAGACGACGTACGCCTTTCCGTACGTGGTATTGCAGATTCCGAGTTCCACGGTCACATGCCAGGCGACCTCCCTGGTTCCGATGACTTTATCGCACCTATCATCAAGCATCTGGAGGACTAGGGAATGTCTGAAAAACTCGTTTTCGACGCACCTGAAATCATGATCGACCGCCCTACGCATTACTGCCCGGGCTGTCATCACGGCGTTGCACACCGCCTTGTGGGTGAAGTGCTTACCGAAATGGGACTTGTGGACGACACACTTTGTGTTGGCTCCATCGGCTGTTCCGTATTTATCTACAACTACCTTGATGTAGACGCTGTTGAAGCACCGCATGGTCGTGCACCAGCTGTAGCAACCGGCCTCAAGCGTGCGCATAAAGATAAATTTGTTTTCACCTATCAGGGTGACGGCGACCTCGCTTCCATCGGTCTTGCTGAGATTGTTCACGCTGCAAACCGCGGTGAAAAAATCTCTGTAGTGTTCGTCAACAACACCGTATACGGCATGACTGGCGGACAGATGGCTCCTACAACTCTCGTAGGACAGAAATCTACCACCTGCCCTGACGGTCGCTGTGCTGACGAACACGGTCAGGCAATCCGTATGAGTGAAATCATCGGTGGCCTCGGCGGTACTGCATACTGCGAACGCGTGTCTCTTGACTCTGTTAAGAACATCCGTCGTGCAAAAAAAGCACTCCGCAAAGCGTTTGAAATGCAGATCAACGGTACAGGCTTCGGTTTCGTAGAAATGCTCTCCGCATGTCCTACTAACTGGAAAATGGATCCGGTATCAGCAAACACCCGCATCACTGAAGAAATGATCCCGTACTTCCCTCTGGGAGTATTCAAAGATGTGACCAAGGACGGGGAGGAATAGCATGTATCAGGACGTTATTATCGCCGGTTTCGGTGGTCAGGGCGTTATGCTCATCGGTAACCTGCTTGCATACGCAGGCATGGAAGCTGGCTCTGAAGTTACCTACATCCCTGTATACGGTCCGGAAATGCGCGGCGGTACTGCAAACTGCACCGTTGTAATTTCCTCTGAAGACATCGGTTCCCCGATCATCCAGAGTCCAAAATCTCTGATCATCATGAACCAGCCTTCCCTCGATAAATTCCAGCCAAAGCTCGTCGACGGCGGTGTTCAAATTCTGAACTCCTCCCTCGTTGACCCTGAAAAAGCTGAAGACCGCGTAACAACCTACACTGTTCCTGCTAACGAAATTGCCGACGGACTCGGCAACACACGTATGGCAAACATGGTTGCTCTCGGTGCTTACGTTCAGGCAACTGGCTGTGTACCACTCGAACAGGTTAAAAAATCACTTTCTTCTGTTATCAGCTCCCGCTACAGCCACCTTATCCCTAAGAACGCTGAAGCACTTCAGGCTGGCGCTGACCATGTAGCAGCACAGATGAAGTAGAGTACTAGATGTGCCTCCGGCGGGCAGGCGGGTTTCACCCCCTGCACCCCCACAAGGGGACGCGTCCCCTTGACCCCGTTTAGGGGGGAGTTATTAGAATGTAAAAGGATGGAGTATATCACTCCATCCTTTTTTATTATCTTCATCACCAGAATATAGGTTTCTTCTCCCTTCTCCCTTCTCCCTTCTCCCTTCTCCCTTCTCCCTTCTCCCTTCTCCCTTCTCCCTAAAAGGCGTAAAAAAAGGTGGAGTCAAAAACTCCACCTTTTTTTGTATTATTAATAGGGGTCAAGGGGATGGTATCCCCTTGTGGGGGTGCAGGGGGTGAAACCCGCCTGCCCGCCGGAGGCTCTATGGCTTTCTCAACAGCGCGACATAGAAATATTCGCCGTAGGTGCTGTCATCAGGAGTTTGCCACTCTTTTTCAAGCTTCACTTCTGGATGTCTCTCAAGAAACGCCTGTACTTGTTTTTCGTTCTCATCCGGATTGATTGTGCAGGTCATGTACACAAGCAGGCCGCCTTTTCTGAGAAGGGAGTAGGTGTTTTCCATAATTTCTTTCTGAACTTCTATAAGGTCAGAAATCCCTTCAGTTGTTCGATGGTAACGAACATCTGGGCGTCTGGAGAGGGTTCCGAAACCAGAGCATGGAACATCAGCAAGAATCGTTGCTGGTGGATCCTCCAGCAGCGGAGAGCCTTTTTTAGGCGGCATTGCAGCTGACATTTGCAGAGAATCCGGCGGATACATTGCAAGTCGCTCTGCCTCTTCGCGCATACCAAGCAGGCGTTTACGGGAAGTATCGGAAGCAAAGACAACATCAACATCCTGTTCCAACAGAGCATAGGTTTTGCCGCCGCGTCCGCAGCAACAATCCCAGACAGGAGCTTCCCATGTTTCTGGCAGAGCTTCGCGCAAGACTTCCTGAGAAGCCATAGACTGACGGGAAATAAGCCCGTCGTTAATCATAGTCTTAAGCTCTGCAGGTTGTGAGCCTGCTGGATACAGGATACCGTACCCGATTGTCTCAATGCTTTTACCGTCGTTGGTAAGCTCGTTCACAAGATCCATAGCAGCTTCAAATGTCCGGTTAACACGAATACCAAGCGGAGCATGTTTTTGTGCGTTAGCTAGAAGTATTTGCGTCCGCTCTTCACCGTATGCATCCATCCACGAACTTACAATCCATTCCGGCATGGAATGCCATGCTGCGAGCAGGGCAATATCCGACATATCTTTTGTGCGGATCGATTCCATATCGTGGGCTTTTTCGCCCATGCGATCGAGGTTACGCAGTACTGCATTTGTCAGTTTACCAAGACCTAGGGAAAAACGTTTTTTAACGTATCCTACGCACCAGTCGACAGAAGCGTAGACAGGAATACGGTCAAGATACAGCATTTCATAGGCTGCAAGCCCCATCACACTGGCGGCTTTTTTCGGGAGTTTTGAACTGTCCTTCAGGAATAGCCCTAATAAGGCCTCAATACGCCCTTTAAAACGCAAATAGCCATACACCAGCTCAGTACATAACGCAGAATCCTGCGGTGTAATCTTCTGATTATTAAGCTGGTAATCCAGCGCTGCCTGAACGTCGCGGCCTTTATCTAACACCTGTGAGATTACTTCAAGCGCGACCGAACGAGCTGGCGGTAATGCTGAATCTTTACTTCTAGCCATATACTGTATTCCTTAAAAATTTCTATCTGTGTGCCTTAGCACTTTGTATCCATTTCGCCGAACGCTGCTTCAAATTGGAGCGGTGGCGCTGGATTATCGATAAACATGCGGAGTGAACGTTCCATTGAAAGTTCTGGAACAATTGTATCAAGACACGGGCCGCATGGACGCTCATTAAGAACGCCGTAGACCGGAAGCGGATAAGTATCCTGAATACCGGAAGTAAGATCACGTTCGCATGCAACAGCGATGATAAACTTCGGTCGTTCTTTCACCACAATACGGCGAGCAATGGTGCCACCGGTAGCAATGGCAAACTTTACACCATAATGATCGCGTAACTTAAGCAGCATGGAAACCGGACAACGACCACAACGCTTACAGTTATCCACGTTGTAGGAAAGACGCAGCGAACAATCACTGGCCTGCAAACAATGCGGGGTGAGAATAAGAATATCTTTTGCGGCGAATTTGCCATTCTCAGAACGCACAAGTTCGTTATTCACGCGAATAAACGACTGACGCACTCTACGCTTATCAATACCCAGCAAACGGGCAAGCATGGTCATCAACGGCAAGAAAATGCGGATGGTAAGACCGCGCATTTTAGCAGAGCCTAATACTGCTCTCCCTTTAAGAATCTGGAGAACAAGACCGAGAGATGCCCAGCAGATGCAAAAAATAGCACCGCCGAAAATGAGGCCGAAAATATACGGCAACGAAGGGTGAATATTAGAAAACCCAATGAACGGAATAATCCATCCTGCCAGCAACAATGTGCACAGCAAAATAGAAGTGCCCGTAATAAGGCCGATAAACAGCCTTTTACGGGCTCCGTAATACCGTTCAGGATTGTTTTGATCTTTTTTATGAAGCCACATGTTTTTTCTTTGTGCTAGCAAAGCCCTTCACCGGAACATGTTGCGTCATCGCATTGCGCAAGATATCCGCAGGCAAATGCCTTTGCATCCATAACTTTCTTATTAGCAGGGCGCAGGTTACGAACAAGATATGCTCTGTCTGCTGTTGCTATGGCAATGGCGTCGTCCTGAAGCCCGAGTACAGTACCCGGTGCAAAGCCTTCCTCAAGTTCTGGCCCGATGCTGCCCGGTTCAATAGCAACCCGCACAGATTTCTTACCTGCACGTTCAAGAATAAAATATCCGCCCGGCCACGGGGAAATACCACGTAAATGGGCATGGAGTTCTAATGCTGTTTTGTTCCAGTCCAGCAGGCCTTCTGCTTTAGTAAGCTTTGCAGCATGCGTAGAACGATCATGATCCTGCACTTTCGGATGCAGATCACCCACAACAAGCTTTTGTAACGCTTCAACCAGCAAATCACCGCCAAGCACAGCCAGTTCATCATGCAATGTACCGGCAGTATCATCAATACCGATGGCGAGTGCACGCTGAAGAAGAATAGGGCCGGAATCCAGACCTTTCTCCATCTGCATAATGGTAATACCTGTTACCGGATCACCATTCATAATAGCACGCTGGATAGGTGCAGCGCCACGATATTTAGGCAATAATGATGCATGCACATTGATAGCGCCGTATGTTGCAATATCAAGAACACGCTGCGGAAGAATAAGCCCGTAAGCAGCAACAAGAAGAACATCCGGCTTAAGCGCGGCAAGCTGCTCTACATCTGCATCTTCTTTAAAATTAAGAGGCTGATAAATATCGTAGCCTTTTTCAAGAGCGAGCCCTTTTACAGCTGATGGCTTACATACCTGCCCTCGTCCGCATGGGCGGTCAGGCTGTGTATATACCCCAACAACCTCTGCTCCTTTCCACTGAGATACACGGTCAAGAATGGTTGCCGCAAAATCAGGGGTGCCCATGTATACGACGCGAAGTTTTCCTACCGCTTCATCCATTTTTTCACCTTCTTATCGTACATTGAACGTTTAAGACGGCTGATTTTATCGATGAAAAGCACGCCATCAAGGTGATCTATTTCGTGCTGCAGACAGATAGCAAGCATGCCATCTGCTTCAATGGTAATATCGTTACCTTCAAGATCCTGAGCTTTAACCGTCACCGTTTCAGAGCGTTTAACCTTTGCGCGGTATCCCGGAACAGAAAGACACCCTTCCTCTGAATCACAAGAGCCTTCAGCTGTCACAATAACAGGATTTACCAGTGTCATAAGATCATTGCGTACCTCAGGGCCGGACACATCAATTACAACAAGACGGTACAGAGCGCCAACCTGAGGTGCAGCAAGCCCGATTCCGTCTTCTTTGTACATGGTTTCAACCATGCCGGCAGCAAGTTCTTTAATCTCTTCGGTAATCTCTTCAACAGGCTTGCTCTTTTCAGCAAGACGCTCGTCAGGGTAATGTAATACTTCACAAATCATATATAAAATCTCCTTCCGGTAACTCTCAGAACCGGAACGGTTGTATGCCTTGTCTGTCAAAAAGACAATTTTTCATTCCGCAATGCGCTAGTGATAAATAAGCACGATTCTCTATGCTGAAAAGGGATTTTTTGTACCCTGATTTTCAGACGAGGGAGTGCAGAGGGGGAACCCCGTTTCATATAAAACGAGGTTCCCCCTCTGCCCGCCAAAGGCAAAAATACCAGTTCGAGTTACTTCTGTAAGTTTTTCAAGCGGAACTCAATAACCTTCGGGTTAGGATACGTGTCCTTAATTTCTTTCAACATGGTTATAGCCATAAGCGGCCTTTCCTGCTGTTCGTAAATGTCTGCTAACAATAATTTCGCACGGGACGCAAGCGCTACATCCACAGCCTTATATTCAAGCAATGAATGTAAGTTTTTCTCAGCGTCAGAATACGCCCCAAGATACGCATATGCCTGCGCAAGATCATAGATACAACGCTGTTTATGCTCCATGTTGTTGTAAGCCAGCTGACGGCAATCTTTAAAGGCATCAACGGCAAGGCCGTATTCTCCGCGCATAAGATACGCTTTGCCTAGATTAGCATATGCAGTTGCTTCTTCATCAATGGTAACGCCGGGAGCACTCAAAAGCTGTGACCAGACTGAAATTGCGTCTGCCCACATACTTCCTTCAGTAAAAATTCTGCCCTTGCTGATGAGAATTTGTCTGTATCGTTCAGGTTCCACAGAAAATTCCAGCAGCATAGCATCAAGCAATTCCACTGCCCGTTTTTTATTTCCGCGAATACTTATTGTAATATCAACAAGCCGGTTCCATACATCCCATCGTTCCGCTGCGAATTCATTGTCACGCAGGTAACGCTGGTAGACCCGCTCTGCTTCGGAATATTCTTTTTTAATATATGCCTTGCGCGCTCTGGAAAGATCATCCTCGACCTCCGGCTGCATGCAGCCGGAGACGAGGATGGTTGCCATCGCTAAAAACAATAGAACACGTCGGTTCATTCGCTATTCCTGATCGTCCTGCTGTTGTTCAACAACACGGTCAAAGCCCACAACATGTCCGCCCTTGTCCATATTAACAAGACGAACACCCTGTGTTGCACGACCTACAGAACGAATCTCTTTCACTTCCATGCGGATAACTTTGTTATCAGAAGTAAGGAGAATAAGTTCGTCATCCATAAGTACCGGAATTGCGCCAAGTACTTTACCGGTTTTCGGTGTTACCTTGAAGTTGATAATACCTTTACCGCCACGGGACTGCGTACGGTAGAGATCAATCTTGGTGCGCTTACCGTAGCCATTTTCTGCCACAGTCATGATTTCGCAATCAGTATCCTGACGCAAGGTAACGCAAGCAACAACCTTATCTTCGCCCTTCAGAGCAATACCTTTTACGCCGGTTGCGGAACGTCCCATTGAACGCACATCAGAGCATGAGAAGCGGATTGCGATACCGGATGCTGTAGTAAGAACAATCTGGCAATTATCATCCACTTCACGAACCATGATCAGCTCGTCACTCTCTTTAAGTCCTACAGCAATGATGCCGGTACGACGGCTCTTTTTGTAGAGCTCTGCGCTGGAACGCTTCACCATGCCGTTCTTGGTAGCAAAGAGGAAGTAACGGTCTTCTTCAAAGTTACGCACACACAATACTGTTGTAATCCACTCGTTATTTTCAAGCGGCAACAGGTTAGCAATATGCACACCTTTCGCAGTACGGGAACCTTCTGCAACCTGATGAACTTTCATCTGGAACATACGTCCCTTGTTACTGAAGAGAAGCAGGTGCTGATGGTTGGACGTTGTCAGGAAGTCCTGAACAAAATCTCCATCACTGGTATGCAGACCAGCTACGCCTTTGCCGCCACGACGCTGCGCACGGTATACCTCAAGGGTAGTGCGCTTAATGTATCCTCTGCGGGAAAGGGTAATAACTACATCATCATCCGGAATGAGATCTTCAATTTCGATACCGTCAAGTTCGTCGATCTCAATAGCGGTGCGACGCGGAGTAGCATATTTTTCATTGATATACTCAAGCTCTTCACGAATTACACCACGAAGTACATTACGATCTTCGAGAATAGAGGTGAGGTATGCGATAAGCTTGATAAGCTCATTGTATTCTTCAAGAAGCTTTTCGTGCTCAAGGTTGGTCAGACGCTGGAGGCGCATATCAAGAATGGCCTGTGCCTGAACATCTGAAAGCTCGAAACGATCTTTCAGAGACGCTTTTGCATCCTGTGCAGTCTTGGAAGCACGGATAATCTTAACCACTTCGTCAATGTTATCCAGCGCAATCCGCAGACCTTCGAGGATGTGCGCACGTGCTTCCGCTTTACGCAGATCGTAACGGGTACGACGGATAATAACTTCGCGACGGTGATCAAGGAAGTGAAGTAACGCAGTACGTAAGTTCAAAAGCTGCGGCTTGTTATTAACAACTGCCAGCATGTTGATGCCGAAGGAAGTTTCCAACGGTGTAAACTTGTACAGGGAGTTGATAACAATCTCAGGAATAGTTCCGCGCTTCAAATCGATAACTATGCGAATACCTTTTCGATCAGATTCGTCACGAAGGTCGGTAATTCCCTCAATCTTGCGATCGTTGACAAGTGAAGCAATCTTTTCAACCAGAGAAGATTTGTTAAGCGCATAAGGAATCTCTCTGACAACTATCGACTGAAGGCCTTTTTTACGCTCTTCTACCTCAAGTTTACCACGTACTTTTACAGTACCGCGACCGGTATTGTACGCATCAACAAGCCCTTTACCTGCGTAGCAGAAGCCACCAGTAGGGAAGTCCGGCCCTTTTACGTGCTCCATAAGCTCGGAAACAGCAGCATCGCGGTTTTCAAGCAGAACCAGCAGGGCACCGATAAGTTCACCAAGGTTATGCGGCGGAATGTTGGTAGCCATACCAACCGCAATACCGGAAGTACCGTTAAGCAGTAAGTTAGGAACTTTTGTCGGCAGAACAGAAGGTTCGAGAAGAGTGTTATCGTAGTTCGGACGGAACTCGACAGTTTCCTTCTCAATATCGTTCAGAAACTCACCAGCAAGGCGGGACATACGGGATTCGGTGTAACGCATAGCCGCTGCTGCGTCGCCGTCAATGGAACCGAAGTTACCCTGACCATCAACAAGCGGATCACGCATAGCAAATGGCTGCGCCATACGTACCAATGCATCGTACACAGCAGAGTCACCATGCGGGTGGTACTTACCGATTACGTCACCGACAATACGGGCGGATTTTTTATGTCCACGGCTGAATGAGTTACCCAATTCATGCTGGGCATACATAATACGTCTATGTACCGGCTTAAGGCCGTCACGGGCATCCGGAATAGCACGGCCGACAATAACACTGAGGGAGTACTCAAGATATGCCTTCTTAAGCTCCTCTTCGATAGTAATTTGCGGTTCTAGTGACACGTACCTCTCCTAAATATCCAGTTCCTGCACATTAAGCGCATTTCGTTCAATAAATTCACGGCGTGGCTCTACACGGTCACCCATGAGCTTTTCAAAGGTTTCGCTGGCTTCTTCCGCATCATCAACTGTAACCTGCAAGAACACACGGTTTTCCGGGTTCATGGTCGTTTCCCACAGCTGTTCAGGGTTCATCTCACCAAGACCTTTGTAACGCTGTACGTTCAAGCCCTTACGAGCTTCCTGCATAACAGCTTCCACCAGTTCGAGAACATCATCCACTTCAACCACATTGTCTTTGCGGCGTACGGTGAAGTTCAAGCCACCGCACATGCTGCGCAGATCATCAAAGGCAATGTACGGTACTTTGTACATCTTGGAGTTAAAAAACTCTGTGCCGATGCGGGTACGGTGTCCGTTAATGTCTTCGAATACAAGGAAGGTACGGGAGCCGATTTCGTCTTCTTCTTTCTCTGTTGTTACAGAGTAACCACGTTCCTGAAGCAGTTCACCAAGACCATTGGTGTTCTCTTCTTCAAAGTTTTCAGGGAAAAGACGTTTGTCGTAATCAAGCAGCGTACGGAAAAGATCTTCTTTAACTCCTACATTGCCGACCTCGCGCATTTTTCCATTAATGGAGCGCACAGTACTCAAAAGTCCTTTAAGGTCGTCTCCGGCGAACTCAACGCCATTATCGCCCACAATTGTAAGCTCCTTGGCAACTCGTTCGAGGAGGAAGGTTGTAAGCTCGTCATCATCTTTGATGAAACGCTCAAAACGGGATGCGTGAGCACGGTACAACGGAGGCTGCGCAATATACAGATGACCGCGACTGATGAGCTCAGGATACTGACGGAAGAAGAAGGTGAGCAGCAAAGTACGGATATGCGCACCGTCAACGTCCGCATCCGTCATAATGATGATCTTATGGTAACGGAGCTTATCGTAATCAGTATCTTCTTCACCAATACCGGCACCCATAGCCGTGATCATGGCTTTAATTTCTTTGTTCGCGAGCATCTTGTCGAAACGTGTTTTCTCAACGTTCAAGATTTTACCGCGAAGAGGCAGAATAGCCTGCGAGTTAGGGTCACGACCCTGTTTCGCAGAACCACCCGCAGAGTCACCTTCCACTATGTAGAGTTCGGACTCTTCCGGCTTTTTAGACTGGCAGTCAGCAAGTTTACCCGGCAATGAGTTATCACCAAGAGCACCTTTGCGGCGCACAAGGTCTTTTGCCTTACGTGCTGCATCACGAGCACGGGCTGCATCAACAGCCTTTTCAATAATCGTGCGTGCATCTTTCGGGTTTTCTTCAAAATAGGTCATCAGCTGTTCATACACCAAACCGGAAACAATACCGGCAACTTCACTGTTACCAAGCTTTGTTTTTGTCTGACCTTCGAACTGAGGCTGAGGAATCTTTGCACTGATTACGCCAGTAAGACCTTCACGAACATCATCACCGGAAAGCTTTACTTTGTATTTCCGCGGCAAATCTGCTGCCTGAATGTAGGCGTTGATTGCACGAGTAAGCGCAGTTTTGAAGCCCTGAAGGTGGGTACCACCTTCTTTGGTGCGAATGTTGTTACAAAACGTAAGCAGATTTTCTTTGTAGCTCGCATTATACTGCAAAGCATATTCTACAAAGATATGCTCATGCTGCCCGGTGCCGTTACCGCTACCATAAATGATCGCGTGCATGCCGCCTTCACCGGAGTTCATATCTTTAACAAACTGCTTAATGCCGCCTTCTGCCTTAAATACAGAAGAGTCACCTGAGCGCTCGTCAATAAATTCGATTTCAAGACCGGAGTTAAGGTACGCCAGTTCTTCAAAACGCTTTTTCAGTGTTTCAAAAACAAACTGGTTGGTCTCAAAGATTTCTTCGTCAGGACGGAAACGTACGGTTGTACCGCGACGTCTTGAATCACCGATAGTATCAACACCGGTTACAGGAACACCGCGCTCGTAACGCTGCTTGTAACGGGTACCTTCTCTGTCGATGGTTACTTCAAGGTATTCAGACAGCGCGTTAACACAGGAAACACCAACCCCGTGCAGACCACCGGACACCTTATAGGTATCGCTGTCGAACTTACCGCCAGCGTGCAGAACAGTCATAACAACTTCTACAGCAGGACGTTTTTCTTTCGGGTGAATATCTACCGGAATACCACGGCCGTTATCCTGAACAGTTACACTGTTATCGAGGTGGATTTTTACGGTGATCTTGTCACAAAATCCTGCCATGGCTTCATCAATGGAGTTATCAATAACTTCATAGACAAGGTGATGCAGACCGCGAACGTCCGTGCTGCCGATGTACATAGCCGGACGTTTACGAACCGCGGAAAGCCCTTCAAGAATTTGAATACTATCCGCGGTATATTGACTCTTACTGGTCATTAAACTTCTTCCTCACTGTAGTAAGTCTCTTCTACAATCTTCATTGGCATAATAATAACAGTGTACTCAGGGTCGTCTCCACCACGTAATCCGCAAGGGCCTTCAGTACCGGTAAGGATGAAAGTTAACTTTTCAGACTGATAGTGGTTGAGAATTTCGATCAGGTTACGTGTCGGGAATGCAATCTTTTCGATGTCACCAGAGAACTCAGCATCAACATATTCTTTCGCGATGCCAACTTCCTGTCCCTGAGATGCAAGCTCTACTTCGTTGCCGTTAAAGGTAAAGTAGGTGCAGCGGTTATTGTCTGTGTTGAAGATCAGAAGACGATCAAGTGCATCGATCATAAGTTTACGATCAACAGAAAGCTTGGTGACATCATCAGAACCCAGACGAGACAGGAAAGAATTGTAATCAGGGTACTGGTAGTAGGACAAAGGAATTGTGAATATTTCTCGTTTATCACCAGTACGGAAGAAGAGACGTTTATTATCAATGTTCAGCTCGATCTCATCACCACCGAGCCACTTCTTAAGTTCGTTCAGGTATTTCTTTTGAAGAAGAATGCCATCTTCAGGAAGAAGCGCGTGCAGTTCATCGTTAAGGAAACGTTGCATAGAGAACTGGTGACCGTTAAGGCCGCATGCTTCTATGTACTGATCTTCCATTGGCTTGAAGGAAAGACATGCAATAGCTTCCATTGTGTCTTCATCAGAAATACAAAAAGAAATTTTATCGATCACTTCCTGAAGGAAATCACCTGACCAGTAAACTGAGTTAGCTTCAGGGAAGTCAGAGAAGTTCTGGAACCATGTGGCTTCGTTTACTGGAAGTTTGTAACGCTTTCTGCCCTGCTCAATGAGAAGGTTCTTACCTTCCTCTTCAAGACGAAGTGTAATTTCGCCTGCAGGCATCTTTTTAACCAGATCTACAAATGCTCTGCCTTGAACACCTGCAAGTCCTTCTTCCGTTACTTCTGCTGTATAGTTACCGCTGAATTCAATGTTTGAATCAGTGGAGAGAATCTGCAGCATGTTGCCTTCTGCTTTTAACCAGATGGAACGCAAGTAGGCCGCACCTGTCTTTGCAGGGATGATATTCGCAGCTTTCAGGAGACCGTCAATGACGTCTTCTTTAAATACTTTTAAATACATATGATCTCCTTAGTAGTTGTTGTAGGGGCTGTTACTATGTTGATAAGTGAGTTAACTGATTGAATTTGCATAACTATATTGTGTCACTAAAAATTACCCGTTAGTAACCGGGTGCGCATAACTGAAGGCGTATTATTTACTTCGTGGCTGTTAAGCACTTTTCCTTCAGCTCGTTTATTAAAAGTTTCGTATCTTTGTTCTTAACTATAAAATTCTTAATCTTATTAACTGCATAGATCACAGTGGAATGGTCTTTTCCGCCAAATATTCTTCCTAGAGCAGGGTACGACGAGCCAAGCAGGGTACGGGTCAGATACATGGCTATCTGTCTTGCCAATACAATCTTCTGGTGTCGTTTTTCGCTCAACAAATCTTTTGGCTGCAGCATGTAATGTTCAGCTACAACATTAATGATTATGTCGGACGTAAGCGGAGTCGATTTGGTTTTATCTGTGTGTTCTATGATCTGGTTAAATTCATATTCTGACACTTCTGTCTGCATCAGCTCTTTAAATGCTGCCAACTTAAGCAGGACACCTTGCAAAAGTCTGAAATCTTCAAAGCGCTGGCATAAAAGAATAATCTGATCATTTGTCAGTTTTATCTGGTTTTCTTTGAGCTGGTTTGTCGCATACTTAATTCTGATATCCATGTCCTGCGGCTTTAGCTGCGCCATTAATCCCCACTCCAGTCGGGAGCGTAAGTTCGGCAACAGGAAGTCATGAGTCGTCAACCCGCCTGTGCAGCAGAAAACCATCTGCTTGTTGTTGTCATGGAATGCATCAAAAAGCGCTATCAGCTCTTCCTGCAGAATAGGAAAATCTTCCAGTCGTTGTAGGTCATCCAGTAAAAAGAAATCCTTTTGGACAATTTGCTTACGCATTTCAAAGCGGGCACCGGGGCTACCGTCCTGATATAACGCAGCAAGATCTTCAATGTTGCCTAAGAATAATGCACTTTCGTCGCGCTGTTTCAATATTTGATGTGCAATAGCCCGTAACAGATGGGTTTTTCCGCTTCCTGAAGGGCCAGCAATAACCAGCGGGTTATACTTTGGTGGAATTTCCGCTTTAGCTACCTCTTTGGCACTGGCAACGGGAAAGACGTTCTTTGCGTTGTGTAAAAACGTATCAAACGTGAATTGGCTGCCAACTGCCACCTTACTGACAGATGGAGCTGTTTTTTCCTGAGCGGGGGAAACACACGGTGTTGCAGGTGTATTTGAGGCAGAAACAGGAGCAGGTTCGCTGAGTGGAGTGCTATACAACACAACTACTTCAGGGCTTATGTAGTCTCGTACGGCCTGTTCCAGAGCAGTTTTTCCATGTGCAGTAAACCATGTGCCGAAAAAGGCGTGAGGAAAGGCTACAGACACACTTTTTTCAAGGTCACCATAGTCTATCGTGAGTGGGTCGAACCAGCTGCGTAATTCCTTTTCCGGATACTGCTGTTCGAGAAAATTTCTCAGCCCGTTTTTCAGCAAAATAAATCTACTACTTCCAGTTGGTTATTAATAAAATTTGTCGCCATATTTCTTGTACATAAAATCAGGCGACGTAACCTTAGTTATATATCAAAAAACAAAGGGTAAGCCAAGCAACAGCCGTTCTGCGCCTGTTTTTTTTCACAACATGAGCCTAAGGTTATCTTTTTGCACTTTAACGCATTCTAAGGGCGTTCTGTGCGAAATCGACCGAATGACAATAAAAAATCATAAAAATAATACATGCCGTGAGTGTGTGTAGTCTGTTTTGACAATGGCCCTCAGCGAACTTGCAGCGATGAGGGCTTTTTTTCGTGCCCTTAATTTCTATGTCAGGAGATGGCCATTTTCTTGGTGGTATGCAAATTTTGTACGCACTCATTTTTATTTTTTGGCCTTCCTTACAATCTTAGGAACAAGTTATGTACAAAAAGAAATGTTCATAACTTGTTGTTTGATTTCTCTTCGTAAAAAGTGAGATAGCTACGTTACGAACATTTTCCACTGTTTCAAGTTAGGAACATTCTGTTGATAACACTTCCGGTGTAGCCAATTGAATTTGGTTGCAGTACAACTGCGGGATACAAGATTTTGAATAGATGTGTGAGGTGACCGGAAATTGACAGGCTTCTTTGCGAAAAAGGGGCAGTTCTTGTGATTATACCGGTCACGGCAGCAGAAAGGGACGGAAATGGGACAGGTTGAGTTTGTTACAGTAACGCCGGAAGAAGCCGGACAGAAGGTTTTGCAGTTTTTGCAGCGCAGAGTTGATAAGGATGTACCCAAGAGTGCAATCATGCGCTGGATACGCACCGGACAGGTGCGGGTGAATAAAGGACGGGTGAAGCCCTTTGTCCGCCTTGAGCAGGATGATGTTGTGCGTATCCCTCCATATACTGTTGATACAGAAGGTGCTTCTGAGAAGCAGTCCGGCATTCAGTCAGTCATGCAAAAGATTGAACTGGATATTGTGGGAGAAGCTGACGGGTTGCTTGTTCTGAACAAGCCTGCAGGTCTGCCGGTTCAACCCGGTACAGGGCACACAGATGCTGTAACAACGAGATTAAAACAAAAATATGCAGATGCACCTTTCTGCCCTACTCCTGCTCACAGGCTGGATAAAAATACTTCGGGGTTACTGCTTGTTGCGACAAGTTATACCCGCCTGCAGGAGTTGCATGACCTTTTTCGAAACGAACATGCCATAGGTAAGCATTATCTGGCATGGGTTGAAGGGCGCTGGGAACACTCAGAAGAAGTGGAACTGCATGACCTGCTGAGTAAGCAATCTCAAAGGGACGGCAAAGAACGCGTAGAAACTGGTGAAGGAAAGGAATCGCTTTGTTTGGTCACGTCGTTGCTGAGAACGAACAAGAAATCGCTGTTGCATATTTCATTGCAAACAGGTCGCACACATCAGATTCGTGTTCAGCTTTCCAGCCGAGGTCATCCAATTGTTGGTGATATCAAGTACAACGGTTCCCTTAATCCACAAGGAATGCTGCTGCACGCATGGCGCGTTGTGTTGCCTGCTGAAAAATTTATTTGCCTTCCAACATGGAAGCGCCCTTTTGATGTGGACCAGCAGCTTCTGACCAACGTCTACTAGGGTAAAAATATAGGGTAAGTATTTTTTCCCTGTGCTTACCGAGTTATTACTGTGACGGCCTGAACGCCGTATGAGAAAATAAAAACCGTGCTGATCTTGCAGACAGGTGTTTTAGATATTTCCAAGTCACCGAGGCATTCTGCCGCAGATCAGAAAAGGCTATGCGTAATCCATGAAACCGACATTTTCTTTTATCCACGCAGCTGACTTGCATTTGGATGCAGCTTTTAAAGGAGTTGCTCATGTTTCTTCGCAGGTGGCTGGAGTATTGCGCTCCGCTACCTTTGAAGCTCTCGAACGTTTGACGCAACTTGCTTGCAAGGAACGTCCTCTATTTGTTGTGCTGGCTGGTGATATTTACAATCAGGAAGACCAGAGCCTTAAGGCACGTTTTGCTTTACTGGATGCCTGCAAGCGTATGGATGAAGCAGGCGTACGAGTCTTTATTGTTCATGGTAACCATGATCCGTTAGTAGAGAGCGAGAAGTCGTTTAGCTTTCCTGAAAATGTTCATATTTTTGGAACCGAAGGTGTTGAACAGGTTCGCGTTGAGAACAGCGACGGGGAGCTAGTTGCAGTCGTGCACGGCATAAGCCACGGAAAGCACAATGAACGCAGGAAATTAGCCAGACAGTATAAGCGTACTGAAGACGATGTGTTTCAGATTGCTTTGCTGCATTGTACTGTGGATTCCGTTGCTGCTTCGGAACAGTATGCTCCGGCAAGTGTGGGTGATTTTGCAAAATCCGGTATCGATTATTGGGCACTCGGGCATATTCATGAGCAACAGATCGTCAGCAAGGAGCCGTTTGCAGCATATTCCGGCAATATTCAAGGACTGCATATTAATGAGCAGGGTGAGCGTGGATGCCTGTTTGTTACTGTAGAAGATGGTCAGTCAACAATACGCTCGCATACACTTGGAACAGTCCAGTGGAAGATTATTCCAGTAGATATTTCAGCAATTGAGCAACTTGATATGCTTGAGGATGCAGTTGAGAACTATCTTGACGGAGTTGTGCAGACGCTGCCGGAAAGCTGTAAGGGCGTTATTGTCCGTCTGGTACTGAAAGGACGCAGTGTGCTTGATGGAGAATTACGTAAAAATGGTGCTGTACAGGAATTTACTGAACGTATTCGTGAAGGACAAATGCAGAATTCTCCTTTTGTATGGCTGAAAGATATTGAGCTGGCATGTAAGCCGGATGTTGATATTAAGGCGATGCGCAGCCGCCCTGACCTGCTTGGGGAGGCGCTTACTGTTGCCGAATCCTTAACAGGAGAAAACGGAGTTGAAGAACTTCGTGAATCTGTAAGTGAGTTATACGGCTCCCCTGCTGTCAAAAGAAACTTAACCATCCTTACTGATGTAGAGCTTGAGCAGCTTGCAGCTGAAGCACAATACTTGTGCATAGATTTATTGGAGGCAGAGTAATGAAGATTACGGACCTTCATATTCATGGTTTCGGCATCTTTGCTGAGCAGGAGCTTTCTGGCTTTTCTTCCGGCGTTAACGTTTTTCTAGGCAATAATGAGGCTGGTAAATCAACTTGTCTGGCTTTTTTGCGGTACATGTTGTTCGGGTTGCCGCGAAAAGGGAAAACGATTTCTCACCACGAACCATTACGTGGCGGTAATCATGCAGGTGTACTGGGACTTGATACCCATAAGTTTGGTGCACTGCGTCTTGAGCGATCCTTTAAGCCTAAGCGAATAGCCATTTCTGACGCGCAAGGCGGGCAGATGGATGAATCTGCATTACAGGCATTGCTCGGTAATGTTTCGCGAGATCTCTATACCAATGTGTATGGCTTTTCCCTAACAGAATTACAGAGCAAGGACGCCCTGACAGGTGATGCTGTTCGAAATGCCTTGTATGGAACCGTTCATGGCGGCGGTGCTTCCTATACTGATGTAATGAAGCATCTTGCTGCAAAGCGGGAGGCTTTGTTCAAGAAAAAAGGGACGAAGCAGCCTCTTAATCAACATTTGAAATCTATTGAGCAGCTTCGCAAAGACTTGCTTGCGGGTGAAGACAGTGTTTCTGCTTATTTGACCGTCTCGCAACAGATTACTGAGCTTGAGGACAATATTGCAGAATGTGCTTCAGTGCTGCGCAGGCTGGGAATTGAAGCTGGAACAGTGAAGGCTGATATGCGGCTGTGGGCTACTTTTACCGCATATAAAGAGAAACAGGTTGCTTTGGAAGCTGTAAAACCGCTTGTGGAATTTCCGCAGGATGGGCTGGTTCGGTTTGATAACCTCCAAAGAAGCTATAGAGAAAAGCGTGATCAGCTTACTCAGCTGCTTGGAACCATTGAAGCTGCAACCCGAGATATTGAAGCAAAACAAGCACAGATTAATACTGAACTGATTGTCCGGCAGGATGTGGTACGGGCATTAAGTGAAGAAAAAGCTGTTATGACAGGGAAAAAACGCGAGCTTGAACAACGCAAGCTTGAAGAAAAAGCCTTGAATCATAGCTTTCAAGAAGTGCTGGAGCAGCTTGGGGCTGGCTGGCATGCGGAAAAAATACAAGCTTTCGATATTTCGGATAATACCCGACGTGAAGTCGCAGAGTTTGAAGAACAGGCTGAGAAAGCCAGACACGATGTTGCGCTGGTGCAAAATGAAAAATCACGCCTTTCCGGCATGCTTGATGATGCTCAACGTGCAGTTGAGCAACGTGCCAATGAGCTTGAACAGAATGCAGATCTTAATCGATTTGCGAATTTGAAAGACGCATCGGCTGAAGAGCAACTAGATCTGCAACAGACCAAAGATATTTTGCGTAGTGTACGTTCCCGATTGCCGTTGGTTCTTACACAACAAGCTACAACCAATAGTACAACGCTACTACTTACAGTCCTGTTGGGTCTCATTGGTGTTGTGGTGGCTGCTGCACCGAGTTTTGCTCCGGTTCCGAGCTATTTACTGTACGCAGGTGTATGTATGACTGTGGCTGCAGCCATAGTTTACGTCGTGGGCACAAGACAGCAGAAAAAGAAGCAACAAGAGGCTCAAAATAACCTTCTTGAAATAATGGCTGCTGCACCATTGATCTTTCCACAACCGGAAGTGACTGATGAATGTCTTGCGCAAGCAGAAGATGCATTTGAAGATTTGCAGCGTGGTTTAGTGGCGTTGGAGGCATGGCAGGATAAACTGCATACAGCTGAAAAGTACCACGAAGATATTCAGGAACAGTTTGCAAAAGCTTCTCGTAATGAAGGTATTGCACAGGATAAGCTGGCAGCTATTTATTCAAAAAGTACACAATGGCTGGAAGCTCATGGACTTTCTTCTACCCTGCGAATTCAACATATTCCAGAAACGTTACAGCTTATTAAAGAAACTAAAGCTATGCTGCATCAACGTTCGGATGTTCAAGCGAGAATAGAAGCTGCAGAACAGATTTTACACGCATTTGCAGATCAACAGGATGCCGTGTGTAAGGCGGCTGGTGTTGAACCGGAACTTGCCTTTGATAACACGATAAAACGTGACGCAACGCAGGACAAGTTGCTACGCATTTTAACAGAATCGCAGCAGCTTCAGACGAGCATTGAGAGTCTTACTGAAATTTGGCAGAAAGATATTGTTTCAGCAAAATCTCTGAAAATATCGAAAGAAACTTTGGAAAACGATATAAAAGCTCTTTTTTTTGAAGCGAATGTAGCGGATGAAGAGTCTTATCGAGCCAGACATGCTCTGTATGCTCAGCAGCAGGAACTGGTTTCTGAATTTTCTGCACTGAAAGCTTCTCTCACAGCAGCCAGCGAAAACGGAGATATTACTTCTCTGGCTGCTCGCATAGGTCAGCAAAGTGAGCAGGAACTTGCAGTGAAAGCTGCTGAATTAGCAGCTGCCATTGAAGAAAAAGAACAAGAGCAGGAGGCGCTGCGCCAGAGCCTTATTCAGGCTAAGGTCGAGCAGGAAAAACTTGTTTCAACTGAAGAGCAGACCATCCAGCGTACTCAACAGGAAGCACTGAAAGAAGAAGCTACTATGCTTGCTAAGGAGTGGGCACGTTATAAAATTGCAGAGCATATGCTGTCCCGTGCCCGTGAGCGTTTTGAACGGGAACAGCAGCCTGAAGTTGTTAAGCAGGCAGGTGCTTTCTTCAAGACTATTACAAAGGGTGCGTACAGTGGTGTATTCAAGCCGCTGGGTGAAGAAAATGTGTTTGCCTTGGCTGAAGACGGTACGCGTCGTGAACCGGAGGAACTGAGTCGCGGAACAGCGGAGCAACTCTACTTATCGTTGCGTCTTGGGCACATTTTGAGCCATTCAGGGCAGAATGAGCCGCTTCCGGTTATTATGGATGATATTATGGTGAACTTTGATCCGGCAAGGGCAGCGAATACTGCTGCAACCATTGCTGAACTAGCTGCCCATAATCAGGTATTTTTATTTACCTGCCACCCGCAGACTGTGAAGCTTATGGAAAAATATATTCACGATGTCGGGGTGTATACCGTTACCAACGGTGTGCTTGAAGCAGGCGCATGATAACTTGGCATATGTTCACAACGAAGGCTGATTGCATTACGCAATCAGCCTTTTTTATTGAATAAGGATACCAGAGAATATTTATTTAAAGTGTAATCGTTCCTTGAAGATACGTGATGGCTTTTCCTGAGATCGAAACACGTTCTCCTAAGTCTTTGCACATAAGCTCGCCCTTTCTTTCTGACAGCTGCGTTGCTCGCATGTGCTTTTTACTGAGCCGCTTACTCCAGTAAGGAATTAAGGAGCAATGCGCAGAGCCTGTGACAGGGTCCTCAAATATTTGCGCCTGCGGCGTGAAGAAGCGGGAGACGAAGTCAACGTCACTTCCTGGTGCAGTAACGCAGATTCCGCCGGGGTCGGTGTTAATCTGGTTAAGCATGGCTACGTCAGGATTCATATTTTTAATGACTTCTTCTGATTCAAAAACAAGGACGTAATCTCTTGAGCGGAGGATTTCTGTTGGTTGTATTTGTAGAGCATCTACAATGAGTTGTGGAATATCGCTGGGAGCAGGTGGTCGGGAAGGAAAATTCATGGTGAGCAATTCCCCTTCCACTGTAACGGTTAATGTTCCGCTTTGAGAGTAAAACGTCATTGAAGATAATGCAGGGTTTATATGCCGCGCAATAACGTGAGCAGACGCCAGTGTGGCATGCCCGCATAAATCTATTTCAATTTCCGGAGTAAACCATCGTATTTCGTAGCCGTCATTAAGCGGTTTTAAAAATGCTGTTTCTGCTATGGCATTTTCAGCCGCAATTTTTTGCATTGTTGGTTCTGGCAACCATGAATCAAGAAGACAAACTGCGGCAGGGTTTCCCTGGAATGTTTTGTTGGCAAACGCATCAATTTGATAAATCGGTATGTTCATGGTGTCTCCAAGGAATATTGATGAGGGAGTTAGTATTATCTCGTTGTCAGGCTGATTGTATTGAACAGTAGCTGAAAGAAGTTGGGAAATCAAAATAACTGCCTGTAGTAAAAAGAAAAGCCTCCGGCCTGTAAGATCGGAGGCTTGGCAGTATTATAACGTAGTCGCGGTTAGTGTCCGCCACTTCCGAGAATACCGGAGGCAGCAAGAGTAAGAACAGCAATTTCAGCCAAGACAATACCGAGGTAGATGTAATCACCACAGCGGAAGTACGGCATAATGAGCGTTGCGTAACAGATGATTGTCATCACTGCCAGCAGTGCAAGACCGATGAAGTTGATGAAGTCACCGGTTCCAACAAGCGCTAACCAATCCCAGCCTGTAGGGCTGTTGGTAGCCTGTAAATAATCATGAACTCCGAGGTGCCAGTTGTTAACAACAGTTTCAATAGGCACATGCGGAGGAAGGATACCTAGTGCGTATACTGCATAGGTAACAATCATAATCAGGATACCGAGGTAAGCACCACGCTCCAGAATGATTGCATAGCGCATTTGTTCTGGAGAAGTTACACATGTATTAGTTTGTTTTGTCATGACTTACCTCCCTTAACCCATAATACCGAGTCCAAGACCTTTATCAAGAGCCTTGAAGCCAGCAAAGAAGAGAACGCCAATAACCATGTAGCGGATAAAAGATGCTTTTGCCACTGCGAGCAGGCGTACGCCTACGAGTGAGCCGAGCATCAGACCGATAATGGACGGAATGGCGATCAGTGGAATAACAGCACCCTGGTTCATGTATACCCATGCAGCAGAAGTATCTGTGATGGAAAGTAAGAACTTGGATGTTGCTACGGATACTTTAAGTGGAGCACCCATGAGAAGGTTGAGAACAGGAATGTTTGCCCAGCCTGCACCAAGACCGAACATACCTGCCATGATGCCAATTACGACAAACAGCAGAAGACCGGTAAATGTGCGGTGAGTTTTCCATTCAAATTCTTTACCTGTTGCCTGATCCTGATAAATACCTTCGATACCAAGAGCATGACTGATAGCGTCCTGCTTGGTTACCACTGGGTATTCGGAGTTTTTAGAACAGAGCAGCAGTATGGAGATACCCATAATGGTAGCACCGAGAGCTGTCTGAACATAACGTGGGTCGAGCTTTGAAAGGTACAGACCAAGCATAGCACCCACAACCGCACAGGCGGAGGCAATAAGCGCCATAGGCAGCGCAAGGCGCAGACTTGCAAGGTTACGCTTCAAAAGACCAGGTCCCGCAGCAAGGGCACCGGCAAGCGCAACCATAAGGCCTGCACCACGAACAAAGTCGATATGGAACGGGAAGAAACCGGAAACCAGTGGTACGTAGAGTACGCCACCGCCAACACCGGCCAGAACCGCGATCACACCGAGTACAAAACAGAAAACAAGCAAAATGAGTGGCCAGAACCACCATGCATGTCCCGCACCGCCGCCGGCGGCAGCGCCGGTAGCAGCAGCTTCTGTAGCAAAAGCACCCATCGGGGATGCAAATACTACTGCGCTAACCCAAAGGGATAGCATCGTAAAAAATCTAGTAACGTTTTTAAGCATTTTTTCCTCGCATAACTTACGTTGACCTCTAATCAAAAGTTGTTCCGTACTTTTGGGTTAAAAGAATGTGAAAAATATGTCAATCACCTCATAGTGAGAGAGTTGCTTGAGTAAGCATCTGATATTCAAGTTTTTTGTCACTTTGCTACATTTTTTTATTGACGTGTAGCGTTGAAGTAGAACGAAAAAAACAGTGAGATAGAGCTTTTTTTCACGTGCTTTTTAGAGAATATCGGGTTGAAGTTATGAAGAAGTATTATTTTTAGTGCAACTTTGTGTTTTATTGCACAAATAAAAATAATTAGAACTTCAAACTTTTTTCGTGCAAGTTTTTTTCTATATTTGGTGAAAAGTCAATAAAAGAAATGTGTAGGAACTGTAGTGAGAAGCATAAAAAAGAGCAGATGGAAAATTTCCATCTGCTCTAGATTTTTTGCGTGCACAGGTGAGCGTTAGCTCTCCCTGCAGAAGGGGTTATGCAAGGCGTTTTTTGGCAAAGGCGAGCATTTTTTCAGCTTCTTTGAATTCCGGATCAAGCTTAAGCGCCATGAGAGCGGATTTTGCACATTTATCCCATTTTTCCCAGTCTACATATACGCGACCGAGGTTAAAGAATAAGTGCGGATCCTTGCCTGCTACGCGTACAGCTTTTGCAAAGTACTTTTCAGCAACTTTGAATTTGCCGAGTTTGCGCAGTGCCATACCGATGCTGTTGTAGTAGCGGATATTTTCCGGTGAAAGATCAATTGCTTCAGCAAGTCTTTCATAGGCCTCATGGTATAACCCTGCACGGATGTACCGTTCAGCAATATCGCTTTTAAGCTCTGCATCCTCAGAAAATCTGTTGAGCAAAGAGTTAAAAACAGCAACAGCGCTTTGGTGTTGACCAGAGTCTAGAAACGCTTGTCCCTTTTCCAGTTCTGCCTGCTTTTGTCTTTCCAGTGCTTCAAGCATTTGCTGAGCTTCGTCAGTAACACTTTTCTGAAGCTCAACGAGAAGTTCCTTAACTGTTTCCAGTAATTCGCGCTCTTTTCCTTCTTTATAGGTAAGAACAATCGGGAAAATCTCTTTCAGCTTGGGTACAGCAGACAAGTACATAGTACTGTCTTCAAGCAGTCGCACAAACTCCTGCCTTTCGGCTTTCATAAGCGGGTGCTTTAAGTATGCGATAAGGCCGTCGTGCAGCGCCTGTGCTGCCATTTGAACCTTATCTTGCTTTAAGTACGTGCGAACGTTGCTTAGCTGGGAACGAGCTTTAGTCAGTTCAGCAGACATTCAAACCCCCTTCGGGAAGCATAAAGAAGCTACTTGTTAAGACCTTCCTTAACCATGTCACTGAATCGTTTAAAGAAGTAGTGACTGTCGTTAGGCCCAGGACAAGCTTCTGGATGGTGCTGCACAGAAATAACTTTCTTAGTTTTGTGTGCGATGCCCTCAACGGTGTCATCGTTAAGGTTAATGTGTGTGATCTCAACATCGTCACTATCCAGTTCTACACAGAAACCGTGGTTCTGCGAAGAAATCTCAATGCGCCCGGTTGTCAAATCTTTAACAGGATGGTTACAGCCATGATGTCCGAATTTAAGTTTGGATGTTGTACCGCCCAAGGCGTGTCCAAGCAGCTGATGACCAAGGCAGATACCGCCGACTGGCATCATGTCACAAAGCTTTGTAATTTCGGCAATTTCGTCTTTTAGTGTAGCAGGGTCTCCAGGGCCGTTGGATAAGAATACGGCATCAGCACCTGTTAATGTAACCTGCTCTGCTGTAAATGACGGAGGAACAACTAATAAGTCAAGTCCCTGTTCATGCAATAACCGTAAAATATTCCATTTAATACCAAAGTCATATACAACAACTTTTGGACCTTTGCCAGTCCAGTTGTATACCCCGTCTACAAGTCGGACGTTTTGCGGACGAACACCATCCCATCGGTATACATGTGTTGGTGCAACGTCTTTAACAAGGTTGAGTCCTTCCATAGACGGAAGTGCTTTTGCTTTTTCAACAAGCTTTTCTACATTCAGTTCTTCAGTAGAAATGATTGCACGCATTGCGCCATTCTTGCGGATATGGCTTGTGAGTGCTCTGGTATCAATACCTTCAATACCAAGTACACCGTTGCGTTTGAGGTAATCCGGCAAGGAAGCAACAGAACGCCAGTTGGAAGGAACTTTACAGCACTCTTTTACGATAAGTGCTGAAGCGTGAACTCCGCCTGACTCAATATCCTCTTCAGTTACGCCGTAGTTACCGATAAGCGGGTATGTCATACATACCATCTGTCCAGCGTAGGAAGGGTCGGTCAAAATTTCCTGATATCCGGTCATACCAGTGTTGAAGATGACCTCACCGCCAGTTTCACCGGGTCCGGTGAATGAGCGACCCTCAAGTACAAAGCCGTCTTCAAGTGCCAAAATGGCTTTCATCAGGCGTTCTCCCGTAAAAGTTTTAAAATTACGTCTATATCTTCAGGACGATCCACACCGTGTGTCTTATGCTCAGTGCATACTACTCTGATTGGAACATTATTCTCTAAAAGACGCAGTTGCTCAAGTCGTTCTAAACGCTCTAAGCTTGACTGTTCCCATTTTGTGAACTGCTTTAAAACTCCGAAACGGAATGCGTATAAGCCGATATGCCCAAGATATCCGACTGTTGTATCACCTTCACGTACAAACGGTATGCATGCGCGGGAGAAGTAAAGTGCATCACCATTTTTTGCCTGAACAATTTTTACTTTGTCAGGACTGGCGGCTTCCTCGGCGCTTATATGATGTGCAAGCGTGGCCACCTGTACATTACCGTCTGTTAAGAAAGGGGAAACAAGTTCGGTGAGCATAATCGGGTTGAGTGCAGGTTCATCACCCTGAATATTGACTATTACAGCGTCTTCACCAGCACCAAGCAGACATGCAGCTTCATAGACCCTGTCTGTACCACTGGGGTGGTCATTGCGGGTCATTACGTATTCCACGTCAAGCTTGCGAGCCATTTCTGCAATACGTTCGTCGTCAGTCGCCAGAACAACCTTGTCGAATTCCGGGCATGAGCAGGCACGTTGATATACATGCCAGAACATGGGCTTACCTTCGATAATGGCAAGCGGTTTGCCGGGAAAACGAGTGGAATCGTATCTGGCGGGAATAATACCAAAGCAGGAAGCTGTTAGAGCCATATGCGCACCTAATTCCCTGCACGGCAGGGATTTTGTAGATTGGACACAGAAAAGCCCCACGGTACGGGGCATTGTTTAAACCGTCAGAGAGTATGGTAAAAAAAATGAAAAGAAAAGAGAAAAATTAATTTTGCTTATCTTGCTGAAATAAAAATACTCTTACTGTGAAACTGTACTAACACACGTTGCAGGGTGATAGAGCTTCAGTCTGCTGAGGCATTCTGCTATATGTTGCGGATGAAACGCTGCATCATGCACCTTGATATGGACGCCTTTTTTGCTTCCGTAGAGCAACTAGATAATCCTGAATGGCGGGGAAAACCCGTTATTGTTGGAGGATACGGTGAGCGCGGTGTTGTATGTGCAGCTTCATATGAAGCCCGCAAGTACGGTGTGCACTCTGCCATGCCGATTGTTCAGGCTCGCAAGCTGTGTCCGCACGGAATATACACAGCTACAACCAGAGGCCGGTATCTGGAACTGTCCCGCAAAGTCATGGACGTCCTTCACTCGTATTCTCCGGTCATTGAAAAAGCTTCGATTGATGAAGCATACATTGATGCGACAGGGACAGAGCATCTTTTTGGTTCCCCTCTGGAACTGGCAACGAGTATGAAAAAAGGAATTTATGATTCAGTGGGGCTGACCTGCTCTATAGGTATTGCTCCTGTAAAGTTCCTCGCAAAAATTGCCTCTGACTATAACAAGCCTAATGGG
Organism: Halodesulfovibrio spirochaetisodalis; assembly: GCF_001672295.1. Taxonomy (GTDB): domain Bacteria; phylum Desulfobacterota; class Desulfovibrionia; order Desulfovibrionales; family Desulfovibrionaceae; genus Halodesulfovibrio; species Halodesulfovibrio spirochaetisodalis. The sequence continues at coordinate 47,100 of NZ_JXMS01000013.1, read as the reverse complement.
CTGTATGCCATTTTTGAGAATGAGGTAGCCAGTTTTTTAGCGGAGTTACCTGTCCGCAAAATTCCGGGTGTTGGAAAAAAATTTGTGAGCAAGCTGGATGAACTTGGTGTGACCACTTGCGGTCAGGTGCTTGAATATTCTGCTGAGTTCTGGGAGCGCCGTTTCGGGAAAAGCGGTATTGCTTTGTGGCAGCGAGCAAGCGGGATAGATGATCGCGAGGTTGAAACAGCCACTGAAGCAAAGTCAGAGAGCGCAGAAAACACGCTGCATAAGGATACGCTTGATAAGGCGTTGTTGAAAAAGTGGCTCATGCGTCATGCAGATCGTGTAGGCCAGAATCAGCGTAAATATGGTCTGAAAGGGCGAACTATCACCCTGAAAGTAAAATACTCTGATTTCCAGTCGCTCACACGCAGTAAAACGTTGCCAGACCCGACAAACACCACAGACGTCATTTATCAGGTTGCAGCAGACTTATTGGATGCAATAGATTTGGTGAAGCCGGTTAGGCTCATAGGACTGGGGTTGTCAAATTACGATAACAGTGGTGTGGAGCAGCTTAATATGCTCGATCACATGCAGCATGGCTGTTCGGGTGTTATTCGCGCCACAGAACAACAGCGACGGCTGGATAAGGCGCTGGATGCTGTACGTAATAAATTCGGCAACAAGGCAATCTGTCGCGGCAGCTTGTTTAAATTCAAAGAGGATGACTAGGCTCTTCCTGTTTATGGGCATGCTCCTCGTCCTCCCCTTCCTCAGTCATTCTGATATTTAATACGCCCCTTCTTTTATCTTCATCTGCTTTTTAAGATGCTTCAGTTTGTCGTGCGGAATCTGTTTCGGCAGATAGATAATGCGTTCTTCCGGTTTCCTGTTGCAGCAAGCACATAGGGCTATCTTTCCTCCAAGGCGTGCATGTTCCACAAGCAGCCTCTCCAGCAGCGGCAAATAAATTTCCTTTGCATTAGCAATCTGTACATCCGGTATGAGTGGTGGAATATAGTCTTCCACGCTTACAGGACACTTTGGTGGAGTGTTATGTGGTGAGCAATAGAGTCTGCCAGAGTAAGTCGTCAGAATTCCATGCGGAATTCCCTGCAAAATTGGCAGTGTTACCGCTGAGTTTTCAAACAGCAGTACTGTGTCTATTCCGGCTGCCTGCCGTTTGTTGGCAAGAAGGGTTGTCCTGACTGCCTGCCCTAATTGATTCGATGATGAAATAACAAAGGTTATCTGGTTAAGATACGTAAATGCAGAGGTATCTTCCGGTGAATAAAACTGGCTCGGAAGCGGTGTTGCTGAATATGCAGGATGAATACGTACGCAGCATATTGCGGTAAAAAGAAGTATGCCCCGTAGCAGTGTGGTTGGTGAAAACTGCATATAATTCTCTTATTGTGGAACAGCAGAGCTATCTGTTGTTCGGGTATGCATTCCGGCTGAGATGTCAGTCGTAATGGCTGATACATTGTCCGGAAGCTTCTGTTTATCAATTCCGTATAGTTTCAGGCACTCGGGACAAACAATAATTTCTCCTTCATACCCTGCTTCTTTTGCAAATGGAGTATGCACCAGCAATACTCCTGCCCCTTCCAGAAAGACTGTTGTATGTACTCCTTTTCCATATAGCTTGCTTGCTAGCCTGAAGGTTGTTTGGGCTTTCTCTGGGTTAGCGGTGTTGAGAATAAATGAAACCGGAGCGGGAGTAGGTTGTTCGACGTACACAGTTCCTGAGTTTTTTCGGGCATCATATTGTACAGCAAGTGCAAAAAGCACGGGAAGCAGCGTAACTGCAGCAAGCCACATAATATTCTTTTGATGCATGACCTCCCCCTGCGTTTATTCGTGTTTTGCATACGTATTGTACTACGCAGAATCGGGGGCTCAATTATTGGGCGGGGATAAAAGGTATTTTGCTGAATAACAGAGAAAAAGCCCCGCACTTGAGGAGGTGTGCAGGGCTTTTCTGTGGGGGAGAAAGGATGCCTTATCCTTTTTATTCACATTACCGGACAGGTAATAGCGAATTTATGTACTGTGTAATTCCACCTAAGGTGAAGGACCCGCTGCCACGAGTTGTGAAGTTACACTGTGTCTGAGTGAGAGGAACGTGTGTGTAGGAATTACTATTTAGCTGGTGTTTCAGGCTGAGCCGGTGCTGCTGGTGCAGAGTTCTGCATCATGTTGTCGCAGCCTTTCATCATACCGTGCCCCATGCCTTTTCCACCCATACCGCGGTGCATGCCGTGACCACCGTGACCACGTTTCATGCCCATTGGGCAGTCGCCCATCATTTTGTTGCCGCGATGTGGATTAGCAAGTGGCTCAATACCTACTTCTTTTTTTACTGTAGCTGCGAATGCTTCGCGCTCGGTGCGCATTTCAGCACGCAGTTTATTAATTTCAGTTACGATATTTTTTACTTTTTCTACGTCTACATTTTCATTGTTCATGACGGCTTCAAGTTCTACTCGTTTCGCCCACATTGCGTCGCGAAGCGGAGTTGTTTTCTTGATGAAGCCATCATGCAGAGTCATGTATTTCTGCTGCTGTGCTTCGGAAAGATCTGTCCATGTTGGGCCAGCCGCCAACGCAGCTGTGGTTGCTACTGTCATGAGACATGCTACTGCCAGAAACATTTTTAATGCTTTAAATCGCATAAGGAACTCCTATGTATAAAAATCAAGTAATGGTTCGTGTTTTGCTAGCTAGTATACAGCAACGCGTGTGCCAAACTTACAGATGATAAGTGTTAACTTCGATAAAACAGTAGGTTACGGTGCATTATTAATTTTGTTGCAACGTATGCAATAATAGAGGTGTAAAAAATATAGACAGAAAGCTTTGTGCTGGTTGTTCATTTTTTTTACACTGAAAAAAAAGAATACACAGGGTTGTTATGAAAGAGACCATTCTTCGTAAGAAAAAAGTAGTGCGATCCCAATTTGCTACCTCATTGTGGGTGCTTATCGGGGGCATTATTATCCTTGGACTGGCCATTACGCTTATGACCATTCGGGGTATTAATCAGGAAAATCGTCAATTAGAGACGTTTTATGAAGAGAAAGGTGCGTCTATCATTACAGCTCTGGAAGCCGGTACACGCACTGATCTAAGACATAACATACGGGCGCTCAGGCTCCAGACAATGCTTGAGGAAATGTCCAGCCAGTCCGGCATATTGTTTCTTATGGCAACAGATGCCAACGGGATGATTATTGCCCACAGCGATCCTGCTGTTGTTGGAACACGTGCATTTACCCCGCAGCAGCTGGCAGAGTTGAAGCCCGGCAAGAGTACATCATGGCGGATTATGGAGCAGGGAGAGCATAAAGCTTTTGTTGTATATAGAGATTTTACGCCGTTTAAACGCGGGGACGGTACCTCTTCTCAAAGAATGATGCATGGTATGCACAGAATGATGCGGAATATGCGCAGGGGAGATATCGGATGCACAAAAGAAGAGCATATGTTCCGTCGTAAGCTCTTCCCGCAGGATGGCCCTGCACCTGTTATTTATATCGGTCTGGACGAAAAGACCTTTGCTACTGCCCAGACGGTGAACAGAGAACACGCGCTGGTAAATGCGGTATTTATTCTGCTCATCGGTCTTGCGGGCTTCCTTGCCCTATCGTGGGCACAAAAAGCTCGTCAGTCCCGCAGGCGTTTACAAAGTTCAGAGGCATTAGCCAATGAGGTTATGTACAACTTACCGGACGGCTTGCTTGTGACGGATGATGAAGGCCGTATTGCACTGCTGAATGATATCGCCCTTGAGCAGTTGAATATTAAAGACAGCAAGGTGGTCGGCAGCATGCCTTCGGAAGTTTTACCGGAATGTGTGGCGCGTCTTGTTGAATTGACAGGGGACGAAGCCCTTTCCGAAGTGGAAGTAGAATGCCTTGGGGAGCAGGGTGAAGCTATTCCGGTAGGCGTGAGTGGTTCAGCAGTGACGCTGGATGATGGTACTTCTATTGGATATGTCTACATGCTGCGCGATTTGCGTGAGGTGCGCAGGCTTGAGGCCGAGGTTCGGCGAAAAGAAAAACTTGCAGCCGTAGGCTCTCTTGCAGCGGGTGTAGCGCATGAAATCCGTAATCCGTTAAGCTCCATTAAAGGGTATGCAACGTATTTCGGCAGTCGTTTTGATGAAGGCTCTGAAGACAGAGAAGCAGCCAATATTATGGTGCATGAAGTGGAACGGTTAAACCGTGTAATTACCGACCTCATAAATCTTTCCAGACCATCAGATCTGCGCCGTAGCGAAACAGATATGAATGCGCTGATTGCCCATTGTTTCGGGTTGATAAAACAGGACGCTGCATCGCATAATATTGAGTTGGATTTACAGGCTGATGAAACTATTCCGCAACTCTTTGTTGACCCTGACAGGCTTTCTCAGGCTGTACTGAATATTTGCCTGAACAGTCTTGAAGCGATGCCGGATGGCGGTAAGCTGTCTATGAACCTGTCACATACAGATGAAAAGGTAACGCTTGCCATTGCCGATACTGGTAAAGGTATCAGCAAAGAAGATGTCGCTCGTATTTTTGAGCCGTACTACACAACCAAAAGTCAGGGCACCGGACTTGGGTTGTCCATTGTCCTGAAAATAGTGGAAGCACATGGCGGCACTATTCGTGTCCACTCCAAAGAAGGTGTCGGTGCTCAGTTTGTTATTGAAATTCCAGTGTCACCGGTGGGAGAAAACGCCTAATGAATGCACAAATATTGATAGTTGATGATGATCTGGCGCATCGCTCCATGCTTAAGACCATTATCAAAGGCTGGGGCTACGATGTGGCTGAAGCTGATGATGGTGATGTAGCTGTGGCAATGGTACAGGAACAGTCATATGACTCCATTCTGATGGATATCAGAATGGTAAAAATGGACGGCATAACCGCTCTTGAGCGTATTAAAGAGTATAATCCCTCCATACCTGTACTGATTATGACGGCGTTTTCATCCGTTGATACTGCGGTTAAGGCGCTTAAAATCGGTGCATATGACTATCTTACTAAACCGCTGGATTTTGATGTGCTCAAACTGACGCTTGAGCGCATGCTGGATCACACCCGCCTTGTGACTGAGAATAAAGAATTACGGAGTATTCTGGAGCCGGATACTATGGGAATGGTCGGGAACAGCGAAGTTATCAAAGAACTTCGCCAGATCATTGCAACCGTTGCTCCTTCTGATGCGTCTGTACTTATCACTGGTGAGTCGGGAACAGGTAAGGAGCTGGTGGCAAATGCTATTCATAACGCCAGTAGCCGCGCTGGTGAAACCTTTGTGGCAATAAACTGTGCAGCATTAAGTGAAAACTTGCTTGAATCTGAGTTGTTCGGACACGAGCGTGGAGCATTTACTGGAGCAGACAGGCGCCGTGAAGGTCGCTTTGTACAGGCTGACGGAGGAACCCTTTTTCTTGATGAAGTTGGGGAAATTCCGGTTTCGTTGCAGCCTAAATTACTCCGTGCCCTGCAACAGGGTGAGGTTCAGCGTGTCGGCAGTGACACTGTTGAAAACGTGGATGTTCGAGTCATTGCAGCTACAAACAGAGATTTACCCGAAGAGGTAGAACAGGGTAATTTCAGAGAAGATCTGTATTACCGCTTGAATGTTATAGCCCTTCGTGTGCCAGCTCTTCGTGAGCGCCAGAGTGATATTCCCTTGCTGGCTGAATATTTTATGAAAAAATATTCAAACAAAAACCGCAAGCACATTAAAGGACTTGCTCCTCAGGCGATGGATACACTTATCCGCTATGCATGGCCGGGGAACGTCCGTGAACTGGAAAATGTTATTGAACGTGCTGTCATAATGACAATGGGAGAATATATCTCTACCCGTGAATTGCCGTTGTCCTTATCTTCAAAAGACAATGAAGCACCAATTCAGCCTGCGCAAGCTACTGCATTAACAGGGATGTCTCTTGATGAACTTGAGCGTAAGGCCATTTTGGCAACGTTGGAAGAATGTGAATACAATAAGAGTAAGACTGCAAGAAAATTAGGAATTACCCGCGCAACTCTGCATAATAAGCTAAAACGGTATGGATTTGAGTAGCATTTTATTGCTTATACTAGTATAAACGTCAAATCGTTATCTCATTATACTATGTAATCCTTCTTTTCGGCTTAGTTACATGTACGATCTGATGCCCCTACCTGCCACATTATTGGGGGATTTGTTGCATTCGTTGAGAGGGAGAGCACAAAAAGTGGAGGCAGAATGGAACCGTTAAGCTTAACGACGTTGCTAGTCTGTTTTGGTGGAGGAATTCTGGGCGGTGCTCTTGGCGGGCTGCTGTCCTTCGTGCTTTGTGGTCTGTTTGTGTTCTCAGGCTGTCTGATCGCTTTAGCTGGCGGTGGGGACTTTATGTTCTCCGTAATCGGATTCGGTCCTGTTTTCGGCCCACATGTTGGTGGCTTCGCAGCCGGCGTTGCTGCAGCTAACTACGCACAAGGCGTTCGCAAGAATCATCCTACAGGTGGAGCTAAGGATATTCTCGCATCTCTCATGCCTACTTCCTGGGACGTATTACTCGTTGGTGGTATTTTCGCTGTATTCGGTTACCTTTGTAACCTGTGGCTTGCTTCTTTCATGAAAGGGCAGGACACCATCGCTATTACTGTTCTTATCAGCGCATTTGTATCTCGCGCACTTTTCCTTCGTCAGAGCCCGTTTGGTAACTCTGAATCTATTAAAAAATTTGGTCTTCTCGGCACCGATGACACTAACCTGTCTTGGGTACCGTGGATGTTGCCTTTCTCTCGCATGATTATGTTTGCTATCGGTATCGGCCTTGTTTCCGGCGGTGCTGCAATGGCAATCGGTAACTATGCAGAAGCTGCAGGCATTGCTTCCGGCGCAACCGTTACCGCACAGGTAGTAATCGGTTGGGCTGTAGCAGCTGTTTCTCTTATCGCATTACAGCTCGGTAATGACACCATCCAGCGTGTACCTGTATGGCATTGTCAGGCAATTCTTGCTGGTATTGCTTGGGTTAACTTCGGTAACCTCGGAGTTTGTGTAGTTGCAGCAGTAGCTGGCGCACTTCTTCAGGAGCTGGGCGCTCGTCTCTTCTGGAACCACGGCGACACCCACGTTGACCCACCAGCATTCGGTATTGCTGTAGGTACCTGCATTCTCAATCTTCTTGCGTAAATATTATGCACTGCAATCGCACAATTGCAGTGCATTTCGTATAGTTGAATAGGGAATTCCTATTAACGAGTGGCAGAGTTAATTGTAAGGCGGCTTATCCTGTACAAGGATAAGCCGCTTTTTTTTTGTGTCCTGTAAAAATGATTAGGAGAGTGTTTTTTGGGGGGGCAGAGTGGAAATGGCAGTTGCAGTACATACATTCTTTTGATTCCGGAGCGTCCGTGTAACTATCAGCACATCCCGTTTGCTGTGCACTCCGTGGGAGAAACAGCACCGTCATCAAAAGAATAAATGCACTACAGCTGCTTGTAATTTTCGAGACGGCGAGTGGTGTGTTGCTGGAAAAAAAGGGGGGAAGCTGTTTGGGGAGATTATGGGTATTGTTTGCATTGCTTTTAAGAGTGTAGATTCAAGAGAGCACTAGTAAGAAGCTTCTTTGAGGCTGAGAGAACTACCATGGTCGATAGGTTTTCGGGGAGAATGTTTTTCTTTGGGGAAGATAGGTGCACAGATTGTTCTGTTGGGAATAAAAAACGCCAGTTCATTACTTGAACTGGCGTTTTTTGTTTGTCGAGAACTGAACAAATTATTTTCGTACGTTACGCTTTCGTTCCGAACGGGAATCACTTCTTGTGTTTCTCGGTGCTGCGGCAAGCTTCACAATGTTTCGGCCTGCGCCCTTTGCTTTGTAAAGAGCCTTATCCGCGAGCTTAACTACTTCCATCGGTGATTGAGCGCCTTCTGAGCGTTCTGCGACACCAATAGAGACAGTGACGTTTACACTGCCTTTACGCGCGTTACGTTTCTTAGGAGCGCGTTTTCCGCCACGAATATGGAAGTCTGTGCTGGCAAGGCGCCTGCGAAGTTCATCTAAGTGTGGTTCAGCTTCTTTGGCAGAGCCTTTAGGAAATACAATGGTAAACTCTTCACCGCCATAGCGATATGCTCTACCACCGCCGGAAACACGGGATAAATGCCCAGCAACCATGCGCAATACATCGTCACCGATGTCATGACCGTATGTGTCATTGAACTTTTTAAAATGGTCAATATCGACCATTGCCAGCGCGTACTTTCGACCAAGTTTTTTGAAATCTGCATTAAGCGCTCTGCGTGAAGGCAGGTCGGTCAGCTCATCCACGTATGCCATAAAGTAGGAGTCCTGAAACAAGGACAACGTGATGATGCAGGCTGTAGCAGTGAAGAACAAAGCACTTGCATTGGTGATAGCAACATAGTGGTACGCTGCTAGCACAGCAATACAGCTTGTAATTAGGGTGACATACGTACTGTCGCGCTTACCGCGGTTAATGATCATAAAGAGGATCAAAAGAAGCAGTACACTGCCGTTAACAATAAGTACAAGCTGTGGAAGAAACGTCCAGCTGCTGGCCCATGCAGGAATAAAGTCTGTTCGGTCGAGCGGTGTTGCAAGTGCCTGAAACTGGGCAATGATGCTGTGCTGTGCTGCCGGGGTAAGTATGGCAGCAACGATTGCAGCCTGTATCGAGATAAAGGTTGCGGAAATAGCTCCCCAAAATGTTAACACGCCCCTGTCTTCACAGTACGCAAATATTATCAAGTTGATAGGAAGCAGTAATGCTGAAAGTCCGTATGCCTGACGGAGCCTTAAGCCGGTACTGCTCATATTGGGCAAGTATAACGTAATAAACCAGCAACAAAGTGCAATCAGTATCAAAAGAAAAACAGCCCTGCTTCGTTTGAATTGCCACGCCATAGCGCCCCCGATGAAGGCAATGACAAACGGAATTGCAGGCATAATAGGAATAACTGATCTTGGTATAACATGCTGATTCATTACGATAAAATATGTCCCCCCAAGGATAGCGACAGGCAGGAACAGTGAGAGAACTAAATTTGTGAGTGCTCTCATATTTAACCTCGTAACTTTGATATCATCTTTTATTTCAACCCTCTCTAAGGCCTGTCATAGCCTGAAGTGCCCTGTGGAGCAACCCTGTGTACTGTCTTGCTCAGAGTTGCGCAACAGGGTATCAGTGCATCTATAACTTTTGCTCACAGAATGCGTTACTCAATGGAGTCTGTTTGGCAACAATGCAGTTGTTGCAGATAGGAGTTCAGTATCAGATGCGGTCTGTACTATTCGATCTCATTTTTGCTTCAGAATTCTTTTATCGGTGCGTTGAGTCGTTTTCTAAACCCATAGAGAGTATAAAATGGAACGTCATATTCGTTTTTCTGATGAAGATGCAGCCCTTGTGCTGCTTGATCAGCGTTACCTGCCAGCATGTGAAGACGATTACTATTGCCATACCGTAGAAAATATTATCTATGCATTGCAGACTATGGTTGTGCGTGGCGCGCCTGCCATTGGCGTTACAGCTGCATACGGTTGCTGGATTGCAGCAAAAGAAGTGGCAGGAAGTGAAGATTGGAAAAAAGAGCTTGAAGCAAAGCTTGAAGAGATCGCAGAAGCACGCCCTACAGCCGTGAACTTACGCTGGGGTGTGGAGCGCATGAAGGCTCTGTGGGAATCTTCTCAGGCAGAAACTCTTGAAGCACTTATGGATATCTGGCTGGAAGAAGCAAAGATTATCCATAAAGAAGATATTGAGATCTGCAAACAAATCGGCGTCCATGGTGCATCTGTTATTGATGATGGTGACACCGTGATGACACATTGTAACGCAGGTGCCCTTGCAACAGCAGGATACGGGACAGCGTTGGGCGTAGTTCGAGGCGCTGTCGACGCAGGTAAGAAAGACATCTCTGTTATTGCGAATGAAACCCGCCCATTTCTTCAGGGAGCACGTCTTACCGCATATGAATTAAAAGAAGACGGTATTCCTGTTTCCGTTGCCTGCGACAACGCATGCGGGCTTCTTATGCGCCGCGGTATGGTGGATAAGGTTGTTGTAGGTGCTGACCGTGTTGCCGCAAATGGTGATGCTGTAAACAAGATTGGAACCTATTCTGTGGCGCTTCTTGCAAAAGCTCACAATGTTCCTTTCTATGTGGCGGCACCATTGTCCACAATTGATAGAAACATGCCTGACGGTGACTCGACCCCCATTGAAGACCGTACCCCTCTGGAAGTGACGCACGTGGGTGAAACTCAGATTACGCCTGATGACGTTCCTGTTTTTAACTTTGCGTTTGATCCGACTCCAAATGAACTGATCGCAGGAATTGTGACAGAAGTGGGTGTGCTGCGTCCTCCGTTTGCTGAGTCCATTAAAAAAGCTTTCGAAGAGCAAGGTAAGTAATTTTTATTTGGCGGCAGGAGATTCTTTGTAATCATTCTGTGCTATGTTTTGAATAACACGTAAGGGCTGTCCTGCATCAGGTGGGACAGCCTTTTTGTATGATTGGAGCTCATTGTCTGGTTAGCGAGACTGTAAAAAAGACTGAAAAGGCGAGAGATAAGTGCAAAAGAGCTTTTTAGAGATTAGCTGTTTCCGATGAACAAACGTTGAGTTCGGACATAAAAAAAAAGCCGTATTTGCTTTCGCAAATACGGCTTATATATCCAGTGGTGGGTCGTACTGGGCTCGAACCAGTGACTCTCTGCTTAAAAGGCAGATACTCTACCAACTGAGTTAACGACCCGTTCGGAGATGTGATTTATAGATTCCGAGTCATCTTGTCAAACATTTTTCGAAAAAAGTATGTTTTCTCAAGAGCTCTAATGCACACCTTCAGCACCCAAAAAAGCCGTATTCGCTTTCGCAAATACGGCTTATGTATCCAGTGGTGGGTCGTACTGGGCTCGAACCAGTGACTCTCTGCTTAAAAGGCAGATACTCTACCAACTGAGTTAACGACCCTCTTGAGGAAAAGTTTTTTATAGGCTTCGCATCCTCATGTCAAATAATTTTCTAGGAAAAATTAACATTGCGTTACCTTACTCAAACGGTGGTGAATAAATTAGACCGGAACCGAAATTCCGGTCTGTAAATTCAGTGGTGGGTCGTACTGGGCTCGAACCAGTGACTCTCTGCTTAAAAGGCAGATACTCTACCAACTGAGTTAACGACCCGTTTGAGGAGTGCAGTTCTATAGTTGAGCACTCAGATTGTCAAACACTTTTTGAAAAAAAAGTGATTTTTTTATTTTGTAGCCATATCCGGGGTGATTTTTTCAAGGCCACCCATGTACGGACGCAAAGCTTCAGGGATAACGATGGAACCGTCTTCCTGCTGGTAGTTCTCGATGATCGCAATCATTGTACGGCCGGTAGGAAGGCCGGAACCGTTTAGTGTGTGCACAAACTCAGGTTTTTTACCGCCTTTGCGTTTAAACTTGAGGTTAGCACGGCGTGCCTGAAAATCTACGCAGTTAGAGCAGGAGGAAACTTCACGGTACTTGTTCTGACCAGGCAACCATACTTCGATGTCGTATGTTTTTGCGGAAGAAAAGCCCATGTCACCGGTGCACAAGGTTACTACACGGTAGTGCAGGCCAAGGCGCTGGAGAATGTTTTCTGCATGCTGACGCATTTTTTCAAGATCATCGTAAGAAGAATCCGGATGCGCATAGCGAACCATTTCAACTTTGGTGAACTGGTGCTGGCGGAACAGGCCCTTTGTGTCTTTACCGTAGCTGCCTGCTTCAGAGCGGAAGCACTGGGTTTGCGCTGTAAATGCACGCGGTAGATCTTCTTCATCCAGAACTTCGCCTGAGTGCATGTTGGTCAGTGGCACTTCAGCAGTCGGGATGAGGTAGTAGTCTTTATGGTTAAGACGGAAAAGGTCTTCTTCAAATTTAGGCAGCTGACCGGTACCGGTCATGGTGGTGCTGTTTACGATAGCAGGCGGGAACACTTCAGTGTAGCCGTGTTCGTTAGTCTGCATATCGAGGAACAGGTTGATAAGCGCGCGTTCCAGACGAGCAGCCCAGCCCCACAGTACTGCAAAGCGGGAACCGGTAAGTTTGGCAGCGCGTTCAAAATCAAGGCCGCCCATAGTCTCTGCAATCTCCCAATGTTCTTTAGGAGTGAAGGACATGGAAGGCTTTTCGCCCCATTTGTGCAGTTCAACGTTGTCGTCTTCATCTGCACCAACAGGAGCACTTTCGTGTGGTATATTCGGAACAGCAATAAGCCATTCGTTCATTTCAGCTTTAATGGTATCCGTTTCGGCATCAAGCTCTTTAATTTTATCGGACAATGAACCGAGGCGGGCGATAAGCTCAGATGCATCTTCGCCTGAGCGTTTCATCTTAGCTACATCGCCGGAAGCTTTGTTGCGTTCGCTTTTAAGAGATTCAAGTTCTACGAGTAACTCTCTGCGACGTTTATCAATTTTAGTGAACTCTTCAACATTAATAGAAGAGTTTCGTTTAGCCAAAGCTTCAGCTACAACTTGCGGATTTTTCTGCAAAAGTTTGAGATCGAGCATTGAAATGCGGCTCCTTGAAAATTTGTACGATTGGTTAGCATAGCCGCAGGAAAATATGGCGTCAACTTAGATACGTTGACGCCATATTTTTTGTGAGTAGGAGTGTGTTGTTTTTCGCCTGCGGACAGGATTATGAGCTAAAAATTTCCGGATGGAATTCTTGCAAAAAATCCATAAGGCGTGGGTATTCGAAATCTTCCAGCATTTCATGCTGATCACCTTGTGAGTAGTAACCGATCCATACCGGTTCAAGGAGTGAGCCTGGAAATCCGTTTTGGTGTTCGTTCATTACCCACACACGCACATCAAGTCCTTTGTAGCTGGTCTGCCTTGTAAATGCAGTTGTTCCGGCAGGAGTCAGCGCAATTGCGTATCCGAGAGCGAGCATGATTCGGTGGATGTCGGTTTGTACTTCTTCTTGAAGGGGAACATGCTGGATCTTTTGTTTAAATGACTCGGAAAGGAGTGATTGCATTTCCTGTGTCTTGCGGGCTGTACGCGAAGTTTCTGCCATGACCATGTCCTTTGTTTTTTCCTGAACAACAGGGGGAAGCTAAACATAAACAACATAGCTGAATCATTACAAATATGCGAAAAGTGTGTGTTTGTGTCAATAAACATTGATAAAGTAGGCAAGTACAAAAAAACATCATTGATGGGGAAGGTACGTACAGTCTGTGTTGCGAGAGTTTTGGAGAGGAGTTATTTTTTTATGGGATGATGTTACAATGCATCATCAATGATAATCGGTCATTGTTATAAAAAAAGAGCCATGCAGGTGCATGGCTTTTTTTGAAATATACAGATCGTCCTTTCAGGACTTATTGTCTTTTAGATAGCGGGTAAGTGCCTGTTCAGCGCTTTTGCCCATATTTAGAAACTCTATGCCGATTACCGAAGCCCCCTCTTTAACCGTTGACCAGATGACCCGCGAGACTACGCGGATTTTGCAAGGAAGATCACAAGGAACCTGATTGACTCTTTGGAGTTTCTTTTCAAAGCCCGGAAGTTCTATACAAACTTGCTGTACGCTTCCTTTGGGGATGACGGAGTCAACTTTCAGCATGGCACCTTTGGAGGTTATGTCTATACATTCAGCCTCAAATTCCGGCTGGCACGACATGGGGAAAACAAATTCCGCAATGGATGCTGTAAATGGATGGGGATAACGTGTCTGTGCCCTGCGTTCCTTATAATGAGCCTCTTGTGGCATAGTAGAATTGTCCCATATTTATTAAAGGGGAATACACGCCGCGTGTGTTTTTTCTAAAATAGAAAAAAACGTTAGATGAGTGCTTGCGTGAGAATATCACAGCAAACTTGTCTTGAAGCTATTATAAATTGTCTGTTATTTTAGTCAGGTATGGAAATCTTGCAAGTCTAATTTGAATGTTGTACCCACTCATCAGCGTATTGTGTCCATATCGAAAAGTATAGTCGTGGCAGATTCTCTGTCGTATCAGACTAGTAACTAAGTGGTCTGTACACCTTTTTTTAGCACAATCTGATTTTGAAATAGAATTGAAAAATTACTAAGATATAAGGAAGTAATCATGTCTAAATGTCCTTGCGGTTCCGAACTTGAGTTTTCTGCATGTTGTGAACCTGTGATTTCCGGTGCAACTCCTGCTCCTACAGCAGAAGCACTCATGCGTTCCCGTTACTCTGCACATGTAAAAGGAATCTATGAGTACCTTGGTACCTCCATGCACCCTGAAATGCGTGGCGATCTTTCTGTAGACGAAATTAAGGAGTGGTCTGAAAAGATCTCCTGGACTGGCCTTGAGATTCTCGACACGAAAGCTGGTGGCGAAAATGATGAGGTTGGCGAAGTTGAATTCGTTGCTCACTACAAACTTGGTGGTATGCCGCAGGAACTCCATGAACACAGCTTCTTCCGCAAAGAAGGTAAAGATTGGTTCTACGTAGAAGGCATGGTACAGAACCACGATACCTACCGCCGTGAGACCCCGAAAGTAGGCCGTAACGAGCCTTGCCCTTGTGGTTCAGGTAAGAAATTTAAAAAATGTTGCGGTAAGAACTAGGTATCGCGACTGTACAAGACACATCTGATTTGATGTGTTGATATTCTGAACACCAAAAAGGCTGCCCTGCATATGCAGGACAGCCTTTTTTTATTGTATTCTATCAGGTGCTAGTAAGATTCGTCAGAATCGAGCACTTTGTCATCTACTACATGCATGAGCAGTTTAACAGCCCAGAGCTGGTAGAGAAGAACAAGCGGGATGATCACAACCACAACACCGAGCATAATCTGCAGAGTGAGGGTACTGGACGCACCGTTGTACACAGTAACAGACGCAGCAGGATCAAGGCTTGATGGCAGCAATTTCGGGAACATGCCGATTACACCGAACATGATTACGGAGAAAATGGAGATCGCGTTGCTGATCCATGCGAGGTGGTTACGTCCACCAGCAAGGAAGATACGAACCATAAGCAGCGCAGTCACACCGATTGCAGGAATTACAAGCAGTACGCCGTTCTTCTGGTAGTTTGCAAACAGATCAGTGTAGAAGCCGGTAGCAGCGAGGAACGCAACAGCCAGAGCTACAGTGAACGGCCACAATTTCTTTGCATAGGAAATCGCACGATCGTGAATTTCACCGTCAGACTTCATGGAAAGCCACATTGCGCCGTGCATTGCAAAGTTGATTACAAAGAACAGGCCGCCAATAATGCCGTATACGTTGAGCAGTTTAATAATGCTGCCGTAGTATACGCCGTCTGCGTCAAACGGAATGCCCTGGAAGATGTTGGCAAATGCTACACCGAAGAGCAATGCAGGAATAAAGTTGCCGAGGAACTGGAATACGTCCCACATTTTACGCCAGCCATCAGAATCTACTTTATTACGGAACTCAAAGCTTGCTGCACGCATGATGAGTGCAAACAGGATAATGAGAAGCGGTGCATAAAGAGCACTGAACATGATTGCGTAGGCTCTAGGGAATGCAGCGAAGGTGATACCGCCGGCAGCGATAAGCCATACTTCGTTACCATCCCAGAAAGGTGCAACTGTATTATACAGAACGCGCTTTTCGCGCTCATTCTTTGCAAAGAACGGGAACAGGGTTCCGAGTCCGAGATCAAAGCCGTCTAACACAAAGTAGACACTCCAGAGGACTCCCCATAATAAAAACCAGATAAGTTCAAGAGTCATACAAAAAACCTCTCTATTGATTGCTTAGGATTTGTCCTGCCGGTCTACTTAGGGCCTTTCATCGCGTACTTCCTCAGCAGGTAGATATCCAGCAGGCCAAGGAAGGTGTAAATCACGGTAAAGGCAACAATAGACCAGACAACCATGGAGGCTTCGATCGGTGAAGCCGCTTCTGAGGTTCGGAGTAGTTTGTGTACGATCCAAGGCTGACGACCTACTTCCGTTACTGTCCAGCCAAGCATAATGGCAATGTACGGAAGTGGGATAAGCCAAGGGAGTACTTTGAGCACAAACGTTTTTTCTTCAATCTTTTTACGCCATACAAACAGGGCGATACCGAGAAGAGGGAAGAAGGAGCCAAGGGCAACCATCAGACGGAAACTGATAAAGGTTGGCAAAACTGGCGGACGATCTTCAGCAGGAATATCGTTCAGGCCGATAACTTCTGCATTCGGGTTGTTGTAAGCCAGAATGGACAGCGCACCCGGAATAGGCAGTGCCTGAATGGCGTTACCTGTATTCTCAGCATTAGGCCATGTAAGCAGGTACATAGGAACGTTGGTTCCGGTTTCCCAGTGTGATTCCATAGCAGCAAGTTTTGCAGGCTGGTATTTGGCTGCGATCTGGCCTTGATGGTGACCGGCTGCTGCAGTGGTTAATGAGAAAATAAGGAAGAATATGGACGCAATCTTGAAAGAACTTTTGAACAGTTCCATTTCATTTTTGCGGACAAGGTGCCATGCGGAAATACCAATGACAAAGAGGCCGCCAACCATCCATGAAGAGGAAACTGTGTGGGCAAATTCGCCGATTCCGTATGGGTTGGTAATTACGGCAAAGAAGTCAGCAAGCTGCGGTTTTCCGTCAACCATTTTGTAGCCAACAGGATTCTGCATGAACGCGTTAGCCATGATGATCCAGAAGGCAGACATGTTAGACGCAAGAGCGACGAGCCATATGCACATACAGTGGACTCTTTTGGATACTTTTTCCCAGCCGAAGAACCACACAGCAATAAAGGTGGATTCAAGGAAGAAGGAAGTACTTGCTTCAATTGCGAGCAAGGAACCAAAAATATCCCCTACGTACTCAGAGTAGCGGGACCAGTTAGTACCGAACTGGAATTCAAGAGTGATGCCTGTAACAACACCAAGAGTAAAGTTGATGATGAACAGTTTACCCCAGAATTTTACCATGCGCTTGTACATTTCGTTGCCGGTACGCACATACATGGTTTCCATGATGGCAAGCAATACAGACAGTCCAAGCGTTAGTGGTACGAAGATGAAATGGAAGAATACAGTTACTGCAAACTGGATTCTGGACAGCATTACTACGTCCATACATTAACCCCCTTCGGCTTACGTCCTGTCAGAGCAGGCAGCGGACGCCAAGGTTTCAAAAAAATTATTGAATATTTTTAACAGGACACACACGACTGTCCTGCCACTCACTCAGTAATGGTAATCAATACTAAAAAAACTTTTTTTGCAACCACAAATTTGTTTTTCCCCCAATAAAAAAGGCTCCTTACTCCTTCTTTTTAGCATGTTCTTTTTAAATTAGATAACAAAAAAAATAAGATACGTTTATTTTTGCCTCGTGACATAAAAGCTCTGAAATTTATATCCGACAGAGGCGGCTGAGGAAAGGTACTGGCTAGCATCAGGCTAGACTATGTAACTCTACCTTGCCCTGTCGTAACTCTTATCGGGTGTTTATTGCGTTACAAAAGTTCTTTGTATTCACTACCTGTGCATGTTGCTGGAATGTGAAGTGAGTAAAACCGAAGACCATGATAAAACTTTTTTCCTTATAATACTAATAGGTAAAAAGACCCTATAGGGCAAGTCACAATAGGAACGCCCCAGCCTGAATGAGCTGTCAGGCGGGGGCGTTCCGGAGTTGTGTGCATAGCTGTGTGCTGTTTTTATCCGTCTATCTACCGGATAAAAGTGCGTCGAGCCTGCGGGCTGGATGGACTAGCAGAAGGGATGTTGTGCGCTAGCCTTTGCATTCAGCCGGGTGGATTGTAAGTACAGGTGTATTGGAGTGTTTTACAACTCTGTTGGCTACAGAGCCGAAAAGAACGCGTTCCATTCCTTTACGGCAATGAGTTCCCATTATGACCATGTCGTAATCACCAGTTTCAGTCATTTCCAGAATCAAATCCTGAGGCTGTCCGCGTCTGAGTTTGATGGAAACGTCAGTGTTCTGAAGTTGGTTTTCTGCAAGTTTATCAAGTTCATCTATTGCGCGCTGTTTTGAATCCGCTTTGAGTTTTTCAACGACGTCATCTGTAAGGTAAACATCATAAAAGCGATCAAGTGGTGGGCGTGCATACAAAAGAGTTACTTTTGCCTCATGTTTTTCTGCCATCATTTTTGCGTATTCTACAAAGAAGCCGTTGTCTTCCATGACATCAACAGGAACGAGGATATTTTTGATACTAGGCATGATGACCTCCAACAGATGTTAAATAATCGGGGATAGTTTCAAGCTCTGCGGACTCTGTCTTTGCAGTCAGATGCTCCAGAGCAAGAAGCAAAGAACATCGGGACAAACAGATTGTGGCGTTATTCTTTGTTATAACTCTTAATAGTAATGAATACTAAAAAGCTATCTTATGCAACCTAAAAAAGATAAAAAACAAAATTTTTTTGTAATCTATTGATAATACAAAAATTCCCCTGAAGACAATTTGTTTCTTTCAGGGGAATTTGAAATTTTTTGGATTCACTATTTTTCAGGGCGGACTGTGAGTACTGGAATATCGGCCAGTTTGACTACATGGCTGGCTACTGACCCGAACATGATCCGGTCCACGCCTCTTCGACTGTGGGTGCCCATAATAATCAGGTCGGCGTTACTTTCTTTTGCTATTCCAAGAATCACATCCTGCGGGTGTCCATTGGCGAGCCGCTGCACTACGTCTGCCCCCGCAAAGTTGCTTTCCACGAATTTAGCCAGTTCGCGTATGGCTCCTTTTTCAGAATCTTCATGGAATTTGGAAATAGTGTCTTGTGGCAGATAGAGACCGAAGTACTGGCTCAACGGTGGTGTTGCATAGACCACGGTTATGGTGGCATTCAGCCTTTCTGCAAAGAGCTTGGCATATTTTGCTACAAAAGAACTGTCTTCCATTAAATCAACAGCAACGAGAATGTGCTTAATTGTTCGCATACCTTCCTCCGGCTCATATGATATATTCACGCGCAACTGCATTATGCGCTATGGTTGGTTTGAGTCGAATATCCCGTTTGAAAAGGGATGAGTGTAATCCTACCATATGAGGACGGTATGTGCAGTCAGTTAGGGGGAAGGTCGAGGCATTCTATAATGGAAAGCGAAGAAAGAATCATGCGGCAAAAGAAGACGCAGGGTTGTGTTATGTCGCTTGCATTGTCAGCCATGCCAGTGCTGCGTAGCGGACAAACTTGCCTGTAAGAACAAGTAGAAGGAACAGGGAAAAACGCATTCGGGCAATACCGCCGACAAGACACAGCGGATCACCTATTATTGGAACCCATGAAAGAAGCAGAGACCACTGTCCCCACTTGCTATAGAAGGATTGCGCTTTCTGTTGGGATTTTTCATCAATGCGCAGGATGCGGTTGATAAGGTAAGCACCTCCCCATATGCCGATGGCATATGTTGTACAGGCACCCAGAGTATTTCCTGCTGTGGCGACAATAACAGAGGTTGTTGGTTCAAAAGAGCCTGCAACCATAGCAATAAGTAGCCACTCGGAACCAAGTGGAAGCACTGTGGCAGCTAAAAAGCTGAGAAAAAAAAGCGCGGGATATCCTGTCTCTGGGGAAAAAAACTCTGTCATAGGTCTGGCACTGTTTCAAAAAGCGGGTGTAGCGTCAATGGAAAGACAAGATACGAAACCAAGAAGGGCTCTGTAATCATGATGATTACAGAGCCCTTCGAGGAAATATTCGTGGAACATTCAGGCTATCTGACTTCTCCCCGTTATTAAAGCGCAATCACAACGGGGCTGTCAGATAGAAAAAGGAAGTTAGGTAAACTGGTACCGAAGGTGAAAAGAGTGTTGGCAGTTACTCACAATTTCACTGTGTTAGAGGATACCACATGTGCTTTTATGAAAAGCTAATTCTAATATAGCAACAGGGATGCCAAGTTTAAAAAAGTTTATGCTTTTTTTATAAAACCCGCGATTTCAGCATGTTGGGAAATATCGATTATAATGGTGTTTACTCGCACGGGTTGCATTTGTGCATCTTGGGGTTGATGTACATTCTAATGGCGTTGCTAAAATGCAACGTCATTAGAATGTGGCCTGAAAAAAGAGGGAAACGTAGGTATTTTAGGGCAATATTATTATACGTTATGTTGCGCTAGTGCAACCCGAAGGAGTTGGGCGGGGTGCTGCTAACAGAAAATTATGTTGCACTTTTGTTTGATTGCTCCGGCTTAGAGCCTGAAGGCTTTAACAAAACGCAATCTGCTGTTCGACCGTCCACTTTGACAGTGATTGGTGATTCAAACTGTACGTGTGTAATGAACTGTCCTTTTGCGTGTACAGGCACTGATGCCAGCCAGTCCCATTGTATGAATTCTTCACTGGAGTTGGTAACCATAACGTAGTTGATGCCCAGTGTGGTGATGCAGTGGAAGAAGTGTGAACCTTGTGAAGGTTCCACACGCAGGTTTTCGGTAAAGGTTTCCACAATGGCAGATACACTGGATATTTCATTCCATGTGACAGGAACGCCGAGCCAGCGGTCAGATGTCCCCCATCGACCGGGGCCTATGAGAATGTATTTGCGGTTTTCCTGAAGCATCTGCCTGTTGCTGTCCATTATCTCCTGTTTAATTTCCATTGTTTTTGCCACATCAAAGTCATCAGGATGGATAAAGATAATGTCGTATATGTCCTGATTTTCGGAATTTCCCAATGCATGTTTGGAGTGACAAAAGGCTTCTGCCCGTTCTTGTTCAGTAATGTTCACGGTTGCCAGACCGGAAAGTGAACTCATAGGGCGCAGTTGGAGCAAGGCAAATTCCGCGTTGGAACCGTCCATATCCATGTTTACACAAAATTCCAGTTCTACAGGGCCACCCATGGCTTCTTCTGCCATTGTGAGGATATCATTCAGCAATGAAGGGAGCGGGAATAGGCCGTGCTTAACAACTTGTGCAAAGAGAAGAACTTTGGAGCTTCCTGGAATTGAGGCAGTTTCACGAATGATTCCTTCCTGCGGGAGATAGCTGCTTGCAAGATAGGAAATAGGGCCGTCCGGTTCGGCATTGTATATCCGGCGTTGAACAAGTGCGCCCTCTTGTTCCTTAGCTTTAGGCGCAAGTACTGGATCGCCCATGTAAAGGCTGTAGAAGGTGCTTTGCGAGTTCTTGAGCAGTTCCTGCATGTTTGCAGCCTGAGGTTGTACATGCGGACATTTAGGGCAGAAGCGGAATACCTGTCCGCCGTCCATGACGGTTTTGCCGAGCCCCATAGCAATGGATGCAATGCCGTCATCTGTTTTCATTCTGCCGAACGGATAAAAGTTCTTTGACTGGGCAACACCTGATATCGCAGGGTAAAAGTAGTCATCGTAACGTCTTCCGATAACTTCCTGAATAATTACGCCCATTTTTTCTTCATCCGTGCGCAGCTTAACTCTGCGGGAGAATGATTTCGGGGACTGGAAGAACGTGGACGCGTAGACTTTTTTAACAGCCGTCGCCAGTTCCCTGTACCGGAATTCAATATCTGGATGCGTATTGGTGAGCATGACGGTTGAGTACAATCCGGCATATGCCTGATATTGAGCATCTTCAAGCAGGCTTGATGAACGGACAGCAAGAGGTGTGTGTACTTTTTCCAGAAAGATTCTCAGCTTGTGTCTGAGCCAGTCCGGTAGTTTTGCCTTAAGGCATATTTCTACAACCTCTGCGTCTTCAAAATCATCATCGGCAAGATACCCTAAGTCATTCAGGCGAAGGAAGCTGTCAAAACCTTCTGTAGCAATACTGAGAACTTTCGGAGGTACAATGTCGATGTGGGGGTATTTTTCTTTCAGCCAATTACTTTGCCCTATAAGGCGGAACATAAAGGCCAGACTGCGCGCTTTGCCGCCGATAGAGCCTTCGCCTATTTTTAAGAAGTCTGTCTGCGGATCAAAATCATTTTCTTTGAAGCTCACGACAATGCCCCGTTGGCGTTGCTGCAGCCTGTTATGAATCTGTTCAATAACAAAGGCACGCATAGCATCCACGCTGTTTTCAAAATCTTCAGCAGTCAGGGGACGCATGATGCAGGCAAGTTCTGTTTCTGTACGGGCAAAGAACCAGCGCGAGAAATCATTATTCAGACAATGGGCAAGAAAAACATCGTCAGGTACTTCGTTCAGCTTTTGTTTGAGCTGAAACATGGTGTGTGCACGGTCTATTTCCATTCCGTCTTTGTTACGGAAGATAAAATCACCGAATCCTAGATGTTCACTCACAAAGCGGTGCAGTTCCGCCAGAAGCAGCGGAGAGTTTTTATCGATGAATTCACACGGGATTTCTTCCGCAAACCATTTATTTACTGATTCACTGCTTGCGAGCAGAAGCGGAATGTCTTTTCGTTCTTTTTTGATCTGGGAAAGCAGCGTAACACCCGCAGACGGGTCTACCTGACCGTTGCGCGGGTAGCGTACATCTGAAATGACACCGAGTACGTATTGTTCATACTGGCGGAAATATTCCATGGCTTCTTCATACGTTTCTGCCACAAGAATTTTGGGACGGGCGCGCATCACCAGCAGCCGGTGCTCCTGATTGAGCCCTTCTTGAATAACTGCCTGTGCCTGCTGTACTAACGCGCGGTAGAGAATAGGGAGAAATGACGAGATATAGCTCGGGGAATCTTCCACCAGAATAATACTGCGGATTCCGGCTTCCATGGCATCATGGGCAACATTCATCTTATCTTCAGTCAATTTGACGATAGCCAGCAGGAGTTCGGCATCCCCTGTCCATAAGAAGCAATGATCTAAATCCTTTCGCTTGAGCTGCTCGTTTTCTATTTCCCTGTGAGTCAGTATGACAACGGGCAGATCCGGCACAAAGGCGTCAATGCGCTGTTTCAGGTCAACCAGTTCCGGTTCGGCAAGTCCAGACATAAGGATAACCATTTCAGCGGGACGCTGTTCCAGAGCGGCCGGAATCTCTTCAGGTGAAGAAATCCATGTAAGGCGAGGCGGTGAACTGAGGTTAAGACCGCGGTATTCGTTTGCAAGGCGTTCTGAAAGGTTGCAATCTTCTTCCATTACCCATGCATCATATGGTGAGGACACAAGAAGGATGTGCTTTACCTTCTCGCGCATAAGATCATGATATACCCTGAATTTGTTTTCAGCTGTAATTCGGTGACAGAAATCAGAAAGTGCCATAATGCCCCGCAGGTTTGAGGGTGGATGGTTCAGGTGGTTTCTGTTGTGAGTACGATTTGTCTTTGAGTATCAATGGCTGGTACTGGAATATAGTGCATTGCCACTCTCTAAAAAAGATATCGTTGTTTAATTTGTAGCACTGGCAGGCCGTTAGAGCAATGGAAGGACGCAATCTGCGAGAGCGTTGCTTGGTTGGAGAAAGAATGCTGAATAAGATCGGAGATAAAAAAGAGGCACACCTACTTGCAGGTATGCCTCTAAGATTGATAATAAAACCGAACATTGCGGCGTTGCTTCGAAAAACTCCAAGGCTCTTATTGGTCGCTACTTATGAGTTTATCTTGCGCCTTGCACTGCACAGATTGGTTTCAATCTGGCAGGTAAAGACGTAGTCGACTGCCTCAGCCGCAGGTACGTGATAAAGAGTACGTATTGTGGTGGTTACACCACGCCCTGATCAATCATGGCATCAGCAACTTTGGTGAAGCCGGCAATGTTGGCACCATTCACGTAGTTGCGTGGAGTTCCGTAGTACTCAGCAGTGTCCAGACAGCGCTTGTGAATATTTTTCATGATCATGCGCAAGCGGTCATCCACTTCATCACGGCTCCAGCTCAGGCGCATGGAGTTCTGTGTCATTTCCAGACCGGAAACAGATACCCCGCCGGCGTTAGCTGCCTTGCCCGGGCCGTACATAATTTTTTCTTCTACAAACAGCTCAATTCCTTCCGGTACCGTAGGCATATTTGCGCCTTCAGAAACAACAGTAACGCCGTTGGCCACCAGATTAGCAGCGTCTTTTGCGTTAATTTCGTTCTGGGTTGCACACGGGAATGCGCAGTCTGCTTTGTGATTCCATAACGGGTTAAAGTCAGTTGCTGGGTCAACAGGAATATAGACAGCTTCCGGATACTCTTCTGCGTATTCGCTGACACGGCCGAAACGTACATTTTTGAGCTCTTTAATGAACTGGAGCTTTTCCCGATCTACGCCTTTTTCATCATAGATGTATCCTGAGGAATCAGAGAAGGTTACAGGCACACTACCCAGTTCTATGAGTTTTTCCATGGCAAACTGAGCCACGTTACCGGAACCGGAAACAAGGCTGCGGGTGTCTTTCAAGGTTCGACCATCAACAGCAAGCATCTCAGCCGCAAAGTACACTGCACCGTACCCTGTAGCTTCAGGACGGATAAGGCTGCCACCCCAGTCCAGACCTTTACCGGTCAGAACGCCTGTAAATTCGTTACGTAGACGTTTGTACTGACCGAACATAAAACCGATTTCGCGTGCGCCTACGCCAATGTCACCGGCAGGAACGTCGGTGTCAGGGCCGATATGACGAGAAAGTTCTGTCATAAAGCTCTGGCAAAAACGCATGATCTCCATGTTACTTTTCCCCTTAGGGTCAAAGTCGGAGCCGCCTTTACCGCCACCCATCGGAAGGCTGGTAAGGGCATTTTTGAAAACTTGTTCAAATGCAAGAAATTTTAAAATACCGAGGTTTACGGACGGGTGAAAACGTAACCCACCTTTATATGGCCCGATGGCACTGTTCATTTCAACACGGAAGCCCCTGTTGACGCGTACATTGCTGTCGTCATCTACCCACGGAACACGAAAAGTTATAACGCGTTCCGGCTCAACAATACGTTCCAGAATGTTCGCGCTGCGGTAATGTGGGTTGCGATCAAGGACAGGCTTGATAGATTCTACAACTTCAGTAACCGCTTGATGAAATTCACGCTCATTAGGATCTCTGCTTTTAATAAGGTCGAGAATATCCATTGTCGGACTCCTTGCGCTGCAGCAGTGGCGCAGCAAAACAAAGTTAGATTCATGTATAGAATAGTGGCGACATACTGCACTTTTTTTTCTGTTGTTGGAATACCAAGTTCAAAATTATAGTAAAAGGGAGATACTTGCTTTTTATTTTAAATCGTATTTAATATAAAAAGTTCCAATTTTACTAACAATTGCTGACATTTTTGTGAAACACCGCCGTTTTTTCAGTGCGGTACATATACTTACTAGAGAAATAGCATGCTAAAAACGATTATGAATATCCTCTGGCTTGTTCTGGGGGGACTTGAAATGGCACTCGGCTGGTTTATTGCCGGAATTATCATGATCATCTCAATTGTGGGTATCCCATGGGCGCGTTCATGCTTTGTAATAGGCATGTTTACCCTGTGGCCTTTCGGCAAGCAGGTGGTTAACAGGGAAGAAGTAACAGGCGTGCCGGACATCGGTACAGGTTGCCTTGGACTTTTCGGTAACATTATCTGGTTTATCTTTGGCGGATTCTGGCTCGCAATCGGGCATCTGCTTTTTGCGTTGATGAACTTTATTACCATTATTGGTATTCCGTTCGGCTTCCAGCATCTCAAACTGGCGGTGATTTGCCTTGCACCGGTTGGGAAAAGCGTTATTGATGACCCGAATTCCCTGTTGAATGACTAAAATTGATTATTTCAAAATTTTTACAGTCAGTTGACTGTCTGTAATTTTGATTTACAAACAAGAAAAGCCGGAACACACGTTCCGGCTTTTCGTTTTTTATTGTGCTGTCTCAGCTTGAGACGGGCTATGAATGTATTGCAGAAGGGTATGTAAAAAAGAACAGGTGGGAGAAGTTGAAAAGGAAATGATACAGGACAGCAACCCAGAGTCTGGAACTGTACTGGAATGCCATTCCATAAAAGAGCCCCGCAACGGTGGCAAAAGCAATGAGCAGAATGCCGCCATGATAATGGGAAATACCAAACAGGATGCTCGCAATGATGAGTGCGGGCCATAGCCCGATAATTCCTTTCAGTCCTTCCTGAATGTAGCCTCGGTATAACGCTTCTTCAGCAATGCAGGTGAACAGAAGATTATTCAGGGCAAAAATCCACCACCATGATGGGAGCATGATTTCCGGTCGGATTGATCCAAGAGCCCATGCCACCATAAGCATACAGAAAAGTCCTGTTGCCGCTGCTAGCAGGGGGCGAATGCGAAACGTTTTGCCTGATCCGAACAGTTTTGCCCAACAGACGGCGAGCGCACAAAAGATTAAGGGCTTGTCCAGATTAAGGTACATGGAAAAGGGAGCGCTTTGTGGGCCTGCATGTACGCTTTTCAGGATAAGCAAATTACTGATTCCGGGAACCCAATGTTCGTATAACGCAACACACCATGCGGTAAGTACAGCATATGCCAGTGTGCGTATGTGAAATTGTAATTTAGGGATGCTTGCTGCAATTGCAAAGCCTAGTAAGACAAGCAGCGCTGCGCTGATAGTGATTCTGTCTGCTATGAATGCTGTAACCAGAGATGTTATGACAAAAAAAATACCTTCTTTTTTTCTGTGAAAAAATAAAAGTATTACAGAAAGCCCAAGGAAAAACCATATAAGCAGTTCTATGTGAGTGTTCATGTTGTAAACATTATTAAGTTATATGCTTATGTCAAGATAGTTTATGATTTGTAAACAGTGGTATTGTGCTTAATGAAGCATGTTTTTGTCTAGACAACCTTTGCTGCAACGATAATCTGCTAATACACTGTTATATGAAAAAGTAAAAAGCTCTCACTGAAGAATGATGAGAGCTTTTTTTTATTTTACACAGATGTGTTGTTAATTGGTTTCTAAATAGTCTTTTGCGGGGGGACTCGTTTCCACATATGCCGTTAGTAGCACCCCTGCTATGAGTGCCGTGACAGGGGCAACCATAAGAAGCCCAATACTGCCTATGAGGATACGGAAAATTTCTGCGGCAACCAGTTTCATGTTTACTATGCGCGTAAAACTTGTTCCCTGCGATACAAAGACCATCAGCATGGTCAGGTAGCCACCTGAGTATGCAAGCAATAAGGTCGTTGCCATGGTGCCTATGACCATGCGGCCAACATTGAAGCCGGACTGGATGAGCTCACGCATTGTAATATCAGGACGTTTGAGCTTGATTTCGTTCATCGACACACTCACATCCATGGCAATGTCCATGGCTGCTCCAGAGGCACCAAGCAGCACTGCTGAATAAAAAATGTGCTGCATGTTAAGGCCGTAATTACCTTGCACGAGAAGCGTGGTGGAAAATGGTGTCGTCATACCGCCAAGATTGAGTTTGTCGCCGAAGAAAAGAGTAAGAATAAGTGTGACGGCAAGCCCGCTGATTGTTCCAAGAAATGCTGCAATGCCATGTCGTGTGGCTCCTGCAACAGTGAGGATAATGACCATGGATAACAGCACGAGGACGCTCAAACTGAGGGGAAGTGGGTCTGCCCCATTAAGAAGATTGGGGATGTAATAGCACCAGAGCAGGCCAAGTGAGGCCACGAAAGAAAAGAGTGCTTTAAGCCCTATTATGCGGGAGTAGGCGATAAGTGCTACTGCAAAAAGAATAAAAAGTACGAGTTCCCAGTTTTGGCGGAACGTGTTTATTGCCTTGGCGTGGGTGATTTGCTGATCTTTCACTTGAATTGCAAGCAGGATAGTATCACCGGGCTGATAGAGTTCATCCATATCCATCTGCCCATTAAGGTGATTGACTGCGGTAACCTGTTCACCCTTCCAGTGACCTTCATTTACAATGACAAGTACTGTCTGGTTACCGACTGTTCCTGCGCCTGCTTGAAAAATTTCGCTATTATCAACAGAGAGTACGGTTCCGGACAGCTCATGTATATTGCCTGACCGATCTGTTTCAAACCATTTTTGTCCGGTAAGAAACAACAATATGACAA
Organism: Halodesulfovibrio spirochaetisodalis; assembly: GCF_001672295.1. Classification (GTDB taxonomy): domain Bacteria; phylum Desulfobacterota; class Desulfovibrionia; order Desulfovibrionales; family Desulfovibrionaceae; genus Halodesulfovibrio; species Halodesulfovibrio spirochaetisodalis. The sequence continues at coordinate 19,222 of NZ_JXMS01000013.1, read as the reverse complement.
TCCCCAGAAGTAATAGAGCTTCTACAATACGCTTCAGCCTCGACATTTTTTCTCCGGCTCTTTCTGTTGGTTTGCATTCAAAAAAAGGCGGAGTCGGGGTTCCGGCTCCGCCCAATTGCGTAATCCCTACTTAGTCCGTTCTTGGCCATAAGGAATTTTAGAGTATTTTTCGTTAGGGCCTGTTGTGTTACCAAGCAGCGCTTTGGAAGGTGTAGTTTTGAAAGAGGAAAGTTTTACGCCCATAACGTCTGCCATGGTTTTAGCGACTTCTGTGTTGTCTTTAAATCCACCGAATTTTGCTGACTGGTTACCGATTGCAGACAGTGCCGTAACAGTGGAGGTGTGAACGTAAGAGGTCCAGCTGATACGTGCACGTTCAGATACGAGGTGCGCAACAGCAATCATGGTAGGGGTGTAGGCATAGCCGTAGTTAATCTGTTCAGCTGCAGGCAGGTTCTGGTTACGATCTTCAATAGTCATTGCAGATTCAAGCTGTTCCTTTTCTCGTGGAGTAAGGTCGGTTAATCCGAAGTACTCACCAACATACTTAAGGTATGCTGCATGACGTTCTGCTACTTTCGGGTACTCTTCCACCATGTCGGGGTATACGTACGCAAGAATGTCTTCGATGGAAGCTTTAACTTTGAACAGCTCGTTGAGTTTGAGGAAGTAACCTTTGGAATCAAGGCTGATACCCATAGCCATACCGCCGGTTTCGTGGTCAGCAGCTACAACGATCAGTGTTTCTTCAGGATGTTTTTTGTAGAAAGCGAGTGCTTCTGCAACAGCTGCGTCAAGAGCGAGAGTGTCGTATATTGTGCCGGTCGCATCGTTACAGTGCGCTGCCCAGTCAATACGTCCGCCTTCAACCATGAAGAAGAATGGCTTCTTCTGTGCTTCAAGAACCTCAATACCTTTAGTAGTTAATTCAGCAATAGAAGGCATAGCGTTCTTTTTTTCAGAACTGTTAATGCGGTCGATTTCCATGCCTAATACGCTGTATGCGAGAGGTGCGAGGACTTTATCACCTTTTTTGGGTTTGTACGCGCGGAAGGCATCACGAGCGTTATTGCCAACAAATGTAGTATAGCCCTTTGCTTTAAACTCAGCGATGAGGTCACGGTCATCTTTGCGCTTAGATTTGAGGCCAGCGGCGTTGTTTTTGGCAACAAAGTGGCGAAAACCACCGCCAGCAAAGTATTCAAAACCGGTACCAAGCTGGTCGATTGCCATCTCATTCTCATTACTGCGGCTCATGTTGTGAGCGGAAAATGCTGCAGGTGTAGCATGGGTGATACGGGTAGAGGTTGCAAGACCTACTGCGTAGCCTGCGTCGTGTGCTGCTTCTGCAATGGTCTTCAGATCTGTCCCGTCAGGAAGTTTAGCAATAGCACCGTTAGTTGTTTTAAAGCCGGTCGCAAGAGCAGTACCACCAGCACCTGAATCTGTAATGAGAGTGTTATCTGAATGGCTGGTAACCAGAGCAGAAACTGGGAAACTGTTCATTACCAGTTTGGCTTCGGGATTCTGGGTCTGAATTTTGTAGAAGTACTGGGCAGCCTGGCGCTGAGAAGCGCCCATGCCGTCGCCGATGAAGTAAAATACATACTTAGGTGCTGCTGCAAAAGCACTGGATGCAAAAAGAAGCATGCTGGCTAGCAATACAAACGCACACATTGTCTTGTTACCAAGTCGCTGCAAAGTCATACATTTCTCCATTGTTAGTTACGGTCGTGAATGTAATTAATTCAACTTTCAATACAGATGGATACCTGTTCGGCAGTAGTCTGCCTTATTCAAACAGACGCGTGATATCGTCTAAGGTTTGTGTAGTTGTTGTGCGAAGTAGATTCTGGTTCAGGGATGTAAAAATGTACTTTCTAAAATTAGAGCTGTGAAAGCCTACCCCCTGCCCCTAGGGGGAAGGTCAATGTGAAAATGCATAAAAATGATGTTTAACATCATGTTATTATGTGAATGCTCTTAGTTGCTTACAATTGATGAGTGGTATGTTTCAGGAAGTACGTAAGTGCTAAAACGTGTACGTGCTGCTGCATTGCTACAAGCGATTTGCAAATCCATGTGTAGCTATAAGAAAGTATAAAACGCCACAGTGCAGTGCATTGTGGCGTTTTGTTATTAGTGAGTTGTACGTAAAAAGGATTATATGAGCGTTAGCTGAAAAGTGTCTGCTGATTATAGTAATGAACAAAACAGTATCGGTGACAGCGTAATAATAAATCAACACAGTATTGCATTGTGTCAAAAATAAACGTTCTCTTAGAATAAGTGATTGTTTGCCTCTGAGCTTCTTTCGCGTTGCACTACATGGCTTTGTCCAACTCCGGTAGGAAAACTTTTGAACAAAACGTTTAATTATATAGATATATTATTGAGAGCCTTGATGCGCTCAACAACCGGCGGATGCGAGTAGTGCAAAAATACATATGCCGGATGGGGCGTCAGGTTGGAAAGGCTGTTTACAGATAATTTGATAAGCGCGTTGGAAAGCTCCCAAGGCGTTTTGGTGGTTTTAGCTGCAAATGCATCCGCTTCAAATTCGTATTTTCGGGACTGGTATGAAGCAAAAATGGTCAGTAGCAATGACAGTGGTGTGTAGAGGAAGTTGAACAGCACGATGCCGACTGCAATGGTCATTTGTTCCACATGAAACGTTGCGTACAATGGCTGGTATCCGAGCACCAAAGACAGGCAGAAAAACGTAATGCCGGTTGTAGCAATGCTTGTGATGAACATTCGTTTAATATGATTAAGCTTGCAGTGCCCTATTTCATGTGCAAGCACACCTACTATTTCAGCTGTGCTCATGGAGTTCACCAGCGTATCGAAGAGCGCGATGCGTTTTTGTTTACCAAACCCCGTGAAAAAAGCGTTGGCTTTGCTCGAGCGTTTTGAGCCATCTATTATATAGATACCGGAAATATTGAATCCGTTTCGCTGCGCAAAATTTTCAATTGCCTGACGCAGGTCGCCGTCTTCCAGTGGAGTAAACTTGTTGAACAGCGGCATAATCCAGATAGGCGCCACGTACTGCACAGCAAAAATAAATGCTGTGGCAAATCCCCACGCAATAAGCCAGCCATAGGTCGGGAATGTCTGAAAGAACCAGAGAACACCTGCGGCAAGTGGAGCTCCGATAACAATTGAGAGCAGAATTCCTTTGATACGATCAGCAATAAAAAGCTTCGGGGTAGTGCGGTTAAAGCCAAATTCTTCTTCAATCACAAAGGTTCCGTAGATAGAGAACGGAAGTGAAAGCAGCATTGAAGCAAGAGACACAATGCCGAGAAATGCCAGTCCCTGCAGGATGTTGTTGTCTGAAATCGCATATGCCCATTCATTGAAGACATTAAAAATCCCCAAAAAAAGACAGAGCACAATGGCGGCTACGTTCACGAATCCTGATGCCGTGGAAAGTGCATTCTTTTTCCGTGTGTATTTCTGAGACCGAGCATACTTTTGTGCATCTATTGCATGTTCAAAAGCTTCTGGAATCGGTTGTCCAAGGGATTGCATATTTAGTTTGCTGACCCATGTTTCCAGTCCCCATGCGCCGACGATGAAAAAGAGAATGAGAAAAGTCAAAAAAGTCATAATGGTTCCTTATCGGGATAACGAGCATTGCTTGCGGAATACTGTATATGTGGTGTGCTGGTATTATTGGCAGCAGGCTGTGTAGTAAACAGCCGCGGTGCGTTTTCGTTTAAAAAAGAGATATGCGCTGTGTGTTTTTTCAACTGAGGTTAGCAATTTTTCATATATAAGCAGTAGTCGCAACTATGCAACATGGTTGATGGATTATGCATTTTTTTGAACAGGCGAGAGCTGCCTGTTTATGGTGCGTTGAGGAAGTACATCTGTAAGGTGAGCACCAGAGCATACATGAAAAAACATATTTGTGTTGCAAATTTGCAATAAGTGTATGTTTTTTCGCATAACACAGTAAATTTTGGGTGTTTTCTGCGTAAATCTTGTTTTTTTCTTGTAGCAAATTTGTGGTGATTGTACAGGGAAAGGTAACCCAAATGACGCACGTTACAAGCGTGAATGTATATCACAGTTTCAATGTTCACAATTAGGGATGCAGACTATATTGGCTGTGTTCTTGACTGTTGCAAGGAGGAAGTCATGATTATCGGTGTACCTAAGGAAATAAAAACACTGGAAAATCGGGTCGCTCTTACTCCGGGCGGTGCGGCAACTTTGATTCGGCAAGGACACTCTGTACTTGTAGAAACAGAAGCCGGTCGCGGTAGCGGCTTGATGGATGAAGAGTACATTGCAGCCGGCGCTACCATGGTTACTGCTGAAGAGGCATGGGGCGCGGATATGGTTATTAAAGTAAAAGAGCCTGTTGCATCAGAGTACCAGTATCTTCGTGAAGGATTGCTGCTTTTCACCTATCTGCACCTTGCTGCGGAGCGCGATCTGACAGATGCCCTGCTTGAGGGAGGAACCACCGCCATTGCATATGAAACTGTTCAGCTCCCTAACGGCTGCCTGCCGTTGCTGATGCCTATGTCTGAAGTGGCTGGACGCATGGCAACGCAGGAAGGCGCAAACTTTTTGAAAAAGGCAAATGGCGGACGAGGCGTGCTTCTGGGTGGTACTCCGGGAGTTGCACCCGGCCGTGTGACTGTTGTCGGTGGTGGTGTTGTTGGAACCAATGCAGCCAAGATGGCTATCGGCCTTGGAGCGGACGTTACTATTCTTGATGTCAGCCACCAGCGCCTGCAGTATCTTGATGATGTGTTCGGCAATCGTATCCGTACTATTACTTCCACTGAACCGAATATTCGTGAGTGGGTTGCCAAGTCTGATCTCGTGGTGGGCGCAGTGCTTATTCCGGGCGCCAAGGCTCCGAGCCTTGTTACGGAAGACATGATTAAAACGATGCAGGAGGGTGCTGTTGTCGTTGATGTAGCCATAGATCAGGGCGGTTGCTGCGAAACAATCAAGCCGACAACACATGATGAGCCTGTTTTTAACCTCCACGGGGTAGTGCATTATGGAGTTACCAATATGCCGGGTGCCGTTCCTCGTACCTCTACCTTTGCGCTGAGCAACCAGACATTGCCGTATGCAATTCAGCTGGCAAACAAGGGATTAGATGCGTTGCGCGAAGACCGTGCTCTTGCGCTTGGTCTGAATACGTACAAAGGAAAACTCACCTGTCCTGCTGTGGGCGAAGCTTTTGAAATGTTCTCTGTCTCACCAGAGGATGTGCTCTAGTTTTCCTCTACACTGTTAGGTGCAGCACAAGAGAATAAGGAGCCAAGCTCGATAACAGGAAAGTATCTGTGCGAGCTTGGCTTTTTTGGTATATGGAGAGATGTGCAAATTTGTCAGTACGCAGGCTTATGTAATCGGAAATTACCAGCTCAGCGTGCTGGATTTTTTTTGTTCTATCCATTGGCTCACAATTTTGTTAACAAAATTGTGTTGTGAGTGTTTACGGCAATTTTTCTATCTGTCTGAAATAAAAATGAATAAAAAACAAAAAATGTAAAACTGATTTTACAAATAACAAAAACGGAAAAAAATACAGCTTGTTTGATTTTTTTTCATCCGTCTGCTAATACTCTCTCGGTTTTGAGAAGACATTTTTCGTTACGCGAAAAACGAAATAGTAGGTATTTCACAAATTAGTTATGTAATCACTTTTAGGAGGGTTCATTCATGAAACGTCTTATCGCTATATTTGCCGCACTGCTCGTACTTTCTGTATCTTCAGTTGCGTTTGCTCAGAAGCTGGTTGTAGCACATGACACCAACTTCAAGCCTTTTGAGTTTAAACAGAACGGTGAATACGTTGGTTTTGATATCGACATGTGGAAAGAGATCGCAAAGCGTATGAACCTTGATTACGACTTCCAGCCAATGGACTTTAACGGCATTATCCCGGGTCTTCAGGCTGGTTCTATTGATGCTGCTGTTGCGGGCATCACAATCAAACCTTCCCGTGCTGAAGTTGTTGATTTTTCTGATGGTTACTACGATTCCGGTCTTGTTATCCTTGTTCGTGAAGACAACAACGACATCAAAGATATCAACGATCTGAAAGATAAAATTGTTGCTACCAAGCTTGCTACTTCTTCTGTTGACCTTGCTCAGCAGTACGTACCTAAGAAGAACATCAAGCTCTTCCCTAACAACGATAACATGTTCATGGAACTGATGACCGGCGGTGCAGACGCAGTTATCTTTGATATGCCTGTTGTTAAGGATTTTGAAGCAAAAGCAGGTAAGGGCATGGTAAAAGTAGTTGGTCCTATCTATCAGGGACAGGCTTACGGTATTGCATTCCCTAAAGGTTCCAAGCTCGTTTCCGGCGTAAACAAAGCGCTCAAAGAAATGAAAGCTGACGGTACTTACAACGAACTCTTCATTAAGTGGTTCGGTTACGCACCTGCTAAATAGCAGCTTCTCTTTCTCTCATAGTATTTTTTCATAGGGATGGCGTTGTGCCATCCCTATGTACATTTTATTCGCCGGAGTTTTTCGGCAAAAGTACTTAAAGGCAGATACACTCATGGCATTCCAGTTTAAACCAGCAGTGATGGTAGAGACTCTTCCGCTTCTTACAGAAGGGATTGAGTTAACTATTTATATCACGCTCCTCGGTCTTGTTTTCGGTTTCATGATAGGCACCGTGGCAGGCCTTGGCCGACTTTCACAGAATAAGTTTAATCGCTCCATTTCGAGCATTTACATAGAAATTATTCGCGGTACCCCGATGATTGTGCAGGCGTTGTTCCTGTACTTTGGTGTTCCGCTTGCTACCGGTGTTCGTATTAATCCGATCACAGCGGGTATCATTACCATTGCTGTTAACTCCGGTGCATATATTGCTGAAATTGTACGTGGTGCGGTTCAGTCTATTGATAAAGGACAGTTTGAAGCCGGCCGCTCTATTGGTCTTACACGCCGTCAGACCATGATCTCCATCATCTGGCCTCAGGCTTTCCGCCGTATGATCCCGCCATTGGGAAACCAGTTTATTATTTCGCTTAAGGATACCTCGCTTCTTACTGTTATCGGTGTTGCAGAGCTTACCCGTTCCGGTCAGGAAATTGTTGCGGTTAACTTCAGATCATTTGAAGTGTACCTGACTGTCGCGATTGTATACCTCTGTATGACCCTTTCCATTGCGAAAGCTCTGCGTTGGTACGAGAAAAAATTGATGGCACGCAGCCACCGCTAGGAGCATATCATGAGCGATTCCTCAAACATGATTGAAATCCGTAACCTGCACAAAAGTTACGGTGACATAGAAGTAATCAAAGGCGTAGATTTAAATGTTAAGCAGGGCGAAGTAGTTGTTATTCTCGGGCCGTCCGGTTCTGGTAAATCAACAGTATTGCGCTGTATTAACCGTCTTGAGGAGATCACATCCGGTACCATTGTTGTAGACGGGTTTGATCTCTACGCAAAAGAAACAGACATCAACTACGTGCGTTCAGAAGCAGGAATGGTATTCCAGCAGTTTAACCTGTTCCCGCATTTGTCTGTTCTGCAGAACATTACCATCGGGCTTATTAAAGTTCGCAAAATGGATAAGGCAGAAGCAGACAAAATTGCGCTGAGCCTTCTTGATAAAGTAGGCTTGCCGGATAAAGCGACAGCGTATCCGGATCAGCTTTCCGGCGGTCAGAAACAGCGTGTGGCAATTGCACGTTCCTTGGCTATGAACCCGAAAGTTATCCTTTTTGATGAGCCGACTTCTGCGCTTGATCCTGAGCTTGTAGGCGAAGTTCTTGATGTAATGAAGAACCTTGCTGACGAAGGCATGACCATGGTGGTTGTAACACACGAAATGGGCTTTGCTCGCGAAGTAGCCGACCGTGTAATCTTCATTGCAGATGGTGTGATTCAGGAAGAAGCAGCACCGGACGAGTTTTTCTCCAATCCGAAACATCCTCGTCTGAAAGACTTCCTCGGTAAATTGTAAAATATTTTGGAAGGTAGAGGTAGATTTACACAATATTTACCTCCGAATCGAATATAGTGAGCAAAGGCTCTTCTGTTGTATACAGAAGAGCCTTTGTTCTTTTTTTGTATCTGGAAGATGTGGCTCAGCCAGCCTTTTCAGCGGGTAGAACATGGATGAAGGGCAGTAAAACAGGCGGCTATTTTGCACAATTGTCTAGGGGGTATTCCTCTGGTACAGATAGGACAGGATGGATTATTTTTCTGTATGAGTTTGTCTGCTAAGGCGTAACGCCAGGGAACTTGCTTCATGAAACAATTTCGCGCTGACCTGCATATTCATTCCCGTTTTTCCCGTGCAACCAGTAAAAAGTTAACTCCGCGTCATTTGGCTGCGTGGGCTGAGGTAAAGGGGCTGAATGTCCTTGGTACAGGCGACTGCACACACCCTGTCTGGCTTGATGAGCTGGAAGACCTGCTTGTGGAGGACAGTCAGAGCGGGCTGTACCAACTGAAAGATACGGCGGGACTTGGAAAAGAAATTTCAGGCTTTGATGAGCGGCAGATGCATGGGCGTTCCTTGTTCATGTTGCAGGGCGAAATAAGTTCTATCTATAAGCGTGGCGGCAAGGTGCGTAAGGTACATAACCTCGTATTTATGCCGACGCTGGAAGCAGCCCGAAAGTTCAGTAAGCGCCTTGGTGAAATCGGTAATATTACCTCAGACGGACGTCCTATTCTCGGGATGGATTCCCGCGATATTCTTGATCTCGTTCTTGAGACACATCCCTTTGCTTTTCTTATTCCTGCCCATATATGGACACCGTGGTTCTCCATATTCGGTTCCAAGTCTGGATTCGATACCATTGAAGAGTGCTTTGGTGACTATTCTTCAGAAATTTTTGCTCTTGAGACTGGTCTTTCTTCTGACCCTGAAATGAACTGGCTGTGGAGTGCGCTGGACAGATTCTCTCTTGTCTCAAACTCCGATGCTCATTCCGGCGATAAGCTTGGCCGCGAATGTAACCTGTTTGCCGGAGATATTTCGTATGAAGGTATCTACCGTAGTCTGCGCGGTGAAGGCTTGGGGCACAAGTTTTTAGGGACAATGGAGTTCTTTCCTGAAGAAGGAAAATATCATCTGGATGGCCATCGCAAGTGTAATGTGGTCATGGAGCCACGCGAAACACTTACCCGTGACGGTATTTGTCCTGTTTGCGGAAAGCCGTTGACCGTAGGGGTATTGAACCGTGTTCTTTCCCTTGCGGACAGGGATGTTCCTAAACAGCCGTCAAAGGCGGGGGACTATAGCTCCTTGATACCGCTTCCTGAGCTTATGAGCGAAGTGCTTGGGGTAGGGCCGAAAACAAAAAAAGTAATGACCCTCTATGCAGAGGCCATACAGGCTCTTGGTTCCGAAATGTCCATTTTGCGGGATGTTCCGCAGGAGGATATCAGCAAGGTGCATCCGTTGCTTGCTGAAGCTGTAGGACGAATGCGTAAGGGAGAAGTACTGCGCCAGCCTGGTTTTGATGGTGAATTCGGTGTAGTACGCGTGTTTTCGCAAAAAGAGCGCAACGAATTTAAGCACGGCAAAAGTCTTATAGATGTTCCAGAAAAGGTAAGTGGACTTACGCCTGAAGAAGCTGCTTCGACGGTGCCTGTATTTGATGCCGCAGTTCAGAAGCGGCAGGAGGAAGCTGAGAGTATCAGCTACAATGCAGCACAGCAGGATGCCATAACTTTTGCGCCTGATCCCCTGCTGGTACTAGCAGGGCCGGGTACAGGTAAAACCCGTACATTGATCGGTCGTATTGAACACCTGCTTGGCTCAGGGGTGAGTGCACGTCAGGTTTTGGCGTTGACCTTTACGCGCCGTGCTGCTCAGGAGCTGACAACACGACTTGCTGATTCCATCCAGAACAAAGTTTCTATTCCCCGTGCTGACACATTGCATGGGTTAGCCTTTGAATACTGGCAGAACTCCTATTCTGATGCACCTACGCTGCTTTCTGAAGAAGGATCAAAACGTGTGTTTGCAGAAGCAAATGCAGAGGCTTCAAAGCAGGAGTGCAAACAGGCGTGGGAGATAATTTCCCTAAGTCGTGAGCGTATGGAGCCATGCCCTCTTGAAGAGATGGCTGCATATGAAAATTATTCCAGCCTGAAAAACTCGTGGAATCTTGCAGATTACACAGATTTACTGGAGTTCTGGCTGGAGTCTCTGCGGAATAATGTCTTTGTACGTCCTTGGACACACGTTCTGGTGGACGAGATTCAAGATTTATCCCCGTTGCAGCTGGCTGTGGTTCGAGAACTTGTTTCGCAGGATGAACAGCACGGACAGGGCTTTTTCGGTATCGGTGACCCTGACCAGTCTATTTATGGTTTCAGGGGGGCACATGGTGGTGTGCAGGAGTATCTAGCACAGGAGTTACCTTCACTACGAACCGTTCAGCTATCGGAAAACTATCGCTCTGCGCAGCAGATTGTTGATTACGCAGGTGCGCTGATGGCATCGGAACGTCAGGCTCAGCCTATAGAGGCTAAAAAGGCTGTTAAAGCTGAAGTGCGCATGTTTGAAGCCCCGTCTTCAGAGGCGGAGGCATCATGGATTTGTGCGCAGATTAGAGGACTTCTTGGTCAAACCAGTCACTCTTTACAGGATAATAGGCAGGAGCGGCTTCTTGGCGGAGAGCTTTCCCCCGGTGACATTGCTGTTCTTGTACGGTTTAAGGCGCTTATTCCTGTTATCAGCCAGACGCTTAACAGACTCGGTATACCGTGTTCTGTGCCGGAGCAGGAGGCATTCTGGGTTGATCCTCGTGTGGAGCTTATTCTTTCTGCGGCTGGGCGCTTTGTGGGTATCGCCGCCAAGGAAGAGGAAGAACAGATATCCTGTCCTGATTCAATATTGGCAAAAGGGCCGCAAGGTATTGCTGTGTACATGGAAGATATTCCACCGTTTGACCGTTTGTTCTGGAAATCCAATGCGTTTAAGCAGTTGGTGAAGAAATATACAGAGCATAAGGGTTGGGTGGGGCTTCTTAACTGGATTCATTTGCAGACAGAGCTTGATCAAGTTCGTCAGAAGAGTGAAAAGGTTCAGATAATGTCCATGCACGCATCAAAAGGGCTTGAGTTTAAAGCTGTGTTTCTTCCTGCCCTTGAGGATGGAATAGTTCCCTATTGCGGTATGGATACGCTTACCGGAACCCCAAAGGGTGCTGCGGAACATTATGATGTTGAAGAAGAGCGACGCTTACTCTTTGTTGCTATGACTCGTGCAGAGCAGTTGCTATTTCTTAGTCATTCCAGCAAGCGGATGATCTATGGACGAACTGTGCATCTTGCCCCGTCCCGTTTTTTGAAAGACCTTCCGCAGGAAGGGGTAAAGCATTCAGCACTGAAAGCTAAAAAGAAGCATAAAGAGACACAGCTTGGCTTGATTTAGTGAGGCTGCTGGCTTTCTTACAATGACGCCACAATGTGTGGTGCTATCTGCCCATACGCCGGATGTGGAAAACCATATGAAAAAGATTAATTCACCTGAACAGGGGAAAGAGGGCTCAGGGCTTGTCGGAGATAGACTTCGTAACAAGCCTACAGTTGCTGCGCCTTCATGGGTGATGCCCGGTACTATCTATGAAAACTGCTTGTTTTTAGAAGGGAAAGTTGACGAAGTTGCCCTTCTCTTTTTCGAATCAGCATCATGCCTTGCCTATGACAGCAGTGACTTACCTGATGAGTTAGCATCGCTTGATTTGACGTATCATGTTCATTTGCCGCTGGATTTACCGTGGCAAAAACCGTCAGCTGTTGTAGAGATCATTCTCGAGTTGATGGATAAAGTTCGATTTCTCGGGGTACGTCAGGCAGTGCTGCATCCTCCGGTAACCACGGGCAAAGATGCATTTTCTGTTACAGAAGCTTCGCAGGCGTTGGAAGTTGTTGCGCGTGCATGGAAAAAGCATGGACTGCGCTGTAATGATTTACTTATCGAGAATGTAGAGGGAGCCGCTTTAGTTGATTTGGTACCTGTTATTGCAGAGTTAGAGTTAGGCATATGCATTGACATAGGTCACATCATTGCATACGGGCATGATGCACTACTTGATTGTGCTGATATTTTTGATCGACTTTGCATGGTTCACTTGAATGCTCCGGCAGACATAACAACGCCGAAAGGGCGTAGTAAACATGTCAGCCTTACGCAGCTGGATGAAGCCGGAAGGCATATAGCACGCAGGGTTCTGCAACTATGTGGGGAAGATTGTACCTTTGTTTACGAGCTCTTTGATTGGGAGCAGATAGAAGCATCCATTCCGGTTGTTGAACAATTACGTGTGACTGAAGGAAGATAGGATGATTCGACTTATTCTTGGAGGGGACAAGTCCGGTAAGTCTGATTTTGGCTTACAGTGCTTGTATGAGGGTGTATCTCCGGCACTTTTGCTTGCAACAGGGCAGGCACAGGACTTTACATTCGGGCAGCAGATTCTGGATCATCGTCTGGCACGTATTCCAGAGATTCCTGTAAAGGAAACAGGAATTGAATTGCCCCGATTGTTAGAAAAGTCCATACTGGAGTATCGCTCTATTCTCATCGACAGTTTGGATTTTTGGGTTTTTGCTTGTCATGAACAGTGGGAGGAGGCGCAACAGGCGCTTTTACACAGCCTTTCATTGGTTCCAGATGAAATCCAAGTTACCATAGTGTCGTGTGAAGCAGGTCTCGGACCTATTGCGGCAAGTTCTCAGGTTCGTCAGTTTGTACGAAGATTGGGTGCGCTTAACCAAGCTGTTGCCGCAGTGAGTGACGAGGTTTGCCTCATGGTTGCGGGACTTCCGCTATACGTAAAAAAGGCATAATATGTCGTATTTTCGCAATGTAAAACCACAGATTGAGCAGCTGCTGGAAATGTTTTCCCGCAATGAACGCTGGTTGATCACCATTAATGCCGACCCGGACGCATTAGGCTCTGCCCTTGCGCTTAAACGCATTATGAGCCACAGGGTCGCGGATGTAGGCATTGCCAGCGTGAATGACGTCACACGCCCGGACAATCTTGCGATGATTCGCCTGCTGCGTATCCCAATGATCAAAATGACTCCACAGGTTACAGCTCAGTACGACAGGTTTGCCATTGTAGACTCCCAGCCGCACCACCATCCTTTGTTCAGTGAACTGGACTACTCTATTGTCATTGATCATCACCCGTTGAATGATGACTATCCGGTACAGTCTGAGTTTAAAGAAATTTTACCGGGATATGGTGCAAACAGTACCATTCTTACCGAATATCTGTATCAGATGAAAATCCGTCCGGGAAAAATGCTGGCAACAGCGCTCATGTACGGAATCAAGACTGATACCAACGATTTTGAACGAAACTTCAACGAAGTGGATATCAGGGCGTTTAAGTACCTGAGCAAATTTGCCAACCATCCGCTGCTTTCCCGTATTTCCCGAAGTGAAATGCACTCCGACTGGCTGGAGTATTTCTCCCGTGCCATTACCGGAATGCACAAAGTTGGTTCCGGCCGCTATGCATTTGTTGGTATGGTGGAGAATCCGGACGCGCTTGTTGTTATTGCAGATTTCTTCATGCGTGTGCACGAAATGCGCTGGGTGGCTGTCTGCGGTGTATACAAAGACAAAGCAGTGATTATATTCCGTGGTGACGGTGTAAACCGTGATCTTGGCCATTTTGCGTATTGTCAGTTCAACGATGTTGGCTCTGCCGGCGGGCATAAGGCGCTAGCCCGTGCAGAAATTCCAATTGCTGAACTGGATGGAAAAGATGTTGAAATGTTTGTGTTCAAGCGCCTTGTCTCCCCTACGCGTAATCGCTCCATTAAATGCGCCAAGCCTGCCGATGAAGATATCGAGAAGATAGTCGAGTCATAGCATTGCTGCCCAACGCCTGCCGGTAAAGGATGCAACGATGCTCTTCTTGCATTCTTAAAGAACAAAAAGTAAACTCTTCAGCTTCGTTCTTAATTACTGGGAGAATTGGTCATGCCGCACAAAGGCCCACATATTTCTATAGGTTCCGAGTTTCTTGTCCATAGGGTGTTGCGGATTGATCTTGATGAATTTGAAGATTGGCCGGAAGCCGTTCGCGAGCTTGCAATTGCAATCGCTGAAGAGCTCTTCCTTGTCCGTTACAATCCGTTTATCGATGCTGAAACCGTTCGCACAAGTGTAACTACGCGTTTTGACAGAGCAGAACCAGCTCTGGCGCACCATTACGCAAACACTTTGAGCGAAGGTATCACAGTCTTCTGGAGTGCTTACGAGGCAGATATGGCATTCCGGAGCGAGCTTGTTCGCCGCCTTGGACAGATCATTCCTAAAAACAACATTGATCTGCGTCCTGCATCGTTAGTGGAATGTTCCACAGACGCAACCGACCTGCGCATGGAGCTTCCGTTGCTTGTTGTTGCACCTTCTGCAACAGAGCAGGTAAGCGCCATTGTTCGCCTTGCGAACGAAATGAAATTTGCACTCATCCCGCGTGGCGGTGCTTCCGGTTGTACCGGTGGCGCTATTCCGGCACGTAAGCGTACTGTTGTGATGAGTTTGCAGAAATTGAGCGCAATCAAATCCATCGACGCTAAAGAGATGACCCTCACTGCTGAAGCCGGTGTCATTACCTTTGATGCCATTAAAGCTGCAGACAAAGGTGGCATGCTCTTTACTGTTGACCCTGCTTCCAAGACTGCTTCCACCATCGGCGGGAACGTGTCGGAAAACTCCGGCGGTCCTTTTGCCTTTGAATACGGAACAACTCTGGACAATATCCTTCAATACACAATGGTTACACCGACTGGTGAAATCATTACTGTTGAGCGTGTTAATCATCCACGTCATAAGATCATGGAAGATGAAACCGCCGTGTTTGAAGTAAAGGATGTGTCCGGCGGTGTCCGCACTGTTATTTCCTTACGCGGTGATCAAATCCGCAAAGCAGGTCTTGGTAAAGACGTTACCAACAAGTTTCTCGGCGGTCTGCCAGGGGTACAGAAAGAAGGCACTGATGGTATCATCACTGAGGCAACCTTTATCTGTTATCCGAAGCAGAAGTTTGACCGCGTGCTTGTGCTGGAGTTTTTTGGACGCTCCATGCGCAACGCAATGCTCGTTATTAAAGACATTGTCGGCCTGCGTGATGTTATCCGCGAACAGGGCGACCTTGTTAAAATTTCAGCGCTGGAAGAGTTTGGTGT
This sequence comes from Halodesulfovibrio spirochaetisodalis, assembly GCF_001672295.1. Taxonomy (GTDB): domain Bacteria; phylum Desulfobacterota; class Desulfovibrionia; order Desulfovibrionales; family Desulfovibrionaceae; genus Halodesulfovibrio; species Halodesulfovibrio spirochaetisodalis. The sequence continues at coordinate 4,039 of NZ_JXMS01000013.1, read as the reverse complement.
TAAATACGTTGAGGCTATTGAATACCAGACAAAATCTACAAAGTACGACGAACGTCCTATTTCTGTTCTGATTATTGAGTTGAACTCGAACGATACCGGTGCGCTTGATAAGAGCGTGGAAGATATCGTGAATATCTGTACTCCGTATGAAGGTGTGGACGTATTTGTTGCAAAGGATGCAGCAGAGGCTGAGCTCTTCTGGGATGACAGACACAAGCTTTCAGCTATTGCGCGTCGTACTTCCGGCTTTAAAATTAACGAAGATATCGTTATTCCGATTGATGTCATTCCTGAGTTCTCAGACTTTATTGAGCACCTCAACCAGCGTTGCATGGGCAGAGCGTTCCGTACAGCACTTGGTGAAAGCGGACGCCTGAGCGGTATGCCGCTGGAAGATAAAGAGCTCAACCGAGCATTTACCTTTGCTTCCAAGGTTGCGAAAGGTGATGTGCCTATTGCTGAGCTTTCAGACCAGGAAATGCTGGAACAGGCGCTTGCGTACTTTGAGAAAGCGCAGGAGCGTTACCCGTCCCAGCGTCGCAATCTCAAAAAGATTGTGGATGATATGCTTGCAACCCGCATTATTGTGGCTAACCACATGCATGCGGGCGACGGTAACTGCCACGTAAACATCCCTGTAGACTCCAACAATCCTGTCATGCTGCACCATGCAGAAGAAGTGGCAGAGGAAGTTATGGCCAAAGCACAGGAGATGGACGGTGAAGTAACCGGTGAGCACGGAATTGGTATAACCAAAATTAAATTCCTCGCGGCTGAGAAGATGGAAGAGCTTTCCTTGTTTAAACGCAGGGTAGACCCGCTTTCCATTCTTAACCCTGCCAAGCTGACCCAGCGTGATACTCCGGTTAAGCCGTTTACGTTTTCGTTTAACCGTCTTATCCGCGATATTCAGGCCTCTGGTCTGCCGGAAAAAGAACGTTTGATTAACCTGCTCACCAACGTACAGGTTTGTACCCGTTGCGGTAAGTGTAAGCAGGTGTGTCCGATGTTCTACCCGCAGGGCGACCTGCTGTACCATCCGCGTAACAAAAACCTGAGCCTCGGTGCATTGCTTGAAGCTGTCTACTACTCTCAGGTGAACAAGGGTAAGCCGGACGATAACCTGATGGCGCAGTTACGCAAGCTTATGGAGCACTGTACAGGTTGCGGAAAGTGTAAGGCAGTTTGTCCTGTTAAGATTGATTCTTCCAAGGTTGCACTTGAATTACGTGCTTTTGCGGAAGATGAAGGCGCAGGTGGCCATCCTATCAAGTCCAAGGTTCTCGATTACCTTGTGGCGGATGTTTCTACACGAGTGCCGCGTGCTGCCAAAATGGCGTCTATGGGACAGCGTTTGCAGAATAAAATGCTGCGCATTATCCCAAGCTCATGGCGTTCCAATATTAACAGCCCTCTTTTCTCCGGCCTCGGCCCTGAAGTGGGATACCGTGGTTTGAACGAAGCTATCCGTCTGGATAAAGGCGCGATCTTTGTTCCTGATAACGCACCGGAAGGAAAAGAGCTGGAAGCAGTGTTCTACTTCCCTGGATGCGGTGGTTCCCTGTTCTACAGAAACATCGGTCTTGCATCGCTTATGCTGATGCTCAAATCCGGTGTGGCTGTGATTATGCCTCCACGCCATATGTGTTGTGGGTATCCGCTGCTTGCTGCGGGTAAAGACGAAGAATACAAGAAAAACCGTGCGGCTAATATCGAAGAAATGAAAGCGTTTCTTGCTGATGCTGTTCGTGCGGGATTGAATATCACACACTCCATAACCGCATGCGGTTCCTGCCGTGAGGGACTTGAGTCCTACGAGCTTGCGGAGTCACTGAATATCAAGCTTGAGCATAAGGATGCCGTACAGTTCCTCATTGAACGTATGGGTAAAGATGCTCTGAAAGATGCCGCCAGCGGACATTCTGTATTGTACCACCCATCCTGTCATGCAGAGTGGACCGGAGTACATAAGAATAAAGCTGCGGGCATGTACGCAACTGCGCTCAGTGAGTTATCTGGTGCTGATGTGGAGCTTAATCCGGGATGCTGTGGCGAATCCGGTATGGGTGCTCTGACCAGTCCGGATATTTACAATAAGCTGCGTGCTAAAAAAGAAGCAGGACTGGCTCTGGTGCTGCCGACAATGCAGAAGGACGCTCCTGTTATTGTGGGCTGTCCATCCTGTAAAGTTGGTATTTCACGAATCTTCCTGAACTTACACGAAAAAAGACCTGTACTGCACACGGTGGAATATCTTGCCCAGATGTTGTATGGGGATGACTGGAAAAAACATATAAAACGTATCGCGACAGAGTCGGTGAAAAAAGATTCGAAGCGAATCGTAGATACAACTGGTCTTTAATTGCACTGACTCCCCTCCCGCAAACGGAGGGGAGTCTTGCGTACAAAGGGCAGAAGAGTAACTGCATGAAATATATTGCTATAGACTACGGGACAAAGCGGACAGGACTTGCAGCCAGTGATACTGGTGGCAATATGGCGTTTCCACGTAAAACGGTTATAATGAAGACTCGCGATAAATTCTTCGCGGAGCTTCTGGCGTTCATTGAAGCAGAAGAGCCTGTCGCCATTGTTGTAGGACTGCCTAAATCGCTTGATGGCGAAGAAACGCTTATGTCACGTCAGGTAGGCAATTTTTTAGCAAGATTACGTCGTCGGTGTGATTTACCGATATACACTATTGAAGAGGCACTCAGCTCATTTGAAGCGGAATTGGAATTACGGGATGCCGGCCTGAAAGGCCATGAGATTGACCAGGTGATTGATCAGCAGGCTGCAGTGCGTATTCTTGAGTCGTTCCTGCATTTAGCAGAAGAACACAGACAATTATACGACTAGAGGATCGATATGGGAACTTTCACTAAAATTTGCAGTATAATCTTGGTGCTTGTGCTGCTTTCTGCCGCCGGTGTCTGGTTTGCGTTTGAAACGTATACACGTTCGCCAATGTCCAGCGAGCCGCGCGAAATTCCACTGGTTGTTCCGGAAGGAGCATCCTTTAATCAGGTTATTGAAGATATGGCGCGTCAGGGCGCAGTAAAATATCCGTATGTATTCCAGCTGATGGTGCGTATCAAAAAGCAGCAGCACAACCTGAAAGCTGGCGAATATATGCTCAATACAGGATGGACACCAGAACGCCTGCTTAAAGAGCTCGTGACAGGTAAAGGGGTGTTGTACACCCTGTCGTTTCAGGAAGGTTTAACATGGTGGCAGATTGCTGACATAGTGCAGCAGCAAGGGTTTGCAAAGGCAGAAGACTTTGCAAAAGTCATTCATGATCCGGAATTTTTGAAGAAACATAATATCCCGTTTTCCAATGCAGAAGGTTTTCTGTTTCCTGAGACATATAAGCTTAATAAGCCGCAGACTATGAATATGGACGCTGCAAAGAAAGTAGCGGACATGCTTGTGTTAACTTTTTGGCAGAAAACAGCATCATTGTGGGGTGATCATAAGCCGAGCCCTGAAGAGCTGCGCAAAGTAATTATACTGGCTTCTCTTGTGGAAAAGGAAACCGGTGTTCCTGCCGAGCGGGATACTGTGGCAGGGGTTTATGCAAACCGACTCGAAATGGGTATGCGGATGCAGGCTGACCCGACAATAATTTATGGTATCGGGAAAGATTTTAACGGTGATATCACCCGTGCTGATATTCGAAATAAAAAGAATATCTACAATACATATCAGCATAGAGGATTGCCTCCGGGGCCTATCTGCTCGCCGGGACTTGAGGCAATACGGGCTGCTCTCCACCCTGCCAAACATAAGTATTTGTTCTTTGTGTCTCGTGGTGATGGATCACACAAATTCAGTAAGACACTGAAAGAGCACAATAAAGCTGTGCGCAAATATCAGCTTAGTCGAAAGAAAAAATAGATAGGTTTGTTGCGCTAGGTTTCGGCCTACAGGATATAGCTTCTATAGTGAGTAAAGCAGGGAGGTTACCTCCCTGCTTTTTTATTAAAAATATTTTTCTGTTTTGTAATCAAATTCAATATGTTAATATTTTTAGCAG